>NZ_JARQOZ010000005.1:0-91795 GCF_046032115.1 Streptococcus suis | reverse complement strand
TCCAAGCGGTCAAGCGGAAGTTTGCGAGGACTACGAGCTCGTGGTTTACGATTCAGATGTCCTTCATTTTTCAGCTGTGTCTCCCAACGGTACAAGGTATCGGTTCCAATACCAAATAGGTCACAGGTTTCCTTTTTTGTGTGTCCTGATTGGACATAGGCAATAACGCGTTTTCTAAAATCAATTCCGTAAGTCATAAGTCTATTTTATCACACATCAAATAAAAACTAAACAACTATAAAAGATAAACTGAATGACTAAAGGAAAAAGCCCCCGCAGGAAAAATAACCTGCGAGGGCGTCAATGGACACGGTGCCACCTCACTTATGGACTCGACTAGAAAGTCCATAACTCTATCTCCTCTAACAAGGAGGCGCACGATAAGGGGTGCGGACCGAATTCTCATTGTTTCGAATTCACATACCCAAACATAGATAAAACTGTTTTATACCACCCATTACTACATTTGGCATCAGCCCATTTCGTAAACGACTAGCATCTATTTGCACCAACCATAGACTCTCTTCAGCTAGACTGTTTATTACTTCTTCTGATTACATAGAATTATACGCCACAATTCAAAATAGGTCAAGTGTTTTTTTGAAATTTTCTAAAAAATTTGAAAATTCATTCAATGGTATCTAACCTTTCTATCTGTCGTCTTTTGTTCTCGACATTAGGATGCCAATTCCTTTTTGAAGATAGGTAAATAATAGATAGGCTAAGACACCTCCTAGCGTATTGGTCCAGAGGTCATCCACTTCAAACACTCGCCCCGCATCAATGAGCAGGTCTAACAAGAGCTGGCTACATTCGATAAACAAGCTCATACAAAAACTATAACGAATCACCACTCGAAGGCTCCGCCATTCTTCCCTAAGAAACAAAAGAAGAAAAATCAGAGGGAAAAGTAGAAAAATATTAGTGATGTTTTGCAAGAAAATCCATCCTAGGTCCGCCAAACTATCTACCTTGTCCCCGTTGACGATGCTGTTGAAAGGAGTTGGTAAAAGATAGAGCCGCCCAATTTGAATAATTCCCGGGGTCGAGAAATCCTTATACTGTGGGTACCAAGTCTGAGGTAGAAAACAAAGTAAAACAATAGCCAGAGCATAGGCTCCAGCTAAGGTCTTACAAATCTGTCTTCCTAGCTTGGTCAAGTTTCCATCTGCTTGGAAGAATTTTCTCATGCTCGAATACCTGCCTTTGCTTTTGCGGCTGCAATACGAGCGCGGGCTTTTTCACGGTCTTTCTTGAGCGTATTGGAACGCAATTGACCACAGGCTGCATCAATATCCGTACCATGTTCCTGACGAACGACACAGTTGACCCCATTTTTCTTCAAAACATCAAAGAATGCCAAGGTCCGTTCCTTGGTTGAACGACTGTACTGGTCATGTTCACTAACTGGGTTATAAGGAATCAAGTTGATATAAGACAATTTACGGATGTTCTTGGTTAAGTCAGCTAATTCCTGTGCCTGTTCCACTCCATCGTTGACCTCATTGAGCATAATATACTCAAAGGTCACACGGCGGTTGGTCACTTTGATATAATCTTCGATTGCTTCAAAAAGAACTTCTATAGGGAATTTGCGGTTAATGCGCATAATGCTCGAACGAAGGTCATTATTTGGCGCATGGAGTGAGACAGCCAAGTTAACTTGGACACCTTCACGCGCAAACTCACGAATTTTCGGTGCTAAACCTGACGTAGAAACAGTGATGTGACGGGCACCAATTGCCAAGCCCTTGTCGTCATTAACCACTCGCAAGAAGGTCATAACATTATCGTAGTTATCAAGCGGCTCACCAATCCCCATCACAACGATATGGCTAACACGCTCATTCTGATTGCGCTCATCCAAGTACTTTTGTACCAACATAATCTGAGCCACAATCTCACCGCTAGTCAAGTCACGTTGCTTGGGAATCAATCCAGATGCACAGAATGTACAGCCGATATTACAGCCAACTTGTGTTGTTACACAGACTGAAAGGCCATAGTGCTGGTGCATGAGAACTGTCTCAATCAACATGCCATCTGGCAGTTCAAAAAGGTATTTGATAGTACCGTCCTTAGACTCCTGTACAATCCGTTGTTTGAGCGGATTAACTACAAAATGTTCTTCCAACTTTTCAATCAAAGATTTTGGCAAGTTGGTCATTTCCGCAAAAGATTGGACACGAGAACGGTAAAGCCATTCCCAAATTTGAGTGGCACGGAACTTCTTCTCTCCGTTTTCTAAAATCCAATCAACCAGATTGGCTTGACTAAATGCATAAATTGATGGTTTCATATTTCTCCCTATTTCTGGCGGATAACAAAGTTACGCTTCACTTCATTCATCTCACGCTTGCTCTGCTTACGCTCACGTTTTTGAGAACGCTCCGCTTGACTCGCCTTAACACCAGCATTCTTCATAGTAAAATGACGCTGTTCCGACTGTTTGTTTTGCTGCTTCCCTTTTTTCTGACGGTCATTGCGATTACTTTTGTTTTCTTTTGGCGCAATAGGCTCCGTCCGCTGCTGATTTCTGTTCCGATTGCGAGAACGACTCCGCTTCCGACGCGGTCTATCCTCCTCCTCAGCAGGCAAGTCTTGTGGATTCGGATTGGCTAAGACGAAATAAGCACAACCAAAATTACAATACTCCGTCAAATAGTCGTCCAAGCGGCTGATTTTTAAGTCTGATTTAACATTTTTATCGTCTGTATAGAATCCCCTTAATCTCAGCTGCTCATTGCCCCAATCTCCCACAATATAATCAAATTTGAGCATGAGTTGTGAAAAACGTTGACCAAAAATCGTCTGGTCAAAAGCATTCTTGTAATCTTCCAAAAGGTCCAATTCAATATTTTCAGATACAACCTTATCTCCGACACGAGCAAAACTCGGGCCAGGGTATTTATTATAGTTATACATTTCAGGTGAAATTTCTTTTTTCATTTGTCCTCCTATCTTATAAAATCTTCATACGTAAAAATCATTTGATTAATAATCTATCTGGTCAGAATCTAAATTCTCACACTTAACCTTATTATTATAACACGATTTATCTGGAAATTCTCCTACTTTACTATTTAGGAGAAATTTCTGACAATTATAATATTATTCTCTAGCAAAAAAGGACGATTTACTCGCCCTTCGTTTTCTTCAAATAATCAATAGCCTCTTGAACAGTTTTCACAGGAACTACCTCAATATCCAATCCTGCTTTCTCCGCAGCTTCTTTAGCTTCCTCATAGTTGGTTTTAGCCTTTGGATCTTCCTTCAAAACTTCCACATCAACCGGATTATTTGGTACGAAAAAGATACTTGCACCTGACTTAGCTGCTGAAATAACCTTCTTATCAGCCCCACCAATGTCACCTACTTTTCCATCCTGTTCGATAGTCCCCGTACCAGCAATAATTCGACCATCACGTAAGTCAGGCTCTGCGAGTTGAGTATAGATGGCAAGTGTAAACATCAGACCAGCACTTGGACCACCAATATCTCCCGTTTGGAAATCAATAGGAATCGAACTTTGAACCTCTGTATGATCTACGAGAGTGATGCCTATCCCGTTTTTGCCATTAGACAATTTGATAATTTTACCGTCCGCAGATTTTTCCTGACCAGCGCTAATATAACCAACTGTTACATCACTTCCAAGTTCCAAGCCACTCACATATTTAATCAAATCAGGAGAAGACTCAAATGTTTTTCCATTGATACTCACAACAGTGTCGGCAATATTAAGAACTTTTTTAAAGGTCGAATCATCCGCCAAGGCAAGTACATAGACACCAAAGAAATCAAGATTGACTTCTTTTCCTGCCAAGGTCAAACCTTGGTACTTCGCCATATTTTGCGATGTCTCCATGTAAAACTGTGCTATACGGAAATACTCTTCATTGTCGGCCCCTCCTGTCATCTCTTCAGAGGAACGAACTGTCGTATAGGGATCAAACTGAGCAGCGAATAGTTGTAAAGCTGTAGCTTGTTGGACTGATACATAGGTAAAGTTGTAAGAGCCATCCTCTTGGTCTATTTGATTGTTCACCGTTAGTACCTGACGAATATCGGCAGCTCCACCTGGACTTTCCAAATAATAAGGCAGACGAACAAAAACGGCAAACCAAATCAAAAGAGTTCCTAAAACAATAGATGCAATTAAGGTTAACTTCCTATTTTTCTTCATTCTTTCTAATCTCCTCACTAACAATTTCTGGAACATAAGGGCCTATATCCTGTTTGAAATACAGCAATTCTCGAACCTGGCTGGATGATACGAACTTAAGCTCTGGCTTGGCGATTAAATAAATAGTTTCCAAATCTGGCGCCAACTGACGATTGTAAAAATCAAAACTTGACTCATATTCCAAATCGGTCGCATTACGCAATCCTCGGACCAAATGTGTTACTCCATAGCGCTTAGCTACATCGACTACCAATTCATTTTCAGACAGAACGACCTCGATATTCTCCATTCCTACAAAAAGCTTCTCCAAAATGGCTTTTCTCTCCAAGCCCGTCAAGAGTCCTGCCTTTTTAGGATTGGTAAAAACTCCCACATATAATTTATCAAATAGTCCACTCGCTCGTTCAATTAAGTCCAAGTGTCCATTGGTAATGGGGTCAAATGAGCCCGTAAATAATCCAATCTTATCTGACATATACTGTTACCTTACTAATTCCGTAGAGTTTTTCTTTCCATATCCCCAGCTCTGCTATTTCCTCCGGAAGAGAGACCGCCTTATCCGTTTCGCAGACTACCATAACATCATCTGCTAGTAAGTCACGGTGACAAAGTTCTGTTATCACATCTTCAATTTCCTGCTCTGCATAAGGAGGGTCCAAGAATACCAGGTCGAAAGGCCCTTCCACACTGTTCAAAGCCTGTCTAGCTTCCATTGCTAGAAGCTGAAATTTATCTGCTTCCTTAGTCATTGCAATATTTTCACGGATAATGGCTTGTGCTCGTCGATCTCGCTCAACCAGAACTGCTGACTCCATGCCACGAGATATAGCCTCGATAGATAAACCACCACTGCCGGCGTACAAGTCAAGAACTCTACCACCCTCAAAATAGGGACCAATCATATTGAACATGGCTCCACGGACCTTATCCGATGTCGGTCTGGTTGTTTTTCCATCTAACGTTTTCAGTGGTCTTCCACCATAGCTTCCCGATACAATTCTCATAAGGTATATTATAGCAAAAAATGAAGCTCATTGCTGAAACCAAGTGCACTTCCTGCTTTCCTTTTTGCACCAACTTTTTCAACATTCTACCAAATACACTCTCAACCGCTATAGTAGGAAATCATTCTCGCACTATTCAACAAAATGGTAAAAATAAAAAGCAAGGAAATTCTGTTTTACGCGAAATTCCTCACTTTTATCGTATGTATTAAAACTAGATTGTTACAAGAAAAAATTGGTGTTGAAATACAAATAGCTATTTTTTCCAGTATGCTAATACACCCCGTAGCTAAAAAGCCTACGGATTATCTGGTGAACTCTCGTCAGCTGTTGGAACTGTTTCCACTGACTCAACCAGGCTGGTTGTTGAATCCGTCGTTTCCGCCGGGGTTTCAGAAACTGTTGGAGTTTCTACCACAGGTGCTCCTTCACTAGTCGGAGGCACTGAAGTACTTGTACTAGTTGACACCACACTGCTTGTATACTGGCTTGTTGAACTCACACTTTGATTTCCATATATATTTTGATTAGGCACTACATAGGATTCTTGTGAGGTCTCACTAGCTTCAGCAAGGTCCGTTGACTGACTAGTCCCTGTTTCAGATACTTTTTTCTCATCAGCTACTTTTTGGGCTGCTTCCGCCCTGACCAACTCCGCTTTTAGCTTAGCCTGTGTTTGAGCATCTGTCTGCTGTCCCACTAGCTCTTTTACTTGGTCAATCCGTTTCTGTAATGCTGCTTTTTTAGTCGCATCCGTAACCTTGTTTACTGCAGATTGTGCCTCTGCAAGTTTCTCTTCAGTATGTGTTCCTTCTAATACAATGACAGCATTCTCAGCATCCTGAAATAATGTATCAACCGTTTTTTTCTGATTGGGCACTTGCTGTACTGTCTTTGTATCGCTTGTTTCGCTTTGAGCATTTTTATACCAACTAGCGCCTAAGCTAATCAATAAAATAAGTCCCATAAAAGAAATAATGCCAATTTCTGCCAATGACAACTTTTCAAATTTCTTTTCCATATTTTTTGCCCTTATCCGTCTTATTGCATAAGAAAATACTCTAGCCTACTGACAATGCTACTTAGTCGTTTTTACCTTACCATTCCATCCGTTTAGACCATAGCTTAAAATATAGATTTCATTAAAGCCCTGTTTCTTCAGATGAAGGGCTGCAGGCGTTACCAACTGACCACGATCATTCTCATAGATTAAGACAGGTCTGTCCTTACGCAAAGCAGCTGTAGACTGGCGCAATTGCTGGTAAGGAATATTTCTCGCGCCTAAGATATGCTTACGATTAAACTCACTCGGATCTCGCAGGTCAATCAACTGACCTCCGTGTATCTTTTCTGCAAATTCTGCATTATCAATCACCGTCGCCGCACGGCGCAATCTCCAGTAATTAAAGCCCATCCAGGCTCCCAATACTGCCAAAAATACTAAAAATACCCAAAATGTTTCCATCACTCATTCTCCCTTGATTTCTGATACTCTAATTCCAAACGATGTTCCCGTCGCAAGACCAATTCGGCCTCCATGTAGTCCATCCTATCCAGAAGACCAGCCTGATAAACGCGATTGAGCTCTATCTGCATCATCTCGATGTCATAGAGACGATTGCCCATATAGATGATAATACCAAAGCGTTTTAGCAACTGTTGCACATCGTATAGTCGTTTCATATAGAAAATTTTAGCAAAATATCCAAAGTTTTTCAATATAAAAACTCAAGTGCTGTTTCCTTGCATTCATCAAAAAAGATTGGGTTCTCCCCAATCTCATTCGTTATGCTATCCAACCCTTTTCCTGTGCAATCTTAACAGCGGCGGTGCGGTTTTCGGCACCTAGTTTGGACAGGATAGAGGTCATGTAGTTGCGGACTGTCCCGTCAGACAGGTAGAGATGGCTGGCGATTTCCTTATTGGACAGACCTTCTGCCACCAGCTTAAGTAGCTGACTTTCTTGGGCTGTCAAGGGACTGCGTTGTGTCAGGAGAATGTCCATCAACTCTGGTGAATATTCCTTCCGCCCCGCCAAGACCGTTTCAATGGTTCGCATAAGGTCCGAAATGGACCGTTCCTTGAGCACATAGGCATCCACATCTGCCTTGACTGCCCGCTCGAAATAGCCCGGTCGCTTGAAGGTGGTCATGATGACAACCTTGACAGGCAAGGCTTGCCCCCGCACCCATTCCAAGACATCCAGCCCCGTCTTCTCAGGCATTTCAATATCTAATAGTAGCACATCTACTTGCTCTTTTTCCAAAAGAACAATGGCCTGACTGCCATTTTCTGCCTGTAAAACAGCCTCAACCGCATCTTGAAAACCCAAGAGTTGACAGAGGGCGTCCCGCAGCATTGCTTGATCTTCTGCGACTAAGATTCTCATTCTACCACCTCCTCAAACGGAATTCGGATGGACAGGCGGGTGGGCTTGGCCAGAGAAAGGAACTCCAAACTTCCTTTCACCGTTACCAACCTGTCTTTTATGGTATGCAATTCCTGACCAGTCAACTGGGCAAAGCCCACACCATTGTCTTCGTAGTGTAAAACCAATTCTTGCTGGTCTTTTTCAAAAACCAAACGGCACTTGCTAGCCTGGCTATGTTTGAGCAGGTTATTGGCCAACTCTCTCAGCACCATAGCCAGCTTGTTCTGGACAGGCAAGCTGAGCTGCTCCGCTATTTCCCCGCCCAAGACAACTAAGTCCACTCCTGCCAAGTCCAACATCTGCTGCAAAATCTGAAGCTCCTCTGCCACGGTGTGCTGCTTGAGGGACTGGACAATCTGGCGGACTTCCTGCATGGAGTCCTTAGCCAAGGTCTGAAGGGCTGCCACCTCCTTCTTGGCCTGGTCAATCTGGTCGTGTTCTAAAAGTGTCTGGACCAGCTCAGCCTTGACAGACAGCATGGCAAAGACATGACCCAGCGTATCGTGCAAGTCCTGACCGATACGGTTGCGTTCATTCTCAGCCAGCAGGAGATTGATGGAAGCATTCTGCTCCTGTAGGCGTTGCTGAAGGGCTGCCCGCTTGGTCTCAATCCAGCTGAAAATCAGCAAGGCCAAGCCGAAAAAGTGAATAACAAGTGCAAAGGCCCGCATTTCAAAGGGAATAGGGCCAAAGAGAGACCACAGGATAATAGCCAGCAACAAAATCCCGTAAGACACCGTCCGATAGGTCGGTCGATTCTCTTTATAATACCAGCCCAGCATATTGGACAGGTTGTAGATAAAGAGTGAAAATTGCAGATTGCCCCAAAAGCTCATGACGGCGATATAGCCAATCAGGTAAAACCAAGCCAGCATGGAATAGAGCTTATGGTCAGTGTAAAACAGAGAACAATAGACCAAGGCAAAGAGAATAGTCGCTAGGACAACTGCCGTCGGATTGGGACTATACTGGGCATAGTAAAAGGGAAAATAGAGAAAGACCATGCCCACGAAGAACATGAGTGGTACCTTTCTTTTTTCAAATATCATCTGTCACCTCACTGTTGCTCCGATTTTCTATTCAGTATCAGAGCAATTCCTAAGAAAATTATCGCATAGCCTAGGACAATTAGCAAGGATTTCCAGAGAAAATCTCCCTCTTGGGCATAGGTGGTCACCAGCTGGTTGACATGGTAGCTAGGCATAAGTTTGCAAATCCGCTGCACCCAGTCTGGAAAGAGAGAGACAGGCATCCAAGAGCCACCCATGATAGCAAGGACAAAATAGAGTAGATTGGCCACCACCGACATGGTTTGTTCCGACTGAATTTGCACCAAGAGCAAGCCAATAGCTAGAAATACGATAGAGGTTACTAAAAGTAAGAGAGCCGAAATTACCCATTCTTGAGCTGTCATCTCTACACCCTTAACTAAGCCACCCACCGCAAAGACAATGGCAATAGAAGACACAAAGCAGAGCAAAACCCGCACGAGTTTGGAAAGATAGTATTGCCAGATTGGCAAGGGCGAATGCTGGATAAAGGTCAACCAGCTATTTTTTCTGTCCTCTGCCAGCATCGTTGGAAAGGTGAAAAGGGCAAAGCCCGACATGGAAAAACCTGTCATGGTCAGCATATAGGACTGGATAAAGGCCTTTTGCATGGCCACATCGTCAAACTGGACCGTCGATGAGAAAATCAGGAAAAAGACGACAGGCATGCCGATAGATAGGAGAAAAACTCCCAAACTTCTGGATAATTTAATGCTTTCTACTTGCAGCAATGCTTTCATAATTCTTCCTCCCTTGTCTTGTCAAATAGGCTATTAAGCAGGGTTTTGTTCTGAACCTCTAGGTCTGAAATCCGACAACCTGCCTCCTGCAAGCTAGCCCAAACCTGCTCAATAGCTCGGGTCTTAAAGCTAACCGTGTCTTGTTTATAGCTAATCTCATTGATTTCAGCCAAGCTCTCCACCACCGCCGCAAAAGCAATCGGCAATGTCACTTCTTTTTCTTGCTCCTCACTCCGCATAGCAAATGGCGTGGTATCCCTTAGTAACCGCCCCTGGTGCAAAACCAAAATCCGCTCCGCCGTATGCTCCACTTCCTCGATATAGTGGCTGGTATAAAAAATGGTCACACCATGATCCTTGAGCTCATGGACAATCTCCCAAAAACGCTGGCGGGTCGAAGTATCCATGCCCGCCGTCGGCTCGTCCAAGAAGAGCAGCTTGGGCTTGCCAATCAGGCAGATGACGAAAGCCAAGAGCCGTTTCTGACCACCCGATAGCTTACCTGCCAGTTGATTTTTTTGCTCTGGGGAAAAGCAGAGCAGACTGTCGATTTCCACATCTGTCAGACTATCCTTGTAGATGGCTTGGAAAAAGCGGAGCAATTCCTTGACCTTCAGGTCTGTCGGAATGGCATTTTCTTGTGGTAAGACTGCCACCTTTTCCTTATTAGACTGAGCCTGTGGAGCCAGACCGTCCAGCAAGACCTGGCCTTTCGTCGCTTTCCTATCTCCCAACAAACAAGACATAAGCGTCGTTTTTCCAGCCCCGTTTGGACCGATTAAAGCCACACATTCTCCTGACTTAATTTCAAAGGAAATATTGGACAAAATCGTCCGTCCTTTGATGACTTTTTCTAGTGCTTGTACTTCTATCATTTTTCTACCTCCTACTTCTTGAACATCTTACATACATAGTATATCTCGAAAATGAAGCCCGCACTAGAAGCCTTTGTCATTGACTCATGTGACAAATGTCATATCGTATCTGCATCAAAAAAGAGTCCTACTGGACCCTTCAACTATTTACAATTTCGGAGCTTGTCCTAGTTCGGCCTGCAGCATCCAAATATGTTTTTCAATACTTGCCTTAGCCACATTGAAAATGTCGTTGGTTACGCTGTCACCTTCTTCGTCGCTGACATCAAATCCCTTCTGGAAAAGAGTTGCTAAATAGCGAAACACCTCTACCACACGCGCCAAATGCTCTTCAATCGTTACATTGTAATCACCAGGAACTTCTTTGAGCTGACTATTTTCACTAAACTCTTTAAGGGTAGAAAACGGTGCCCCACCTAAGGTGATTAAACGCTCACTCATCTCATCCAAATAACCATCAATTTCTTCCATATATTCATCCATCTTTGGATGCCAAATCATAAAGCCACGACCACGCATATACCAATGAACTTGATGGAAGATAGAGTGGGCTACTGATAAATCAGCCACCGCTTGATTCAAAACTGCCTTAGTATCAGCCAATGCTACTGATTGACGCGGGCTGAAGGAAGCAATTTCTGCTGGAGATTGATAATATTTTTGTTTCATCATATATCATCCTTTCTTTTATTTATAATTATTATAAATAAAAGAAGAAAAAAATGCAAGAATTATCCCTCATCCTCTGACTTATTGGCAGACAAATCCCTTGCTATATTAACTTATATACGTTAGACTAGTAAGTAAGAATAGTATGTGGGAGTGGGAAAGAACTCGACTAGTTCAAAAAGAGTTCGTCAACAAGTCTTTATTTCTAGTTGTTGAGCTGAAACAGTCTATTCCAAGACTGTTTCACTCCCACCCCCGCACAGCTCCAACAGTCAGAGTAGTGACTGTTGGAGGTTGGAGATATAGCGAACAAAGTTCGCATCAGTCGTAGTGGCCAGATTTGGAGTGCAAAACACGAATTGCTGAGATTTGCTTCGCAAATCCTATCTCCAACCTTTAACAGTCCACTGGACTGTTAAACCCAATCAACCACTGCGCTGAGATGTTGACACGAGCTCTGAGAAGTGGTCCTGGGCTTGTTGCCCAGCCTCATCGCCCCCATATGTGTATATCAAGGAGGGATTTTATGTCAGAAGAAAAATTTGACGCAAAACTAGAACAGCTATCTGGCTCTGCAAAAGAGGTAATTGGTAAGCTGACCGGCGACAAGGAAATCGAAGTTGAAGGGCTTGTTGAGAAAGGAATTGGCAAAGCAAAAGAGCTAGTCGAAGATGCAAAAGATGGGCTTGAAGGTGCCATTAACGGCATCAAAAAAGCTTTCGACAAAGAAGAGAAATAAACAAAGAGTTCAATATAGGTAGGATTGGTCGTGCACTGTTTGATAATGAACATTACACTTAATTTGGTCTTTTACCTATAGCCCGAACAAAAATATGCAAGAGAGGGGAACTCAGACATTTACCTGTCGAGTCTGCCTTCTCTTTTCTTATGCCACGAAAGGAGAATCTATGAAAAAAATCGTTTTTGTCTGTCTTGGAAATATTTGTCGTAGCCCTATGGCTGAATTTGTCATGAAAGATTTGACAAATCAATTTCACATTGAAAGCCGTGCTACTTCAAACTGGGAACATAGTAATCCTATCTACCCTGGAACACAGAAAATTTTCCAAAAGCACAAGATTCCCTATGACAAGACCAAAACTTCTCAACAAATCTCTCAAGCAGACTTTGAGGAATTTGATGTTATCATCGGTATGGACGGCAATAATGTCCGAGATTTACAGAAAATGGCGCCAGCACATGCCCAAAAGAAGATTTTTCAATTCGCAGAAAAATCCGTACCAGACCCTTGGTATACTGGAGATTTTGACGAAACCTACGAAATGGTAAAGAAAGGTTGCCAAGACTGGTTGGACAGGTTACAGTCATTTGACCAAGAATAAGATTTTCTATGTAATATTTTTGTAATATTTGTAAAAAAATGGTAAACTATTTCTGACTGAACTGATAATTTCTTACTGTATCCTAGAAAGAACTGATTAGCGTCGGTCAAATCCTATGAAAGAGTAAAACGATGAAAGAGTTCAAATTACCTAGTATAAAATGGCATGATATAACAAGTCATTTCACCCGTCCAAAACTTGAAATCCTCTCCCTTATTATCATCCTCATCTGTGCCCTCTCTGTATTTACAGGGCGAATTGCCAGCAAGCAAGCCATGACTTTCAATAATGGCGCCCTGCAGTACAACGGTTATGTGGTCGCAAATAAAATGAATGGTCAAGGAAAATTGACCTTTGATAATGGAGATGTCTACGAAGGACAATTTACAAATGGAATTTTCCACGGTCAAGGAACCTACACATCTGCAAGTGGGTGGGTTTATACCGGGCAATTTAAAAACGGCTATGCCGATGGAAAAGGAAAATTGACCACCGAAGGACAGGCTATCTACGAAGGAACTTTTAAACAGGGGATTTATCAATATGAAAATTAAATGGTTATCCGTTATACGTGTGATTGGATTAGTCTTTGTCCTACTCTATCATTTCTTTATCAAATATTTCCCAGGTGGCTTTGTGGGGGTTGACCTCTTCTTTACCCTGTCTGGATATTTGACAACCGCCCTTTTGATTGATGAGTTTGCAAAACATAAAAAAATAGATATTGTCAGCTTTTTCAGAAGAAGGTTCTATCGAATTCTCCCCCCTCTGGTTTTAACGATTCTTTTGGTTCTTCCACTTGCTCTGCTTGTCCGCAATGATTTCATTGCCAATATCGGCAATCAGATAGCCGCTGCGCTCGGATTCATGACAAACTTCTTTGAAATTCTATCAGGTGGTAGTTACGAGAATCAATTTTCACCTCATCTATTTATGCATACTTGGACACTAGCCATAGAAGTTCAGTATTACCTTGTCTGGGCTGGTTTAGTTTGGTATCTGACTCGCATCTCAAAAAGTGTGGGGCAACTACGTGGATCAATTTTTCTAACATCTATAAGCCTCTTCTCGCTAAGTTTTTTAGCAATGTCTATCTCAAGTTTCTTTGTGGATAATTTCTCAACCATTTACTACTCGAGCTTCACACATACCTTCCCATTCTTCCTCGGAAGCATTCTCGCAACCATCGCTGGTATCGGAAATACAACAACTGCCTTCCAGCAACAAGTGAATACATTGAGTATCAAACAAGCTATAGGTCTGTTTCTTGGAGGACTAGGAGTAGAACTTCTTCTTCTCTTTACTCTTCAATTCAGTTCCATCTGGACCTATCTAATTGGTTTTCTTCTATCCAGTTTAGCTACAGCAACTATGATTTTTGCTGCTCGGGTACTTCACGAGAAAACCGAAGATGTCAAAGAACCTGCAATTATCCTCTTCTTTTCAAGTATTTCTTATGGTATCTACCTCTTCCATTGGCCCTTGCTCATTATCTTTACACAACTGACAAATGCCACTATCGCTGCGGGATTATCCTTTGTTTTTTCTACTATCCTATCAACTATTTCCTTCTATATTCTAGAACCATACATTGCTGGAAAAGTAGGAAGCTTGTTTGGATTAGCCATGGATTTGAAACCATATAAAAAGTGGCTTCTTGGTAGCTTTGCTTGCTTGACCATAGTTGGCTTAGGTATCTGTCTGTTTGCACCAAAATTAGGAAGTTTTGAACAAGAGAGCATGGTTAGCAATCTTTATCAAGCTCAGACCCAACTAAATACAACACGATCTGCTGCTGAAAACGCTAAAGCTACTAGTTTTGAAATTCAAAAAGGAGTTATCATCTTTGGCGATTCTGTTACTGTTCGCGCAAGTGCTGCCATACAGACCGCGCTACCAGATGCACAGATCGATGGAACTGTCAGTCGAAATCTCTCTGAAATTGCTAAATTGATAAATCTTTATAAGCAAAATAATAGCTTGAAAGAGACTGTAGTTGTAGCCCTAGGTACAAATACTACGGATAATTATCAGGAACTACTAGACCAGCTAGTCAAAGATTTTCCTAAAGGACGTCGCCTTATTTTTGTCACTCCTTACGATGGAAACTTCCCTCCGAGCGAATCTATTTCTTATCAAACTGGTCAATACGAGAAAGAATTGGCTGAAAAATATGATTACATTTCCATTGCAGACTGGTATCAAGTTGCAAAGGATAATCCACCAATTTGGTACAATACCGACCTTGTTCATTTCAATCTTGAAAGTAATGGAGGCGAAGTCTTCGCCCAAACGATAAAAAATGCTGTTGAAGCCGTTGCTGATGGCCCAATCAAAAACTAGATTTATACATCATCATCCTCTGAGAATTTCTCGGAGGATTTTTGCACGATTTTCCGATAAGTCCAGTGCGAACTCTAAGAAATGGCGCTGTGCCTGAGCTCAGTCTCAATAAATCTTGTGAAATAAGCCACTTCTACAAAGGACGGAAAAGCGAAGTAACGATATAGTCGAATGAATTAGCTTTCAGACAAGGAACTGAGGTGCAGGTTGCTAGCACAGCCTAGTGGCTGTGCTAGGTTGGAGATATAACTTGCAAAGCAAGTCACTTCTACAGGGTACGGCAAGACGAAAGTGACGATGTATCAAAGTTAATTCAAATGACTATAATAGAAAGATGACAAGTTAAAACTCCTACCTTTTACAGTAGGAGTTGGTGTCAAATTGACTATTTTTGCTTACTTTGGAAACGCCATTCAAAGCGTTTTTGGTCATAAAATGGATACATCATTTGTAAAAGAGTGACGGCAAGTAGCCAACCGCCGATAATATCTGTCGGGTAGTGAACCCCAATATAGATACGGGATACAGCTACTAGAACAGCAAGTAGAATCAACACGGCTTGTAGCACAAGTCTAGCTATGCCTTTCTTCATCCTCTGGTGAACAATAATAACAACTGCTCCTGCAATCATCATAGTTGATGCAGTATGCCAGCTAGGAAATGAGTAACCGATGGTATCAATCAACCATTCAATACTTGGACGCGGACGTTGGTAGACATATTTCAGGGCTGTGGATGCCACACCCATCGCCGCAAAACTAGCAAGTAGGAAATAAGCTTCTATCTTCCATTTTTTATAGTAGTAAAAGATAGCAGCTAGAATCAAGGTAATAGCTAAAATAATAACTGTATTTCCTAAAACAGTAATAGAGGTCCAAAATTGACTGGCTCCACTTGGTAAATTTCCACGAATGGCAGACTGGACAGTTGAGTCAAAACCTGCTAGGGTAGTAGGATAAAATTTTACTACATAGCCCAATATCACAAAGGCTAGAGCAAAAAAAGATGCATTTCGTAAATGGATTTGTTTATTCTTCATACAGTATAGTTTACCTTATAAAGGTTAAACTTTCTTTAAAATAGGTTGGGCTGCTTTGTAACAGATATAAAATATTGCTGAAAGCACAATCCCTTGTAAAAGATTAAAAGGAAGTACCATCATCAAAAGATAGTTAGTCAGACCCAAGATTTCTTTAATATCAAAATTTGCAAAGGCTGCATAAACAGGCACCGCATAAACGTAATTTAATACCAGCATCACTGCTGTCGAACCAATTGTCGCAACAGCGACTGCTTTTAAATAATTTTTTAACGTTTGTTCATTTTTCCAGAAATAGGCTACTGCTAAAATGAAAACTGACAAAGCTGCAATATTCATCGGTAAGCCAATAATTGTCGATGGTCCCTGATTATTTAAAATCAGTTTGAGAAAAGTTCGTACCAAAAGGATAGCAAAACTAGACTTCATATCTAGAACAAGCAGACCAAATAAAATCGGTACGAGAGAAAAATCCACTTCCAGGAAACTGGCTGTTGGAATCAGCGGAAATTTCAAATACATGAGCAGAAAGGATACTGCTGAGAGAATGGCGATAATCGTCATTTTGCGTGTGTTTGTCATAAGGTTCCTCCAATTTTTGAAAATTGAAGAAGCGTGGAAGAGCAGGCAAAAAGCCTCCACTTCGTCTTCTCCCATCCAGACTTTACTGTCGGTTGTGGAATTGCACCACATCAGCTTTCGCTCGCAGACTGTACGTGTCTTTCTTTCTATTTTATGGCTTCGTTAAGTCGGCTTGACATACCTTAGTATAGTCTGCACCTCCTTGCCTAGCCCTAAAATGAAACAAAAACACTTTTTTTGAGTGTTGCTTAAGATTTTTCTATCAGTCTAGGCGACAAGGCGAAGGCATAACTGGAGTTAGGCAAGCCTGGTCAACGACGAATGAGAGAAAAAGAAAAGCAAGAATCAAAAAAATCACTGCCGGTCGGGAATCTCACCCTGCCCTGAAGACTATTTCATCATACCAAAAAAGCCTTGCATTTGCAAGAGCTTGGTAAGTTTTCACTATTTTAACTTGTCCCCATCATAGGTGTGAACCAAATCTAGACCAGCGAACTGTTGCTGCCGAAGAGCCTCATATACAATCATACACGCTGTATTAGAGACATTAAGACTACGCACATGTTCATCATTCATTGGAATACGGATAGCCTTTTCTGGATGTTCACGCATAAAATCTTCTGGCAAGCCCTTATCTTCACGACCAAATAAGAAATAATGAATGTTCCCATCATTATAGTCTTCATCCGAATAGGTTTTATCAGCAAATTTAGATACTAAGTGAACACGTCCTTGTTTGCTGGCATAATCCATAAATTCTGCTAAATTGTCATAGAAGCGAACATCTAACTTATCCCAATAATCTAGTCCTGCACGTTTCATCTTACGGTCATCAATTGGAAATCCCATAGGCTTAATGATATGGAGAGGACTATTGGTTGCAGCACAAGTTCGAGCAATATTGCCTGTATTCTGTGGAATCTGTGGTTCAAATAAGACAATGTGGTTTTTGGCTGTTTCTTCTATATACTCTAATGTTTCAATATTCATAAGGACCTCTCTGGTGACATTTCACTAAACACGAATACCCTCGAAAATCAAATCCAAACCATGTCAGCTGCATTTTACCGTATACCAGTACAGTCTGCTGCTTGTTTTCTAGTTTCTTTTTTTGATTTTCATTGAGTAAAAAGACTCGACTGTCTCCTATGGCAAGAAAGACAAAAAAATAGCCACACTGCCCGGAGTCAAGCTCAGCAAACAGCATGGTGAATGATGATTCATTCACTTAACTCACAACAGGTTTGAGTTAAATCAATGAAATCGTGATACTATTGTAGCTTAAAGAAGGCTGAAAATCAAGAGTTTTGCCCCATTTTTTTCAAATTTTCATAGAAAATGAAAAAGGAGAGCAAATAAACTCCCCTTTCTTACATTTATTCTGCTGCAATCCCTTTTTCCGCAGTCAACTCAAGATTTTCATGGCCTGATTTACTGTCCGAACCGATATAAACGTCGTAATATTTAACGCGTTTGTTAACGGCAGTAATACTTTCACGTTCAAAGGTTGGAATTGCAAAGGCTTGTTCGAAGGCATATTCTTGCCAAGCTTTGTAGTTTTCAATATTTTTTTGTTCGTCAAATGACTCAGCAGAGGTAATTTTATTTAAAAGTGCTGTGTTTTCATCTGAAACGAAGCGAGTATAGTTGTACATCGCTTCAGGTCCCCACAATGATGTCGGGTCTGGATCTAGGCCGGCAATCCAAGCAGCAAGATAGACATCAATCCCCTCATCATTGGCAGCAATTGATTCATAGAAAGTATTGTACTCAATAGTTCTTCCTGTATAGAGTTCCACATTCAAACCAATTTCTTTCCACCATGTAAGGTATTGCTGTACCATGGTTTCTTGCGTTTCGGTTGATTTCTGTGCTGCAACACTGATGGTAAGCGGTTTTCCATCAGCATCTTCACGCATACCGTCTCCATCTACGTCTTTATATCCTGCCTCATCGAGAAGTTTTTTAGCCTTTTCAGGATTATAACTATAGCCAGCTAGTTCTGAATCGTGAACATCTCCAAAGAAAGAGATAATTAGTGAGTTTGTCGGATGATACAAGCCGTTATATAATTTCTCTCCAATCACCGCATTGTCCAACGCATATCCCATTGCTTGACGCAATTTAACATTATTCATCTTAGCATTAGGATTGGTCACATTTTTACCGCTGGTCTCATCGTACTTACCAAGATTGAAGCCGATATAGTTGTAGATACCTTCTAAGCTACCTAGCAAGGTAATGTTTGACAAATCTTTGTAAGATTCATATTGATCTGTCGGCATTTCAGCCAAATCATAGTTTCCGGCTTTCATCTCAGAAACGATGGTGTCTGGAGAAACGATATCAATCTTGTAACTATCTAGCTTGACTTTGCCTTTGAAGTAATATTCATTAGGCACATAGGTAACAGATTCACCGCTGACAATTTCCTTTACCTTGTAAGGTCCCATCCCAACAACTTTGGCAGTACGAGCATAGTCACTTGATTCCCAATCTTTGACTGCAATGTCTTTAAAAATGTGTTTCGGCATGACTAAATAAGGTACACCCCCACCTGCATACATCATAGAAGGCGACATCTCTTTGACAGTCAGAACAACTGTATAGTCGTCAACTTTCTTGACGCCAGAAATTTCACTAGCTGTTCCTGCCTGTAGCTCTTCAAAACCAACAATATTGGTGTAGGTTGTATCAGCACGGACACCAGTATAATCAGGACTAGCTAACTGCTCAATGGTGAAAATATAGTCATCGATAGTAAATGGCTTCCCATCTGACCACTTGTAATCCTTGCCTGTCAAACTAACAGTGACAGTCTTGGCATCCACATCAAATTCAGCCTTGGCAAGTCCGGAATCATCCAATTTACGGTCTGCATTATAGCCAAACATAGAAATATCAACCATAGAGGCAAACGGAGCATCCACTCCCGTCTGAGCAAGCTCATCTAACAAAATACCCGTGGATGGTGCAGAAGCAACCAAGGCATACTTAAACTGCCCACCACTAATTGCCTGACCTTCATGGGTCACTTCAGATTCAAAAGATAAATCAATTGAGCTCGTGCTTTCTTTACTTTGACAAGCTGCTAAGATTGCTAGGGAAAGCAAGCTAACCCCTGCAAGAGCAAATTTCTTCATTTTTTTCATATCTCTACCCCTTTATATTATTTCAATTAGTATAGCACATTTTAGAATATTTATGCAAGATTCTTTTAAAGAAAATTCGTTTTTTGCTAATGATGTTAGTATGATATTATGAATAAATCATAAACATACATTTCGACGCTTGAATTCTGAATAAATATCCAAAAGAAAAAGTAGGTTGCCCTACTTCTGTATATGACGCTTCAAGCTAAACCTGTCCGGGACAGGATCTTCTCCCCCTTCCACAAAGGGATGGCAACGCCCAATACGAGCCAGCCCCATCAAAAAGCCCTTGAGACCATGTTTCTGCAAGGCCTCAATCATATAAGCTGAACAAGTCGGCCGATAGCGACAGGAGGGCGGAAATAGGGGAGAAATGAATTTCTGATAGAATCGGACTAAGCCGATTAATAATCTCGTCATTATTTTTTCACAGGCTTGGTAACAGCCAAGGTATGCAGTTTGCTGATGTCTTTTTTGTTGAGCTTGCGGTATTCTCCTGGACGTAGACCGGTCAAGTCCAAATTCCCAAAGCGGGTACGAGAGAGTTTGTCCACCTGTAAACCAACTGCTTCAAACATTTTCTTAACTTGATGATTGCGTCCTTCATGGATCGTTAATTCCACAACTGAGCGGTTCTTAACGGGATCCACCTTGATAATCTCATATACTGCTGGCTTGGTTTTCTTGCCATCAATGACGACACCACGGGTCAAGGGACGCAAGACTTCCTTGTTGGCAACCCCTTTGACACGCGCCAAGTACACCTTATCAATCTCATTACGTGGATGAATCATCTCATCCGTAAAATCACCGTCATTGGTCAAAATTAGGACACCTGAAGTATCCCAGTCCAAACGACCAACAGGATAAATCCGTTCTTTGACTGTTGGCAACAAGTCCACAACAGTCTTTCGTCCCTTGTCGTCTGACACACTGGAAATAACACCTTTCGGCTTATGGAGTAGGTAATACACTTTCTCCTCGTTGTAAATCGGCTGGCCTTCTACTTCTACCTTGTCTCCCGACTTAATGGTCGTTGCCAATTCGCGAACAACTTGACCATTAACGGTTACCAAGCCCTGCTTAATCAATTCTTCTGCCTTACGACGACTGGCTACACCAGCGTGGGCAATGTATTTGTTAATTCTCATCTTCTAACTCATTTCTTTCTATGAATAGCTCAGTTTCTTGCTCAACCAAGTCGATTTCAGACACATCTGGCAATTCTTCTAGGCTATTGATTCCCATGTAATCCAGGAAATACTCCGTCGTGACATAGAGATTGGGTCTACCAAGAACCTCTTTCTTCCCATTCTCACGGATAAGGTCAAAGGCCTGTAACTTACTGATGGCACCGCTGGAATTGACCCCACGAATATCATCGACTTCAATCCGAGTAATCGGCTGTTTGTAGGCAACGATCGACAAGGTTTCCAAAAGAGCTCTGGACATAGTCTGATTGATTGGTGTTTTGGCATAGATACGCAGAAGGTTTGCATACTCTTTTTTAGTGACCAACTTGTAGCGATTGGAAGACTCTAAGATGGCTAAGCCTGAGGCTTTGTCTGCCATATATTTCTCACTAAGTTTCTCTAACTGCTGGCTGACAGCTGTGGGCTGCAATTCCAACATTTCAGCCAAATTGCGCAAACTCAAGCCATCCTCACCTGCCACAAAAAGCAGGACTTCGATTTCAGCTAAGCGATTCATCTTCACTCCTTACTAGATAAATATCTCCAAAAGTCTCTGTCTGCTCCAAGACGATTTCATGAACCTTGACCAATTCCAAAGTCGCAAGGAAGATCGTAATCATTTCATTGACATCTTGACTTTCTTGAAAAAGCTGACGGAGTTCAAGGCGTGGAACTGTCTCGAAACGACTGCGAACAAAGTCCATCATGTCTTCGATTTTATATTCATCACGGGCAATGGTCGCATGAGACTGACGAAGGCTTGCCTGTTTTTCAGCCATTACTTTAGAAAAAGCTAGGAAAATGTCAATGACGGTCTTATCCTTGGCTAACTGTACATCATCATAAATCAAATCTAATTTGGGTTTTGAAAAATAGTTGGCCCGTTCATCATGTTGCTCCCCTAATTTCTCACTGAGAAGCTTGAACTTGCGGTATTCTTCCAACTGGTCCAAGAGGTCCATTTCAGGATCATCTTCGGGATCAATTTGCTCAACAACCTTCGGCAATAACCGACGACTTTTGATGACCATCAATTGACTAGCCATGAGCATATATTCTCCCGCCAACTCTAAACGCATGGCTTGCAAGGTAGCAATGTAGGCCAAATATTGCTCGATAACCTCTGTAATTGGAACCTCGTAAATATCTACTTGATACTTGGACACCAGGTGTAGTAGGAGATCAAGTGGCCCTTCAAAATCTTTTAATTTTATATCCATTATCTAAATTTTTCCAAACTCATGCTTGTTTTCAGTCCCAACTGCTTGGCGATTTGGTCCAAGGATTTTCCTTCGTCTATCTGTTTTAGAATATACTGCTCCCGCAATTTTTGGGCTGTCCAATCAGGCTTGCCGATGGACTGGACAAATTCTGTCAGACGATTAAAAAACCATTGACGAGAATAGGTCTGTCCCTTCTTATCGAAGACATAGCGTCCAGACAGATGAGACTCCATATAGGGTATCAATTCCTTGGGTAGAGTGAGCACGCGCTTGGTTGCTCCCTTCTCAACTGTCAGGACTTGAAAATCCAGATTGACCTGCTGACTAGTCAGCTCTGCTATTTCACTAGGAGTCAGCCCTAGTAAGGCAATCAAAAGAGCAATCAGTTGCCCATCAAGCCAAGGACTTTCTTGAAAGAGGAGAGTTAAATCCTCACGCTCCAGTTTCTTTTTGACGCTGGCTGGACCTGACATCGTTTGTAATTTATAAAAACGATCCAGGAGATTATTTTCATAAAGAAAGTAGAGAAATTGATTGACCGCTGACATTTTTCTTTTCTGAGCAGCAGGCTTCAAGTCTAGAAGAGACTGCTGATAGACCCAAAGAGACTGTTGGCTAATCTCCCCCTTTGTTACTGTCACAAACTGCTGCAGGTCATAGGTATAGGACTTTTGGCTGTTGACACTGACCTTTTTGCTCTGGATAAAAGATTCAATCGCCTGCTTCATTTCTTGCCTTCTTTTGATGCTAGGGGAAAATTATGCAAGAGGGCATTAATGGCTTTGAGAATGGATTTGCGGGTAATAATGCCTAGAAATTCTCTGTTTTCCCCTAGAACAGGTAGGAAAGATTGATCTACTAGCTTGCGCATCACTTCTGTCAAATCATAATCCAGACCAACCGTCTCTTCATCTGTCTTAGCAATCAAGGAAATATCTCTGTTTAACTCATCATCCGATAGTTCATTTTCAGCTTGATATTTAATGATTTCCGTCAAGCCGATGGTTCCAAAAAAGCGGCCATCTTCTGTTACCACGGGTACGCGTGAATAGGTCATGTGACTGAGTAACAGTTTTGCATGGTCAATATTATGCGTATCAATAATTACTGCCAATTTATCCGCTGGTGTCAAGAAAGTTTCTTCCTGGTCCAATAAAAAGGCTTCAAATTCTCTTGCAATCATCTTGAAATATCCTTTGTCAATGCTGGGTAAAGTTGGTGCTGTCGATTATAGTAATCCACATGGAAGTGATCATCATAGATGGTCACAAGAGCATAGAGACATTCTCTGACCAAACCACGAGGTTGACTAACGGAGCCAGGATTGAGGAAGAGGGTCTTGCCACGCACTTCGGCATCAGGCACATGCAGATGCCCATACAAGCAAATATCCGCATCAACTTCCTGTGCCCAATAATCCAACCGTTGCCAGCCGTAATTAATGCCATAAAGATGACCATGAGTCTGAGCGATAGTCACACCATCCAATTGAGTAATGAGCTGGTCAGGGTAACCACCAAAATAGTCGCAGTTGCCATTGACCACTTGAATGCCGTCCCACAAACTATCTTGACTGTCCAGCTCCGAATCACCATTGTGAAAGATAGCATCGACCTTGCCAAGATAATGACGTTTAATATCCTCTACAATCTGTCTATCCCCATGAGAGTCGCTCATGACTAGGATTGTTTTGCTTGCTCCTGCCATACTGGAAATGCCTCCACTAATTTTTCTAGTGCTTGTGCACGATGGGAAATCTTATTCTTTTCTTCTAGGGTTAATTCTGCCGAGGTCTTACCTGTTTCACCTACGAGGAAAAGTGGATCATATCCAAACCCATTTTCCCCACGGAGATCCATACCGATAAAGCCTTCCCAGTCCGCTTCGACAACCAAACTATCACGATTTGGAGCAGCCATGACTAGAGTACAATGGAATTGTGCCGAACGATTTTTCAAGTCGAAGACCATAGCCAACTCGTGCAAAAGTTTTGCATTATTGAGCTCATCTGTGGCATCTGGACCTGAAAAACGGGCAGACCAAACTCCTGGCAGTCCGCCAAGTGCATCAACCTTCAAACCAGAATCATCTGCCAAGACCATCTTGCCTGTCAGCTCTGCTATGGTTTCAGCCTTGAGCCGTGCATTTTCCTCAAAAGTCATCCCTGTTTCTGCTACATCTGGCAGGTCAGGATAGTTGTTGAGGTTCTCGACCTGGTAGCCAAAACGCTCAAAAAACTTACGGAATTCCTTGGTCTTACCTTCATTTTTTGTAGCAATTAAGATGGTATCTCCTACGCTTGCCAATCCCTTGTCTTGACCGAAGAAATCTGCCGTGCTAACTCCTGCTTGGGGCAGATGGACTAAGAGAAGTTTGTCGTTCTCTGTTACCAGAATAGCTCCTTGGTGTTGGAGAACCTTGAACTGACGATTGTTTAACTCATTCAAAATACCACAGGCAAATTGGAAGAGGGCAAAGTCCGACTGAAGTTTAATCACTTCAATTTTGACACACTGGTTAAAGTTCTCATCATCATAATTACCTGCAATCAGTTTGTCAAACAATTGACCAATCTGGTAAATTTCCTGCTCTCTCCCATTTTCACCAAATGAACCAAATAGGTTAGCAAAGCTAGCCTTTCCAATAAACCAATTGTGTTCATCTCTGTATTCGTATATCTTGTCTGTCATAGTTCTACATGCTCCACATGAATATCAATGCCCATCCAGCTTTCAGCTATTTCTTTAAAAGCTGCCGGACTAGCTGTTGTGTAAAATCTGTGCTGAATATCCTTTTCGGTTCGGCTGCGGTTGATTTGAAAGTAATTTAATAAAACAGAAATATCCCGTGCACACTCTGCACCACTGTCAATCAACTTGACATCCTTGCCCATGGCATTCTGGATGATAGGGCGAAGCAGAGGATAATGGGTGCAGCCCAAAACCAAGGTGTCCACTTTCCCAACGAGTGGTCGAAGTGTCTCATAAACAACCTTTTTGGCAAGACTGGATTGGTAGCTATTGGACTCAACCAGAGGGGCAAACTTGGGACAGGCCAGACTGTCTACCTGCGTTTCTGGAGAAAGGGCCTGAATTTTTTCACGATAGATATCGGATTGAATAGTCATAGCCGTTCCTAAGACACCAACCTTACCAGTTTGCGTTGCCTTGATAGCTGCCGAAGCACCTGGTAAAATTACACCCAAAACAGGAATATCCAACTTTTCCTTGACTTCTTCCCAGGCTACCGCTGTTGCCGTATTGCAGGCAAAAACAATCATTTTTACATTTTTTGTCAAAAGGAAATGGACCAACTGCCAAGTATATTCTCTGATTTGTTCCGCTGGACGGGGACCATAAGGTGCCCGTGCCGAGTCCCCGATATAAACGATTTCTTCATGGGGAAGTTGGCGCATTAACTCACGCGCAACCGTTAATCCCCCCACACCTGAATCTAAAAAACCTATTGGTCGATTATCCATACTACTGAGAATAGCCAGAAAATCTGACTAGCCTTTCTTTTCTACTCAAAAAATGGGATCTGGGAATGAATATCCCAGTCCCAGTTTGATTATTTTTTCTTGCTTGCCACTTTTTGTTGGCTCTTGATTTGGCGTAGTACTTGTTGTACCTTTGCTTCGCTTGGTTTTTGACCCATTTGACTCATCATCAAACGAAGGGCATTTTCATCCAAAATCGGCTTATCAGCGATGAATTTTTCCACTTGTTTACGTGACAAGTAAATACCGAGGGCAACCCCACCAGCAAGTGCTAAGATAACCAATAAAATAACAATTCCAATATGTACTGACATAATGTGTCAATCTCCTGACTTTTCTTTATACATTTCTGCTTAGCGAGAACCTGTCTCAACTGACACTATTATACCAAATTAAGACAGTTTTTCCAAGACTTACCTGTCAAATTCAAAACCGTAAATAGTTGCGAAATAGTCCTCAGGAGTTTCAGCCCGACGAATCATACGCGCTCCGCCATTTTCCTCCAAAAGAATCTCTGCTGAACGCAGACGACCATTATAGTTGTAGCCCATAGAGAAGCCGTGGGCTCCACTGTCATGAATGACCAAGGTGTCACCTACTTCTGCCCGTGGTAATTCACGATTGACTGCAAACTTGTCGTTGTTTTCACAGAGGGAACCAGCCACATCCACCACTTCGATTGGGGCATCTGGGCGGGTGATGTTGGTGATATGGTGGTAGGCGCCATAGAAGGCTGGGCGCATGAGGTTGGCAGCTGATGCATCGACACCGATATAGGTACGATAGGTTTCCTTACGGTGAAGGACCTTAGTAATCAAGTGACCGTGTGGAGCCAACATAAAACGTCCCAATTCCGTAAAGATTTTGACATGTCCCATACCAGCTGGCGTGAGAATTTCCTCGTAGACCTTACGAACTCCCTCACCAATGACAGCAATGTCGTTTGGTTCTTGCTCTGGACGATAGTTGACACCAATCCCGCCTGAGAGGTTGATAAAGTCTAAGGTCACACCTGTTTCCTCACGGATTTCCAAGGCCAATTCAAAGAGTTGGCGAGCTAAGACAGGGTAGTAGTCATTGGTAACAGTGTTTGAGGCCAGAAAGGCATGGATTCCAAATTCCTTGACACCCAGTTCTTTTAGCTCCTTATAGCCTTTCATCAACTGGTCCTTGGTCATCCCAAATTTAGACTCTTCTGGGTGGTCCATAATATCCGTTCCCAGCGAGAAGACCCCACCTGGATTGTAACGGAGGCAGACCGTTTCTGGGATTCCAGCAACATTTTTCAAAAATTCAATATGCTCATAGGCATCCAGGTTAATAGTCGCCCCAACTTTTCTGGCATAGACAAATTCTTGCGCTTGGGTATCATTGGATGTGAACATGATGTCCTTAAAGCCCAGTTTTTCACTCATCAACACTTCTACATCCGTTGCACAGTCAACTCCACAGCCTTCTTCTTGAAGAATTTTTAAAATAGCTGGAGTTGGAGTCGCCTTGACCGCAAAATATTCCTTAAAGCCCTTGTTCCATGAAAAAGCCGCATTAAGGGCACGGGCCTTCTCACGAATACCTTTTTCATCATACAAATGGAATGGAGTCGGAAATTGCTCCGTAATGGTTTCTAAAACTTCTTTACTAACAAATGGTGTCTTGGTCATGTCGCTACCTCATCAAATATTTTTCCTATTATATCACAAATATGTGAGGAACTATAGCTTTCAACTCCACCAAATACTTGCAAAATAAATTACGAGCGTTATAATGTGAATATCATTAAAAAAGGAGTAATATATGTCAACATTAGATTTTGATTTTACAGAACGCTTGTATGCCAACTATCTAGCTAATCCAAGCCTGCAGGCAACCGAAAATGCCGTGAGCCACAACGGACTTTTGAAATCCTTAGAAACACGCCAAAGCGCCATCGACAATGACTATGTCTTTTCAATCGACTTGACCAAGGACGCTGTTTCAAACCAAAAGGCTTCTGGACGTTGCTGGATGTTTGCTGCATTGAATACCTTCCGCCACAAGCTCATCTCAGACTTCAAACTGGAAAATTTTGAGCTATCACAAGCCCATACCTTCTTTTGGGATAAATATGAAAAGTCCAACTGGTTCCTCGAACAAATCATCGCCACAGCTGACCAAGAAATTGGTAGCCGTAAGGTAAAATTCTTATTGGATACCCCGCAACAAGATGGCGGTCAATGGGATATGGTTGTTGCTCTATTTGAAAAATATGGTGTGGTACCGAAATCCGTCTATCCAGAATCTATCTCATCCAGTGCCAGCCGTGAGCTTAATCAGTACCTTAACAAATTGCTCCGTCAAGATGCACAAATCTTGCGAGACCTCCTTGCCAAAGGAGCTTCCTCGGAAGAAGTTCAAGTACAAAAAGAAAACTTGCTTCAAGAAATCTTTAACTTCCTAGCCGTCAACCTTGGACTCCCTCCACGCAGCTTTGATTTTGCATATAGAGATAAAGACAATGTCTATCACCGTGATACAAATGTAACACCTCAGGCATTCTACGAGAAATACGTTGGTTT
Source organism: Streptococcus suis (assembly GCF_046032115.1). GTDB lineage: Bacteria > Bacillota > Bacilli > Lactobacillales > Streptococcaceae > Streptococcus > Streptococcus suis_AJ. The sequence goes on along the minus strand of NZ_JARQOZ010000005.1, from coordinate 63,912 downwards.
GAAACTATCTGACTATGTCTCCATTATCAACGCTCCTACAACTGACAAACCCTACAATAAATCTTATACAGTCGAATTGTTGGGGAACGTTGTTGGCGCCCCTGCTGTCCGCTACCTCAATGTAGAAATGAACCGTTTTAAAGAACTGGCTATTGCCCAACTCAAAGCTGGTGAGTCCGTTTGGTTTGGTTCCGATGTCGGTCAAAGTAGCAATCGTCAAACTGGTATTATGGCAACCAACACCTACGACTTCTCTTCAGGTCTGGGTATCCATTTCCATCAAGACAAGGCTGGAAGATTAGACTACTCCGAAAGTTTGATGACCCACGCTATGGTCTTAACTGGTGTTGATTTAGACGATAATGAGCAACCTCTCAAATGGAAAGTAGAAAACTCTTGGGGTGACAAGGTTGGGGACAAGGGATACTTCGTCGCATCAGATAGCTGGATGGACGAGTATACTTATCAGATTGTTGTCCGAAAAGAATTCCTCACACCAGAAGAACTAGCAGCTTATCAAGCTCAACCACAAGTCCTTGCCCCATGGGATCCAATGGGAGCTCTAGCATAACAAACGACATATAAAAAAAGAGGGCACCCCTCTTTTTTATATGTCATAATTAGTCTCTACTCAAACCACCAAAGATACGGAGTAGGTTGAGGAAGAGGTTGATGAAGTCAAGATAGAGCTGAAGCGCCATGGATACGACCCAACCTTGGCCAACATTACCACCAGTTTGTTCGAAAACATTGCGGATACGTTGGTTATCATAAGCAATCAAACCTGAGAATACCAAAACAGAAATGATAGACATCATAAAGCTTAGACCTGAGCTACGAAGGAAGATATTAATAACACTTGCAATAATAATTCCCCATAGAGCTGCACGCAATGCCTGAGCCATACCAGAAAGATCCTTCTTCGTTGTCATCCCAATTACAGCCATGATAGCAAACATGAGAGCCGCTGACACGAAGGCGAGCACAACTGTTTCGCTAGTATAGAACATCAAAATCATGCTGATGGTAATCCCATTTGTTACTGAGTAGGCAAGAAACATTGGTAGAGCCATTGGGCTATTTTTAGCTGCCATTGCTGAAGCAGAAACAACCAAGGCAATCTGACCAATCATAATCAGCATCATGATGATGGAACCTGCACTCAGCAGACTAAGCAATAAAGATTGAAAGACGGTCACAGCCAAGAAAGAAACTAGAGCTGATAGACCAATTCCCATGGCAACCACACCATAAATTTTACCGAAGAAACGGTTGAGGGCGGTATTATCCACCTGATTAATAATAAATGAATCGTTATTCATACTATTCTCCTTTAAATCATTTTATTGAAACCGAAAGACCTTACGATTTTTCCACTTGTGTTGTAAGGGCAGACTCCACTCTCTCACAGCCCAATACTTATCCACACATGTCACAATCCAAGATTCCTTGTAGCGAGGAGGAGCGATTGTCGCACCAAACATATGCTTCACAATGATGTCTTCTTCTAGTTTATTGAGTTGAATGAGTTTCTGAGCATTGCGTTTAGCAATTCGTGGATGAACCCAAGCATGGCTCTTGTTGAATTTGGTATCTCTCCAATCATAGAAGAATAAATCATGCAATAGACCACCACGAGCTGTTGACTTGGCATCCCAACCAAATTTTTTCGCAATCTTATAGCTTGTATAAGAGACATTTATGGAATGTTCCAAGCGCGTGGAGTAATAATGATGAGGGATTTTCCCCAATTTTTGCACCTTGGGTGTGGCAATCAAGTGCCCCACGTAATGCATGTATTCTTTATCTTGTTTATATGCAACCATTCTTTGAACCTCGTTGGAATATTATACCACACTATAGTACACTTGGCTTAAATAAAGCTAAACAATAAAATTCCTGCTGCAATCGCCACATTGAGGCTTTCCGCCTGCCCTGGCATGGTGATGTGAACAAGTTGATCCGCCTCATCGGCTACAAAAGTTGAAATTCCTTGACCTTCATTTCCCATGACCAAGGCAAAACTCGGATTTGGCGTAACTTCCTTATAATCAACCGACTGACTAGAGAGGGTTGTTGCCAAGATTTGTATCTGATTGCTTTTTAAAGCAGAAAAAATAGCAGTCATCGGCATTCGATAAACTGGCAAGTGGAAATGACTCCCTTGCATGGAACGCAGAACTTTCATATTGTAAATATCTGCCGACTTATCCGATAGGAATACTCCATCAAAACCAGCTGCATCAGCTGTACGAATCATGGTACCAACATTTCCAGGGTCCTGCACATCCTCCAGAACCAAAAATTTTCCTGTTAAGACATCGGGTAAGGTCTGATTTGGTAAGGACAGTTGAGCTACTACCCCTTGCGGTGTCCGTGAGTCTGCCAAATCCTGCATAATATCTGAACTGACAACTGTTACATTGGATAAGCCAGCAACCCGATGAACATGTTCTTCTGATACCAAAATGTGTTCAATACTTGCACCAGCAGCCAAAGCCTCTTCTAACAAATGCCAACCTTCAATCAAATAAGAAGAAGTACGGTATTTTTTCTGTTGTAATTTCTTAACCTGCTTGACCAAATGATTGGCCTTTGAGCGAATGATCTCCATGAATGCCCCTTTTTCTTTTACTGCTCAGCAACCTCAATTTTCCAACGGCTAAATCAATTATCTTGATTTTTGAACAGTCTTACCCAACCATGATATAATAAAGTAAATGTCTTGTCAAAAGGAGAAACTTATGCGAAAGGTAAAAATGATTGCATCTGGTCGTGTGCAAGGAGTCGGCTTTCGTTGGTCTGTTCAATTTTTAGCTGTGGAAATAGGCGACATCTACGGCAGAGTTTGGAATAATGATGATGGAACTGTCACCATTTTAGCTCAGTCAGACAATGCTGAGAAGCTCAGCCATTTTATCCATGAAATTCGGAAAGGGCCTTCTCGTATGGCCAAAGTCACCTATCTCGATGTCACCCTAGCCAACTTCGAAGACTATAAGGATTTTCAGGTGGCTTATAGATAAAACTTGTATATTTTGAACAAAAAAAGTAAAATAGAATGTATCTTGTAAAAAAAGGAATGTATCATTTTGAAAAAGAATAAACGAATTTTATTAACAGGTCTAGCCCTGTCTACGCTAGTATTTCTATCAGGATGTGTGCAGACAAAGAACGGTGTTCCTACTGGTGAAGGTTGGGTCTACAACTTCCTTGTTGCCCCAATGGGAAACTTGATTAAATTCTTCGCTGAAAACCAAGGACTCGGTTTCGGTGTTGCTATAATTATCGTGACATTGATTGTTCGTCTCTTCATCATGCCACTAGGTATTTACCAATCTTGGAAATCAACCTATCAGTCTGAGAAAATGAATTACCTCAAACCAATTTTAGGTCCAATCCAAGAACGCATGAAAAATGCAAGTTCTCAAGAAGAGCAATTGGCTGCCCAACAGGAATACTTTGCTGCTCAAAAACAATATGGTGTCAGTGTATTTGGTGGAATGGGCTGCCTTCCTATCTTGATTCAAATGCCATTCTTCACGGCACTCTTCTATGCAGCTCGTTACACAGAAGGAATCTCAGAAGCAACCTTCCTTGGCATTGATCTCGGTTCTGCAAGTCTCATTCTAACAGCTATTGCTGGTATCCTCTACTACGCTCAATCACTTCTGATGCAAGTCGGTATGGACGAAGAACAGAAGAAACAAATGAGAGCTGTGGCAATCATGAACCCATTGATGATTGTTATGTTCTCTTGGTCTTCACCTGCTGGTGTTACCCTCTACTGGGTAGTCGGTGGATTTATCGGTCTTATTCAACAAGCTCTTACAAACTTCATCTTGAAACCACGTATCCGTGCTAAGGTTGAAGAAGAATTTAAAAATAATCCTCCAAAACCATATAAATCAACTATCAAGGATGTAACTCCTAAAGCATCCGCTATCATCGAAGAAAAAACGTCTAAGAAATCAAACCGTAACGCCGGTAAACAACGTTCTAGATAAAAAATCGCAACCATCTGTTTCAGATGGTTGTTTTCTTATATAGTATGTTTATACTCATTTAAAATCAAAATTAGCTATCTACTAATCAAATTGTATATAGAGAATTTCAATTTTGAAGTTGTCGAAAAGAGAATGGCTAGTCAAAATCTATGATTTCCAATCTGAGCTTAGATATTGAAATTTTACACATAGAAATTGACCTCAATATGCTATTTTTGATTTTTATTGAGTATTAGTTTACTTTTTGTACTTGCTCCAACTATCTGGGAAATAGTTGGAGGTTGGAAATAGGGGGTGGGAAAGGAGCTCAACCATTCATAGAAGAGTTCGTCAACAATTTTTCGTTTTAAGTTGTTGAGCTGAATCGAACTCTGTTCGCCTCAGTGCTCGTCGAAGGAATCAAAGAGCCTACTAAACGACTATACAAAAAGAGAGAATCTTTCGACTCTCTCCACACCTTATTTCGTTTTTTCAACCTTCAAGATTTTTACATCATAGCTACCAGCAGGGGTTTCAATTGTTGCAACATCTCCTGTTTTTTTACCAATCAAAGCATGACCAATTGGGCTTTCATTTGAAATCTTGTTTGCAAAGGCATCTGCACCTGCAGCACCAACGATATGATAGACTTCTTCCTCGGTCTCACCAACTTCTTGAACAGTCACAGTCTTACCAATTGCCACTTCATCCGCCGCAACTGCATCACTGTTTACGATTTCAGCATAGCGAATTTTTGTTTCGATTGTTGAGATTTGACCTTCAACAAAAGCCTGTTCATCTTTAGCTGCTTCGTACTCAGAGTTTTCTGAAAGGTCTCCGTAAGAACGAGCAATTTTAATACGTTCAACAATTTCTGGTCGACGAACTAGCTTTAGTTCCTCTAGTTCTTTTTCTAGTTTTTCCTTTTCTTCCAAGGTCATTGGATATGTTTTTTCTGCCATTTGTCTTTCCTTTTCTTTTATTTTTCATGAAAACAAAATTATGTGGAAAACCACATAATTTTGTTGTAAAAATTTACTCATTATTAAGATGTGCATTTACATACTTAGCAACGTTTTGGTTATGTTCATCAATATTATTTGTAAAGTAAACATTTCCAGTTGTAACATCTGCTACAAAGTAAAGATAGTCTGTCGTGTTGGCATTAATCACTGCCTCGATAGCCGAAAGGCTTGGACTATCCACTGGTCCAGGCAGCAATCCTGGTGTCCAATAAATGTTGTATGGTGACTCAATTGATGTATCAATCGCTGCATCTTCTGCCAAAGTTGTTTCTTGACCAAGTTTACCCTGAGCATACAAGATTGCAATATTGGATTGTAGAGGCATTGCTGCATTCAAGCGGTTAAAGAAGACACTTGCAATGTTTCGACGATCTTCATCAGTCGAACCTTCTTTTTCAACCAAAGATGCCAAGGTAAGAACTTCATTTACAGTCAAATTCTTAGCAGCAATCGTTTCATAATATGGTTGTAAACGATTATCCATCGCGGCAATCATTTGCTCAACGAGCTCTTCGATAGTTGTTTCATCGCTGTATTCATAAACCGCTGGGAAGAGGTAACCTTCCAACTGATAAATAACTCCACTATCAGCAGCTGGTAAGCTGGCAAACAATTTTGGATAAGTAGCAACCATTCGATTAATAAAATCTTGGTTGGTCACAGTAGCCATAAATTGTTCTGTGGTAAATGGTGTTTTATCATTTTTATCTTCTGTCTTGGTATTATCTGTAATAGCCTGAGCAATTTGTGTCAGTGTATACCCTTCAACAATCAAAATCTTACCTGCGGCTTCTTTTTGAGCTGTCGGAGTGCCACTTTCTTGAAGTGCTTTGGCGATGTCATCCACAGACATATTTTGTTTTAAATTATAAAAACCACTTTGGAAATTATTATAGCTCTTAATTTTAGAGTAGTAATTAAAAATAGTAGCATTCTTAATCAACTTGTTATCAACTAAAATTTTACCAATTTCTAAAGTTGAAGACCCTTCTGGAATCTCTACCTGAATAGCTTCTGTAGCTTTGGTATTGACTGGTTCTAGACTAGATTTTACCCACATATAGCCAGTAAGACCTGTCACTAGAACCGCCACTACAATAATCGACATGATAACAGAGACAATGCGTTTCGCAGCGTTATCTTGTTTTTTACGACGTTGCTTGCTTGTTCTGTGGGTTGTTCTTCTTCTAGGTTGTGTTTCCTGCATCTGCTTGTCTACTTCTGGAACAATAGCCGTTGTCTTTGGAGCTATAATTGTTTCTTCCAGTGAGATAACCTCTGTATCACCCGTTACAGCTGATACATCTTCCGTTGGAAATTCCAAAAATGTATCTTCCAAAGAAGACTTCTCTGAAAGGACAGGCTCAACTGGTTCGGAAACCAACGAGCTTGATGGAGCCTCATCAAATTCTACAGTATTAGCAGCTACAAGGTTTCGTAGCTCTTCCAAGTTCCGCTCCACCGTATCTTGAGGAACCGGACTTGAAATGACTTCTTTTTCAATCTCAAAAGTCTCTGGAGTAGCCAAAGTTTCTGATGTTGGCTCTTCAATACTTTCCGTCATCACTTCTGATTCTTGCTGTTCTTCTGGCAAGTATGAATCAGGAAAAGCAATACCTTCTACTTTTACAATTTCAGGCTCTCTATGGAGGGCTTTTTCTTCGGCAAGACTAGGCTGGAGCTCGTTGATAATTTCGTTACGCTTATCAACAAGAACATCCGCTGATTGTTCCGCCAAACGTTTCACCTTCAATTCTTCCAAATCTCGTAAAATTTGAGCGCGGAAGCTTGAAGACTGCGTGTTTTTTTCATTCGTATCCTTTGTCACGCTGTTACTCCTTTCACACAGTTACTATACATTATATCTTAAAGGCTTATGAATTGCAAGAACTTCCCTTTCTACAAGGCTTTCCAGTACATATCACTCCACATTTGTCCTCCAAATTGCGACAAGGAGGGGCCAAAGTCTTCAAACTGGTTCATTTCATAGTAGCCAATCAAATACTCCTTACAGGTTAGAGCAATGCCTTCAAATCCTCCCGCTAAAGCCACTTCTTTTATGGCTGCCAACAAAAGAGTTCCCACTCCCTGTCCCTTATAGGTATCCGCTACGGAGAGACTGGCAATAGCTAGGTGACCGCCTGTCGGCATGTCACTCTCTGTCAAGTAAAAAATATCGTCTGTAACAGTCTGCGAAACAGAGGGACAGGATAATAAATATCCTGCTATTTCCCCATCGTGTTCCATTATTAAACAGGTTTTACTCAAAGCATTCAGATAAATGGCAAGAACAGACTCAGCTATCCGTTCCTCTTTAGAAAAATTGGCATTTTCAATCAAAACAACTTGTTCTAAATCCGAAGGAGTAGCAAAACGAATTTCCATAATTTTCTCCCTTATATAGCGGAAAAACAGGGGCCATAGGCCTCCGTCTTTCTTTTTATTGGACGTTATTTGTAAGATTTGACAAGAGTCTTTCGAAGGAATATTCATAGGACTGAATATCACCAGCGCCCATAAATACATATACTGCATTGTCATGGTCTAAAAGTGGTGAAGTGTTTTCAACTGTAACAAGTCCACCTTTTTTGTTGATTTTAGCCGCCAAATCTTCTACCTTAACCTGACCATTGTCTGTTTCACGCGCTGAGCCATAAATTTGAGCAAGGTAAACTGCATCTGCTCCATTCAAAGCATCTGCAAACTCATCGAGAAGCGCAATGGTACGAGTGAATGTATGTGGTTGGAAGATGGCTACCAACTCCTTGCTAGGATACTTCTGACGTGCCGCATCAATGGTTGCAATGATTTCCGTTGGATGGTGAGCAAAGTCATCAATGATAACAGTATCATTGACAATTTTCTCCGTAAAGCGACGTTTGACACCTCCAAATGTCTTCAAGTGTTCTGCAACCAGTTGCAAATCAAATCCAGCAATATAGAGATTAGCAATAACAGCTGTTGCATTCATCACATTATGCTTGCCAAAGGTTGGAATTTGGAATTCTCCCAACTCTTCTTCACCATGGCGAACTTTGAATTGTGAACCACTTGTAGAAGGCTTCAAGTCATAGGCAACAAAATCATTATTGTCTTCCAAGCCATAATAGTAGATTGGAGCATTTGCCGTGATACGACGAAGTTGCTCATCTTCACCAAAAACGAAGAGAGCTTTTTTTACTTGCTTCGCATAATCATTGAAAGCATTGAAAACATCCTCTAGACTAGTGAAATAATCTGGATGGTCAAAATCAATATTGGTAATGATGCTGTATTCAGGATGGTATGGGGCAAAGTGGCGTTCGTATTCATCGGATTCGAACACAAAATACTGAGCATTTGCCGAACCGCGACCAGTACCATCACCAATTAAGAAGGTAGTATCTGTGATATTGCGCATAACATGTGCCAATAATCCCGTTGTGGAGGTCTTACCATGGGCACCAGCAACACCGAGGCTCGTAAAACCTTTCATAAATTCACCTAGAAATTCATGGTAACGTTTGTAGGTATAGCCCTGGGCATCAGCATAAGCGATTTCCACATTGTTATCTGGACGAAAAGCATTACCAGCAATCAATTCAACATCTGCTGTAATATTTTTCTCATCAAACGGTAAAATCTGAATCCCAGCTTGTTCAAGCCCACGTTGTGTAAAGTAGTATTTCTCTACATCACTACCTTGAACCTTGTGCCCCATTTGATGCAACATAAGAGCAAGTGCGCTCATACCTGATCCCTTAATTCCGATAAAATGATAGGTTTTTGTCATGTTATCCCTCTTCTATATGTGTCAAATTCAATTCTTGTGCCACTTGGCGATCTCGTTGTTGTCTGCGCTCAGGATAATTGTAAACCTGACTCTTTCTTAAAAAGTCATACGAATTTTTCTTTATAATCTGCTCCTGTTCTCTATCTTCTTTCTTCAAAGAATAGACAGCTGGCATATCAGCGAGAATATAGTCTGTCTGACGTAGGTTGTCCGCCAAACGTGTCAACCGACCTGCCTTAGATTCAGTTGTTGAAACGACAGGAGGTTTCACCACAACTTTAGCTGGTGCTGGTTTTTCATCTCTTAAGTAGGTTGCTGATCGTTTTTTCTTCAAGTCTTCTCTAGCCTGTTCGCGAGCCAACTGCCCCTGTGTTTTCACTGGAGAAGGCTTCGTTTTAGTCAGTTGCTGAAGGCGTTCCTTGCGAGAATAATGGCTTGGCTTAGCTTCAAACAGAGGAGGCAGGAGCTCATCTTCCGTTTGTGCTACTGGTTTTGCCGACGCAACTCGCTGTGAATCGGTAGACCAGCTAAATTCCTTTTCTTGATAAGGTCCCCTGATATTGCTAATCAGGTCGCTCTCATCATATAAACTCATAATTGGATTTTCTCCAACTAGTACCTCATCATCTGCGACTAGTGGAAATCTTTTTTCATGTCTAATCATAAGTCATCCTTTCGAACCCTTATTATACCATACTTAGGCCTTATTTCCTAATTCTACGCTGAGTCAACTGATTCCATATCACTCAATCCCTAAAATCTCACGAATATCCTCAACCGTCAAATTCGCTCGGCTTTCATTGCCATCAAGGACTGTTTTGACAAGGTTCTTTTTATTTTCTTGTAATTCTTGAATCTTCTCTTCGATTGTCCCTCTAGTAATCAGGCGATAGCATTCAACCTTTTCAGTCTGCCCCATGCGGTGAGCCCGACTGATAGCCTGTGCTTCCACGGCAGGATTCCACCAAAGGTCAACTAGGATGACTGTGTCTGCACCTGTCAAATTCAAGCCAACGCCACCTGCTTTCAAGGAAATGAGAAAGGCATCTCGACTTCCTGCATTGAAGGCCTGTGTCATTTCTTGGCGTTGGTTAGCAGGGGTTGAACCAGTCAAAGTATAGGATGTCATCCCAATTTCTTTTAGCTGTTCTTCTATTTTTTCCAGCATATTTCTGAATTGGGAGAATATCAAGACCCTGTGTTCACCTTCTTTTAGCTGCAAGAGTAATTCTTTCAAACTATTAAGTTTGCCACTCTCACCACTAAACTCTTCCATGAAAAGGCTGGGTGTATCGCAGATTTGACGTAAGCGAGTAATTCCTGATAGGATTTCTATCTTGCTACGATTGATTTGAGCATCATCTGCGCCAGCTATTTGAGTCCGCATTTGTTGAAGCTGGGCTAGGTAGATAGCTTTTTGTTCATCTGTTAGTTCATTAAGCACATTGACCTCTATCAAATCAGGCAATTCCTGAAGAACGTCTTCCTTATGACGTCTGAGAACGAAGGGTTGAATGGTCCGCGCAATGTCCTTGGCTGCTAATTTACCGAAGTCTTGTTTGCCTGGCAATAAACCTGGTAAGACAATTTGGAAAATGGACCAGAGTTCCGTCAAATGGTTTTCAATCGGCGTACCTGAGAGGGCAAAGCAATTACCAACCTCAAACTCACGCAGTAGCTGTGCAATCTTAGATTGGGCATTCTTCATGACCTGAGCCTCATCTAAAATGAGGTAGTCAAAGCGTTCCTGTTTATAGAGTGCAACATCCTGTCTGAAGGATGGATAGGAGGTAACTAGGACTTGGTGACCATTGGCAATGATCTCTTCACGCTGGTCCTTGTTTCCATGGACAACAGCCACATCTAAACTTGGAGCAAACCGCTTGCACTCATCTAACCAGTTATAAATCAAGCTAGACGGTGCCAATACTAAAACTTTGGAATCTTTTGTCATCCGACTGGACAGAAAGGCGATAGTTTGCAAGGTCTTTCCAAGCCCCATGTCGTCAGCTAAAATTCCACCAAAACCATACGTATCCAGCATAGTCAACCACTTAAGCCCTGTCTGCTGATAATCCCTAAGCGACGTTGTTACTTCCACAGCAGGAAGCGGGAACAAATCTGGCTGAGCTAGATAGCTTGCCATTTCCTCAAATTCCTTGGAGAAACTGACTTGGTTGAATTGTGACAAGGATTGAGCCAATTGGTAACTGGCAAGAGCATGGACTTGTACCTGCCCCTCCTTACCATGACGGGCCCGCAGATAGATTAAGGTTTGACTGATTTTCTTGGTTTCCTCATCAAAAACAAATACCTTACCGCTCGGGCTAGTATAGTGATCCTCTTGATTCAACAAGGCTGTAATCGCCTGATCGATTTCAGATTGTTCAATACCTGATAAGTCAAACGAAATATCCAAAAGTGAGCCGTTACGCACAATTTCTAATTGAGGTTTGGCTTCAATATATAAAGCCTGGAGCTTTTCTGCTAGATGAACCTGCCCCATTTTTTGTAATATAGGCAATTGTTGTTGGAAAAATGGATAGAGCTCCTGCTGACTAAGAGCTGCTCTCTGGGCATGATATGTCCCCCTAAAGCCAGCTAGACGAATAGCCTGATAGACCCTCTCCAAATGTTGGAAATGGCTGGCAAAAGGCAGGAGAGCCAAATCCTCTTCACTCCTTACCTGACGTCCATCAAAATCCAAAACCAATTGGAGTGATAAACTTTCATTTGCCTCCATCTGAATATGAAATTCTGGCTTGAAATCATGAATGATAAAGCGTTTAGGTGCCTTAACAGTCCCAATTGTCTGCAAATCCAGCAAGCTTAAAGCCAGACGATTTTGGTCAGGGAAATCCACCTGCACTTTTCTCAAACCTGATTCGGTTGGAACAAGTTCTGAAATTTGGTAAATCAGATGTTCTTGATGGCGATTGACACTATAAACCGTGCCATTTACTAAGAGATAGCGCCCATGAAAAAGAGGTCGGACTGTTTTTTCGTGAATAACCATTTCAATCATCTGCGTGTGAACGGTCACCTCAAAATGATAAAGCCCTTCCTCCCCTGTCAACGGAAGAACCATCAAGGAGGAATAGGACTGCTGTTGATAGGAAAAGTTAAAATGTTCTAGCTGATTTAACAGCTCCAACCCCTCCTCAAAATAGGCTTGTGGCAGACGAAAATGTCGTCCAAAATGAGTAAGAATATCCGAATCTATACCAACTTTCTCTGGTACCAAGGCCCAGAGAAAATCCAGGAGAGCCTGACTTGGTTCATCAAAATTTTCATAAGTAACTTGCTCATAATAATTTTTACCTATCTGATAGTGACCGTTGGCTTTCACAATGCGCAAAAAAGCTCCGATGTCCCGCACAATGTACGAACGTGTATCTGGCAAGCGGGTAATTTTCAAGGTCCAATCTATCTGACGATCATAAGGCAATAAGCTCCCTTCAACTGATAACTGATACTTAAGCCCCAGTTCAGGTTCTGGCCGCAAAATTTCATCTAAAAAGAGACCGCCAAAATATGTCCGACGGACGGTTTCCTTATGTTGTTCACCATCTTCTTTCAAAGACTGCTTCATATCCTTGCCTGAGGCATCATTTTTTAAAAAATACTCCGTGGCAGCTAGGTGTTGACAGTAGCCCTTACTTTGAAATAACTGGCAACTACACTGTAAATCGCTATCTGCATCGCCATAAGTAAAGCGCTCACCAGCAATATCCAGCACCATCTTTCCATTCTCACTATGAAGAACAGTCAGTTTTCCAGCCTCGTACAAATCAATTCCTTCTTGGCGAATCCGCCCTGGCATCATGCGACCCATTCTAACTCCTTTATCCTTCAACCAATCATCAGCTCTTCTGTAAAATATATCTAAAATATTATCTTTTCATTATAGCATATTTTCAATTTGAATTGTTTAAATAGGTATCAAAAAACACCAGTTGGTAAACTGGTGTCTCTAATGAATAGCTAAATAATAAATCGTTGCTTGACACATTTTCAAAATTGTTTTTCCGCTTTTCCAAAGCCAAAATAGGGCAAATAGCAGGAAAACAACTGCCACTACTACGTTAATCAAGCCTTTTCCATCCAAGAAAAACTTGAAAAAGAAGACGGTCACACAAGTGAGCAAGGCAAGGAGTAAGACATGAATCAGAACTCCCAACCAACCTAGCCAGTAGCGAATTCCAAAGGGAGGATGTTTCTTTTCATCGAAGTCTGCTAGACCAGTCAAAAACTCAACTAGCAACTCACCAAAAAATTCCATACTAGACTTCCTTTCCGACCTGTCGATAATATTTGGTTCGTCGAATCATCATCTTGATAGCTTTAAAGGAAAGTAAGGTTAGCATACTAGCCACGAATAGACAAAAAAGGAATGTCACGACCAGTGGCAGTTTATACTGATTATTGACCATAATCGAACCGCCTGTATAGGCGATAAAATAGGATACCAAAGTCACAAAATGGAGCCAGATACAAGCTGCTAATCCCAGCCAATACCGAAAGCCAAAAGGTTTATACTGACTATCTTCATAGAAAATAAAATAAAAAGTGGAAATAGAAAGCAGTATAAAGAACAATCGCCAAATCGGAAACGCTACCATAAAATCACCTCCTAGTCCCATTCTAACATATTTGCGAATAGTTGCAAAGAAAAAAGAGGTTGCCCTCTTTTCATTTCTTACTTCCGTTTCCGTGCAATCAAGTGAATCGGTGTACCTTCAAAGACAAAGGCCTTGCGGATTTGATTTTCCAAGAAACGCATATAGGAGAAGTGCATGAGCTCTTCTTCGTTGACAAAAACCACAAAGGTCGGTGGCTTGGTCGCAACCTGAGTCGCATAGAAAATCTTGAGGCGTTTACCTTTATCAGTCGGTGTTGGATTGATAGCAATGGCATCCATGATGACATCGTTAAGAACAGCCGACGGAATACGGGTATTCTGGCTTTCACTAATAGCCTTAATCATCTCAGGCAACTTGTGCAAGCGTTGCTTGGTCAAGGCTGACACAAAGATAATCGGTGCGTATGATAAATACTGGAACTGGTCACGAATATCATCTTCCCACTGCTTCATGGTGTGGTTGTCTTTTTCAAGCGTGTCCCATTTGTTGACCACGATAATCATTCCCTTACCAGCTTCATGGGCAAAACCTGCGATGCGTTTGTCATACTCACGAATGCCTTCTTCTGCATTGATAACCATCAATATGACATCCGAGCGTTCAATGGCACGCATGGCACGCATAACAGAGTATTTCTCGGTATTTTCATAGACCTTACCAGACTTGCGCATCCCTGCAGTATCAATCATGGTAAATTCTTGACCATCTGGGTCTGTAAAGTGCGTATCAATCGCATCACGAGTCGTTCCGGCAACAGGCGACGCAATCACGCGCTCTTCACCCAAAATAGCGTTAATCAAACTGGATTTACCAACGTTTGGACGACCAATCAAGCTGAACTTGATAATATCTGGATTTTCTTCTGCTTCCTGAGCTGGTAGGTTTTCAATGATAGCGTCCAAGACATCCCCTGTTCCGATACCGTGTACAGAAGATACTGGATAAGGATCTCCAAGACCAAGCGAATAGAAATCGTAGATGTCATTACGCATTTCAGGGTTATCGACCTTGTTGACAACCAAAATAACTGGTTTGTTTGTCTTATAAAGGATACGCGATACATACTCGTCAGCATCCGTCACACCTTCTTTGCCTGATACGACAAAGACGATAACGTCCGCTTCATCCATGGCGATCTCAGCCTGATGCTTGATTTGCTCCATGAAAGGTGCATCCACATCATCAATACCGCCTGTATCAATCAAGGAAAACTTACGATTGAGCCACTCACCAGTAGCATAAATACGGTCACGGGTCACACCTTCAACGTCTTCTACGATAGAAATGCGTTCCCCCGCAATACGGTTAAATAAGGTTGATTTACCAACATTGGGACGTCCAACGATGGCGATAGTTGGTAGAGCCATAGCTCCTCCTCTTCTAGTTTACAATAATTTATTTTTTTCTAATACAGCCCTCGTTTCAGGCTGCTCTGGCTGACCAAACTGGGCAACCATACGCTCCGACCAAGTTTCTGTCTGACGGGCACCTGCATAGTCTGTCTGAACTTGGTCGTAGGCTTGGATGACTTCCACGCCTTGCTCCACATATTCTTCCTGGAAGACAATAGCTTCACTTGCCAAACGTGGTTTGACAGGATGGTTTTGGGCTGGTCGACCCAGGGCAATGCAGAAAATTGGATAGGTATAATCTGGCAAGTTGAACAGCTCTGCTATTGCCAAGGCCTTATGGCGAATCATACCGATGAAGACACCACCATAACCCAGGCTTTCAGCTGCTAAAAGGGCATTTTGCCCTGCCAGAGCCGCGTCGACTGAAGAAATCAGGAGATTCTCTGTTCCTTTGGCATCAAAGTCTGAACCATGGAGTTGAGCCGCCTTGCTGGCACGATTATGGTCGCCCACAAAAACCAGAATGGCCTGAGCCTGTAAAATAGCTGGCTGAGGCACCAAATCATAGAGAGCCTGTTTTTTCTCCTCCGACTGCACCACAATGATGGAATAAGACTGGAAATTCTTCCAGCTAGAGGCCGCTCGCCCAGCTGAAAGAATAGCTTGCAGATGTTCCGCCTCAATCGGCTCTTCCGTAAAACGACGGACGGAAGTATGGTTCAGCATCAACTCAATGGTTTCATTCATCTGCGGTTATTTCCTTTCAAATGCAAATCGCGAGCCAGATAGCGAATCCGCTCCATAACCCGTTTGGCCTGCCAGGTCTCATCACCAGACTTGCCAGATGCAAAATGTCGCTCCAAATCATCAAAGGAGAAATTGGACGTAAAGAAGGTCGGTAGATTCTCCTGCATACGGTATTGCAGAATGACCTGCAGGACATCGTCTCGTACCCACGGACTATGTTGCTCCGCTCCGATGTCATCTAGCACCAAGACCTGAGCCATCTTGATTTCATCAATTCGCTCCTTGACAGAACCATCTTTGATAGCATTTTTTATATCGACAACAAAGGTCGGATAGTGGAGCATAGTGGTTGACTGAAGATGAGTTTTGGATAACAAATTGGCTAAATAAGCCATCAAATAACTTTTACCAATACCGAAATTTCCATAGATGTAAAGACCTTTTGGCTTTTCTTCAAACCGCTTGACAAAATCCGCAATGGCTAACATGACTTCCACACGATTTTCATCGCTCTTATCAATATCCGCCACAGTTACATTTTTCAAACTCGCTGGCATATTGATAAGCTGGATACGGTTCTTGATAGCTTCCAAACGGCGGTATTCGACCAATTCTTCTGTCTCCAGATAGGACACATCCGCATAGCCCTCATTCATGACCAAAACTGGTTGATACCCCTTAGCAATATAGGATTCATCCTGTTTGACAAATAGGTCACGCTGACTAATATATTCCAAAAACTTTGAAATGGACAGAGTAATTTCCTGCTGGGTCAATCCTTCTTTTTTGATAAAAGCAGCGACTTCAGGATCACTCACTATCTCCTGATAGAGTTGCTGATAAGATTTTGGACTTGGATTAGTTGCCTGCGACAACCTGTCTTGAACTGATTTCATCAGCTACCTCCTTTGTTTTCCATTTCTTCTAATTCACGATAAAGGGCAGCCAGCTTGGCTTGACCTTCCTGCGTTTGTTCTTGCTGAACCTCTTCCTTACTCCACTCAGGCACATTGGTTTTGGTTTCTGGCTTGGGTCTACTTTGTGGTTGACCAGCTTTCAAATCCCTGAGATAGACAACAGCTGCCTCTGCACTACCAATTCCCTTGTAGGAAAAATCATTGCCCAGCTTCATTGCGTATTTTTCATTCAGATTGGCTGAGTCCACCTTGTTAAAGGTATAGAGAACCAAGACATTGATAACTTCGTCAAGCAGACCCAAATTGGCCAAATCCGTCAAACATTTTCGTTCTGTTGCGGTCACTGCTGCCTTCCGTTGCTCCTTGATAAAGGACAAGAAGGTTAGGCTGGATTTTGATTTCGCTTCACGAACAATGGCTTGTTCTTGGACAGTGAGGTTGGCGCTTTCTGTTGGCAATGACTGACGTGACTGCTGCAAGCGTTTGGTCGAGATCGTCTGTCCAATAGCTGTTGCTTTAGCCTGACGATAGGTTTCCAACCAGGTCCAGCCTGCCTGCTCTGCTATGTAACTAAGCGCAATAATATCCTCAGCTTCATCCTGAAAAAGAAGCTTATCCTTGGCCATCAAGGCCTTGAAGGCAGACCAGTCAAAATCATGTTTCGGTTCAAAAACAACTGGAGCCTGCCCATCCATGGTAAAGACCTGAGAAAATGTTTTTGAGATATTCTGTTCCTGATTGGGTAGGTGAACAAGCAGATTCTCCATGCTTGACTCCCCAATCTTCCTCGCCAACAAGTTCTTATACAAGGGTTTCGCTAGAAAACTTTTTACGGTCAGAGGGGCTTGTAGCGCCAAACCTGTTAATTCTTCTGCACGATAGAGTTCTAGGAGCCCCATGGCAGTCAGAATATCCAGAGCCTTCTCCAAACGATTCATCCCAAAATCCATGTGATTGAGAATGACAGTCCATTTGTAACGTCCTTGCCCTTGATCGGCAAAACTATAAAAGTAATAATAAAGCGCTAATGCATCAAAACCGATAATCGGCTGGTAGCATTGGCTAAGACTGACAATATCAGGTGTAAACGGGCTGATTTTTATATAGGCAAATAAATCATTTGGTTTCATCTTTTTTTCCCGGTTTTACCTTACTTCCTTTGGAAATCATCTGCTTAAGCAAATTTTCTAGCTCTCCAACATCTTTGAAAGAACGATAAACCGATGCAAAACGCACATAGGTGATTTCGTCTAATTCAACCAATTCTTCCATGACCAGATTCCCAATAACATCCGACTCGATTTCACTCTCCCCTTGAGCCCGAACTTTTTGCTCAATCCGATTGACTACTTCATCGATATCATCAGTCGAAACAGGACGTTTTTGAGCAGATCGAATAATCCCATTGAAGATTTTCTCCCGTGAAAACTGCTCTCGCGTTCCGTCTTTTTTGACAACAACAAGGGTCTTCTCTTCAATCCGTTCATAGGTAGTAAAACGCTGACCGCATTGATCACAGGAACGACGACGACGAATGGTATTGCCATCTTCAGCCTGACGACTATCAATGACACTTGATTTCAAACTCTGACATTTTGGACAACGCATACTCTTTCTCCTACATTAACTTTATCACTTCAGTATAGCATAAAATTAACAAAAATAAAAGAAAGCGAGAATTACTCACTTTCTACCAATAATTCATCTTGCTTCTTCAATCGACTGGCAACCCATTCACGAACCAGGCGGTAGACAACCGCAAAAATTGGGGTAAAGAAGACCATACCAAGCAAGCCAAACAAATTTCCACCAATCAAGGCTGCTGCTAGGGTAAAGAGAGTCGGAAGACCAACTGATTGACCAACCACGCGCGGGTAAATCACATTCCCTTCAATCAACTGAAGAATCTGGAAGAGTACGATAGACCAGAGTGCCAAGAGCGGATTTTGTACCGCCACAAAGAGAGCACTAATCAAACACGCTGAAAAGGGACCGATATAAGGTACAAACGATAGGACCCCAGCCAAAATACCAGCCATGCTGGCATAAGGAATTCCTGAGAGCGAATAACTAACAAAGACAAGTGTCCCAATGATACACGCCTCAACAATCTGACTCATCAAGAATCGGTCATAGGTATCAACAATAACTTCTCCAATATAGTTCACTACTCTGACAGCCTTCTCCGGCAAGGTAGCCTGCAAGAACTTTCTCGTCATCGCCTGCAAGTGTTCCTTGCTCCCTAAAATCGCTAGAGTGAAGAAGAAAGCCATTATCAACGTCATAGTGTTCGAAAAAATCCCCGTCACATTGGACACCAAGCCAGATAAAATCGGTGTGACCAAACTTGAAATAAGTGTTAAATTCTTCAACTGATCCAAAAAGCTGGCAATCTGGTCTCCGATTTGTCCCGACAAAAGACCATTTGATTCAAGAAAATTAGTTAGGGCATTTACCGATTTTGGAATGGCTGTGCTACTAACCGAAACCAGTTCTGAAACAGTCGTCACCAATGTAGGAAGAACAATCACCACCAGTCCTGTCACAATTAAAGCAAATCCAATTAATACTCCAACAATTGCCAAAGACCGCTTGGATTTCTTTAAAAAAGAAATTTTTTCAAACTGATCTTCTAATTTTTTCATGGGAACATTGAGAATAAAGGCAAAAATAGCTCCAATAAAAAGCGAATTCATACTACCTAATAATTGTTGAATAGCCCCATAAATACTAGACCAGTTGAGAACAGCTAACAATGTCGCTCCAGATAAGAGTATCAATATGACTTTTTCTTTAAATGATGTATTCATAACTTTTCCATTCTTACTTATTGGCTATTATTTTATCACACGCTTATAGAAAAAGAAAGAGGGAAAGCTTCCCTCCTCTCTACTCTAAATCAATCGCGCATGGCATATCCGACACCACGAACTGTTTTTATATATGAATCTTGATGTGGCAAATCCAGTTTACCACGTAGATAGCGAATATATACATCGACGACATTGGTCTCAGAAGCCGCTTCATATTTCCAAACACGCTCAAGAAGTTGTTCTCGACTAACAGGCTCTGGGCTATTCATTAAGGTCGCCAACAGATCATACTCTCGGCGGGTCAAATTAATCAATTCATCACCTCGAGTCACTGTTCGATTTTGAAAATCAACCTTCAAATCACGATAGGCCGCATGCATGTGAACCTGCTTACAGTTATTGTCAATAAAATCACGACCACGAAAAATCGCAGAGATTTGCTCCACTAAATCACTGATGACAAAGGGCTTCACCACGTAGGAAACAGCATAAGAGAGGACTTCTTCCCCATATTGACTAACTTCTGTCGGCTCAACTACCACAATCATGACCGTGGCTGGTTTTATCGCTAATAGTTCTGTAGCCAATTCCTTGCTGGACATGTCTGAAAGCTGAAAACTCATCAGAATCAAGTCAAAATCCGTTTCATGTGCCAAGGACATAGCCTCTTTCCCTGTCGATGCATAATCAACAAGATAGTCTTTTTTCTGCAATTCCATGGAAACAAAATGCGAGAGATTGCGTTCTTTACCAGCAATCAAAATTTTCTTAGCCATTATCCATCCTTTTCTATTCTTTCAAATGGTGTAGGAATCGTATTATGACTAGAAAGAAGGGCGCTTCCACGCCCATCTTTTCTATTTTGATTCGCTATACCAGTCGTAATGGAAGATTCCTTCTTTATCTTTACGGTTATAAGTGTGAGCACCAAAGTAGTCACGTTGTGCTTGAATCAAGTTCGCTGGCAAGTTTTCAGCACGGTAGCTATCGAAGTAGGTAATAGCTGCTGAGAATGTTGGTACAGGAACTCCTGCTTGAACTGCCAAGGCAACAACATCACGAACTGCCTGTTGATACTTAGCTGTTACATCAAGGAAGTACTCATCCAAGAGCAAGTTTGCCAAATCTTCATCACGTCCGTAGGCATCTGTGATTTTTTGCAAGAAGCGAGCGCGGATGATACAACCTGCACGCCAGATTTTTGCAATTTCACCAAATGGCAAGTTCCAGTTGTTTTCTTTAGATGCTACGCGCAATTGTGCAAAACCTTGTGCATAAGACATGATTTTTGAGAAGTACAATGCTTGACGAATTTTTTCTACCAATTCAGCCTTATCGCCTTCGTATGCAAACGGAGCTGGTTTTGGAAGGACCTTGCTTGCTGCCACACGCTCATCTTTGTAGGTTGAGATATAACGAGCAAATACGGATTCTGTAATCAATGACAATGGCACACCCAAGTCAAGTGATGATTGACTTGTCCATTTACCAGTCCCCTTGTTACCAGCTGCATCCAAAATGTAGTCAACGATTGGTCCATCTTGACCTTGGTCGTCTTTACGTTTCAAAATATCTGCTGTGATTTCAATCAAGTAGCTATCCAATTCGCCTTTGTTCCACTCAGTAAAGATGTCAGCCATTTCATCCACTGACAAACCGAGTAAGTGTTGCATGAGGTCATAAGACTCCGCAATCAATTGCATGTCGCCATACTCGATACCGTTGTGGACCATTTTTACGTAGTGACCAGCTCCATCTGGACCGATATAAGTCACACATGGTGCTCCATCTTCTGGTGCTTTTGCTGAAATTTCTTCCAAGACATCTGCCACCAATTCGTAAGCTTCTTTTTGACCACCAGGCATGATAGATGGACCTTCAAGGGCTCCTTTTTCACCACCAGATACACCTGTACCGATGAAGTTAATACCTGAGTTTGCCAATTCTTTTGAACGACGGATAGTGTCTTCGTAGAAAGTATTACCACCATCGATCAAGATGTCACCTTCATCCAAGTGTGGCAAGAGCGCTTGAATGGTTGCATCGGTACCAGGACCAGCTTGAACCATAAGCATGATGCGACGTGGTTTTTCGATAGATGCCACAAAACTTTCCACATCGTAACTTGGTACCAAGTTTTTACCTGGGTTGCTTGCAACAACATCTTCTGTTTTATCAGCAGAGCGGTTGTAAATGGCTACTGAATAGCCACGTGATTCAACGTTAAGCGCAAGGTTGCGGCCCATAACAGCCATCCCTACAACACCAAAATTTGCTTTAGTCATTTGTTTACTCCTCTAATTTGTATCTCTTTTATTATACACCGAAAGCTTAAAATTGACAAGAATTTTCAGATAATTTAACTATCTTGCCAATCTGAGTTAGTCCTCATCGCCAAATAACCCTTGTAATTGGGCAAAAGGACTATTGGCCTCTTTTTTCTCTTGAGCTTTTTGTTGAAAATCTTCCTCAGTCATTAAAGCCCAAGCTTGACCATATGGTAGTTCCTGTCCAGCTTCTTCTTCAGGTGTCAAGACTTTGATTGGTATAGCCAGTAAAATATTATCTGCTACACTCTCATCAAGGACAATGTGATCATCTTCTACTACCAGTACCATATCTTCATCAATCAGGTCTTGCTCCTTAAGAATAGCTTCATTGGCTACAAAGAGTTCATTGACGTCTTGCTCTTCATGTAACAGGACAGGTTGCAGAGAACGACTGGATGCCAAGGTAATATCATAAGTCATCTGATAGTCCAAGAAAAAGAAACCTGATTCAAAACGGACATTTCCAGTGACTTGGACTGGCGACAAGCCTAGAACTTCACCATTTCGAGCTTGCAATTCTTCCTGTAAATCCAAGGTTTTATCAAAGGAGATTCCATCTGGATTTTTCTGAATATCGTAAATATGAAACATTGTATTCCCCTATTCAGCTAGTTCTGTAATGTAGTTATAGACTTCTTGTCCAGCAACTGCACCATTTCCTACTGCCGTTGCAATCTGACGAAGTTGATTTTGACGAATATCACCGATGGCATAGATGCCTGATTGAGTCGTTTCCATCTTTTCATTAGTGATAACCCAACCAGCTTCGTCTGTAATTCCTAGGTCCGCAACTGTATCAGTCATCGGATCCAGACCGACATAGATAAAGACACCACCGAAATCAAGTTCACTAACTTCTTCAGTTTTCACATTTTTGATAACCACGCTTTGTACACGTAAGTCATCGCCCTTGATTTCTTCGACTACGCTATCCCAGATGAAGTTAATTTTTTCATTAGCAAAGGCGCGGTCCTGGATGACTTTTTGAGCACGAAGTTGATCACGGCGGTGAACAATTGTCACAGACTCCGCAAATTGCGTCAAAAAGAGAGCTTCTTCGACCGCAGAATCTCCACCACCGACAACCAAGAGTTTTTGTCCACGGAAGAAGGCACCGTCACAGACTGCACAATATGAGACACCACGGCTATTGTAAGTATCCTCACCTGGAATACCTAACAAACGGTGTTTTGCCCCCATGGCTAGAACGACTGTCTTTGTCTCCAAAACACCATCCTCAGTGATCACTTTCTTAATTTGTCCTTCTTCTTCAATACGGACTAGGGTGCCAAAAATATGGTCCACACCGAATTTTTCCAAGGGTTCAAACATTTTTTCAGCCAAGGCTGGACCTGAAATATGGTCATAGCCTGGATAGTTTTCAATTTCCGCGGTATTGTTCATCTGACCACCATAAATACCACGTTCCAAAAGAGCTACCTTTAAATTGCTACGCCCTGCATAAAGAGCTGCAGTCATCCCCGCAGGACCCGCACCAATTACAACTGTATCGTACATATACTTTTTCCTTCTACGCTTTAAACATTAATAAGATTCCCACTACTCCAAAGGCTGCAATGGGAATTGTCATCACATTAATCATCAACAAATCAAACAAGAAATCTTGTCGTTCTTGCAAGGTTTTATCCACACCCTTTGTCGCACGCCAGATAAACCAGACCAGACTAGAAGTGATAATCAACAAGGAAGCTATTAGCAATCCTTGTAAATAAAAACTTAGAATGTTTTGTAACATCTTTTTCCTCGATTACTTTAAAAGGTTTGACGCTTGGCTTTACGTTCTGCACGACCCTTTGCACGCGCCTCAACTCGCTTGGTCTTGCGACGTTTTTCATCAACAGCCCATTGAATTTTCTTCTTGTAGCCTGGTTTGACTTTTTTCTTTTTCTTCTTGACCAAGCCAATCATTTCCAAATCTAGTTTTTCACGAGATTTTTCACGGTTAGTACGGCGGTCACGGTCGTAGGTATCGACAAATTCGCCATTTTTCATTTCTTTTGGCAAAAATTTGATATTGAGTTTTTCTAGCTCTCGAATATCTGCATCATCACTTGGCTGATAAAGGGTAATGGCAATACCTGATAAACCATTACGACCTGTGCGTCCCACACGGTGGACAAAGAAGGAAAGATCTTGAGGAATTGCATCATTGATGACATGACTGACGCCCTCAATATCAATCCCACGTGCTGCTAAATCCGTTGCAACAATGTACTGATAGTCCAAGTTCTTCACCTGGTTCATCATCCGCTTGCGCTCACGTGGAGGAATATCCCCATGAATCTTTGCGACACGAAGACCGTTCGCAGTCAAATAGCTATGCAATTCATCTGCACGTGTCTTTGTATTGACAAAAATCATGGCCAAGTAAGGTTGCATGAGCTTGGTTACTTCCAAGATTTGAGCATTACGGTCACGCCCCTTGGTTGAAATCAGCCAGTTTTCAATGGTATCTGAAATGACCGTATGGGTCTTGATTTGTTCCATGACTGGATTGGACAAATATTTTTTCAAAAACGGTTGGAGTTTCTGCGGAATGGTCGCTGAAAAGACCATAAATTGTAAGTCTTTTGGCAGGCTGCCAGCAATCTTATCAACTGTTTCCAAAAAGCCCATGTCCAAGGTCATATCTGCCTCATCCACCACAAAGGTTTTGGCTTTATGGATGGCAAGGTCACCTGATTTGACCAAATCATAGATACGCCCTGGTGTCCCAACAACAATGTGAGGCTGGCTAGCTTGAAGCTTGTCAATTTGACGGTTCTTATCCGTACCGCCAACATAATTGGTCACACGAACTTCGATGTCCGAATGACTAGCCAACTGGCGTGCCGCTTGATAAATCTGAGTAGCCAGTTCACGAGATGGGGCTGTAATAACAGCCTGAACTTGGTCCAATTCCTCATTTAATTTTTGGAAAATCGGGATCAAGAAGGTATGGGTCTTACCCGAACCTGTTTTTGATTCCCCTATCAAGTCTCTCCCTGACAAAACAACAGGAATCAATTTCTCCTGAACTTCTGTCGGCTGGACAAAGTTAATTTCTTTCAAAGCCTCCTGAATATAAGGCTTGAGTTTCATATCTGTAAATTTCATAGTTCCCTCTTTAGTTGTACTGCCCTCTATTATAGCACGATTTAGGTGGACAAGCAAAAAGGACGGATACCCGTCCTAATCAACTCTCGCTTGCTTCAGTAAATTCTGCCTCAATAATTCCAAGTTCCTTCTCTTCTTCCAAACTTGCTTTAAAGGCTTCCGTGAGTTCCAATTCGCCATCAAAATCACCATTTATTTTTTTCACAAATGTGTCTGCCAACATCCCTCCCATGGGCTGGAAGGTAAAATAGGTCAAACCTCCTGAAATCAGACCACCCAAAATAGGGACTGCATTGGCAATGGTCTTTTCAACAGTCTTTTTGGTAATTTTCACACCAATCACTGCGGCTACCTTTTTCACCAAGGGATACCAAGTTGTCTTGGTCAAAGCCTGCATAGCTACTTTTTTACCGATATTAGCTCCGACTGTCTTGGATACTTTATTGAGAAGAACTGCTGAACCACCTGCTCCAAACATGACACCAATGTAGGCAATAATGCGGATTTGAACCTCTTCTGAAATGTCATTCCCTTCACCAACAAATAATTCATCTTCACCAAAAAGATAAGCGATTTGTTGCGACAAATTCAAGGCAAAACCGAAATACTGAGCAATATCCGCAGTCCCCGCTGCTACTGCTGTAAATGGATTGCCCGGCAAACCAGCTGCGAAAGAAATCAAAGATGTTTTCGTAGTCATATCATTAATGATTTTTTCAGCTTCCTTACGCAAAGCTTTTGTAGTGAAGACCACCGTTGGTCCATCCGCAATAATTTTATCTAGATAGGGACTATCTTTAAAACGAGTCTTCAAAAATTCTTCCCGATTGACTTTAACCATAGGAAGTTGACTAGCAGCTGTCATGGTTTGAATAACCACTCCATATAACTGTTCTTGATTGAATTGTTCCATTTTTATCCTCCACCAATTCTCTCTCTATTTTACCCCCCCCCCGACCATATTTGTCAAGGTAAAAAAACAGCATTTCTGCTGTTTCTGAAATTCTATAGATAAAGAATAGCTAGGGTAATCAGGCTCATGACAAGTCCGACTGACCATAGGAAGAAGTCAACCTGCCACTCGCTCCATTTTTCAGCTTTTCCGGTCAAACCTCCGAGCTCTAAATGGTGATGGAAAGGAGTCATACGGAAGATACGACGCCCTTCTCCAAAGCGTTTTTTGGTGTATTTGAAATATGAAACCTGCAACATAACAGATGATGTTTCAATAACATAGACCAGACCTATTAGAAGAAGAGTCCATTCTTGACGGAGGGCAATGGAAATAGTCGCTAGCATGCCACCAAGTGCCAAACTTCCCACATCACCCATGAAAATCTTGGCTGGTTTACGGTTATAGACGAAGAAACCGAGCAAACCACCAATCATGGTTACACAGACCAGAAGAATATCAAATTTCTGCTCATTGTAAGCAATGACTGAGTAAGCTAACAAGCTGATAACAACTGAGATAGAAGCCAAACCATCAATGCCATCAGTCAAATTGACTGCATTAGAAAAACCGACTAACCAGAATAAAACAAATGGTAGATAGAGCACTCCTAGATTGATAATATGCCCAAAAACATTAAGTTCACCACCACCTGAACCTCGTACATGGACAAAGTAGAAAACTAGTCCACCCAAGATTTGCAAGGCTAGCTTTTGTTTGGGATTGAGTCCCTCATTGATTTTACGGAAAATTTTCAAGAAATCATCCAAAAATCCAACTAGTCCATAAAGGGCTAGAATGAAGAGAATGCCTAAGACACCACCAGTGAGCATTTGAAAACTAGCTGCAAAAATAAATGTAACCAGAATAGCAACAACTAAGAAAACTGTCCCTCCCATTGTAGGAGTTCCTGCCTTAAATTGATGTTGTTTCACATCCTCATGCATCTGCTGACCTTCGATGCGTTTGGCTTGATAAAAGGTAATAAAACGAGGTATCAGGATAACCGTTGCTATAAAAGCAACTACTCCCGATAAAATTGTAAATTGCATATTAGTCTCCTAAAGTAACTGTTATATTCTTAGTTTTGTTTAGCTTTGTACCAACTTCGACACTTTGATCAATAACTTTCGACCCCTGACCTTCATAGGTCACTTCAATGCCGGTCCACTCAGCAATCAAGTCCATATTCTCTTTTGTAACAGCGTACAAATCCGGCATCTCTTCAAATTTATTTGTTAGCAAAAGAACCTGCTGATTAGCTGCTACTGCTGTCCCCTTCTCTACAGAAGCTTGTTTGATTTCAGATCCATTCCCTAAAATGATCGGTTGCACTAAGTTGCGACGCAGTTCTTCAGCAGTTTCACCAGGAGATTTTCCAACAATATCAGGCAATCTATACTCCGTCTCTGAAGCAACCAATGTCAAAGAAGGTGCTGGTGCATCCAGATTCAAGTTATCTTTTAATAGCATCGCTTCTTTTAATGTTGGACTGATAATACTGTCCCAAGAGAGAACACTTAAGACTTCTGGCTGACGAATGGTCACATACATAATGAATTCAGGATTTTCAGCAGGAATCATGGCGACAACCGAGTTGGTATAAGCACCCTTGATATACCCCTGACCATCTTCGCTGGCAATTTCGGCTGATCCTGATTTCATGGCTATATCATACCCGTCCACTTGTATTGCCGGTCCTTGTAAATCATGTGAGTAAAGTGTTCCAAAAATAGGGTCCGTACCAACATTTATCATGTAACCTAATGTCTCATCTGCCGCCTGTTCAGAAACTGGATTCCCGACTTCTTCTTTAGATGAAAGCCTTGCAGTATCAGTATTCGGATTGTATAGTGCTGAAATAAATTTTGGTTCCAACATTATTCCATTATTTGCAATCGCAGAGAAACTTCGAAGCATTTGCACTTGATTGGCAGAAATACCTTGACCGAAAGTGGACATGGCAATAGTTACAATATTATCCTCAGGTACCAGACCCGGCGCCTCATCCCCCATTCCGAAACGTGTCGGATAACCAAAACGGAACTTGGTTAGGTAATTCAGCCACTTCTCATCCCCCATCTGCTGTTGGAGGAGGGTCATACCGACGTTACTTGACAAAGAGAAACCTTGGGCATAATTCAGGGTTACCGCAGATTGACCAGCGTTTAAAGTCCAGTCATTGATTTTTGCATCTGCAATTACGTATTCATTATTTGTGTAATATTCATTTGGATCAAATGTACCATTATCAATTGCAGAAGCTACTGTCAAAACCTTCATGGTTGATCCCGGCTCAAAGGCTTCTTGGTAAAGTAACGAACGCTCTAGCAAACCTTCCTCACCAAGACCTTCTTTGGTATCCGAATCATAACTTGGACGTTGCGTTGTAGCAAGAATTTCACCCGTTTTGGCCGATATCAACGTAGCATTCGCATATCGCCCTTTGGCTTTATCGAAGAAGGTATTCATATTGGTTTCAAGAGAACGTTGCAGATCGGCTGAAATTGTCGTATAGACATCCTGCCCATTTACTGTCTCCGTTTCAACCTTTTCTGTCCCAGGTAGGACACGGCCTTGGCTATCTTTCTCGTAGATAACTTTTCCGTCTTGACCAGCCAGAATATCATTCAGATAATATTCCAAACCACTCACACCCTGTAAACTATGACTACCATCCTTGTTTTCAATCGGATTAGCTAACCCGACAAAAATTGAAGCAAAATTTCCATTCGGATACATCCGTCCTGGACTAGCGTTAAAGGCAATCCCTTCAATACCTGCCACCTTCATCTCTTCTTGGATTGAGGACATCGTACTATAGGAGATATTCTTACCTAACGTCCCAAAGTATACCTGCTTCAGTTCAGGTTGATTCAGCTGCTCCATAACATAATCTGTCTCCATTCCGAGATGCTTTTTAAAGATTTCTGCTACTTTGCTGAACTGAGAAGACTGCACATACAAAACTTTTTTCAGTTCTGACACATATTCTGTGTCAATGATGGCATAGACTGTATAGGTCGTTGAATCTTCTGCAATAGGAATTCCTGTACGGTCGTATATCGTCCCCCGTTTAGCTTGAACGGTAACTTCACGCTGGTGTACCGCATCAGCTCTTTCTGACAAATCCACCCCAAATTTACTATCGGTGCCGATAATATAGGCAAAGTTGATTAAAAAGAGAAAAAAGACGAAAACCGTCAAAAGAAGTAGACTCTGTCCTACTCTTCGACGATTTTTTGACGGAACATATCGTTTTTTCAAGACATACCGCAAGAGTTTATTATTTCTTCTGGGCATTATTCGGCTACTCCAATATTGTCATTATTAAAAGTTAATCCAGCTTTTTCAGCAATTTCCATCAATCGTGCTGAACGTGTCAATTCATTGACAGCTTGCTTTGCATCGTTGATTTCAATCTGTTTTTGGCTAATATCTTGATTGACTTTGGCCATCCCAGATTGAAGCTGCAAAAGCCGCGTTTGCATAAAGATAATTCCTATGGCAAGGGCTAATCCAGATAATACGATGCTTGAATAGAAGGCTTTTTCTACACGTGTGAAGGTTCTAATTTTATCACCGATAACCCGCATAGTGGCTTCTCTACGTTTTTCTTGCAACATAGACTCTCTCCTATTTATGTACTTTCTTAGCTACACGCAGTTTGGCTGAATGCGCGCGATTATTTGCCTCTAATTCTTCTTGACTAGGTAAGATAGGCTTACGATTGACCAATTCAAGTGGCGCCTTCAAGTCATCTGGAATAAAAGGCAAGCCTTTTGGCACATCAATAGTGCTGGCTTCCTTAAAGAGTTGTTTGGTCAAACGATCTTCTAAAGAATGAAAAGTAATAACAGAAATCCGTCCATCCAGAGCCAAGAGGTCAATGGCCTGCTGGATAGACTCATCCGCTGCACCTAATTCATCGTTGACCTCAATCCGAATAGCTTGAAAAATCTGCTTAGCAGGATGCCCCTTCTTCTTGAGTTCCTTGGCTGGCTTAGCTGACTTAATCAGTTCTGCCAACTCAGTTGTCGTTTCAATAGGTTTGACCGCACGCGCCTGTTCGATTTTACGAGCAATCTGTTTGGAAA
Source organism: Streptococcus suis (assembly GCF_046032115.1). Classification (GTDB taxonomy): domain Bacteria; phylum Bacillota; class Bacilli; order Lactobacillales; family Streptococcaceae; genus Streptococcus; species Streptococcus suis_AJ. The sequence continues at coordinate 34,161 of NZ_JARQOZ010000005.1, read as the reverse complement.
ATTTATCCTCACCATACTTGAAAAAAATCCGTACCAAATCATGGTAATCATAGTTGTTGACCACATCATAAGCCGTCAAATGTCCCTCACGATTCATCCGCATATCAAGCGGAGCATCTTGTTTGTAAGAAAAGCCACGCTCCCGCTCATCCAACTGTGGACTGGATACTCCTAAATCATAACAAATCCCATCAATCTCTGTTACGCCTAGCTCCGCCAAGCGAACCTTGAGATTGCGGAAATTATCCCTGATAAAGGTGACTTGCCCCTTTTCAATATAGGAAGCCAAACGCTTGTGGGCGTGGTCGATTGCCGTCTGATCCTGGTCAAAGGCATAGAGATGCCCCCCATCTGTCAACTGACTGAGCAGGTACTCGCTATGACCTGCTCCACCCAGCGTTGCATCTACGTAAATTCCGTTTGGCTTGATGTCTAACATATCGACTGTCTCATGCAAGAGAACAGTTGTGTGATTAAATTCCTTGCTCATATCTTATCTATTGTACCACAAAATAAATCAAAAAGATGTTGCAAACTTTTTACAAAAAATGTGTCAAATATAGTTGACAACATTTCTCGATAGGTATATAATAATATTACAGAAAGATGTCAGATATAGTTGACATAACCAGGGAGGCCTCCCACATTTTTTTTACAGTTATATGTCGGATATAATTGACAACATTTTAAAAGGATAGTCAACCTATCCTCTCATTTTTAGACAATTGTGTCAGATATAATTGACATAGAAAGGAGGGCACATGAACCGTGTCAAAGATTATCGCCTACTGCTAGGTATTTCTCAGCTGAATCTGGCCAAGGCCATCGGCGTATCCAGACAGACCATCAACATGATTGAAAACAACAAATACAATCCCTCGCTAGACCTCTGTATTAACTTAGCCAAAGCTTTACAGACTGACCTCAACAGCCTCTTTTGGAATGAATAGAAAGGAAGAAAAAACATGAAAAAGAATATACGTCAAGCTCTTATCTCTACTCTTATTTTTATCCCGCTCTTTGTCCTCTTTCAGCTTTGGGGCAATCTACTTCTTAGGACTAGCCTACCTACCACTCATTTTTCGTCGTAAGTAAATAGGAGTATCGTATGAAAAAAGAAACCTTTCAAGATAAATTAATCAAACGATTTTACGGTATCGCAGGGCCCTTGGATGAATTTCGCCACAAAGAAGCCTTCCGACTAGGCAATACCTGCTTTATCCTGCTCTTTTGGGGCACCATGGCTCTTACCCTACTGGCACTCGCTCTATCCAAACGCTACCCAGAAGTCGTTGCCTATGGCTACCCCGTTACTCTGCTCCTAGCCTACCTACCACCCATTTTCCGTCGTAAGTAAGATTGTCCTAAACAGCACCATTTGAAATGAATAGAAAGGAAAATATCATGAAAAAGAATACACGTCAAGCTCTTATCTCTACTCTTATATTTATCCCGCTCTTCGTCCTCTTTCAGCTTTGGGGCAATAGCGGAGCAGACATCATGCATATCATCAGCCAAGCGAAATTCTGGGTGCAACTGCTGATTGCTGGAACAGTCTACTTTCTTGGACTAGCTTACCTGCCACTCATTTTCCGTCGTAAGTAAATAGGAGCATCGTATGAAAAAGGAAACCTTTCAAGATAAATTGATTAAACGCTTTTACGGTATCGCTGGTCCCCTTGATGAATACCGCAAACAAGAAGCCTTCCGACTAGGTAATACCTGCTTTATCCTGCTCTTTTGGGGAACCATGGCTCTTACCCTATTGGCACTTGCCCTATCCAAACGCTTCCCAGAAGTCGTCGCCTTTGGCTATCCCGTTTCTCTGCTCCTAAGCTATCTAGCAACCAGTTGCTACATCATGTATAAACTCCGTCACAGTCAACTGGACAGTTTAGATGTAGAAGAACTGACTAGCAAGGAACAGAAACAACTCAAGGGTGCAAGTTTCAAATTCGCTCTCTATTTTACTACCGTTATGTACATTTGGGATGTTGTTTTTGGTGCCTGGATGGAGGGGCTCAATCCTCTCGACCACCTATTTGACCTCCGAAAAGTCCTGGCTGCCTGTCTAGGTGGTGTTTTCACGGGCATTCCTATCGAAATCATGCTTCGCAAACGCATGAAAAAGGCAGAAAAACTACCTGTCAGCTCTGCTATTTCCAAAGAAGAACCCAAGTGGCTCCAAAATATGATACGGCACTTCTATGGTATCCGTGGTCCTTTAGACGAGTACCGACGGACCAGGGCAGACGCTATTGGCGGTCATGCTTTCATCTATCACTTCTACTTCCTTGCTCTTGGAAATGCTGTCGCCTACTTCCTAGCTATCCGCTATCCTGTGGAGGTTGCCACCTATTATCCAATGACAATTGCTCTCTTTAGCTTTATCTTGCTAGGTGTCGTCAATATGCAGACCCTCCATGCTGACTTGCCCCAGTATGACTTGGATGAACTTAGCCCTGAGGAAAGACGAGCTCGGCCCCTTAACCCACTTCTTTTGGGACTGGGAGTTGCCCTGCTTTCAACAGTTTTTGCTGGAGTGGCAGACCTCTTTAGCCTCAATCTTCCCCTAATGGCCTCAATCTTGCATACAAAATCCCTCCTCTTCGGTGGTCTGATGGGCCTCTTTGCTAGCATTGCCCTGTCTGCCATTGCCTATCTGCAAAAACTGGACGCAGAACCCACCAAGAAAAAATAAGGAGCTGCCTATGAATAAACCTTTAACTCCCAAACAAACCTGTAAATTTTTTGTTCTATTTTATGGTTTATTTTCTGCCTTCTTCATCTACTCTTACATGGTCAATGAACCGATTAGCGGTTCATTCTTGCTCATGCTACCGACCATTCAGATAATCAAATCCTATAAAACAGCCGAAGAAAAACACTACTTTATCATCCAAGCCGTCTTTGCCCTGTTTGCCATGACCTTGACTTATTCTGTAGGCATTTGGCTAGGGCATGTCAAGCCACTTGCCCTCATCCTTCCTGCTGGCTTTGTCATCGCTATTCTTTATCGACTGTATTTCAAAAAGGAGTAAGCTGATGAAATTTGACAAACCGAAATTTATTTTCACTTTGATTGTTCTCTCCTATACAGTAATTTGCAGCCTGTATATACATAGCTATTTGACTGGGGACACCCCACCAATCTTTATCTTACTGTTCACTATTCTTCCAATTTTAAATAGTGACTGGCAAACTACCAGCCCAGAAGCAAATGCTGTCCAAAAAGCTATCTATCTTTATCGTAAACCACTGCTCTGGTTTCTCTTTGCAGGTTTTGCCCTAACTTTCTCCATTGGATTTTTCACTGGGAAAATCCAGCCACTGCAAGCTGGATTCTGGGGAATGTTAGCCATCCTACTCTTTGTTGGACAATTAAAAAAGTAATCCACATTCAAGATTTTACAAAGCAAATTTTTTTCTATACAATAGACTGTATATGACAATCAAATCTATTCTCAAACAACTCAAATTATTTGATTATATCTTAATCGGATTCACACTCATCTTATCCTTTCTTCCAGCAATTTTTACCTATGCACATCTGACAACAGATACAAATGAGAGAAAAACGATTGCCTATGTCCGCATCAATGGTGAGGTGGTCGACCAATTTGAATTAGCAAAGGACACACCACATCAAGAAAAGACCTACTATCCCAATGAAGGGCAATACAACATCATTGAAGTTGATGGCGAACGCATTCGGGTCAAGGAAGACAATAGCCCAGACCAAATTGCCGTTATGACCAGCTGGATTAGTCAGCCGGGCGAATTATCCGTTTGCCTACCACATAACCTGTTGATTGAAATCAAATCCGTTGGCGGAGAAAGCACTGATGAAGAAGAACTCATTTTACCACTATAACAAAGAAGACACAGCCTGATGAACGACTGTGTCTTTCCTTTTTAGAAAATAAGGGCTAAAGCAAGTATCACCACATATAGCAGCGCAAAGAGTACAAAACTCTTTACTGCCTCGATAAAGGTTTCCCGTTTGACTTGCTTTTTCAAAAATGTTTCTAGACTCTTATAAGCAGGCCAAACACCGCTTAAACCGATCAGTGCCCAGATTGGTAAGAAGCCAGTCAGACAGTAGATTATCCACAGCAACCATGGTAAACTTGCCAAGACGAAATACAATTTAAGAGCATTTTTCTTACCAATATAGTAAACCAAAGTATAACGATGGTTGCGAATATCTTCTTCTAAATCACAGGTATTGTTGGCCAACATGATATTGGCAATCAGGGTTACCAAAGGAAGGGACATGAAAAGAATGTCTATTATTTTTGTCCAAGAGAATTGCACGGCCATCCACTTGCCGCTCACTTGGCTGGTCAGTAGCAAATCTGGTTGCTGAATAAATACAGCAAGAAAGAAGATACCAAATCCCATGGTTACTCCAGAGAAAACTTCACCCAGTGGCATTCTCGAAAGCGGAATAGGTCCAAAGGTATAAAAGATACCAATGAGGAAACAGAGAGCGCCCATCGGTAGGAGGAGCCAGCTGGTCCGCCAAACAAGCACCAATGAAATAACCACTGAAAAAATAAGTAGGGCAAGGACGATTCCAATCATCTGACGGAAATCTAGGGAGAATTTCCCAATCACATTACTTTCCTGACGATAGGTTTCATCCTTGGCCTTGTGGTAATCCATGCTATTGTTGATGGCAGTTGTACACATGTCAAAGCTAAGGACTGCCAGAATGAACAAAAGTGTATTGAGCCAGTTAAAGGTTTGATAGCGATAGATAGCCCAGAGGATTCCTAAGGTCATTGGAAAAACACTTGCTACCTTGGTCTTCATTTCAACAAACTCTAGAAATACAGGCAAACTGAGCCCTTTATTTGATTTATTCATTGACAAGATGATACTCCTCATTCGTTAATTCAAAGCTTTCTTTCAAGCCATCACTCAGATGAACGCCTTGCTCCTTATCAATGAAAACAGCTTCTACACCATCCAGCTGATTAATAAAGTCAAGACCTTTGTCCACACCTAGTAAGAAGAGAGTTGTGGATAAGGCGTCTCCCTTAACAGATGTTTTGGAAAAGACTGTCACACCTGAAATATCGTTTTCCACAGGATAGCCAGTTTTTGGATCCAGAATATGGTGATACTTGACACCGTCCACCTCTAAGTAGCGCTCGTAAATACCTGAAGTAACAACCGAGTCATGTGTTCCTGGTACAGAACCAACTGTTGCACCACGCATCTGGTCTGGGTCTTGAACTCCAACATTCCAACCATTTTGTGTCGTTGGCGAATTCCCCATAACCACTACATTCCCGCCTAGATTGATGATAGCAGTCGTAATCCCCTTGCCGGCAAACAATTCTCTAACCTTATCCGCAATGTACCCTTTAGAAATCGCACCTAATTCTAGCGTCATTCCTTCTTTGATAAAGACGGTCTTCTTCTCCTTATCTAAAGTAATGTCTTTATAATTGATAAATGGCAGAGCAGCTTTGATTTCTTCATCACTCGGCTTACGTGCATCCTCATCTCCAATTTTCCACAGATTGCTCACAGCTCCAATGGAAATGTCAAATAGCCCCTGACTTTCTTTACTCATGTCAATAGCTGTTTCAATCACTTCAAATGTACGTTCATCCACCTCAACAGCTTCTTTTCCCGCAGCCTGATTGATACGATAGACATCTGCCCCTTCCAAGTTTGTGGACAGTAGGCTTTCCATCTCCTTGATATAGGAGACAGCTTCATCCATCACTTCTTCTTGGTCTTCATGATAGATACTTAATTGTACAACAGTGTGAAGCAAGCTTTCACTACGTGTCAATGGCGTCTTCACAACTGGTAAGCTTGCTGATTGAGATTGTCCACAAGCTACCAACCATACTGTGACCAGTACCAGCCCAAGTAGTCGAATCAATTTTTTCAATAGATTTTCCTCATATAAACAAGAAGACACAGTTGCGACTTGAAGCCCCTGTGTCTTATCGGTATTGACTAAATTAGTCAAGAGTTACAGTTTCTGTATTTCCTTCAGCAGCTGCAGCAAGAAGGGCTTCTGTGCTCTTCTTGAAATCATTTGTAGTCTGTGTTGCACCTGAAACAACTTCAACAGCTGAAAGATCTTGTTCTTTTACCAAAGCAGCATTGAGTTGTTCAATTGCTTCACCAGCAGAAACTCCTGCTTTGTCCTTCATGTTTTTGTTGTATTCTTCGTTCGTAGACTTCAAGCTACCATCCTCCGCTTCGTAATCAAACTTAGACTCGCTAATTTTACCATCTTTAACTGTCAAAGTGTGAACGATTTTATAGCCGTAATCGTCCTTACCTGACTCAGCTTTGTAAGTACCATCTTTCAAGGTAGCCGTTGCTGCAGAAGAAGACGACGTTGAAGCCGATTCTTGTTTAGAACCGCAAGCAGCAAGTGCAAAGACCGCACCTAGAACGACCAAACTTTTCAAGACAACTTTAGTTGTTTTCATAACAATACTCCTTTTGTAAAGTAAATAGTTTTATATTTATAATGATATACCGAATAAACTAAAATGTCTAGTTATTTTTTAAAAATAATGACTAAAAACTATTGCCACCAAATTTTGCATAGATGCAGTCGATAACTGTGGTATTCTATCTGCAAAACTCATCATTTTTTCCAAATAGCTAACAATCAGTTTCTCTGTTTTGACAATAGCATGTGTTGCAAATAGCTTATCTATAATCACATCTAATCCCTCTTGACTAGGGGTTTGAATGTAGTTCTGTAAGTGCTGACGAATAGAACGATCCTCACTCATCGCAAACAAAAGTGGTGCTGTGTAAATTCCATTTTGAATATCTTGCAATCTGGGCTTACCCGACTTTTCAACATCTAAGCGGTAGTCAATCAAATCATCTCGGATTTGAAAAGCCATACCCAGAGCTTGACCAGCACGAAAGGCTAAATGACTGTCCTTCTTAAATTGCCCTGGGATAAAGCTGCCCAGCTGACATGCTAAACCGAATAAAAAGGCTGTTTTCCCTTGAATTTGCTTGAGATAGGCTTTCATCGTCATTTGGGTATCAAATTGATTGACCAACTGAGACAACTCTCCACGAAGAATAATTTCTAGGAGCTTATCGTTGCCCAAATCCAAGTCATTCTCCGTCAACTCCTGCAATCGAAGTCCTTTCCCAAGCAAGCGTCCTGAGTAAGCCAGAAGATAGTCTCCCGTATAAATAGCGATTCGGTTTGAAAATTGTTGATGAGCCGCCATGACTCCCCGCCGTTTATCCGCGCCATCAATCACATCGTCATGAATAAGAGTCGCCAGATGCAGAACTTCTAAATGGGCAGCAAAATATAGCTTTGAACGGCTAATCTTTCCTTCCGTCATTTGTGCAAAGAGCAGACAGAGGCCGGCACGCAGGTATTTCCCTGGCGCCTCTACATATTCAACAATCTTCGCTGTAACTGCTGGATGCAGGACCATCATCTCAGATAAGATGATGGATTTTACCTCTTCAAGTCCCCTCTCAATCTCAGGATAGGTATTCCAAATTTGATGTACCACTAACTTTCTATATTTCCTTTATTTTTTATCCTTGATACGGTAAATATGCTTCGGCTTTCCATAAATCTTCTTGTCTAGGAAACGACCCAACCATGGCATGATCCAGTAGTCTAGACCGAAGGCTCTACCCGCACCGTTCATAAGAGAAATAGCTGCTGGGATGAACCAAATATTTACCCAGTAGAACATGCCTGACAGGCTGAACATAACTACCAAAGCAACGGTTGCAGCAGATACAATCCATACAAAGGCACCAGCAATCAAAGCCAGACCAATACCGATTTCTGCTACTGTCATAAATTTTTGCATAAAGAGTGCTACTTCTTGGTTTGGCATCATAAATTCCATGATAGTAGCAAACCAATCAGGCATTTTGTCCAAAACAGCCATCGGTGCTTCACCATAGGCATAGCTCAAACCAAAAATTGGTTCAGCAGCTTCTGCCGCAGCAGTTGCCGCTTGTGAGGCACTTGAAACCGCCTCAGCAGCAGATGCACCAGATACTGGATCAGCTAACCAAGGGAATGGGAAGACAACTTGATCCCCAAACCATGATGTTGTTCCAAATAAACCAAAGGCTTTCTTGATACCTTCGTAAAGCCATACAGAACCATAGAGAACACGCATTGGAACAGACCAGAGAAGATTGCCTTTTCCAGAAGTATGACCTCCAAAGATATTTCGCTTATTCTTAATATCGAAGAATTCATGGCGAACATAGGAGCCCATATAGAAGAAACTGCGAATGGTAAAGAAATAAAGCAAGTTGACCATGTGTTTGACAGCCATGGCCAAAAAACCAGACATATGGTATTTTTCCATCAAGAAGGCAACACCATAACGCGAACCGATAGAGACCATGAAGCCATCGTATTTGCCTTTGTAGCGATGTTTTTCGCCACCATTGATGGCTGCAATAATATTGCTTGCTGCAGTATGACCTGTTTGCTCAGCCGCTTGTACAATCTGTGGAGTTGGTTTTCCTTCTGATTCTTCAAAGTAGACCAAGTCACCTGCTACATAGACATTTTCCTTGCCTTTCGCTTCCATGAACTCATTGGCTACCAAACGACCAGCACGCGCTTTTTCAATGCCAAATTCACTTGCATCAGAATTTGCTTGAACACCAGCTGTCCAAATAGATGTGTAGGTCGGAATTTGACGACCTGATGAAAGTGTCAAGCTATCTTCGTGAACACTTGCTACACCATCACCAAGCACCAACTCCACACCTTTTTTCTCAAGATATTTACGAGCCTTGACTTGTTCTTTTTCAGTGACCATCGCCAAGATATTTGGCGTTGCTTCCACAACCTTAAGTGAGAATTCTTTCGGATCCAACTTGAACTCACGCGCCAAAATTGGTACCCAATCAATCAACTCACCAATCATCTCAATACCTGTGAAACCAGCACCGATAACAGTAAAGGTCAGAAGGGCACGACGTTTGGCTTCATCATGCTCGCGCATGGCACGATAGCAGGCGTCAATCATATGTTCATGCAGACGCTCAGCCGCTTCGATTGACCAAAGGGTAAAACCATGTTCCTTCACACCTTTGACACCAAAGTCATTAGCCTCACCACCCATTGCAAGGAGCAGGTAATCAAAATCTAGGGTTTGGTGCTCTGCTACGACTTGTTTCTTATCATAATCAATCTCTACGACCTTATCCGTCACCAACTGGACCTTAGGATATTTTTTAAAGATACGTTGAAGGTCATACTTGATTGCATTGGCTTCTACACGCCCAGCCGCAACTTCATGCAACTCTGTCATATAGGTATGGAAAGAGTTCTTATCAATCAAGGTAACTGTTACATCTTGATCCTTTTTAAAGGTTTTTCCTAGCAATCGAGCTGCTGCAATCCCCGCATAACCAGCACCGACAATCACAATATTTTTCGTCACAATGTTTCCTCCTTGTGAAAACCAAAACAAATTACATGTTTCCATTATAACGTATTCCAAGATAGTTGACAAGCTAATTTCAATAATTAGTAATATATAACAGACAAAACTTGCCAGAGTGAATAAAAACAAGTATGATAGTAAAATAGATAATCGACTAGAAAGAGTTTTTTCTCTACACCCATGAATTCTAAACGTCAAACACTTAACTTTATTACGATGCTGGCAGCTCAGGCAGTTGTCATTTCTTTGATTGAACGACTCATCACCCCCCCATTTGCTTTTGCTCCAGGTGCCAAGCTAGGACTGGGAAATTTGATTAGCTTAATTGCTATTTTTACCCTCCCTACAAAGGATAGCCTAAAGGTTGTCGCACTACGCTTGCTCATCTCAACCTTTCTGGGAGGCACCTTTTCAACCTTCCTCTATGGCTTTGCCGGAACTACTTTGAGTTATGTCGGAATGCTCTCTGCCAAGCAGCTCGGTCCAAACCGTGTCAGTCCTATTGGAATTTCTATTCTGGGCGGGATGTTGCACAACCTTGGTCAGCTTCTTGTTTTTGCTACCATTGCCCGTTCTTTCTATGTCCTCAACTACCTGCCAATCCTCGCTTTTACAGGAATTTTATCAGGCTTATTGGTCGGACTGGCTGCTACCTACCTCCTCCAAAAGGTCGGACCTTTACATCACTATCATCAACAAGTCTTAGCAGAATGGAAATAAATCTCCCTAGGTCAACTAAGGAGATTCTTTTTCTGGTCCGCACCACTTTTTCATTGCCCATAATAATTTCCCCATAACCCCGTTGTCACAAATAAAATGAGCCACCTGAGCTACCTCATGTAAACACCACTAATAAAATCTATGGTAATTAAAAATAATGAAGCTTTCAAGAAGAGAAAAAATCAGGTTCTTTACGTGTTTTAGTCGTACATTTTCTTTCTTTTGTGCTACAATATCTTCATCTTTTATTTTTTGAGCAAAGGTAGAATTATGTCACCATTTAGGATCAAACTTTCTCCCAGTCAGCGAATCATTATCAGTTTCTTATTCGTGATTCTGACTGGATCAATTTTACTAAGTCTTCCCATCTCACAAATTAGCACCTCTACAGCAAGTTATTGGGATCATCTCTTCACATCTGTCTCCATGGTTTGTGTAACAGGGCTATTTACCAAAGCCGTTGCTGAAACCTATTCTACTTTTGGACAGATTATCTGTATGATGCTAATCCAAATTGGTGGTTTGAGCTTGATAGGATTCATCGGTCTCTTCGCTTTACGCGGTGGTCGTAAAATGAATTTCATCAATATGGCAACCTTACAAGAGGCTCTAAACCGATCTGACACAAAATATTTTCGTAGCTTCCTCAAATCAGCTTTTGGTTTTACCTTGGCGGTCGAAGCCTTTGGAGCCCTCTTACTTTCCTTCCATTTTGTACCTGAATTTGGATGGGCGAGAGGTTTATTCACCTCGATTTTCGTAGCTATATCAGCCTTTTGTAATGCTGGTTTTGATAATTTTGGTGCAACTAGCATCATGCGCTATGTGGATAATCCTCTGATTAACCTAACATTAGCCAGTCTCATTATTATGGGAGGTCTTGGATTCTCGGTTTGGTTTGACCTTCAAACACAAATCGGGCAAAAACGTAGCCTACGAAAACTAGGGTTCCATACAAAGATTGTTCTAGGCCTAACAGCCATTATACTAACCCTCGGAACTCTGACAACCTTACTCACCGAATGGAACAACCCTTCTACTATCGGGCAACTATCATTTGGCCATAAATTATTAGCCAGCTTTTTCCAGACGGTCACCATGCGAACCGCTGGTTTTGCCAGTATCGACTACACGAAGGCTGAACCGATCACCCTCTTGCTCTATATCTTTCAGATGATGCTTGGCGGAGCCCCAGGTGGAACAGCCGGCGGTATTAAAATAACCGCCTTCCTAACCTTAGTGCTCTATGCTCGTAGCGAGATTCTCGGTCTCCCTCATACCAACTTTATGGGACGAACCATCGATAACCTCAGCATCCGCAAAGCTTTTGCGACATTCTCAGTCTTCCTTCTCATGTTCATCATCGGGCTCTTCGCACTTGCCCTAACAGATGACCGACAACCACTTCTATTTTTAATGTTTGAGGTCATGTCAGCACTAGCCACTGTAGGTGTTACAGCCAATCTGACTCCAAGTCTAACCATGGCCGGTCAAGCAGTCATTATGGCACTCATGTTCTTCGGCCGTATCGGTCCACTTTCTATTCTCGCAAGCCTTTCTGTTCGAAAATTATCTAAAACCGAAAGTCTTCAATACGCAAAATCATCTATGCTTGTCTAAAAGGAGAAATCATGCCAAACTATACTATCGGAATTCTCGGTCTGGGAGTTTTTGGTACCACCATTGCAAAAACATTACACAATTACGATTGCAATATCATTGCTATTGATAATCATGAGCAACGTATCAATCATCTAGAACCTGTTCTCACGCGCGGTATTGTCGGAGACATCACCGATCGCTCGCTCTTACGCGCAGCAGGAATCGGTAACTGCGATGCTGTTGTTGTAGCTACTGGCGAAAACTTGGAATCCAGTGTTCTTGCTGTTATGCATAGCAAGGTCCTAGGCGTTCCTATGGTCATTGCCAAAGTTAAAGGAACAACTGCGAAAGAAGTCCTTCTCCGTGTCGGTGCCGATAAGGTTATTTCTCCTGAACGTGAAACAGGTATTTCTCTAGCAAAACAATTACTCCACCGCGACACAACCAGCCTCTTTGAGCTCGAAGGCAATGTTTCCATTGTCGAGTTTCACCCGCCAGTAAAATGGATTGGCAAAACACTCGGCGAATTAAAACTCCGCCAACATTATAAACTCAATATCATCGGTTACCGAAGTGGCGAAAATCAGGAATTAAACATCCAACTGACTCCTGACTATGTCTTCAAATCTGACGAACTCATCTTAGCAGTAACAGACCATAATACTGTCGATCATTTTGAAGAGCTGACAAATTAAATAACAAATTTACGACCTATACTCCGTTCTCAGGAGAAATATTTTATCCCTAGAAAGCCTACTAGACTATCATTTATCTAGTGGGCTTATCATCTGTCAAAAGGAGACGTTATGAATGATTTAACCAAAGGAAAACCGATTGCGGTCATCTTACAATTCGCTATCCCCTTGTTGATTGGATCTTTTTTTCAACTGGCCTATAATTTTGCTGATTCCATGATTGTGGGGCATACTTTGGGAAAGGATGCCTTTGCAAGTGTCGGTTCGACAGCCAGCCTGATTTTTTTAATCATCGGTTTTGCCCAAGGTGTTACCAATGGATTAACCATTATTTCTGCCCAACGCTTTGGAGCTGGCGACTTAGAGGGGCTTAAAAAATCTTTTGTCCACGGACTCTTCTACGCTTCCCTCATCAGCCTTTTACTAACAGTCTTAGCCTTAGCTTTTTTGAAACCTATCTTGGTCTTAATGCAAACACCTGTGAGTATCATCGACCACTCCCATGCCTTTCTAACGGCCATGTTTGGAGGATTGACCTTTACTATTTTTTATAATTTCCTGTCTTCAGCCCTACGCAGTCTCGGAAACTCTAAAACACCTCTACTGGCTCTAGTTATCGCTTGTTTTATCAATATCGGTCTGGATTTTTTCTTTATCTTAGTCATGGACTGGGGCGTTTTCGGAGCTGGCTTTGCAACTATCCTTGCCCAAGCCTGTTCGGTCCTCTTTCTTATTTTTTACATTATCCACAAGGTACCTCACTATCATATTGGACTAGCTGATTTAAAATTGGATAGGGATAATCTTAAGAAACATGCCCAGCTTGCTTTTCCAATGGGATTTCAAGCCAGTATTATCGCCATCGGAGCCATGACCCTACAGTTTATGGTCAACCAGCTAGGAACAGATGCCATCGCTGCCCAGGCCATTGCTCTGCGTACTGACCAGCTGGCTATGCTACCTATGGTCAATCTGGGGCTGGCTATTGCAACCTTTACAGCCCAGAACTACGGCGCCAAACTCTACGATCGGATTCGAGAAGGGGTGCGCCACTCCCTATTTCTGAACATTGCTTGGGCTATTCTATTTGCGGTCATTCTCATCTTGGGCAATCGCTTCTTCTCTGGTCTCTTTCTGCCAAATGCCAGTCAAACAGTGCTGGACTTGGCTCTTGTTTACTACATCATTAACGGCTCTTGTTACTGGATTGTTGCTTCCCTCTTTATTCTTCGTAGCTTTATTCAGGGACTTGGCAAGGGCTTTATCCCAACACTAGCAGGCTTTGGAGAATTGATTTTCCGAGCAGCAGTCGCCATCATCGGCATGCAGTATTTCGGTTTTTATGGGACTGCCGCCGCAAACCCTGCTGCCTGGATCGGAAGTATCATCGTTCTGATTCCAAGTTCCATCATCTTTATGAAAAAATTAAAAGCTGGACAAAGTATTTAGAAAAGAAAACGCTGGGCTCAAGCCCAGCACACTTCTCAGAGTTCGTGTCAACATCTCAGCGCAGTGGTTGATTGGCAGATTTGTTCGTGTTTCACACTCCAAATCTGACCTAATCAACTGTGCGGGGGTGGGAAGACGAACTCTTTTTTAGACTAGTCGAGTTCTTTCCCACTCCCAAAATAATATTTCCTTAGGAATTGGATATGAAGGAGATTCCAAAGCATAGCATAGCTAATCGCCACTACAAAAGCTATGCCATATTGCCAATTAAATTCCATCACAAGGCTGACAAAAAGGATGATTCCAAGAAGGAACAATAACAAACTACTTGTCTTTTTCTTATCCCACTTAAAATAGGCTAACAAGGGTTGGTCAGGACAAGCTCGCACTTCCTTGAACTGTTTGAAACTAGCTCCAAGACTGGCTCCTGCCACCCCTATAATTGCACCACAATAATAGTGAGGAAGGACGTAGACCGACAAATAAGCGACCGTAACATAGGCAAGCACCAACAAGGTGTACATCAGTTTTTTCATGACCAAGCCCTCCTGAATCTATTTATCTATATCTATTTTATCATTTACAAACTAAGTAAACAAGTAAATACATGTTCTCAAAAGCACAAAAAAAGACTAGAAAACCTAGTCTTTTACTTGTTTTTTTTAGCAACACAAGTTTAGGAATTGGGATCATCCAAACTACGGCCATGCAAGCCTTTTTCACGTTGGACTTGGCGGAGTTTCTCTGGCGTCACATCGTTACCGTCTTCATCAACCAGTTTAATCCCCTCAATATGATGACGGATTGCTCGACGATACCCCTCAATATATTCTTCCCTTAGCTGAGCCTGTTCAACTTTTTCCTCTGGTGTCAAGGTACCAGCTTTTTTCTTTTTAGCCAATTCATTGATACGATCGATTTTTGCTTGTTCCATGTCTGCCTCCTACTTACTATTCAAGAGATTGAAGACGGCCACTGCGGAAGCCTTATCCGCCAAGGCTTTCAATAAAGCCAAACGGTTGGCTTTAACCGCCGCGTCGTCTACCATGACCATGGTATTGTCGAAGAAGGCCGCGATGACTGGGCTGAGAGCAAAGAGTTTGTCCAAGTTACCCGCCATGTCTTCTGTCAACTCCAAGCCTGTCACTGCATCAGCAAGGGCTTTTTCCTGGTCGTTTTCGAAGAGGGCCTGGTCAATGACAGTCGCCTCCGCCTTTTCAGCCAAGTTGAAGACCCGTGACAAGTTTTCCACGGCTTCCTTGTAGTCAGCCTCTTTTGATTTTTGGAAAATAGCAGAGCTGGCTGCCAGCTGTAGTCTGACTACAAAGGTTGAGCTGGCAAGTACAGCCTCACGGATGTCTTTCGGAATCGCCTTATCCATCATCTTCTCCACACGGGCACGGATAAAGTCCATCACAGCTGGCTGGTTGTCATAGGTCAAGCTAGCAAAGTTCAAGCTGTAGAGCTCCGAAATCAACTGATCCAATGGAATTTCCCAACCAAATGCTTCCAAGATCCGCACGATACCCTGTGTCGCACGACGAAGAGCGTAAGGGTCGTTTGAGCCAGATGGAATGAGACCTACTGAGAAAAAGGATAGAAGGGTATCAAATTTGTCAGCCAACGCCAAGACCGCACCAACCTTGGTTTCAGGAAGGTCACCTTCTGCAGAGTTAGGAAGATAGTGCTCACGGATAGCTGCTGCCACCGCAGGTTTTTCCCCTGCAAGAAGGGCATACTTCTCACCCATAATCCCTTGTAATTCATCAAACTCGCCGACCATACCTGTCAAGAGGTCAAACTTGTAGATGTCCGCTGCACGTGCCACATCCGCTTTTTCATCCGCAGACAAGCCTGCCAAGTCAGCCAGTTTTTCTGCGATGACTTTGGTGCGTTCCATGTGCTCGTAAAGTGAGCCGATTTTCTCATGGAAGGTCACGACTTTGAGGCGTTCCACCAAGTCAGCAATCTTGAGTTTTTGATCCTCACGCCAGAAGAACTCACCGTCTTCCAAACGTGCCACCAAGACTTTTTCATTTCCTTTGATGACATTGTCAAGGTACTGGTCGTTACCGTTACGGACAGAGATGAAGTTTGGCAAGAGTTTGCCAGCCTTATCACGCACCACGAAGTAACGTTGGTGATTTTTCATGGAAGTCACCAAGACCTCTTCTGGTACTTCTAGGTACTTGGTGTCAAAGGAACCCATGAAAGCAGTTGGGTACTCGACCAGGTTGAGAACTTCATTGAGCAGGTCTTGGTCAATCTCAACGGTCACATTGTGTTTGTCCTCGATAGCCTTGATTTGCTCGACGATCATATTTTGACGCTCTGCAGGGTCTGTAATGACAAACTGTGCACGCAAGTCTGCCTCGTAAGAATCTGCACTTGCAATCTCGGTTTCATTTCCAAGGAAACGATGACCACGGCTGATGCGAGCTGACGAAATGTCCAAGAAATCCATATCCAATGATTCGTCGTCCAAGAGAACGGTCAAGGTGTGGACAGGGCGGATGTAGGCGAATTTGTTGGATGCCCAGTTCATGCTGACAGGGAAGGTCATAGCCTTCAAAACCTCTGGAATGCCCGCCAAAACTGCCTTTGCTGGCTGACCAGCTTCATGTTTAGTCACGTAGACATACTCTTCACCCTTGATCTCGCGGAATTCGATGTCTGCAGTCGTCAAGCCTTTGCCACGGACAAAACCTTCTGCCGCCTTGGTGAAGTTTCCGTCTGCGTCCAAGGCAATCTTCTTAGCAGGACCCTTGAAATCTTCGGTCAAGTCTGTCTGTTGGTCTGCCAAACCACGCACACGAACAGCCAAACGGCGTGGTGTTGAAAAGACATCGATGCTATCAAAAGCCAAACGGTTGTCTGTCAAAAAAGTCGCCATGCGGTCACGCAACTGGTGCATGGCTGGGGTTACGATGTAGGCAGGAATTTCTTCCAAGCCAAGTTCAACAAGTAAATTCTTTGTCATTATTCTGCGTCCTCCTTCAACAGTTCTGCTCGCGTTGCTTCATCTAAAAGTGGGAAGCCGAGTTTCTTCCGCTCTGCCACAAAGGTTTTGGCAACGACACGGGCAAGGTTACGGATACGGGCAATGTAGCCTGCACGCTCGGTTACAGACACAGCTCCACGGGCATCCAACAGGTTAAAGGTGTGAGAACATTTGAGCACATAGTCAAAGGCTGGGTGGACCAAGCCTTCCTCCAAAGCCCGCTCTGCTTCTTTTTCAAACTTAGTAAAGTTTTCAAGGAGCATATCCTGATCTGATACTTCAAAGGAATATTTTGAATGCTCATATTCTGGCTGGATAAAAATTTCGCCATATTTAACACCGTCTGCCCATTCGATATCGTAAACGGAGTCAACTTCTTGGATGTAAGAAGCCAAACGCTCCAAACCATAGGTTACTTCGGCTGTAACTGGACCTGTCGCCAAGCCACCAACCTGTTGGAAGTAGGTAAACTGCGTGATTTCCATACCGTCCAACCAGACTTCCCAGCCCAGACCTGCTGAACCTGTTGACGGATTTTCCCAGTTGTCCTCAACGAAACGAATGTCGTGCTCCAAAGGATTGATGCCCAAACGCTCCAAAGATTCCAAGTAGAGTTCTTGGATGTTAGAAGGCGACGGTTTCATAACCACTTGGAATTGGTGGTGCTGATAGAGACGGTTTGGATTTTCCCCGTAACGACCGTCCGCAGGACGACGTGAAGGCTCAACATAAGCTGCATTCCACGGCTCCGGACCAATCGCACGCAAGAAAGTGTACGGGCTCATAGTCCCCGCACCCTTTTCCGTATCGTAAGCCTGCATGAGCAAGCACCCCTGCTCATTCCAAAATTGTTGTAAGGTCAAGATAATCTCTTGAAATGTAAGTTTCTTTGACATATTCTTCCTTCTTTCTATTTTAAATGCTCTTGCGACGTGAGCCTTCCTAGCCGATACCGCTAGGAAAGGCGAACTAGTACAGCGTCTAGCTCAATCGTCCTAGCGATGAGCGTGTGGCAATTCGACTGAAAGGAGACTATGCCACTGACGCTGTGGAATGTTAATTTTTTAGACATATATTTCCTCTTTCTATATAAATTGATTGCGACGTGAGCCTTCCTAGCCGATACCGCTAGGAAAGGCGAACTAGTACAGCGTCTAGCTCAATCGCCCTAGCGATGATCGTGTGGCAATTCGACTGAAAGGAGACTATGCCACTGACGCTGTGAAATGTAAGTTTTTTTGCCATAAGTTACTCCTGTTTCTTTTTAAATTTCTTTTTCTAATAATTCTTCCTGCACAAACCAGTTGAGTAGCGAAATGCTTTGGTCTGACTGCGCCCATTTATGATAGGTTTCAAAAAGTGCTTGGACCGAACCTACTTTCTCTACTAACTGGTCAATCGTGAGAAAACTTCGCCAGTACTCGTAAAAAATACTCGCGTAATCTCCTTCGTAAGTGGATTTTCCAAAAGCATCCAAGGAATGCCAGCCGTGTTTTTCTTGAAAGAGGTCAACCAAGAGCTGATTACAGAACCGCTCTTGAGCAAACTCTTCTTCTGTCAAAAAATACTGTCTGCTGATGTACTCGACCATGCCCTCTTCAAACCAGATGTTTGCATCATAGTCCGCAAAGTCATCCAGAAAAAGGTCTGACCAATGCGCCAGCTCATGACCGATAATTTGCAACAGATGATTTTCCGACAAACCTTTGTAGTGAGCACTCAATGTCTGCAAGTCTGGGCTGTTCTCGTAGCTATCTAGTTGATGCTGGTAAATCTTTTTCCAAACTGCTAGGTCTGGTGTCATGACCATGCGGATATCATTAGTGTAGGCTGGTACGGGACTTTGGCCAAGTAATTTTCTTGCGGCTTCTTCATTTGCCCAGATAAGGGCTTGGGGCAAATCACGAACTTGATATTCCTTCCTTAGAAAATGGATATAGTCATGCCATTTTGCCTCGTATTTTGAGACAAATTGCTGATAGTTAAACAGCTGTTCTTGGCTATCCACTAGATAAAAATTCTTCATATCCTCTCCTTCATCTCTGGTAAAACAGAAAAAGAACCACATTCTCTTCCCCTGTCAACAGACATAGGGGCGTTGAGAACGCGGTTCCACCCTAATTTATTACTTCATTTGTATGATTTTGATTGAGTCAGATATGGTCACGACTAGGAAAGTGCCAATTATTTCAAGACTGGCTTGGCTTTCACTCTCCCAAGCTCGCTAGACAGGCTTTTGAAACAACCTTCTTTCATGCTTAGTATTGTAGCAGAAAATTCAGTATTTGTCTAGAAAGACCACTATTTATCCGAACACAATCCCACTGACAAATCCTACAAGGCTATTACAGGCCTATCGCAATCTAGTAGATATTTTTCTGGTACTACTCCCAAGAATTTTTCTGCGTGTTGACTGATAAAATCAAGGGCATTTTCCAAATCTTCTACTCTATCAGAATTGACCAACTCCATGACCAAGAAAGCATTCTTTGTCTCATCCGTAATCATGGTTCGCTCACCATCGCGCCAATTGAAACAGCGACAAACGGCGCCTTTATCATCCTTATAGCAAACTTCACCTGGTAAGGTTGGTTGATTGACCTCATCTCCAATCAGATAGAACTCATCTCCACCCTCGGTAACTGTTAAATGTAAATCGCCTACAAAAGTATCTATATCTTCTGCACCACATGGAAGACCGAAACGCAAACTTGCTGCATTATAAATATCCACTAAGGGCGAGATTGTCGAAACTGGACGGTCACTAGTAGAACGCTTCAAAAGTGCTTCAATACTAGAACGTGCACCTTTTTTAGTTTTGAATTTTTGATAAGCTTGGCGATACATTTGGATGACTTCATTTTCACTAAAAGTATCTTCTGTAAGAAATTTCTGGGCAATTTCATTACTTTCTTCCAGTAGTTTCACTAAATCTTCTGGTGATTCTGATGGCGCTTTATACCCCTTCAATAATAGAACTCCAATTTTAGCGTCTGGAAATAGACTCCAAAAAGATGAATCAACAACAAATTGTGACATATTCTTACTCCTTTTTTATACAAAATCAGCACCCTATGAACATCTTCAAAGACCTAACGATGTTCATAAAATGCTGATGCATGACTACCCGGTGGCAGTAAATATTTGGTTGCTTTCATTGTATATTATTGCTATTAAAAATGCAATTAATAAATCAAAATGCGAAATGCCTGATTTCCTTACTATCTATGACTAATCTTTCTGGTCAAGAAATCACCAATAAACTGAATAGCAAAGATGATAACCAAAATCAAAAATGTAGCGAGGAAGGTCACATCGTCATTGTAACGCAAGTAACCGTAGGAAAGGGCAACTTGTCCCAAACCACCTGCTCCAATAGCTCCAGCCATAGCTGTATAGCCGACCAGGGAAACTAGGGCAAAGGTCGTTACCCGAATCAAGTCAGGCAGACCCTCACGCAGATAGACAAGGACAATATCCCAGAAAGTCGCTCCTGAAGCCTGAGCCGCCTCAATGACACCACGATCCAATTCTGACAAGACCACCTCAACCTGACGGGCAAAGAAGGGAAAGACTGAAAGAGCAAGAGGAACTAAAGCTGCCTCCGTACCAATCGTTTTCCCAACAATAATTTTTGTCAAAGGAGCAATGGCCGCCAACAAAATAATGAAAGGAATGGCACGGAAGATAGAAGCCACCTTATCCAAAATCCAGTAAACCGTCTTATTTTCAATGACACCCCGAGGACCAGTCAATACCAAGAACAAACCAGATACCAAGCCCATAAAGCCACCAAAAGCAAAGGAAACAAAGGTCATATAGAGGGTCAAATTAAAATGTGTTAACCAACCTGTCTGACCATCCCAGCCCAATTTATAAATATCTGGAAAATTCGTTTGAATCCATTCTAACATCTAGTTTGCTCCTTTCAAAATCGTCACTTCCACACGCGCCTCCGTCACTGCCTCAATCGCACGGTGCAACTGACCAGGCTCGCCAGAGAGAATAACTACCATCTCACCGACTGGCGTATGGTCCAAAATCTCAATATTGCCATACAAAATATTGGCAGATACTTGATAGAATTTATACAAATCATTAACAATGGCCGTATCCGTATTGGAACCAGCATACTTGAGTTGCACCAAAATACTATTCTCAGGCAAATTCTGAACAATATCCTGCTGGTAAATTTTCACCAAGGCTTCATCAATTCCTGTTGCTGTTTTGATGAAATCCTGGGTCAATTCTTCTTTTGGATGAGAGAAGATTTCCAAAACTGAACCTTCTTCAATCAAGCGACCATCCTGCATAACAGCCACACGGTTACAAATGTCTTTTACAATCTGCATCTCGTGGGTAATCATGACAATGGTCAAGCCCAATTTTTCATTCAATTCCTGCAAGAGTGCCAAAATCTGTTTAGTCGTTTTCGGATCCAAGGCAGAAGTAGACTCATCAGAAATCAAGATTTTAGGGTCATTGGCCAAGGCACGGGCAATGGCAACACGTTGTTTTTGACCACCAGACAACTGAGCTGGATAGTTTTCAGCACGGTCAGAGAGCCCAACCAAGTCCAACAACTTAGCAACTTTTTCTTTCTTCTCCTGTTTGCTCAAGCCAGAATGCTTGAGGGCAAAAGCTACGTTTTCTTCTGCCGTCATTTGAGCCATCAGATTGAAATGCTGGAAAATCATGCCGATTTCACGGCGTTTGCTTCGCAATTGAGCTGGGGTAAGTGTGACCTTTTCTCCCTCGTAAATTACATCCTCATCAATAGTAATTTTACCCGCTGTCGGCACCTGCAACAGATTGATGACACGAACAAGGGTAGATTTCCCGGCTCCAGAATAACCTACGATACCGTAAATATCTCCTTGATTGATATGGATGGTCACATCCTTTACCGCTTCGATGGTGCGTTTTTTCTGCTGGAAAGTTACATCAATATTATCTAGCTTAATCATTTCCTTACTCATAACTTGCAATTAACTCCTCTACTAATTCAACATGGCTATAGTAGTCAGCGATGCTGACATTTTCATCGCCGGCATGGTCACGGCTATTGGCATTTCCTAGACCAAATCCTGCAATCGGCACACCTAGAGCATGAAAAACTGTGTGCATAGGGCCTGTCCCAGGAGAAGTCGGCAAGACAGCAACTCCTTCTGGCGTCAATTTTTTAGCCAATTCAATCACATTGACAATGGCAGGATGGGACATATCACTTCGGTAGCTCATTTCCCCCAAAGTAAAGATAACCTCAACTTTTTCAAAACCATGCTTGTCCAAATGCTGGCGAATCTTGTCCAAAACATCGTGTGGCTCCAAACCAGGAACCAGACGGACCTCCATTTTTGCAGAAGCCTGAGCTGGTATGATAGTCTTAACACCCTGTCCAAGATAACCAGTTGACAAACCTTCAATAGTAATTGACGGCTCAAAATACAAACGTTTCAGGAACGCACGACGATCTTCTACCAGGGTTGGAAGAGTCAAGCCATAAATGTCTTGCATGGACTGACTGGTTGCCAGTGCAAATTCTTCTACCAAGGCCAATTCACGATCATTGGGCTCTTGCACCTGCTCGTAAATGCCATCTACCAGAATTCTTCCATCTGCAGCCCGCATGGATTGAAGCGCTGATAATAAATACCAGCTTGCAGAATCAATGACACCACCATAGGAAGAATGAATATCCAAGTCAGCTGATTTGACCTGAAGATCAAAGGTCACAATTCCCTTGTTTCCCCCAGCAATCTCTAGCTGATGCAGGCTATTGCGATGCCCTTGTTCCCAAACCAACAAGTCAGCACCAAGCAAGTCTTCCTTGTATTTGGCAAGGTACTTATCCAAGTCGACAGAGGCTGACTCCTCTGCCCCTTCCATAATAAAGAGTACATTGACTGGTAGATGACCGTTTTGTCTAGCCAGGTATTTTTTCAAGGCTGACAGACGAGCTGTAATATGCCCCTTATCATCGTCTACCCCGCGACCATAGATATAGCCATCGGAAATGGTCAATTCAAAGGGGTTCCCCTTCTCCCAGACCTGATCGGCATCTGCTGGCACTGTATCGTAGTGGTTATAGAAAATCAAGGTTTTGGCATTTGGGACTGTCGCTGCAAACTTAGCCATGACAAAAGGTGCTGCATAACTGTCATCCAGAATAACCTCCGCCCCAGCTTCTTCAAACATCTCTTTCAAGTAAGTCGCCACATCCAAGAGACCAATCTGCTGAGCAAAAATAGATTTCTTTGAAATCAAGACCTTCAACTTTTCAAAATAGTGCTGAATAATCGCATCTTGTTTAAAGGCTTGAACTTTACTCTCTGCCATACTTCCTCCTCATACTCAATGAAAATCAATCAAATCTGCTAACCAAAATCAAAAATTATCTCGCATTTCTGACTCTGGTTAAAAGATTTTTCTTACCTCTATAAAAACAGATAGAGGGCTGAACAATTCTGTCCAGTCCTCAACCTATTTGCTTCTTACCAAACTGGCTCATCCATACCATCTGAAGTTTCTTCAATAACTGTTTTCACTTCATCTGTGTGGTATGCTTCAATAATTTTCTTAATCGCTGCTGCTTGGTCTGAATCTTCCCAATCGCTACGAGCTGCAATCAAGTTATACCATTGTGATGAATTTTCATCTTTTTGCTCTTTGTAAAGGGCATTTTTGTAATCCAAGCCAGCTTCCAATACGAATGTATTGTTTACGACTGCTGCATCAACTGAGCTAAGAGAGCTTGCTGTTTGGCTTGCATCCAACTCAGTAATTTTCAAGTTTTTCTTGTTTTCAGTAATATCAGCAATCGTTGCTAATTCTGTACCAGATACTCCAACCTTGATCAAACCAGCTGCTTGAAGAAGGTAAAGGGCGCGACTTTCGTTTGTTGGGTCGTTTGGAACAGCAATTTCTGCACCATCTGGAATTTCTTCTACTTTAGCGTATTTGTTTTTGCCGTCAGCTGTACCTGAGTAAAGACGGATTGGTGAGATATAGGTATCAGCAATCGCAACCAAGTCTTCACCATTTTCTTCATTCCAGTTATTCAAGAAGTTATGATGTTGGAATGCGTTGATGTCAACTTCGTTTTCTGCAACAGCCTTGTTTGGTTGTGAGTAGTCTGTAAATTGAGTGAATTCCAATTTCACCTCATCACCAAGAATTTCTTGGATTTTGTCCCAACGAGCTTGCTCTGAGTCGCTCAAGCTCATCACACCAACACGAACCGTTGTTGCTGATGAATCAGATGAAGAGCTAGAAGACGAGCTACCACATGCAGCAAGTACACCTACTGACAAGGCAGCTGCTGCTAAACTAAATAATTTTTTTAATTTCATAAGAATATCTCCTTAATTTATTGAACTGAGACTATCTTAACACAGAAAAGTCAATCTGACTAATTGGCTTTTTTTATAGAGTGTTATAAGTTTTAATTATAACAAATACCCTTGCAATTATAAGAATTGATAATAAAAAGAGGGAATCCCCTCTTTAAAACACATCCACCAAATATTGAAACAAGTCCCTATGCTGTTTGCAGTCATTGTATAGAAATTCTGGGTGCCATTGAAGACCAAACAGGGCCTGCTTGCCCTTACTTTCATAGACCTCAATCGTACCGTCTCTCGGATCCAGACCAGTTGCCACCAAACCAGGTGCCAAATCTTTGATCCGCTGATGATGGAAGGAATTAATCGAACTTCCCTGTGCAAATAGTTGACTGACACGACTTTTTGGTTTGACCTGCAAACGATGTGAAGTTCCTTCAATACCATCTTGCCAATGATCCACCACTTCCTGCTCCAAGCTACCACCAAGTGCGACATTGAGCAACTGCATGCCACGGCAGACAGCAAAAATCGGTTTCCCTTGGCGGAGTGCTTCCTTAATCAAAGCCAACTCAAATTCGTCACGCTCCAATAGGTAATCATCACTATCAATTAACCGTTTTTGCCCATACAGACTTGGGTCAACATGTTGACCACCTGATAAAATTAACTTATCAATCATGTCGATATAGTCTTTGGCTAAATCCGGAGTTCCCATCGGGATGACCATTGGGACACCGCCTGCTTGACGAACACTGTCTGCCAATTCACGTGCAACTGTCACGTAAACTCGACCAGATTTTGTTGGAAATTCTTGTTCATTTCCAGAAATTCCAATAATGACTTTTCCCATAAGAAACTCCTTTCTGTGATTTTTTACATTGTAACACGACCAGCCAAGCCTGTCTAATATAGAAGTTTTATGGGCCGATAAAAATTATTTATCAGTGGCCTTTAGTACGAAGTGCTCCTTGCCTACTTCGGTCCACTCACCCACCGTCACGAAATCCTTTAGCAGCCCTGTTTGTGACAACTCTTGCAATTGTGCTCTTGCCTGAAGAGGATCTAAACTCAAGTTGGATTGTAGCAGATAGCGGGTGTAGGGATGCTGGGAATTTTGAAAAATATCCTGCGCAGGTCCAATTTCTACCAAGCTGCCCTTGTACATGACCGCAATCCTATCAGCAAAATGCCGCACCAAATTTAGGTCATGAGAAATGAAAAGATAGGTCAAGCCTAAATCTTCTTGAAGCTGGTTAAGCAAATCCAATATAGTTGCCTGAATGGAAACATCCAAGGCTGAAGTCGGTTCGTCACAGACGATAAATTGCGGATGAGATACAACTGCCCGAGCGATTCCAATACGCTGACGTTGGCCTCCACTAAAAGATTTTGGGCGCTTATGTACAGCATCACCCTGTATGCCGACTCTTTCTAGCATTGCCAAAGCCCTCTCTTCTGCCTCCTTCTTTGGTAACAAATAAAGCGGTTCTTTGACAAGTTCTAAAGCTGATAGATAGGGATTGAGGGAGGAGTAGGGATCCTGGTAAATCACCTGAAGCGCTTGACTGTTTAGTTCCTCAGCTGTCAAACCAGGAAAGTCTACCTGTCCCTGACTTGCTTTTTCCAGTCCCAAAACAATTTTAGCCAGTGTCGATTTACCACTGCCAGATTCACCAACCAGACCGAGTGTCTCACCTTTATAAATGGACAAATCAACCCCATTTAAAGCATCGACGCTCTGTTCTTGACCTAACCAATTCTTCTTGGAATAGGTCTTTCTCACATCTGAAACTTGTACCAATACTTCTTTAGCCATTTTTCTCCTCCTTTCTCACCCAGTGTTTTGGACCAACTTGAACCAACTGACTATCATCACTATCAGCCGGTACAGGACCATGACTTGCTTCTAAGCGGGCTGCTTTCAACAAAGATTGCGTATAGGGATGCAAAGACTGTGCAAAAATCGTATCAACAGGCGCTTGTTCCACCACCAGGCCATTTCTCATCACGTAGACCTGATCACAAATACCAGCAATGACACTAAAATCGTGACTCACAATGACAACTGTCAATCCTAATTGCTCTTGCAATTCTTTCAGCAAAGCCAAGATTTGAGCTTGAATTGTCACATCTAATGCTGTTGTTGGTTCATCAGCAATTAACATGTCTGGCTTGGTCAATAAGGCCATGGCAATCATGATCCTTTGACGCATCCCACCTGAAAACTCAAAAGGAAATTGTTTGAGACGGAGTTCTGGATTAGAAATTCCTACCTTATCCAACATCTCTAAAATGGCCATTTCCCGCTCTGCCTTGGTCAATGTCGGCTGAAATCGACGAAGAACTTCCCGTAAATGAAAACCAACGGTCCGTAATGGATTCAAAGAGGTCATTGGATCTTGAAAAATCATAGACAAAGGCAAAACCTTTGGATTACGTACTTGCTTTCCATCCATTTCAAATCGATCATAGCTTGCTTCTAAGCCTTTTGGTAAGATCCCCATCAAGGATTTCATTGTCAAACTCTTACCCGAACCAGATTCTCCAACAATTCCAACAATTTTTCCTTTGGGAATGGAGAGATTAATCCCTTTGACGAGAATGGTTTGCTCTTTACTTTTTTGATTGATGATGGCGAGGTTACTGATTTCTACCAAGTGTTTTGACATTAGAACACCTCTCTTTCAAGGCAATCACGGATCAGATCACCGATGTTGTTAAATGAATAAATAGTTAATAGAATAAAAATTCCCGGTAAGATCGCCATATGTGGAGCACTCTGTAAGGTAGACTGGGCATTTTGCAAAAGACTACCCCAAGATGCTAAGGGCTGTTGAATCCCCATCCCTAAGAAACTAAGAGCTGATTCTGTCATTATGGCTGATGAAATACTGGTTGACGCCGTTACAATCAGGGTCGGTAAGATTGCTGGCAGGATGTGCCGCCAAATAATCCGTGGTTTCTTTAAACCGATAAAGGCTGCATAGCCAACATAATCTGCCACCTTTGCTTTTAAGGTTTCAGCTCGTAACATCCTAGCAATACTCATCCATGAAAAACCACCAATCACAATGATAATCGTAGATAAACCAGGCTTTAAAAAGACACTGAGAACAATCACCAAGACCAACCATGGAATGGATGATAGCACATCTACTACCCTCATAATAGCGTTGTCCCATTTTCCTCCCAGATAGCCTGCTGTGATGCCAACCAGACTTCCAATAGTCACTGATGCAGCCATTGCCAACAAGCCAACTAAAAGAGAAATTCTTCCTCCATAAATAACACGAATAAAGTAATCACGCCCTACTTGATCGGTTCCAAACCAATGCTCCGCACTAGGCCCTTGGTTCATTTGACTGACATCCGTTACATTTGGATCAATAGGAATCAATGGAGCAATGAGAGATAAAATAATCAAGAAAAGAATAAAAAGAAGAGAGAAAAGATAGAGTGGCGAACTCTTCAAAGTCTCCTTTAATTGCTTAAGAATCATTGACCCTCTCCTCCTTTCCAAATACGTGGATCGACGACAGCATAGAGAATATCTGATAAGAGATTCCCTAGAATAACTAAGGTTGCAGATAAAAGCATGACAGCCATAATCACTGGATAGTCCAAACTCTTAGTAGCCGCTGTCAAATAAGGACCCACACCCGGCCAAGCAAAAATAGTCTCTGTGATAATAGCACCTGTTACCAACATCGGTAAGGCCATCCCAACTTGAGTCACGACTGGAATTAAAACATTGCGGGCTACATGTTTTCCAAAAATTTCAAACCGATTGGCTTTGAATGCTTCTTGAACGGTTACATAATCCTTTTCAACCTCTACAATCGCTGATGCTCGAATAAACCGAATCAACTCAGGTAAAAATGCCATGGTCAATGTAAAATATGGTAAGGCAAAATGAGCTAGAAAATCCAGAACATCTCCTTCCTTTCCCAAAGTGTACATTCCGATAAACGGAAACACCCGCCACTTATAACCAAAGAAATAGATTAAAATCATGGCAAACCAGAAAGTTGGCACTGCAATACCCACGGATGCAAAGGCATCGATGGCCTTATCCGTCCATTTGCCACGTTGGGAAGCAGAAACAAGCCCAAGTGTAATGGCTAAGACAAGAGCCGTCACATATGCCGGTAAAACCAAGGAAATCGTATTAGGAATTTTTTCAGCCAAGTCTGCCCCAATCGAATGTTGAGTCAATAGCGAAAAACCTAAATCACCAGTCACAATCCCCTTCAACCATACAAAATATTGAACTAAAAATGGTTGATCCAAACCATATTTTACCTTCAACAAATCAATCTGTTCTTGACTCATATTGGGTGTCGTCATTGAATCAATGACATCAAAAGGCGCTAACTGAATCAATGAAAAGACAATAAACGAAATCAAGAGCAAGAGGGGAACGGCCTGTAAAATTCTTTTTATAATATAACGAAACATATAACCTCCAAAAACGCGAAAAAGAGGGGAGGAGTTCCAGCTTTTGCCACTCCTTCTCCTCTTTGCTGGTCATACCAGCAGACACGACGTTTATTCAATTGTTAATTTAGATGGATCTTCAAATGTGTAGATTGGAATCAAGCCAGCTTCTTCAACATTTTTCACACGGTTGTTGACAGCCAGTACTTTCTTATTATCTACGATAGGGTAGATGGCAGCTTGATCAGCCAAGGTCGCTTGCAAATCATCATAGATTTGTTCACGTTTTGTTTGATCCAATTCAACAGCACCTTGTTCAAAGAGACTGTCTACCTCACTTGACGCTAATTTGAAGTAGTTTGAAGCACCGCCAGTTTTGAACAGACGAGCATACTGATCAGGGTCATTTCCCATGATATAGCCACCCAAGAAGAGGTCATATGCTGTAGAGCCTTCTTTTTTCAACTCTGTAAAGAGTGCTGTAGAATCCCCACCTGCCAATTCAACTGTCACACCAATCGCTGACAATTGTTGTTGAATCAAGGTTGCCTGCAAGGTTTGGGCTGCATCTGAAGATGAGTAACCAAGATTCACAGTTAGGTTGCTGACGCCTGCTTCTGATAAGAGTTGTTTGGCTTTCTCAACATTCTGCTCATATTTCTCAACATCTTCCGTCACATATGGATTGGCAACAGGCAAGAATGAATATGGAGTTTCATAGTATTTCTTATCCAAGTAAGCCGCTTGGTTGAACTCTTCTTTATTCAAGGCATAGAGCAAGGCTTGACGAACTTTTACATCCTTCAATTCTTCCGTTGAAGTATTGAGACCGAGGTAACCAACACGGTTTTCACTATAAGCATAGGTTGTAATGGTATCCGTGCTCAAATCTTGAATATCAGAAGGGAGCACAAAGGCAGCATCTACCTCGCCAGTCTGGAGTGCTACTTTAGTGGTGTCTGCACTTTCAATGATACGCAAGACAAGGTTATCAATCTCAGCTTTTCCTTTATAGTAATGTTCATTGGCAGCAAGTTTGATATACTCACCGTGTTTGTATTCTACAAATTTATAAGGCCCTGTTCCGACTGGCGTTGCAGTCAATTGGCTTGCTGAGAAATCCGCTTCATCCTTGAATACATGTTGAGGAATGATATAGGTTTCCGTCACAATATTGTCCAAGGCTGGGGCTGATACAGCAGGAAGAACAAACTTCACAGTGTAATCATCTACTTTCTCAACTTTTACTGGCTGACCGTTGATGTATAGACCATCAGATCCACCATTTTCTTCTTTGATTTTTTGCTCGTAGGTAAAGAGAACATCGTCAGCAGTAAATTTTTCTCCATCAGACCATTTAACATCCTGACGCAGTTTTACAGTAATGCTCAGACCATCTTCGGCAATTTCATAAGAATCCGCCAATTCATTGACATAGGTACCATCAGCCTCTACTCGAATGAGAGGTGAGTAGATAAAGTTTGTCAAGGTCAATCCCCAACGATCGCTTGTATTGATAGGGTTGGTTGAACTTGGGTCTCCATT
This sequence comes from Streptococcus suis, assembly GCF_046032115.1. Taxonomy (GTDB): domain Bacteria; phylum Bacillota; class Bacilli; order Lactobacillales; family Streptococcaceae; genus Streptococcus; species Streptococcus suis_AJ. The sequence goes on along the minus strand of NZ_JARQOZ010000005.1, from coordinate 3,917 downwards.
GATTGCATAGGTAAATGTTTCCGTGTCTGCTGATGCATTAGAGCTTGATGCTGTGCTTGATGAGCCACCACTTGCACAAGCTGCCAAGGTTAATACTGCTACCGTAGAAAGTAAGCCTGTTAGCCACTTCTTTTTCATAGAACTTCCTCCAATTTCAAAAAGTAGTACTAGTCTATCAAGGATTTGCAACTTTGCCCAATATATAAAATTTATGAAGCCATTAAGAAAAACTATAGCCAGTCAAATGAAGCTGATTAGCTAGGATATAAAAAGAATTTTTGAAGGCTATATATGGAAGTGATTTTTTAAAAAAGAAATTTTAACAATCTGATATAGTTAAAAACTATAGCATCCTCTAATTTTTTACAATTATACAAGTGTTTGGATTTCTGTTAGGATAAGAGCATAGAAATATTTTTGGAGGAAATCCTATGACAACAACTATTATCGGCTTCCCACGTATCGGAGAATACCGTGAATTAAAATTTATCACTGAAAAATACTTTAGAAATGAAATTCCACAAGAAGAGCTTTTAGCGGCAGCAAAGGACCTGCGTGCCAAGCACTGGACTATTGTTAAACAAGCTGGCATTACTGAAATCCCAAGTAACGACTTCTCTCACTATGACAATGTTTTGGATGCAGCTGTTCTCTTCAACATCGTACCAAAAGCCGTTCAGGAGCTTGACTTGACTGACCTTGAAAAATATTTCGCTTTGGCGCGTGGTTATCAAGGAGACAAGGGTGACGTTCGTGCTAGACCAATGAAAAAATGGTTCAACACTAACTACCACTATATCGTTCCAGCTATTGAAAAAGACACAGAAATCAAACTAGCTGGTCACAAGATTTTCGACGAATTCCAAGAAGCAAAAGACTTGGGTATCACAACTCGACCAGTCCTTATTGGTCCGTTCACTCTCTTGCAACTGACAGATTTTGAAGAAGGTGTGAAAGCTGAAGATGTAGCAGATAGCTTGGTTGCTGCCTATGGACAAGTATTTGCAAAATTGGCAGAGCTTGGTGCTGAAAAAATCCAGTTAGACGAGCCTAGCTTGGTCAAGGATTTGACTGCTGAAGAAAAAGCCCTTTTCCTAACCATCTACCAAACACTTTTGGCAGACAAGAAAGGCTTGCAAGTCCTTATCCAAACCTACTTCGGAGATGTGCGTGATATTTACACTGAATTGACAAACCTACCTGTTGATGCCATCGGTCTTGACTTTGTAGAAGGTAAGGAAACAGCTGCACTTGTTGCGACAGGTTTCCCAGCTGACAAGACCCTCTACGCTGGTATCGTCAACGGTAAAAATATCTGGCGCAACAACTACGAAAAGAGCCTAGCTGTTTTGGATGCTATTCCAGCTGAAAATGTCGTCATAACAACTTCTTGCTCCCTTCTTCATGTACCATTTACAACTGCTAATGAAGAATTTGAGCCTGCTATCCTCAACCACTTTGCCTTTGCAGTTGAAAAATTGAGCGAATTACGTGATTTGGATGCCATCCGTAACGGTCAAGGCGAAGTTGCTCTCACAGCTAACAAAGAGCTCTTTGCCCTTGAACGTGTGGGGCGTGACACAGCACTTGCTGACCGTCTTGCAAGTTTGACCGACTCAGACTATACACGCCTACCAGTCTTTGCAGAGCGTGAAGCCATTCAACGCGAGAAGCTAAACTTACCACTTCTTCCGACAACAACGATTGGCTCTTTCCCTCAAACCAAAGAAATCCGTAGCACACGCTTGGCTTTCCGTAAAGGAAATATCTCAGAAGAAGAATACGATGCATTTGTTAAAACTCAAACAGATGAGTGGATTGCATGGCAGGAAGAAGTTGACTTCGATGTCTTAGTTCACGGTGAGTTTGAACGAAACGACATGGTAGAATACTTCGGCGAAAACCTGTCTGGTTATCTCTTCAGTAAGAACGGTTGGGTCCAATCATACGGTATGCGTGGGGTAAAACCACCAATCATCTGGGGTGATGTAACACGCTTGAACCCAATTACTGTTAAATGGTCTAGCTATGCTCAAAGCCGTACAAATAAACCAGTCAAAGGGATGTTGACAGGACCTGTAACCATCCTCAACTGGTCTTTCCCTCGCGAAGACATTTCTATCAAGGAATCAACCCTTCAAATTGCCCTTGCTATCAAGGAAGAAGTTCTCGACCTTGAAGCGGCAGGTATCAAGATTATTCAAATTGACGAAGCAGCCCTTCGTGAAAAATTACCACTCCGCCGTAGCGACTGGTACAGCGAGTACCTTGACTGGGCAATCCCTGCCTTCCGTTTGGTACACTCAACTGTTGCACCAGATACACAAATTCACACTCACATGTGCTATAGCGAATTTACAGACATCATTCCAGCTATCGACAACATGGATGCGGATGTGATTTCCTTTGAAGCTAGCCGTTCAAATCTTGTTATCCTAGATGAACTCAAGGCTAAAAACTTCCAAACTCAGGTAGGTCCTGGTGTCTATGACATCCACTCTCCACGTGTCCCTACCGTTGATGAAATTGCACACACTATTCAAGCCATCCTTGCCAAAGTACCGAAAGAAAAAGTTTGGATCAACCCAGACTGCGGACTAAAAACGCGTGGCGAATCAGAAACAAAAGCTAGCCTTATCCACTTGACCCAAGCAGCTAAGGCAGCCAGAAAGGAACTCTAATTTATGATTGGTCAAACCCCAAGTCTCTCATTTGAAATTTTTCCTCCAAAACCAGAAGTAGGCAATGAAAAGATACTCCTAACACTTGATGAGATGCAGGGTTTGGCCCCTCATTTTATCAGTGTGACTTGTAGCAATAACAATCTTAACGTAGAAGAAACGACTGTTAAATTGGCTGACCATGTACACAACGAGTTACATATCCCAACCATTGCCCATTTACCAGCCGCCTACTTAACCAAAGAAAAGGTTCGGTCTGTGCTGCACTCTCTTGATGAAATCGGCGTTCACCAGATATTAGCCCTTCGTGGCGACATTATTGAAGGTATTCCCCCTAAAGAGGACTTCCAGTATGCAACTGACTTGATTTCCTTTATCAAGGAAGAAGCTCCACATTTTGACATTATTGGAGCCTGTTATCCAGAAGTACATCCAGAATCACCAAACTCTGTCTCAGACATCAAAAATTTGAAGAAGAAAGTTGATGCCGGTTGCTCAACCTTGGTCACGCAACTCTTCTTCGATAACGAAGCATTTTATAACTTTCAGGAGAAATGTTCTCTCGCAGACATCGAAGTGCCTATTATCGCAGGTATCATGCCTATCATCAACAGGAATCAGGCACTTCGTCTCTTGAAAACTTGTGAGAATATTCGCCTCCCTCGTAAATTCAAGGCCATCTTGGAAAAATACGAGCACAATCCTGAATCCCTACGTGCAGCTGGCCTAGCCTATGCAGTTGATCAGATTGTCGATTTGGTAACCAATGATGTCGCAGGTGTCCATCTTTATACCATGAATAATGCAGAAACGGCTCGCACCATCCATCAAGCAACTCATTCGCTATTCAAACATTATAGTTAGAAAACTCCCCCTGAGCCCAAGCTCAGGGGTTATTCTATGCCCTGTGACTCTCAAAGACTACTTGATCATTTTCTACCCCATCATGACATTAATCCAGCAGATGTCTAGGTATGTGACATCTTGCTTACAATAGTGAATAGCCATTTAAAATACAGTCACAAGGAGTAAAAATGGCACTAAGAGAAGACAGAGAATCGATGAAATGGAAAAATAAAGTCCAACCGTTTTCAATTTACAATGTTCTAGACAGTATTTTTTAACTGAATCACGTTGATTTCCATATATTTTAATCGTAAATCATGACCACCCGTCAAACGGGTGGTTTGAACAAGGGCTATAAGCCCACATCACCAGCCAGCGCCTAAAGACGCT
>NZ_JARQOZ010000004.1:69155-99964 GCF_046032115.1 Streptococcus suis | reverse complement strand
CTTACCGTGGCGATTTTTCTTTTTGAAAGTTTGAAAAGCTATGATGGGTAGGGCATAACCAACTACGGGAATGATTCAAGACGGAACTATCTTTTGGATCATTTAATTTTTTATGCAAATACAGAAATACGTTCTTTGCTGTAACCACCTTTTTCAGCAATGTCAACTAGAGCCACTGCGTAGTCTGCGTAGCTGATATAGCTTTGACCTTGGGCATTGACTTGGAAGACCTCACCAGCGAGGGTATAGGCACCTGATTTAGGACCTTCCGCATCAAAATCTGCAGCCGGGCTGATATAGGTCCAGTTAATAGCTGTCGCCTGACGGTAGATAGCAAGACCTGCTCCCATAGCTTCAGCGATTGGTAGGTATTCAGCAGGGAAATCTGGTGTATCTTTCAGCATAACTGTCTGGCTCTCGTCTAAATAAAGACTGCCTGCACCACCAACCACCAAGAGACGAGTTGGGCTATCCGCAAGAATAGTTGCTAGATGCTCAGCCAATCGACTGTGACCTGGCAAGGTTTCTGGCGTCCAAGCACCAAAGGCATTGACCACCACATCAAATCCGGCCAAGTCTTCCTTGGTCAAATCCAAAGCGTCTTTTTGGATCACTTCTTGAGCAGCACTCTTGTTTTCAGAACGAACAATGGCCGTCACCTGATGACCACGTTCTACTGCTTCCTTGGCAATAGCTTGACCTGCTTGACCGTTGGCTGCGATAATGGCGATTTTCATATTGTATACCTCACTTGTTTTGTTGTAATATTTTTATTTACAACAACAGTATAACCCCGTTTTGTTGTAATGTCAATTATTACATCTCGGAATTTTAAAAAAATCACCACAAAGATGATTTTTCTTGAAATATGGCTACAATTCTGTCAATAAATCAGCAATGGTCGTTTGTCCCAACTCTCTTTCCAAAGCAGACTGGGCATTTTCCAAACGGCTATCTAGTAGGGGATGAATATTTCGGCCTACCTGACAGTTTGGATTGGGCTGCTCATGAAAGCCGAAGAGTTGGCCTTTTTCTCCAAACAACTCTACAGCCTGATAAACATGAAGGAGAGTAATCTGGTCCGGAGCCTGTGCCAAGCGTGCTCCACCAACCCCACGCGCCACCTGAACCAAGCCTGCCTCTTTGAGCTGAGCCAGAATATTGCGGATAATGACAGGATTGACACCCACACTACCTGCTATGCTGGTGCTGGTCTGTTTTTCCTTGTCTCCCTCCAAGGCCAGCAGGACCAAAATGTGACTGGCAATGGTAAATCTACTCGATATTTGCAATTTGATTATCTCCTTCCATGAAATTGGTAACGGTCACCCCTAATAAGCGGATCCCTTTTTCAGCCTGCCCAACCTCTTCAAATAGTTGCCGAACTTCTCTTTCAATCACGTCCACTTGATTTGTAGCATCCTCCACGCTATGCCGTTTTGTCAAGGTCGAAAAATCTCCATAACGAACCTTCAAGACAATGGTCCTGCCCTTTTTCTCATTTCTTGCTAAACTAGCCGCGACCCGTTGACAAAGACTGACTAGTTCTTTCATCACATCTTCATCACGATAAAGGAGCTTACGGTAGGTTCTTTCCTTTCCGATAGACTTGCGCACTCGGTTAGGTTTGACTGGACTATTTGAAATGCCCCTGGCCTTCCGATACAAATCATAGCCAAAACGACCAAATGTATCAATCAAGGTCATCTCTGGCACATCCAACAAATCCTTCCCTGTAAAAACTCCCATCTCATGCAGACGTTCCACCGTTTTCTTACCGACACCGTGGAATTTGTCCACAGGCAGGGAAGCCAATACTCCAACAGCATCTTCAGGCAAAATCAAGGTCAAACCATGCGGCTTTTCCATATCCGAGGCAATTTTGGCTAGGAATTTATTGTAAGAAACACCTGCAGAGGCTGTCAAATGGAGTTCATTCCAGATGTCGTATTGAATGAGTTTTGCGATTTTGACCGCTGACCCGATTCCCAACTTATTTTCCGTCACATCTAGATAGGCCTCATCAATGGACATGGGCTCCACTAGGTCCGTATAGCGATGGAAAATTTCTCGAACCTGCCGCCCAACTTCCTGGTATTTTTCATAATTGCCAGAAATAAAAACAGCTTGTGGACAACGTTCATAGGCTTCTTTTGAAGACATGGCCGAATGAATACCAAAGGCACGCGCCTCATAATTACAGGTAGACACAACTCCCCGACCGCCAGACAACCTCGGATCTGCCCCGATAATAACAGGTCTGCCTTTCAAATCTAGATTATCTCTGACCTCAATGGCAGCAAAAAAAGCATCCATGTCTACATGAATAATTTTTCGAGATAAGTCATTGATTAACGGAAAAATTAACATGGCTACTCCTTTCTGCTGCTTCCTTCTAGACATATTATAGCCTATCTAGCCAATTTTTTCATAAAGAGAACATTATACTCAATGAAAATCAAAAACAGACTAGGCGACGCAGATGCAGATAGAACTGAAGTTCATCAAATCAAGTCAACAACGTCTGATTTTGATTTTCGAAGAGTATTAACTGAAAAACGGTTCAATAAACAAAAGAGGCAGGTCCGAGACCTACCTCTAATGTATTTGGAGAACAAGCAATGTTATTCTATTCTGAAATGACTATTCTGGTCGTCTTCTTCGAGCTGCCATAGCCATTAGACCGACTAAACCAGCTGCTAGGAGCAGACCTTGTTCAGTTTCTTCACCTGTTTGCGGTAATGTAGCTGAAGTAGCTTTTGCTGGTTTTGGAGTAGCAGCTTCTTTTACCAAGCTTGCTGGATCAATACTTGGAAGAGCCTCTGCTGTAGGAGCTGTATTCGGAACTAAACCTCCTTCAAAAGCAGGCAATGGTTCTGCTTTGACACTATCACCTTTTGCAATTACAAGAGGTGGTAGTTCTCCCAATGGAAGAGGATCTGCTTTGGTACTTTCTCCTTTAGCAGTTACGATGTCCTCATCTGGTTTGACTGGTTCATCAACTGGTTTTTCGCCTGTGTCTGGTTTTGTTGGCTCGTCAACTGGTTTTTCGCCTGTGTCTGGTTTTGTTGGCTCGTCAACTGGTTTTTCTCCTGTGTCTGGTTTCGGTGTCTCAGGAGCTGTAGTAGAAGAGTGGCTTGCTAGCCAGTCATTCAACATCTGAGTAGCGTCATCCACCAATTCTTGACTAGTCGAATCAAGAGATGCCAGAGCATTTTCAAGTAATTCAGTTAGAACTGCCAAATCCTCTGCCGAATAAGCAGTTTGGTCTACAGCCTCCGCTTTAGCAATCGCTGCCTCAAGATTTGCTGTATTAACAGCTGTCTCTGTCGGCTTATCAACTGGTTTTTCTCCTGTATCTGGTTTCGGAGTTTCGGTTGTATTGCCTGGATTTTCAGGCGTTTCAGTAGTAGTGCCTGTTGTATTCCCTGGATTAGCTGGTGTTTCTGTAGCATTCAAGCGAGCAACTGTAGCATCTAAGATATTTGCTGTCAAAAGATTTGCAGCTTCGACAGAAGCCATAAAGTCTTCCACTTCTTTGACAAGAGCTGTCTTACCTGCTGAACGTGCGGCCGCAAGGGCTGCTTCATAAGGTGCCTTATCAAGGGTGGCTTCTTCCTGAACAGGTGTCAAGAAGCGGAATTCTGCAGCGGACATGAATTGATCTGCAGTATCACCGTATGAGGCAGTACCTGTAATCACAATCTTCTTAGCCTTAATTGTCTTACCGAAATCAATTGTCTTAGTAGCACTTGTTGCTGGCCAATCCGCACCAGTAAAGGTATGTTCCACGTTTTGATCATCCGTAATCACCAATGTCAATGCTTTCAAGATACCGTTGCGGCCTGATTGTCTCGGCACGTATTCAAAACGTTGAATGTCAACTGGTCTACGAAGGTTGACTGTCGCTGGCTCATTAATATGACGGCCATTCCATGGTGTGTGCCAGATAGTAGAAGGATTGCCATCAAAGGCTTTAGCTAGTTCTTCACCTTCTTGAGCGTTAGCCTGAGCCAAGCCAATATCTTCATTTGTGATTGCTGTTTTCTTCACTTGAAGATTTTGACGGGCTGTATTGGCAGTAGCAATCAAGGTACGAGCTTCTTCGATACTAATATCCTCAGGAGCTGCAGACACTGCTAACAAAGCTTCTTTGTACGGTGCCAAACTTGCTTGAGTATAGTTTTCATTCAAGACTGGAGTATTCAAGTTAAAGTAATCCGTTGTCAACAAATGACCAGTCAAGGTAACTTCTTCGATCACCAGATTATCCAGCATAAAGTCATTGTAGCCTCGGAAGTTAGCGTTTCCACTAGTATCTCCCTTGGTATCACCACCACGGCGAGTTGAGAAGATACCAACCCAAGTATTGCCAGACTCTGCACCTGTAACTAAGAAGCTTGCTTTCTCAGCCTTATCACTACCTTCCCATGAATTGTTCAATGGATTCAGCGTTAGGCTACCGGCATCATTGTTATAACGTCCTTCACCGATAGCAAAGGCATAAGTTCCATTGGAACCAGCTTCATAATCAAAGCTTACACGATAGGCCTTGCCAGCTTCAAAGCGGAAGTTTTGTGGAATAGTTTGGTAAACAATGCTATTGCGAGCTGTCAGACCATTTGTCTTGAGTGACCAAGTGCCTTCAATGACATCGTCCACCTTCTTACCATTCCAGCCACGTTGAGTGTATGGAGCATGTTTTTCTGCTAGGTGGGTACGGTTGTCCTCAACTCGTTCAATACCACCGATAACAAATGGGAAAATACCTTGCGGAACACTCTCAAAGTTTTGCTTGAAGGTACCAGCAGTTGTATTGTGACCACCTGCAAACATCGTTGAGTCATTTTCAAAGACACGAATTTCATCAAAATAGGTTGCTGCAGCATCTGCATCGCGAGATAGGGTCAAGCGTACATTATCCACATTGTCTCCAGTTGTGAAGAAGACATACATATTTTGGAAGTAACTTGTATTGTCAACTGTCGCATTCTGTCTCAATGTGTTATGAGCATAGGCTTTAACGTAGTTCAGAGCAATAGACTCATTTGTATAGTTTGTAACTTCTGAACTGCCTGTATTGACTGTAATGCTAGCTTTTGCTGTACTGCGGTTGTCTACCCCTACATAAGCTGCATAGCTGGTATTTGGTTTCAGGCCAGTCAATTTTTGACTGAGACTAACTTTGGATGTATTGCCTTCAATACGGAGCATATCGTTGGCACCTTGGGATTTGACCAAAGTAGCCTTGCTAGTATCACCATCAATTGTCCAATGGTCCAGCTTACCTGAGTTAAAGCCTTGGTCATAGATATGCATGCCGTCGCTCCAGGACATCTCTGGATTTGTCTGCGGAGATTTATATAGAACATACGGCGCATTTGCATCAGCTTGAATGGTAATTTGACCATTTGTTACTGCCAATTCTTGAACATCTGTCTTACCAAGCTCAGTAAGTTTGTAGAGATAAACCTTATTACCAGTCCAATCTGATGGGAGGGTCCAGGTTGTAGCACCTGCTTCTTCGTTGAAGTAGTACATTTTGTGTTTGTCACTGGTCAGGTCATTACCATTCGCATCCCAGTTCCAAGGCACCAAGTAAGCTGCTCCATCTTGGATTGTACGACCATTCAAGGTTACTGTACGTTGGCGGTAGCCAGCATTGTTAACATCATTTGACTTACGTCTGAGCAAGAGTTTGTTACCATCTTCATCTTCTAGACCAATTTCCATTTCAGGTGTCCATCTGTAGGTTTCACCATGGTCTGTCATGGTAACTGGTGTACCGTTCTTCCAGCTTGTTACCTTAAAGTGCTGGATATACTTGGTCATGAGGTTATTAGCAAAGAGGTTTGTAATATAGCCATTGTAATCGCTACGACCTTGCCAACCCTCGAAGTCTTTCATATTGTAACCACCGAGAAGTGGATAGTTGGCTGCACCACCGTAGGCTGGGAAATCACCAACCCAAGAATCTTTTTGGTGGTTTCGGATAAAGCGAACAATGTTACTGTTAATACCTTTTAGACGGTAGCCGCCGTAGGTCAAGTCTGCTGCCCAGTGTTGGAAGGTCGAGTCATATTCACCTGCATAGCCCCATTCAAAGGCATTTCTCCAACCCTGCATATTGATTTCCTTGGAGAGAATATGGGTTTCCCAAGCATTTTCGCCACCAGATTGACCATTACCCCATACATCGACGTAAATAAAGTCTAATCCGTCACCCAATTCTTTCTTCAAGTCTTCCCAACGTTTCAAACGATTGTGAGCCAAATCATAGTGACCACTAATGTTGATACCTTGGTCAATCCAGTTCCAACCATAAACGTACTCGCCATTGGCGTGACGACGAAGAATTTCTTCAGAGAAGTATTTAGATTCTGGATAGGTTTCAGATGCGTTAACGTGAATACCTAATTTTGCACCATATGGTTGTGACTTTTCAATCAAGGTCTTGAAGTCTTCTGTGCCACCGATACGGTTACCAATATCTGCGTAGTTCAAGTGACCGGAGTCATGACCTTCACTACCATATCCTTTAAGAAGAACGCTTTGACCGAGACCGTCTGTATGAAGGGCAATCTTCTTGATACCATCCAGAGTCATCAAGAATGGGTTTTGGGCTTGTGAACCAAAGTTCATGGCAATACGGTAAGCTACCAATTCTGGTACGTATTCATGCCCTTTTGGATTGTTCATAATTTGACGGTAGGCAATAGCACCATCTTGCCAGTCTACTACATTGTCTTTGTTGGCATCTTTTGTAAAGACAACCTTAGCACTTGGTAATTCCAAAGTATAGGCTGGATAAACAACACGGTTATGTTCTTTTTGCCACTGCCAAGGTGAGCTGGCAATACCATAATGAACACCTGTTTCACCATCTAGACTGTAGCGTTCACTGTTTGCAGTCAGACGAGTAAAGTCATCTGCACCACCTGTACCGTGTTGTGAATTGCTCCATACCGCAGCAGCTAGCTTATCAGTAGAAACAAATCCATACATAAATCCTGCACTAGAGCTTGGTGTATTGTCTTGCACATCTACGTGACGATCACCTGTTTGGTGAGTATTGGTAGACATACGTGCACCGTCAAACTTAGCACCATCCTGTGTGCTAGCCACCGATACTAAGTTATTATTGGCAAAAGAGATACTTTGTACCAATTTAGCAACATCATCAATGGTCTGACCAGGAGTTACTTGGTTTCGGTTGTTTACTTCTGTCACATCAAAGTGTAGCTCATTTCCAGCAACCTCTACCTTAACCTTGATAGCAACATTTAGTTTCTTAGCTTCATCAACAACATCTAGAACATACTCTGCAACTCTGTCACTTACCTTATTGAAAGTAACTGTTGGTGTAACTTCGTAATCATTGATTCTGAGGGTACGGATTGGATTGACTTGACCATAAACCTTTTCACCCTGCATCGTATATTCTTTGATACGTGGGAAGGCACGGTCAATCTTAGCAGTAAGAACGTCTGAAGCAAGGGTCTCGTAAGAAACATTGCTATCATTTAGTACAATTGCATCTTCTGCTGTTGTCTCAACTGGTTTGACGCCGTCTTGGTTGTCTGCAACCACGTTAACCTTGGTTAGTTGTTGGCCATAGGTTCCCAATTTCAAGGCAATGCGCTTGTCATTTGCCAAGGCTTGACGAACTTCTGTTCCGACTGTATAGGTATCAAATAAGTTCTGACCATTGACAGTCGCATTTAATTGTCCATCTGACTTATAAGAAATCTCTAGGCGGTTGGTGCTTCCCTTAGTTGGTGCTTGAACACTGCGATTGCTGAGGTAATTACCTTGACCATTTACCTTATATTCCCAGAACCAACCACCACTGTCATAGCCGACAAAGATATGGTTGCGTTCATCCCTGTGTTTCAAATAGACACCAAAACGACCATGACCTGCTTCTGAATTTTCCACAAAGGTCACTGCAAGGTTGGCGTTGTCCGAAGCATCTACTGTCAAGCCTTCTTTAACAAACAAGGCTACATTCTCAGAATTGTTATTAGATGTAGTAGAAGCAAGGGCATTATAGCGAACACCATTTACTTCTACGACACCAACTGTTCCTTGAACAGTCGATGCTGGACGCCAGTCTGGTCCAATGGTTGTAGGAGCTGTATTTTCAGTTGCTACTGGGGTTGGTGTAGTTGGAGCAGTAGGTGTATTCGTCTCTCCTGTACCAGTTGTGGCATTCGTTATTGGCTGGCTAGCAGTTTCTGAAACTCCTTCTTGGTTTTTAGCAACAATATCTACCACTGTACGGTCAGCATCACGGCTAGTTACTTTTAATTTTGCTGAGCGTGTATTCTTCAAGTCATTCCAAGCTGCTTCGGGAATTTGCTGAGCCGAAAACAGTTCCTGAGCCTCAGTCATGGAATCTGAAAGAATAGAAGCAGAAATTTCCCCAGTAGATGTTAGGTTAACACTTAATTCATAGAGAACATTTCTTTCAGGAGCAGGTACCCGTTGCCCTTGGTACCATGTGCTTCCGCTTGGAGACTTGTACTCCCAGAACCAACCACCTTTATCATATCCAACTAGGACATGTTTATTTTGATCAGTATGATTGAGATAAACACCAAATCGAGCCTTTTCTGGTTCAGAACGTTCTACAAATGACAATGATACCTCCGCACTGCCATCTGCATTCATCTTCAAGTCAGCATGTTCAAATGTTCCAATATTTGTTGAATTATCCTGGCCTTCCACAGAAGATAGGCGGTTGTACCGAATGCCGTCTTCTTCAACGACTTCAACTGTACCGGCCGGTGTAGAAGTTGGTGTCCATTCTGGACTAACAGCTGTTTCTGTTGCACCTGCTGCTCGCTCTGTTCCTTGCGTGCCACTTTCAGAAACATTTCCTTCATTTATATTGCTAGCATCATTATTTTCTACCGATTCAACAGGAGTATCGGCAGGTGTGTTCCCTTCTGCCAATACTGTTCCTCCAGAAAACAGAGAAATTCCTACGATAACTGAAGCCGCACCTACTGTCAATTTTCTAATCGAATAGCTATTCTTCTTAGAAAATAGGTTCTTAGAGTAAGCTCTCATCGTCTGCCTCCTTTTAATATTTTATTATAAACTTAATATACACATCATATTCTACATGATACCGCTTTCTTTGTCAATATATCAATCTATTATGTTTGACTTAGATGTGTTTTTTTAATATAATGTTATAAAGTCAAAGGTACTAAATAGAGAGGCATTTCCTTGCTGCTTGGAAAAAAATTCAATCTATTTTTCAGTGTTTTTGTCTTGAAGAAAGTGCTTACATATGATATACTGAAATATGTGAAGAACAAAACTACCTTAAAGGAGAACCCTCATGTCAACAAAAGTTAAAACAAAAAATGTTGCTGAAGACATTTTCGCCCAAGCCTGGGAAGGCTTTAAAGGTACAGATTGGCAAGATAAGGCAAGTGTAACACGCTTCGTTCAAGCCAACTACACTCCATACGATGGAGATGAAAGCTTCCTCGCAGGCCCAACTGAGCGTTCACTTCATATCAAAAAAATCATCGAAGAAACAAAAGCTGGCTACGAAGACACTCGCTTCCCAATGGACGTAGATCGTGCTACTTCTATAGCTGATATTCCAGCAGGTTTCATCGATAAAGATAATGAATTGATTTTCGGTATCCAAAACGATGAGCTCTTCAAACTTAACTTCATGCCACGTGGTGGTATTCGTATGGCTGAAACCACTCTTATCGAAAACGGCTATACTCCAGACCCACTCCTTCATGAAATCTATACAAAACACGCTACAACTGTAAACGACGGTATCTTCCGTGCCTATACAGCTGACATCCGCCGTGCTCGCCACTCACACCACGTTTCTGGTCTTCCAGATGCATACTCACGTGGTCGTATCATCGGTATGTACGCTCGTTTGGCTCTCTACGGAGCAGACTACTTGATGGAAGAAAAAGTAGCTGACTGGAACGCCATTACTGAAATCGATGAAGAATCAATCCGTCTTCGCGAAGAAATCAACCTTCAATACCAAGCCTTGCAACAAGTTGTACGCTTGGGTGATCACTACGGCGTTGATGTGCGCAAACCTGCGATGAACACCAAAGAAGCTATCCAATGGACAAACATCGCCTTCATGGCAGTCTGCCGTGTTATCAATGGTGCGGCAACTTCTCTTGGTCGTGTGCCAATCGTTCTTGACATCTATGCAGAACGTGACTTGGCTCGTGGTACATTTACTGAATCTGAAATCCAAGAATTTGTTGATGACTTCGTATTGAAACTTCGTACAGTGAAATTCGCTCGTACAAAAGCCTTCGACGAAATCTACTCTGGTGACCCTACTTTCCTTACAACATCTATGGCAGGTATGGGTAACGACGGTCGTCACCGTGTTACAAAAATGGACTACCGTTTCTTGAACACACTTGACAACATCGGTAACTCTCCAGAGCCAAACTTGACAGTTCTTTGGTCAGACCAACTTCCATACGCTTTCCGTCGCTACTGTATGGCAATGAGCCACAAACACTCTTCTATCCAATACGAAGGTGTGACAACAATGGCGAAAGATGGTTATGGTGAAATGTCATGTATCTCTTGCTGTGTGTCACCACTTGACCCAGAAAGTGAAGACCAACGCCACAACATTCAGTACTTCGGTGCTCGTGTTAACGTTCTTAAAGCTCTTCTTTCAAGCTGGAACAACGGCTACGACGATGTTCACAAAGATTACAAAGTGTTTGATGGTGTTGAACCAAATACTTCTGAAATCTTTGACTACGATCAAGTTATTGCCAACTTTGAAAAAGCCCTCGACTGGTTGACTGACACTTATGTAGATGCTATGAACATCATCCACTACATGACTGACAAGTACAACTATGAAGCAGTTCAAATGGCATTCTTGCCAACTCACCTTCGTGCTAACATGGGCTTCGGTATCTGTGGATTTGCAAACACTGTTGACTCCTTGTCAGCTATCAAATACGCACAGGTTAAACCAATCCGTGACGAAGACGGCTTCATCTACGACTACGAAGTAACTGGCGACTTCCCACGTTATGGTGAAGACGACGACCGTGTAGATGACATTGCGAAATGGCTCATGGAAGCATTCTTCACTCGTTTGAACAAACACAAACTCTATAAGAATGCTGAAGCAACTGTATCTATCTTGACCATCACTTCAAACGTTGCTTACTCTAAGCAAACTGGTAACTCTCCAGTTCACCGTGGTGTATTCCTCAACGAAGATGGTTCAGTTAACACTTCTAAAGTGGAATTCTTCCCACCAGGTGCTAACCCAACTTCTAAATCACGTGGTGGTTGGTTGCAAAACTTGAATACTCTTTCTAAACTTAACTTCAAACATGCCAACGACGGTATCTCATTGACAACTCAAGTTTCACCAAAAGCTCTTGGTAAGACCTTCGATGAGCAAGTGAACAACTTGGTGACAATCCTTGACGGATACTTCGAACAAGGTGGTCAACACGTGAACTTGAACGTTATGGATTTGAACGACGTTTATGACAAGATTATGGCAGGTGAAGATGTTATCGTTCGTATCTCTGGATACTGCGTAAACACTAAATACCTCACTAAAGAGCAAAAAACTGAATTGACACAACGTGTCTTCCACGAAGTTCTTTCAATGGATGACCACGCTGCTGAAGTTTCAGGTCAAGCCTAATCAAGCAAACATAAAAGGACTTGCACATGCAGGTCCTTTTTGGTATGTCGAAAAATCTACTGAGTGTTGCGGAAGAATAGGGAAAGAACAGAAGGATGTCTAGTGGATTTTCGGAAGGATAGTATAAGAGACTACACAAAAATCCCTGCTCATCAGGGATCCTTCATTACTTACCCAAAAACTCCGCTAGTTTGGCAAAGGTCTTATGGTTACGAATGGTAAGGCTTTTGTAAAAAACTTGATTGGCCAGCTTCTTATGATAGGCCGTCTGCAAGTAGGACTGTTCATCATACTTGCCCCAGAAGAGAGCCGTCTGCCCAAAGTAAACAACCTCCTCTCCCAAGTCCAGCTGGCTCACCCAGTCCTCAATCAGAGCCTTCTGACTTCTATCCGTGTAAAAGAGGACATCCTTTCTCGCCAATTCTTCTTGCCACCAAGCTGGAAGCTGATCGATTTCTGCTTGATAATCTTGGGCATCTAATAAAGCAAATTGCTCCACAAAGGGGTATCTTTCTGTGAAAAAAGTTTGAAATTCAGCAACAATGTCCCCTCTATTCTTGGTTGAATCAAAAAAGAGATTGCCGCTATTAATGTAGGTTTCAACCTTATCATAGCCCAAATCTGCCACCGCTTGACGCAATTCAGCCATGACGATTTTATTACGACCACCGACATTGATCCCTCTCAACAGAAGAACATATCTCATTGTCCTTCTTCCTCCAAGACCTGCCGAATCAAGGCCATAACCTGGTTTCTATCCAACTTCCACTGAGCCCGCTCATCCTTATCAAAAGTACGATTAGAGAGAAAAATCGCAGCTTTCTGCAAGGGACGATTGTACATGATAAAGGTCCCCGTATAGCCTGTGTGCGACAACCAGTCCCCCTTCTTATCCCAAGCCAGAGACCGCTTGCGCTTGTCATCAAAGCCATAGTCCTGGGTCAAATCTGCCGCAAAGTCCTCGGCCAGATAGCGCTCCAAGAAGATTTCCAAATCCCTGACCGTCGAAAAAAGGCCTGCACTACCCGCATGGATACCCAAGACACGCGCCTTAGGGTCATGTACCACACCTGCTTTCACGCCACGCACCGTCGGCACTGCCTGACTGACTGGTCCATAGGAGGTTTGGGACATGCCAAAGGGCTCTAGAACATCTCGTCTGATTAGCTGATCCAGACTAGCTCCACCCAGTTCTTCCAGCAAAAAGCCCAGCAGGAGAAAATTGATATCTGTATAGAGAAAATCTTTTTTATCCGTCACCCTAATCTTCAAAATCGCTTCTTTGAGCTGGTCGGCATCCAGACTATCCCGATTGGGAATGAAGGGGTCAATGCCGCTAGTATGGGTCAATAATTGCCGAATGGTGACCTGACTATCCGCAAAAGCAGGATAATAGGACTGCAAGGTCCTATCTAGCTCCAAAGCTCCGCTATTAACCAGAAAAGTCGCAAGAGTCCCTACTCCAACCACCTTGGAAACAGAAGCCAAGTCATAGGTCAAGCCTGCCTCAACTGGCGTATGGTCATCCTGGGTTCCTAGATAGTACTCCTGCCACCGGCCCTTAGAAAAAAGAGCCAGACTGGCACCAGGATAGACTCCTTGCTCAATCTGCTCTGAAATCTTATCTAAAATTGCTTGTCTCATTTTTCAAACCACAATTCAATACCGCTTGGGTCAACCGTTTGGATAAAGGTTTCTTTCTTATCTTTAAAGAAGGGACCTTCCAATTGACTTTCCAAGTTTGCCCAGTCAAAATCCTGCTCAATAGGGAAACGCAAGCTATCCAAATCCCAAACTTGTTCTGCTGGAGTGACTAAATCCTCCCCTTCTACTCCCACAAAACGCAAACAGGCCTGGTTAGGTAGAATAGCCTCATAAAAATCCTGACTGACACTGGCTTGAGGGGTATTGATCCAGACAGACTCCACCACAAAAGACGTCAAACCTGAAAAATCAGCTTGACCAGTAAAATGCACGGGTGGAAGAATAGCTGTCAAATCTTCAACGGCCTGTTCAGCATGAAGCAAGAAGGTATCTCCCTCTGGAGAGAGAGCCTCAAAACCAAAACCATTTTTCCCTTTGTAGAGCTTGGTGAAAACAGTTCCTCGAGCCAGCAAGGCTTCAATTTCATGAGCCTCTTCGACCTTGATGACCAGTTTATTTAATTTTTTAAGTCCCTTAACCGCACGGGTACGATTGCCCGGCGATTCCATTAACACCAATTTTGTTGCTGGACTAGTTTTATCCCCAAAATCAGCAAAGGGTCCATCTTCTAATTGTACTTTCATTCCCAGTTGTTCTTCTAGGAAGGCTTGATTGAGCCCGCGATTATTCACTCTTAAAACGGGTACAATCACATCATTTTTTCTCAACACGATAGTTCTTCTCTCCTCAATAATACTAGAATATTGTATAAAAAAAAGGAAAAATTTACAACTAATTATACCGTCGATTTATACATAGATATACGAATATTCTTTTGACAAATCTTAGACAAAGCCACCTTTATCCGATATAATAGTTACTATAGATTATGCACAGAAAAAGAGGAAAATACATGCGTTTTAACCAATTTTCTTTCATAAAAAAAGAGACCTCTATCTACTTGCAAGAACTTGATTCTCTGGGATTTCAACTGATTCCTAATGCAAGTAGCAAGACAAATTTAGAAACATTTGTCAGAAGGTGCCACTTCCTGACAGAAAATACCGACTTTGCCCTGTCCAACATGATTGCGGACTGGGAGACAGATCTGCTGACCTTCTTCCAGTCTGACCGTGAGCTGACAGACCAGATTTTCTATCAAGTGGCCTTTCAGTTGCTGGGCTTCGTGCCTGGTGTGAATTACACCGATGTGGAGGAATTCCGCAAGACCAGCCAGTTTCCTATTGTCTACGGAGATGTCATCGACAACCTCTACCAGCTGCTCAATACCCGTACCAAGTCTGGAAACACCTTGATTGACCAGCTGGTCAGCGACGACCTGATTCCCGAGGACAATCGCTACCACTTCTTCAACGGCAAATCTCTGGCAACCTTTTCAACAAAAAACCTCATTCGTGAGGTGGTTTATGTCGAAACGCCTGTCGATACGGCAGGGACTGGCCAGACAGATATTGTTAAGCTGTCCATTCTCCGTCCTCACTTTGACGGGAAAATCCCTGCGGTGATTACCAACAGTCCTTATCATCAAGGAGTGAACGATATAGCCAGCGATAAGGCCCTGCATAAGATGGAAGGGGAACTGGCTGAAAAACAAGTCGGTACCATTCAGGTCAAGCAGGCCAGCATCACCAAGCTAGACTTGGACCAGCGGGACCTACCTGTCAGCTCTGCCACTGAAAAACTGGGCCACATCACCTCTTACTCCCTCAATGACTACTTCCTCGCTCGCGGCTTTGCCAGCCTCCATGTGTCTGGTGTGGGCACGCTAGGCTCGACGGGTTACATGACATCTGGCGACTACCAGCAGGTTGAGGGCTACAAAGCGGTGATTGACTGGCTGAACGGTCGCACCAAGGCCTACACAGACCACACTCGCTCGCTTGAGGTCAAGGCTGATTGGGCCAATGGTAAGGTGGCGACGACGGGACTGTCTTATCTCGGTACCATGTCCAATGCCTTAGCAACAACTGGCGTGGACGGATTGGAAGTCGTTATCGCAGAAGCGGGGATTTCCTCTTGGTATGACTACTACCGTGAAAACGGGCTGGTGACCAGCCCTGGCGGCTATCCAGGCGAGGACCTGGACAGCTTGACTGCCCTGACCTACTCGAAAAGTCTGCAAGCAGGCGACTTCCTCCGCAATAAAGCAGCCTACGAAAAAGGACTGGCGGCAGAACGGGCTGCCCTGGACCGCACCAGCGGTGACTACAATCAATACTGGCAGGACCGCAACTATCTGCTCCACGCTGACAAGGTCAAGTGCGAGGTGGTCTTTACCCACGGCTCACAGGACTGGAATGTCAAGCCAATCCATGTCTGGAATATGTTCCATGCCCTACCAAGCCATATCAAAAAGCACCTCTTCTTCCACAACGGTGCCCACGTTTATATGAACAACTGGCAGTCTATCGACTTCCGTGAGTCCATGAACGCACTGCTCAGTCAAAAACTGCTGGGCTACGAGAATAACTACCAACTGCCAACGGTTATCTGGCAGGACGACAGCGGTGAGCAAACTTGGACAACTTTGGACAACTTTGGCGGTGAAAACGAGGCTGTCTTGCCACTGGGAACAGGAAGCCAGACCATTTCCAATCACTATGCCCAAGAAGATTTTGAACGCTACGGCAAGGGCTATCCAAGTTTCCACCAAGACCTCTATGCAGGCAAGGCCAACCAAGTTAGCATTGAACTGCCTGTAACGGAGGATCTCTTGCTCAACGGACAGGTCACGCTGAAACTCCGTGTCGCATCAAGTGTAGCCAAAGGCCTCTTATCTGCTCAGCTATTGGACAAGGGAAATAAAAAACGCCTAGCCCCAATCCCAACGCCGAAAACACGGTTGAGCTTGGACAACGGTCGTTACCATGCCCAAGAAAATCTGCTGGAGTTGCCTTATGTGGAGATGCCGCAACGCTTGGTAACCAAGGGCTTTATGAATCTGCAGAACCGCACCGACCTGATGACTGTCGAGGAAGTGGTGCCAGACCAGTGGATGGATGTGATTTGGAAACTGCAACCGACTATTTACCAATTGAAAAAAGGCGATGTCTTGGAGCTGATTCTCTACACCACCGACTTTGAGTGCACTGTTCGGGATAATTCTCAATGGCAAATCCACCTTGATTTAAGTCAATCACAGTTAATTTTACCGCACTAATATTTGATTTTCAATTCTAAAAAGAGGCTGGGCGTTTCCGCCCGGCCTCTTTGTCGCTGTTTCATAGTGGTTTAGATTTGATCTTTAGATTTTTTGTTTATAGCTGTAGCGATTACTGCCAAGCTAATTCCAGCTAAACCAAGGCCTACTAAGGCTAGGTTATTGCGTTGTTCACCTGTTGCAGGTAGGGTTGCTTTGTTTGCAGAAGGTGCGCCCTTATGACTCAGTGTCGGATTTGATTGTACTGAAGGAGTTGTTTTTACTTCTTCTTTCTTCATTTCCAAGCTACCTTTTACAAGGATACGGTTTTGACCTTCAACAATAGTCTCTGATAATAGGTTGGTTGCGACAACTTTACCATCAACTATGACATCTTGATAAACAGATACTTTTTTACCTGCTTTTCCTTCTTGAAGAAGGTATGATTTGCCAAGCGCTAGGCTTGCATCATATCTGATCTCTTCTTTGATAGGGAGAGCTTCTTCTACCTTGCGTTCTTTTGTTGTGAAGTCTAGCTTTGGTTTTTCCGCTGTTTTTGGCGCGACTTCTGGAACTGCTGTCTTAGGTGCAGAGTCTTCCGCTTTTGGTTGCTCAGCCTTTGGCATTTCCTCCTTCGGCATGTCTTCTGCTTTCGGTTGCTCCATTTCTGGTTGCTTAGCCTCTGGCATTGGAGTCGGAGCCGGAGTTTCTTCCTCCGCTTTTGGTGCTTCTGGTGTTGGCTTATCAGCCTCTGGCATTGGAGTTGGGGCCGGTGCTGGCATTTCCGCTTTTGGTTCGTCCATTTTCGGCTCGTCCATTGGAGTTTCCGGTGCTGGAGTTTCTTCTTTCGTTTCTGGAGCCTTCTCTTCTGTTTTCGGAGCCTCTGTTTCCTCTTCTACTTTCGGTGCCGGAGTGTCCTCCTCTGCTTTTGGTGCTGGAGTTGGTACTGACTCTTCAGCTTTTGGCGCTGGGTCAGTTTGTGGAACTTCGCTCTCAGATTTTGGAGTCTCTTCTTTCGTTTCTGGAGCCTTCTCTTCTGTTTTCGGAGCCTCTGTTTCCTCTTCTACTTTCGGAGCTTCTTCCTCGGCTTTTGGAGCGTCCTCTTTCGGTGCCGGTGCTGGAATTTCCGCTTTTGGTTCGTCCATTTTCGGCTCGTCCATTGGAGTTTCCGGTGCTGGAGTTTCTTCTTTCGTTTCCGGAGTCTTCTCTTCTGTTTTCGGCTCCTGTGTTTCCTCTTCTACTTTCGGAGCGTCTTCTTTCGGCGCTGGGACATCTGGCATTGGTGCAGGAACTTCGTCCTCTTTTGGAGCTGACTCTTCCTTCGATTCTGGAGCATCCGGTGTTGGAGTATGATCTTCTGTTTTCGGAGCTTCCTCCTCGGATTTTGGTGTTTCTTCCTTCGTTTCTGGAATCTTCTCTTCTGCTTTCGGCTCCTCTGTTTCGTCTTCTGCTTTTGGAGCGTCCTCTTTCGGCGCTGGAGCCTCTGGCATTGGTGCCGGAACTTCTTCCTCGGCTTTCGGCGCTGGAGCTGGCTCTGCATCCGGTGTTGGAGCTGGTGTTTCTTCTTTCGGTGCCGGTGCTGGTGTGTCCTCCTCTGCTTTTGGTTCTTCCATTTTCGGCTCGTCCATTGGAGTTTCCGGTACAGGGGCTGGCGTTTCTTCTTTCGTTTCCGGAGTCTTCTCTTCTGTTTTCGGAACCTCTGTTTCCTCTTCTACTTTCGGAGCCGGAGTGTCCTCCTCTGCTTTTGGTGCTGGAGTTGGTGCTGACTCTTCAGCTTTTGGCGCTGGGTCAGTTTGTGGAACTTCGCTCTCAGATTTTGGAGTCTCTTCTTTCGTTTCTGGAGCTTTTTCTTCTGTTTTCGGAGCCTCTTCCTCGGCTTTTGGAGCGTCCTCTTTTGGTGTTGGAGCTTCTGGTGCTGGAGTGTCTTCCTCAGCTTTTGGCGCCGGCTCTTCTTTCGGCTCTAGTTCTTTAACTATCTCTTTAACTCTTTCAACTGCTCGCTCTGCTGCATCGGTAGAAGCTCGTAAATCTGCCCAACTTTGACTAGCATAAGTTTTACTCTCTGTCTGCTCCAAATGATCCTTATACTCTTCTTCAATGCGTTCATTATTAGGATATTTTTTACGATATTGATCGACCTCACGTGTCAAACGTTCCATCCTAATATGGTTTCCAAAATCGGTTAAGCCTTCTAAAACACCTTGAAGTCCAGGGCTACTTTCCTCAAGAGTTGAAACATGTGCCATTTGGCGCTTTCCATATCCTAAATTATAATCCCACAACTGTTTTTGAAGTGGGTATTGAGTACTATCATATTCTGGATACTCCTTCAACTTTTCCAAGTCCATTTTTAGCTCTTCCACAAGTTCTTTGAGGTGTTGAAGAGGTGTTTTTTTAACTTCGGTATCCTCTGTGGCTGGGGAAGAATCTATCATCGCAAAAGCAGTTGGTGTCGAGACTCCCACTCCAAGTAAGCAAGTAGCAAGTAGCACTGAACCTACACCGACTTTAAATTTACGAATACTATATCTGAATTTTTTATTTGCAGTTTCCATTTCTATTTATTCCTAATTATATTTTATTATATACTATCATTATACCATGATATTCGAGTGAGTGGGTGTGTTTTTTATGTGTTTTTTATGTGTTAAAACTCTACCGAATAGCTCTATTTCTTCATCATTGAATAGATGTGACTATTTTTCTAAAGGATGTATAATCACACCCTGCACCACACGGTTGACGGTGCCTGTTGGAGATGGTGTATCTGGTAGATTCTTGCATTTGATAGCTGCCATGATAGATACCGTTTGGGCAAAGATGATGTAAGGGAAGGTTAAGAATACATCTGGTAAATCTGCTCCACCCTCTGCTAAGATAAAGTTGGCTGCCTCTGTACCTGCTAGCTTATCAGCCGACAAGGCAACAATCCGCTCTGCTATGCCATCACCATGCACCTCATTGAGCAAGTCCACATCGTACTGGCGAGTATAAGCATCGTTTGATGCAAGGAGGAAAATCAAGGTCTTTTCATTGATGAAGGATTTTGGTCCATGACGGAAACCGAGTGGTGACTCATACATGGTCGCAATCTTGCCTGCAGTCAATTCCAAAATCTTGAGCTGTGCTTCGTGGGCTACACCATAGAAGCCACCTGAACCCAGATAAATCACTCGTTCAAAATCAAGGTCAATCAATTCTTGTACATAGTCCTCACGGTCCAAGACATCTTGACCTAGACGGGCAATGGTCTCAACCCAAGCAGCTTTTTCTTCTTGACTGGCTGGAGAGAATACGAGGAGGGCTGTCAGAGCCATACAGCTATAAGAGCCTGTCATGGCAAATCCTTTGTCATTTGAACCAGCCGGTTGCAAGAGTAGGAGATTTTCCGCATCCCCCTCAGCCGCAAGAGCCAACTTGCCCTCTGGTGCACAGGTAATGGTCACTTGATAAAGTTGGTCAACCAATTGCTTAGCTACTTCTACCGCTGCGACGCTTTCTGGGGAGTTACCTGAACGAGCAAAGGATACCAAAACTGTTGGGACATCCGCCTGTAAATAATCACATGGACGACCAACCAATTCAACCGTACCAATGGCAGAAAAACGAATGTGTTTCAAGTCATTGACTTGGTTGAGGTAGTTGGCAATACTTTGACCAACAAAGTCTGAAGTCCCTGCACCAGTGAAAATCACATGAACAAAGTCATGCTTGTCCTTGATGGCTGTTAGGAAGGCTTCAATCTTCTCCAACTGGTCAATATATAGTTGATGAGCCTCTTTCCACAAGCCAGGCTGTTGGTAAATCTCAGTCGCTGTGATAAAGGCGCCCAATTTTTCTAATTCTTCTTTTGCTAAACGGAACATAGGTCCTCCTTGTTTTCTGGTTATAACCAGTTTTTCTTTTATTATAGCGAATTTATCCCTCAAAGTCAATTTAAAATAGGTTAATATGTCAAATTTATATCCGATATTGCTGACTATAACTTATTTTAAGAAGGTAGAGCCTTTCAAAAAAATTCACAATCATTATTGGACGCAAAAAACGACCAATTTTCCTGATAGCTACCACCTTCTGTACTTTGTAGCCTATTCTGCAAAGTTAGAATATTGATGTTTTCAGTCATTGATCGTTTCTGAAATATTCTTCTGTGTACGAATAACGAAAGTAAAACATGTAGCTAATTACAACATAAAAAATATAGTTTGATCAACAACCCGATAGTGGTTGGTAACGCCCTATATTGAAATCCCAAGTTTTTACTACGTCTTTTACTAAGTTATTTACTATTTTATTGCACTGTACCCAAAATTGCGAAAAAGTCTGAAATAAAACAGACCCTGTTAAATTATTTACTTTTAATTTTTGTATACATCTTGTATAATGTATTTACAAATATAGGAGGTAAATACAATGAATGTTCTGCTACGAAAAACAGGCAACAGCACTGTTATCACTATCCCAAACGCTATTAAAGAGGCACTTGGCGCAGAAATTGGTGAAGAAATCGAATTCGTCACTTCTGGAAGTAATGTTATCATTCGTAAAGCTGAGCCAAAATTTGATTTTGATAGAGAACTTGAAAAAGCCATGAATCAATACGATGAATTATTGAAAGAGTTAGTAGATAAATGAAATACCTGTCCGCTGAAGACATTATCAAAATCAATGTTATGGTTATCGGAAAGTATTCTCCTAAAGAACCAGTAGGAATCGCTGACCTAAATAGCCTTCAAATGATTATCGAACAACCAAAGCAAGAAATTTTTGGAAAAATACTTTATCCGGATATCTATAGCAAGGCTGCAATTATCTGGATAAATCTAATCAAGAAACACCCATTCTATAATGCCAACAAAAGGACTGCTGTACTTGCTTTACACATGTTTCTAGCAATGAATGGTTTTCAGTCAAATCTCTCATTAAGCGATGGACTGGAAAAGACAATCGAGATTGCTACGTTTCAAGGTGATTTTGAGGAGTTAAAGGATAACGTTATCCAGTTCTTGAAAGAAGAAAATCGAGTGTATAAAAAATAGAAAAGTGGTTATTGACCAATAGTAAATCTGTCTCAGACGATTTTTCTTGGTACAAGAATAAACGGATTGGGCGAGTCCCAATCAAGACTATTGAAGACATTCTAGGCTTTGAGTTATCTCCAAAACATGATATAATTACTAACGTACGAGAAGATACTGCTCTTGAAAAAAGAGTTTCAAATGGCAGTAACTAGACAAAATAATGAGAAATGGAAGGTAGATATTAGTGATGGATGATTTCAGACATTCTCATGCTGCGTTCCTAGTTTCCCAAGGTTTACGTAATGGAGAAGGTAAAGACTATATTTTCTTTACTTTGATGAAACGATTGGGTCATTCCTCAATCAACACTACAATAAATGTATACTCGCATTTATTTCCAACCCAACAAAAAGAAATTGCTTCTGTCTTTAAAAAAGTTTAACATAAGGCAAGGAAAATTTACAAACAGGGTCTAAACCCTTGATAGGAAAGGAATCTTAAAAATCTTATGATGAATATGCAAAACATGATGCGCCAAGCTCAAAAACTTCAAAAACAAATGGAGAAGAGCCAGGCTGAGTTGGCTGCTACTCAATTTACTGGTAGCTCTGTACAGGACTTGGTTACTGCTACTTTTACTGGAGATAAGAAATTGGTTTCTATCGACTTCAAGGCTGATGTTGTGGATGCAGACGACCTTGAAACCTTGCAAGAAATGACAATCCAAGCCGTCAACGCTGCACTTACAAAAGTTGACAAGGCAACTCAGAAAAAACTAGGTGCCTTTGCAGGTAAATTACCATTTTAAGACAGAAAAGACGCGATTGGGCCATCGCGTCTTTGTTTATTCAAAATTATAAATCAAAGACTGAAATTGCAGGAAAAAGAGGTCTGGATAACGTCGATTCTCTTTCATTTCCTCCATCAGACTTTGGAGATCGGTCATGTTGTCAGTGATGACACCATCCACTTGTAGCAGCAACATCTTGGTCATACTCTCTTCTTCATTCGGTGTCCAAGCATAAACTGACTTCCCACGAATCCAAGATTTTACCATAAAGTTTTGATCAAGCGAGGTATACTCCATAGTATAGCCGTCAGCAACCGTCGTCGGATAGATAGAGTTGAACGGAAGAATAAAGAATGATACTAATTTCTCGCTATACTGCTTTATTTCGATAATAGTACGGTAATCTAGTGATTGCATCTGGTGTCCTTTGGCAATCAAACGTTGACCGTATTTTTTTAAAAAATTCTGGGTGAGTTTTGGCGAATCTGCCTTGGTCACTTTAATTTCTACCAATAATTTTTGTCCCAGCTCATCCGCTTTTTCAAGATATTCATCAAAAGAAGGAACTGGAGCTGCCATGCCGTTTTCTGATGCAGTCATCCCTGTCAACTCTGCAAGAGTATAGTCATGTGTACCTCCGGGATTGCCCGTCAAAGCCAATAAATCCGTATCATGCATGACAATAAACTGACCATCCTTCGTCTCCTGAACATCCATCTCAATGTAGTCTGGCTTGAGTTGAGAGGTTTTCTCTAGGGCCTCGATAGAGTTCTGGACAGCATTGCCATTGTCAACACCGCGATGGGAAATGGTAACTGGCAGGGTATCGAAGGGATAGTAGAGTGCAAGCGCTCCTTGGGTACCGAATACCAGACCAGATACTAGCAAAATTGCCAATCGCAGGCGATGACGGAGGCGTTTACGGCGGTAGTTTGGCAATTGTTTCCCTGTTAAGAGACTAATGAATCCCATCATAAAGAGCGCAACTACTCCGTAGTAGGCTAATTTTAGGATTGCATAACAAACAACTGCCAGCCAATATGATGGGCCTGTGTCTGGTAGATAAGGTTCAGCCACTAGCTGTACTAGATAGAGCAATATCCCTATTCCTGTGAATAGGAGGACTGGAAAAGTGACCAGCCAAATCAGACGGAAAAAGGAACTGACTTGTTTTCTTCCCCTGGTCTTCTTCCAAGAATAAGCGATGGACTCCTTCACACTCCTGTGTTCAAAGTAAATGTTCGGCAGAGCGTACATAAAGCGTGATGCGAGCCAGAAGAACAAGAGGAGAAAGAACAAAATCAATATTCCTAGCCAGATTGTGTTGGATAGGTAATCTACGATAAATTGGGGTACTACGATTTTATTAAAATAATAGATATTTAATACCCGTCGTAAAGACGGGAGAAGAATAACTGAGTAAAAGAGCAGAAATAAAACCTTTGGTAGGCTGCTGTGACGGATAATCGCCACCATACTATCTCGTACATCCCGTAAATAGTCGGGGAGGTGCTTGACTTTTTCATCCAACAGTTGCCAAACCCCTGTGAACAATAGAGCTAATTCTAGATAGGCAATGGCAATGTTGACAAAAAAGAGGAGAATAAACAAGCCTGTCACGAGCAGATTTTCAGCAAACACCGACAACAAATTCGTCGGTGAAAGGTAGGCATGCCCTGTCATAGCTAAGAGTCCCTCAGAAAGCCATGAATTGAGCGGTATCCAAACAAATTCCATAAAGGTAAACAGGGTAAAAAAGAGCAAAAGAATCTTGTCTAAGTTGTAATATATTTTTTGAAATTCACGTTGTATCTTTTTCATGATTCTAGTGTCCCATATTCTACTAGGAATTGCAAGCCTTCATCAAATATGCTAGACTAGAAAAATAAAGGAGGTTCTCATGATTAGAATTGCACCGATGACTGATACTCAATGAAAATTAAAAATAGCCTAGGAAACGAAGCCGACGATAGAACTGGGGTTCATCAAGGCAAGTTGACAACGGATAATTTTAATTTTCGAAGAGTATGAAGATTATTTGTATACACTTTGGAACATTGGCCACCGTCAAGCCGCACCTCGCTGGAAGGAGTTTGCGGCACCCTATTTTGATGACTACCAGGCCTGTGCCACTTTTGAAGATTTTCAAGCATTGGAACTTTACCAGTGGCTACAAAAAGATTGCGTCAGAGCAATCCTAGTGGATCTGTAGCCTATCGACTTTGTGAGCTATTATCGTCATTTAGTTTTTCTTTTATTACTTCGTTAACTCGCCTTGCCTAACTCCAGTTATGCCTGCGGCTCGTTGCCTAGTACTAAAAGTAAACTAAAAGACTATACTGGGAGTGCCAGCCAACACGCTGGCTCGAAATCGGGATTGAAATCTATGACGACATGGTCTGGGGCAAAGGATATGGCACAGCTGCTCTCCAACTCTGGATTGATACCATTTTCCAGCAATTTGCAGAATTGGAACACATCGGGCTCACTACCTGGTCTGGCAACAAGGGCATGATGAGAACCGCAGAAAAATTAGGCATGACCAAAGAAGCCCATATCCGCAAGGTTCGATACTGGCAAGGACATTATCATGATTCTATCAAATATGGAATGTTAAGAGAAGAATGGTTAGAGAATAAGAAAAAATCAAGTTCCTAAGTGGAGCTTGATTTCTTACATTTGATTTGCTTTCCTATTTCCAAGCCAAAGTAAATCGAAGGGCTACATAAAATACGAATTACTATCTCACTATTGTTGTAACATTAATTGTGCTTGTTTAACAATATGCTCTGCTGTCAGTCCATAAACATCCATCAAATAGGCCTGTTGACCAACTTGACCAAAAGACTCCTCAATACCAATTCGATGTACTGGGGTCGTTAAATCTGTAGCCATTAGCTCACAAATGCTGCTACCTAGGCCGCCAATTCGATTATGATTTTCTACAGTTAATACTGGTCTTCCTGATAATAGAGCTGGTATGTCTTCATGAATTGGTTTGATACGAAAAAGATCAATGACTTGAACAGATACTCCTTGAGCCTCTAACTGATCCGCCGCCTTTAATGCCTGCTCTACCATAATACCACTCGCAAGCAAGGTCATATCCTCCCCTTGCCTAAGGACACAGTAGCCTTTGCTAAAATCTTCTCCACCTTGATAAATAGCCGTTGGTGCTTTCCGAATGGTACGAATGTACTTCAACCCGTCTACCTTGATGGTTTCTTTTAGAACAGCTTGAAACTGGACATCGTCACTGACCTCATAAACACGCGCTTTTGGAATGAGCCGCATTAGGCCCAGCTCCTCAAACGGCATGTGAGTCCCACCATTCATCTCCGCTGATACCCCCGCATCGGAACCAATGATCGTGGCATTAAGCTGGGCATAAGCTAGAGAGATAAACACCTGATCATAGACTCTACGACTAGCAAATGGTCCGAAAGTATGAATGTATGGCTTGTATCCTAGAAGAGATAATCCAGCTGCTACCCCTACCATTTCCTGTTCCATGATACCTACATTGACATAGCGTCCACCCAGAACAGAGGACAATTTGTTGGTAGCCATTGAACTGGATAAATCTGCTTCAATAGCTGCTATGGTTGTGTCTTCCTGCCCTACCTGAGCTAGAAAATCACTATAAACCAGTCGCATCTCCTTTGTCTGTCTCATTCCGTTACCTCCAACTCTCTCGCTAAAACAAGTGTTACTTGCTCTAAATCTTCCCGTAATTGACCCGACAAACGCAAATGGTGATTGCTTTCTAATTCTTCTAAGAAGGTAACTCCCTGCCCCTTAGTAGTATCAAGAACGATACATTTTGGTTGAGGAGACTTACTTGACTTCATTGTTAGAATAGCATTTATAATAGCATCTATATCGGCACCATTCACACGCACTGATTCCCAACCAAAAGCCTGAAATTTTTCAACAAAATCAAAGGTTTGGCAAATATCATGGGTACGACCGTCTAGTTGTTTTTTATTGTCATCCACAAACAGAATCAGTTTCGATAGTTCGTGGTGGGCTGCAAACTGAGCCGCTTCCCAGCATTGACCTTCGTTAAGCTCCCCATCCCCTACCAGAGTATAGGTATAGTACGGTGACTGTTCTATCTTCTTACCATAAGCAACACCTGTCGCGACACTCATCCCTTGCCCCAACGAACCTGTTGTCATATCCACCCCTGGCGTTAAGTTTCGGTCAGGGTGTGAAGGCAAATGTGTTCCATTTTGATTTAGCGACAAGAGAAAATCTCTATCAAAGAAGCCTTTCAAATACAACGTACTATAAAGTGCTGGACCTGCATGTCCCTTAGACAGAATAAAGTGATCCCGCTCCTTAGAAGAGAAATTCTGGACACGAATGTCCAGAATTTCTCCATATAGAGCAGCCAACACTTCTACGATTGATAAGCTACCACCATAATGACCAAATCCTAATTGATTCAAAGTCGCCAAGGTATGGTAGCGAATTTCTTTGGCAAATCGTTTCAAATCAGCTGTACCACTAGTCATATTATCCTTCTTTCTGTTCTTTTTTCACCAATGACAATCCAAGCATCAAGGCCAATACTGCAAAAATACCAACAGAAACTGTGAGAATACCGCCATTTTTAGCAAGAATTCCCAAGAAAATACCTGATAGACCAAAATCTGCATCTGAGAATGTTGAACCTGCAAAACCAAGGTCTCCCAAAACTGGGAGCAAGAACACCGGCAAGAAACTGATGAGAACGCCTTGCATAAAAGCACCGCAAACAGCTCCACGAACACCACCTGAGGCATTCCCCATAACACCTGCAGTAGCTCCACAGAAGAAGTGTGGTACGACACCTGGAAGGATAACGACACCACCAGTCAAGGCAAGAATAATCATGCTGACAATACCACCTGCAAAACTAGAGATAAAGCCAATCAACACGGCGTTTGGTGCATAAGGATAAACAACTGGACAGTCTAGGGCTGGTTTGGAATTCGGAACCAACTTCTCTGAAATTCCTTTGAAGGCTGGAACAATTTCCGCCAAAATTAAGCGTACACCAGATAAGATAACAAAAACACCTGCTGCAAAAGTTCCACCTAGGGTCAAGGCATAAATCATACTGTTAGTACCGCCACTAAGGTTTTCCTTAATATAATCACCGCCTGCAAACAAAGCCACAATCATGTAAATCAAGGACATAGAAATGGCAATGCTGACAGTTGAATCACGCAAGAATGCCAAACCTTTAGGGAAATTAATATCCTCAGTAGACTTAGACTTATCACCGACCAAACCGCCTACTACACCACTCAACCAGTAACCAAGTGCGCTGAAGTGACCTAGAGCAACATGATCATTTCCTGTCAATTGAATCATGTATTTTTGAACGAAAGCTGGGGAGAGTGTCATAATCAGACCTAAAGCCAACCCACCCATCACAATTAAGCCGACAGAAGTGAATCCTGCAACACTCATGATAACTGCAATCATACAGGCCATATATAGTGTGTGGTGTCCTGTCAAGAAAATATATTTAAAGCGTGTAAAGCGAGCAATAACAATATTGAAGACCATTCCAAGCAACATAATCAAGGATGTAGCAGTTCCATACTTATCCAAAGCCATCGCTACAATTGCTTCATTATTTGGAACAACCCCTTTCAAGTTGAAAGCTTGTTCAAACATTTGACCAAATGGCTCAAGCGAGCCAACAATAATATTCGCTCCACCACCAACAACAATAAAACCAACAAAAGTTTTCAAGCCCCCCTTAATTAAATCTGCTGCGGGCTTTTTCTGTAAGGCTAAACCTAGAATAGCAATGAGAGCAACCAGAATTGCCGGAGTTTTAGCAATATCAATGAGAAAATCCAATATCATTTTCTGTCTCCTTTATAATTTTATCTTTGCGGGTCATCCCCCGTGTATACGATTTAAACCAAACCTTTTTCTTGACAGATAGCCGTGACAAGTTCCCTCAACTCATTCATATCAATAATACTATTCAATATTCGAACATCTCCTAAATGAGTTGCAGAATCAGCCAGGTCACGTCCGACAATCCACACATCTGCTTCACTCGGATTAGCACCACCTAGATCATAATGCTCCACATGAACATCTGATACACCTAAATCTCGCAAAATGGATTCAATATTCATTTGAACCATAAAGCTAGAGCCTAAACCTGAACCACAGGCTGTTCCAATTCGTAACATATTACTGTTCCTCCTTTAATAAATGTTGTACGTCGGTAAATTCTTTGGCGCCGACAAGTTGTTGAATATTTTCTTCTTCTCGCAAAATTTTTGTCAAATGCGAGAGTGCTCTGAGATGGGTTTGATTATCCACGGCTGCAATACAAATGAACAGCCGAATTTCATGACTAGGGTCATCCAATAGATAAACTGGCTTATCCAATACCAACATTGACATCCCTACCTCATTAACCCCATCTTCTGGTCGTGCATGTGGAATCGCAATTCCTTTACCTAGGTCAATAAATGGACCAAACTCTTCTACCTTCGCTATCATAGCATCAATATATCGAGTTTCTATAGCTCCTTTATCTACCAGAGGTCGTGCAGCCAGGGCAACTGCTTTTTGCCAGTCTAAAACTTCCTCAGACCATTGAAAGGTCTCTTTTGTAATCAATTCTTCTAACATAGGACTCCTTCCCCTTTGCTCATGGGAGCGCTGATTGAGAAACTGCACCAATTCATATTTTAAAGCCTGCTCCTGATGAATGGTTGCATGTTTCCCAACAAGTGATAATAACTGCTCAATCTCAATCGGAAAATAAGCCGCATTTGGGAAATGCTGATTAACCAAATGAAATAGTTCTTTTTTATGATTAGAGGTCATCAGCTGGGATACCAAGAAAAATGGTAGCTCTATATTCAGCTTGATAGTTCCAAATACCATGTCATAGTCTGTCATGTCTAGCATCTTCCAATCCTGTAAGGAATGGGTATCGGCAAAATAGATATTAGGAAATAGTTGCCGTAGATTTTCTTTTACAATCAGCGAAGAGCTCACTCCATTTGGGCAAACAACCAAGGCCCGATAACGATATGAACGTTGTTGACCTGCTTCGATGTAGCCACCAAAGTGGATGACAAAATAAGATACCTCACTATCTGGTATAGTAAAACCTAGATGCTCTTCCAAAGGCCGCAAAGCTTTTTTTACAAGATAGAACAAGTCGGCATGCTCTTCTTTGATGGTTTCAGTATATGAATTGACATTTACCAAACGAGATGTTAAACGGTAGTAAGCAGGAATTAGGTGACGTTGCAAACCTTCAATCATTTCCGAGCGATGTTCAAAAGCAATTAAGGACAAACGTTCCATCTCTTCCACTATTTCTACAGTCAAGTGGTAAAATAGGTCATCCTTTTCTCCGCTCTCACCTTCTAAGCATCCTTGCAGTAAATGTGACAGATACTCTTGTGTCGCAGCATTTAATTCTAATGTGCTAGTACTTTTTAAACGTAATAATTTCCAAAGGCGTTGCAGAAAATCTTTTACAAACCCTACCTTTCCTTCAAAATTCCAGTTAATAAGGTTGCCAACACGCGCCTGACGGATAAATAAAAATATCAAAAAATACAAATATTCATCCAATCTCTCTTCTAAAGCTGAGACTTTATAATAATTGCAAGCTTGTTGACTCACTATTTTCAATTCTTCAATAGGATTTTCCTCACCCCAAGATTTAAGAATATAATCCAAAGCCCACACACCAATCGAAGACTGCAAACAATTACTGAGTGCATAAAGCGCCAAGCGATGTTTATCTTCTTCTCGACCAATTAGATGATAGCCTTTCGCCCTCGTATATTCCAAGCGTACTTGAAAGTCCAAGCAAAGTTCCTTTACATTCTTAATATCCGTCAATGTTGTGTTACGGCTCACACTCAATAATTCTTGGTAGTGAACGTTTGATACAAATTCTTTTCGGATAAAGGTATAAAGATAGATAAGAAGCTGTCTTTCTTCTTGCGAAAGATAGATCTGGCGATTGCGAAAGAGCGAAAATACACTTTCTTTTTGATTGTAAAGCTCCGTAGAAATAACAAACTCGCTATCTTTGTATTGTATCTGCGGGAAGGAATGTTCTTGCAACAATTGATTGACTAGTTCCAAATTAGAATGTAGCTGCTCCTTTTCAATTCCTGTTTGAATACTAAGTTCGTACAAACTTTCTTTTCGAGTCGCAAACAATTCCATCAGAATTGCCATGGTACGATTATCAACCATATTTTCCTCCTTGTCTTAATTGTATCCCTTTTCATTTCTGATTTCTAGAGTCTTTGAGCCCAATTAATATAATGAAAAACAAAAATTCAATTGTGCTCACTACTTAAACTAAAAAAGATTGGTGCCCACCAATCTTTTTATATCACATATCATCTTCCATTTTTTAGCGCGGGCTGAAACAGTCTATCCCCAGACTGTACCTCGCTTTCTTATTTCCAGGCTCGGGCTGAAACAGTCTATCCCCAG
>NZ_JARQOZ010000004.1:65899-69055 GCF_046032115.1 Streptococcus suis | reverse complement strand
ATCCCCAGACTGTACCTCGCTTTCTTATTTCCAGGCTCGGGCTGAAACAGTCTATCCCCAGACTGTACCTCGCTTTCCTATTTCCAAGCTCGGGCTGAAACAGTCTATCCCCAGACTGTACCTCGCTTTCCTATTTCCAGGCTCGGGCTGAAACAGTCTATCCCCAGACTGTACCTCGCTTTCTTATTTCCAGGCTCGGGCTGAAACAGTCTATCCCCAGACTGTACCTCGCTTTCCTATTTCCAAGCTCGGGCTGAAACAGTCTATCCCCAGACTGTACCTCGCTTTCCTATTTCCAGGCTCGGGCTGAAACAGTCTCTTCCCAGACTGTTTCACTCCCCCGGACCTTTATTCGCTCTCTTGTTTCCAAGCTCATGATAAAAAGGTCCCCCGGACCTTTATTCGCTCTCTTGTTTTCAAGCTCATGATAAAAAGGTCCCCCGGACCTTTATTCGCTCTCTTGTTTTCAAGCTCATGATAAAAAGGTCCCCCGGACCTTTTTATTTCCCAAACAAACGTGCAAAGAAGCCTTTAGCTTGCACTTCTTCTGCCTGTGCTTTAACTTCGTCCAATTCCAACTTGAGAACTTCCTTATCGGCCATAGCTTTTAGTGTCAATTGCTGTTGCTGATCCAACTGTTTATCCTTCTCAGCAATCTGCACATCTTTGACCTTGAGTTGTTCATCTTTTTCGGCAAGTTGCTTATCTTTGGCTTTTAATTGACTATATAAGCGGATGATTTCAGCATTTTTCTCGTCAACTAAAATTTCCATCAATTCACGATGCTTGACTTCATCGCTAATCGGCTCATCTTCAAAAATGGTTGTTTTGTAGATTTCCTCCAACTTAATCAAGCCAGCACGGTTTACAACGGTCACACCCTTGTCATTTTTATCTACAAATTCTTCAGGAAGTGATTTGACACGATTATTCATAGCCTGCCGGCTCACTCCTAAAATTTCAGCTAACTCACTGACTGTTTTTTCGATTCCCATAATATCCTCGGTACTTACATTTCTCATAGTTTGTATCATTAAAATATTACCACAGAACCCTATCCCTGTCAAATCTAGGGGAATTTTCTTACCAAGCATTAGTGGATAATCACAAACGTCAAAAGCATCTTATCTCAATGCAATGTTATGCAGAAACGAAATATACATTCTATCTAATAAAACCATTTTTAGCACTCACTTGCTTGAACCAATATCCAGATTTTTTGACAGTACGCTTCTGAGTTTGGAGGTCAAGCAAGACCAAGCCGTATCGGTTTTTATAGGCATTTAACCAAGACCAGCAGTCAATAAAGGTCCAGACCATATAGCCCTTACAGTTCGCCCCTTCATCAATACCTCGATGGAGCTGAATCAAATGGTCTTCCATGAAGTTAATCCGATAGTCATCCTGAATCATGCCATTTTCTTCAAAAACATCTTCCCCCTCAACTCCCATGCCGTTCTCAGTTACCAACCATTCAATATTTCCATAGTTTTCCTGGATATTTTTGGCAATGTCATACAGCCCTTCTTCGTAAATTTCCCATAATCCCAGTTATTCCACCCCTTTCCATCACCAGCTACGCTTCCCTCACTTTGAGGACCTGAAGTGGAGGATCCCCACAAAAAACCTTCTGGAAAACGATACTCTCTTTGCTCGCCTGTCATGCTACCACCTATTTTCCTTTAATTTACAGATTGGACATCTAATAAAAACTAGACTTCCTCAGTTTCATTATACTCCCTTCACTCTGCAATCGTCCTCTGCTATCTCAAGGAAAAACTCCACAAATCATAGCAAAGACTCAAACTACTTTCTTGATGAAAATATGATACAATAAAGGCATGAATACAGTAGATACTATTATTATCGGAGCGGGGCCTGCTGGCATGATGGCTGCGATTTCTTCCAGCTTTTACGGCAAGAAGACCTTGCTCCTCGAAAAAAACAAGCGTTTGGGCAAGAAACTATCTGGCACAGGTGGCGGACGTTGCAATGTGACCAACAACGGCACCTTGGAAGACCTGCTGGCTGGCATTCCTGGAAATGGCCGCTTTCTATACAGCGTCTTTTCTCAGTTTGACAACCATGACATCATGAATTTCTTTCAGGAAAACGGGGTCAAGCTCAAGGTCGAGGACCACGGCCGTGTCTTTCCAATCACCGACCGCTCCCAGACCATTATCAAATGCCTGGAGATGAAGATGCTGGAAAATGGCGTGGACATCCGTACAGGGACTGAAGTGGTTTCCGTCCGCAAGATTGACGACCTCTTCCATGTCAAGACCAGCGAGGAGACTTTTACAGCTCCCCAGCTGATTGTCACCACTGGTGGCAAGACCTATCCTTCCACTGGCTCGACTGGCTTTGGTCACGACATTGCCCGCCACTTCAAGCTGGAAGTCACAGAGATTGAAGCCGCAGAAAGCCCCGTTCTGACCGACTTCCCCCACAAGAAGCTTCAAGGCATTTCCCTGGACGACGTCACTCTGACCTACGGCAAGCACGTCATCACCCACGACCTGCTCTTTACCCACTTTGGCCTGTCGGGACCTGCTGCCCTTCGGCTGTCTAGTTTTGTCAAAGGCGGCGAAACCGCATTTCTCGATGCTCTGCCGACCCATTCTGAACAAGATTTGTTTGAACATTTAGAAGCCAACAGGGAAAAATCCGTCAAGAACGCCCTTGGTGAACTCATGCCAGACCGCCTAGCAGACTTTTTCGCTGAAAACTACGATAGCAAGGTTAAGCAAGTTTCTCAAAAAGACCTGGCTGAACTGGTCTCTCTCCTCAAAGCCCTGCCTATCAAGATTACAGGCAAGATGTCCCTGGCCAAGTCCTTTGTGACCAAGGGTGGCGTTGACCTCAAGGAAATCAATCCAAAAACCTTGGAAAGCAAGAAAGTCCCAGGCCTTCACTTTGCAGGAGAGGTCTTGGACATCAACGCCCACACCGGTGGCTTCAACATTACTTACTGTCTGGCAACTGGCTGGGTGGCAGGAAGTTCCTACTCTTCGTAAATCAAACTCAGACGTTGTTGACTTGATTTGATGAGTGTAAAGCTCCAGTGGAGCTTTACAGCCTGCTACCTAAAAATAAAAGGTAGCAACGTTCTATCTACATCTAGTGCCACGAACTTTGTTCGCCTTATCTCCAACC
>NZ_JARQOZ010000004.1:55853-65799 GCF_046032115.1 Streptococcus suis | reverse complement strand
TCCAAAGGTTCCCCGAACCTTTTTGTAGCGAACTTTGTTCGCCCTATCTCCAACCTCCAAAGGTTCCCCGAACCTTTTTGTAGCGAACTTTGTTCGCCCTATCTCCAACCTCCAAAGGTTCCCCGAACCTTTGGAGCTAGTCTGAGTTCGATTTCCTTTGAGTAGTACACTACTAATTATTTAATGACTGAAAAATTCAAGCAAATTTTGCTTGAATTTTTTTGTTTATTATTGTATGATAAAGTCATAACAATATAACAAAAGGAGATTGGCTATGCGACTAAAACTGTCTTCTATTTCTAAAAAATTTGATCACAAGATGATTCTGGAGGATGCCAGTTTTCAATTTGAACAAGGCAAGATTTACGGCTTGCTGGGACGGAACGGGGCTGGTAAGACAACCTTGTTTAACTGCATTGCCCGTAATCTGACCTTGGATAGTGGCTCGATTCAGTTTGTAAAAGGCGAAGAAACTCTTGACTACGATAATACGGACATCGGTTTTACCCAGACCTATCCGCAACTGCCCGCTTTTATGACCGCCTTTGAATTTGTCCGTTTCTATATGGACATTCACAAGGATAAACTCAAATCTCCTCGCAGTCCAGAAGAATGGCTGCACCTGGTCGGTATCGGAGAAGAAGACCAGCACCGTCTGCTCAAGGATTTTTCCCACGGTATGCAGAACAAAGTCCAGTTACTCCTGTCTTTGATTGTCCAGCCTCCTGTCCTGCTCTTGGATGAGCCGCTGACGTCCTTTGACCCCGTGGCTGCCCACGAGTTCAAACAACTCATTCGGGAGGCTAAGAAGGATTCCGTCATTATCTTTTCCACCCACATCCTCCAATTAGCACAAGACCTCTGTGATGAGATTGTTTTGCTCCATCACCAAGAA
Source organism: Streptococcus suis (assembly GCF_046032115.1). Taxonomy (GTDB): domain Bacteria; phylum Bacillota; class Bacilli; order Lactobacillales; family Streptococcaceae; genus Streptococcus; species Streptococcus suis_AJ. Next base: position 64,904 of record NZ_JARQOZ010000004.1, on the reverse strand, counting down.
TTGCAAGCTGTTCCGAGTGACAAACTCCACGACCCTGACTTCGAACAGGAGATTGTTCAGCTACTGACAGCAGATTAGGAGGAGCATATGAAAACCATTCTACGTTATTTTTGGTATCGGGAAAAGTATGCCCTCCATCGCTCCGTCAACGGATTTTTCTACTATCTACGGAAACTGCCACTTGTGGGAAAGAGCATTCCAGAGAGTATTTTCAAGTCTTACAGTTTTAAGTCTGGTCTCTTTTTGGTCCTGCACATCCTTTCCATCCCCAGTCGCTTTTTGACCAAGGGCTTCTGGTTGGTTTTTCATTTCTATCATGCTTCTTTCTGGATGAATGTCTTGGCCAGTGAGGAATTGACCTTTTGGAATATTCTTCCAGGGACTTGGCTTCTAGGCTTTGTGTCCTGGTTTTTGTTTGTCGGACTAAACTATCGTTTTAGCAAGGGACTAGACCCAGTCATCTCGAAAGCAGATAGAGAATTTATGCAGAACTTCGGTCTATCACAATCTACCTTTTTGCAAAGTCAACTCTTTATCGAACCTATCCTGACTACTATTTACTATCTTCCAGCCTTAGTTATTTTTTGCCTAATGACAAATCAATGGCTGGTCTTTCCTGTCGGCATGATGACCGTGCTAGCAGGCCACCTGACTGGTCATGCTCTCAATCGTTGGCTCTTTGAACATCGTATCTTAACCCGTCGCAATTCTTGGTATGCTTGGCTATGGGTCGCGTTTGTTCTTGTGTTATATGTTCTGACTATTTTCTTCCGTCATCAGCTCTCCTTAGGCATGCTGGTCCCTATCCTGCTTGTCCAACCATTTCTGATTTGGTTTGGCTATGGTTATTTGAAGCAACAGACCAATCATCTGGACTATCTCCAGTATTGCATGGACCAGTCCTTACAAATGGATAAGAAATTGTTTGAGATGACCAAGGGCAATGAATACACTCGTCAGGGTTTGCAGATGCAGAAAAAGCTGAGTACAGAAAAGGGAAAAGACCTATCCCACCTGTCTGGCATGACCTACTTAAACGCTCTGCTATTTGACCGCTACAAAAAAGTCCTCTATAAGAAGGTGCGGAACTGGGTCCTGTCGCTCGTGGTAATTCTGGTCGCTCTGGAGGCCTTCCGCTACTATCTGGAGCCTTTTGAACTGACCGATGCCGTCCTCCTGCGGTGCCTGCCCTTCTCCTTTATGATTATGTATATCGCTTCGTCGGGCAAGGTGGTCGCTCAAATGGTCTTTGTCAACTGCGATATTTCCATGCTCCACTATCCTTTCTATCGCGAGGCTAAGACCATTATCGCTGGTTTTAACTACCGATTTTTGCAAACCTGCAAACTCAATCTCATCTTTGCGACCAGCCTCTTTTTGGTAATCCTGATCCTGTGGCGGTTTGCTCTCAGCTTGGAAACCATTCTTCTGACCGCCCTACTTCTGCTGAGTTTGACAGCCCTATTTTCCTTCCACGATCTTTTTATCTACTACATCCTCCAGCCCTTTACCAAGGACATGGAGGTGGTCAATCCAGTCTATAAATTTCTCAGCGGTGCCCTCTACTGGGTGGCCTACCTCAATATCAAGATGGATTTAGGCAGCCACTTGTACATCCTACTCATTTCCCTGACTATGATTGCCTATGTCAGCATCGGTTACTGGATTTTATTGAAAAAAGCTCCGCAGACTTTTAGATTGAAAGTATAAAAACTGCCTTCCCTAACGGGAGGCAGTTTCCATTTGCCAAAACGACCTTATCTTCCTCTGTAATTGGAATATTGAAGCCTTTGCGTTCAAACATTTTCAGGGCATAGGCTGGATAATGACCTCGAACTTGAACATCACAGAAAAACCAACGGTCGTGCATAGCTTGATTTGCCAAGAGGACATCTTCTGGTCGAGAGGAGAATGGATAGACTGGTACCATAGCAATCATGTTTCCGATTTGAAAATCAGGATTGATGGATTTTCCGATAGCAACTGCCTTGGCAGAAGCCACAAGAGTATGGTGACCACAGATATACATCGCCTCTTCGGGATTGTCATAGTCCCCAAAATGAGCACCAGAATTTGTCCAACCAAAAATATCATTTAAGAAATTCATTTGGTTATTGATTTCATTAAAGGTCATCCAGTATTTGACTTTGTTTTTGTAGTGTTTGAAAACTACTTCGGCAAATTTGATAAATTGGTCAATGGTATCACGGCTCATAAAACCACCGTTTTTCTTGGCTAATTCATAGGGCATTTCAAAGTGAGATAAGGTAATGACAGGTTCGATACCGTATTTCAATAGCTCATCAAAGACATCATCGTAGAATTGCAGCCCTTCTTCATTTGGCTCTGCCTCGAAGCCCGTTGGAAAAATCCGTGACCAAGCAATCGAGGTACGAAAAGCCTTGAAACCAAGGTCAGCAAACATGGCAATGTCTTCCTTATAGCGAAAGAACAAGACCAGATAAAATAAGTCAATCTGTATCTGATAAAAACTCCTGAAAATAGTTGTCAAAAACAACTATTTTTGATATACTGTTAAAAAATTAATTTCATTTAGCAACTAAATGCCAGAGGTGTCTATTGGAAAATTTAATTATACAGCTACGACAGTTTAACCGCTCTTACCTGCCTGCTTTTCATTTGCTAGGAAACAAATACCTAGGGGAACGCTACAATATTACTGAAGTTCGGATATTATTTGAAATCTATGAGAACTCAGGCTGTACCGCCTCTTTCATTAGCCATTCTCTCCAACTGGACAAGGGCTACATCAGTAAAATTCTCAAACAGTTTCAAACCTCAGACTACATCATTAAAAAAATAAGCCAAATCGATGGACGTCAACACAGTCTATTTCTGACGAAAACAGGACTAGCTGCTGTTGAGTCATATATCAACAAAGCAAATCAGCAAATTACTGAACAATTGAGCCATTTGACCCCTCAACAACGTTCCGAATTTCAAGAAGCAATCGAAACACTTATCCCCCTCATAAAAGAAATGGAGAAGAAAAATGAACATTGAAACCTATAAACCTGAATACAAGGAAGCATTTATCGCTATGAACCTCGCCTGGATAGAAGAAATGTTTCAAGTAGAAGATGAAGATCGTATGGTCCTAGGAAGCATTGAAGAGCGTCTTGCAAATGGTGGGGAGATTTTCTTCGCCATCAATGATGAAGGCGAGATTATGGCATCTTGTATGGTTGCACCACTCCCATCTGGTGAGTGGGAAATTGAAAAATTTGCTGCCAAAAAAGAATTTGCTGGTCAAGGGGCTGGCAAGGCTTGTTTGCAAGCTTGCATGGATTTTATTAAGGAAAAACAGATTCAAAAAGTGATTATCGTTTCGAATCGAAAATGTGTGTCCGCCATCCATCTGTATAGAAAATTTGGTTTTATCGAAATTCCAGTTGACAAAAACAAATTCCCTTATGAACGTGCAGACATTGCTTTTGAACAATATTTCTAATAACTTAAAAGAACAAGATCAAGCAGACAAAAAATCCTAGTATATTCACCAACTAGGATTTTTCTTGTTCATTTACCAAATTCCCAAGATTGCCTGCCAAACCAGTGTCAGCACCGTCACTCCCAGCCAGCAAACTAGTCCGACAAAAAGAGCTACTCTGCCATTTTTCACCAAGGAAAATACATTGGTCCGCAAACCAATGGCTGCCATAGCCATGCAAATGAGAAACTTGGACAGGGTTTTGAGCGGAGTAAAAACCGCTGTTCCCAGTCCAAAATGACCTGCGATTGTGGTCACCAGACTGGCTAGGATAAAATAGAGGATAAAAGTCGGAAAACCTGTCAGGAGGGACTTCTTATCTGCCTTGAGCCCCTTTCCTCGGGTTTGCCAAATTGCCAAAACCGACGTAATGGGAATAATGGCCAAGGTTCGCGTCAGCTTGACCATCACTGCCGTGTCCAAGGTCTGACTGCCCAATCCGTAAAGGCTGTCCCAGGTGGCTGCTGTTGCTGTGACCGACGAGGTGTCATTGACCGCCGTTCCGGCGAACATTCCAAAGGCCTGGCCCGAATCGGTCGAAAAACCAAGCCAAGTTGCCAAGGTCGGAAAGACCAAAGCTGCCAAGACATTAAAGAGGAAGATGACCGAGATCGCTTGTACCACATCCTCATCATCCGCCTGGATAATGGGAGCCGTCGCCGCAATGGCAGAGCCTCCACAGATAGAGGTCCCTACGCCAATCAAGGTCGCTAGATGAGATGAAATGGGTAACCATTTCCACATCAGAAATGCCAAAATCAAAGCAAAACTGATGGTTGAAAGAATAATTGGAAGAGACTGACGACCAACTGCCAAGACCGCTGATAAGTTTAATCCAAATCCCAAGCAAATCACAGCATACTGTAAAATTTTCTTGGAAGTAAAAGTTAAGCCTGACTGAAATGCATTTTTACTTGAAAAATAGGGATACAGGCTCATCCCGATCAGAAGGGCAAAAACAGGCCCACCCACAAGTGGAAATAAATGACCTAACCACTGACCCACCAAAGCCAAAAGGAAACAAAGTCCGACACCTTTGGCATTTTCTTTTACCATAAAAACCTCCTAAAATATCAAACGTAATAACGCAGTTGTAACAACGCCAACCAAGACTGCTAAAAGGATATTTTTTGTTTTCAAAACCACAAAAAATGTCGGAAGAATAGCCAAGCTTTCCACAGGGAGAAAACTTGGCAAGGAGCCAACTTTCTCATCCATAATACTGGAGAGGGTCAATGCAAAAATGATAGTGATTGGCAAAAAGCTGAGGAATTTCACCAACTTTGGAGGGAGAGATTTATTTTGCGTCAGTACAAAAGGTAGGACACGTGGCACCCAAGTCACCAGCGCCGCCACCAGAATAATCAGTAAAATGTTAGTTTTTATCATCAATCATCACCCCCACAAAGCAACCTAAGAGTGTCGACAAGAGCACCGCCACATAGGACGACACCATCATAGACAGACCGATATAGCCCAGACCAACTGCCAGCAGAATCAAGCCAATTTTTTTCAGCGGAATGGTCCGAACCATAGCCTCTAACTGACCTGCAAAAATACCGACAAACATGGCAACCAAGGCAAAGTCCAAGCCAAACTGCTCGGGATTTGGAATCAAACCACCGATGAGATTGCCCAGAGTGGTAAAGATAACCCAAGAAGCATAGCTAGCGAAGTTGTTGCCGTACATCCAGCTAGGGGCAATCTGCTTGTCCTCAATGTGTTTCCGCAAGAGAACCGCATAGGACTCGTCCGTCACAAAAGAGCCAATCAGGATATTGGAGCCTAGACTGTTGCCCTGAAAAATGGTCGTCGTATGCAGGCACATGAGAAAATTCCGCAGGTTGACAAAGAAAACCGTCACCGCAATTGACAACAAGGGGGCACCTGCCAAAATCATAGCACACATGACAAATTGAGCACTCCCTGCATAGACCAATAGGCTCATCAAAGCCATTTCCACTGCAGAAATGCCTGAATTGACCGATACCACTCCGCAGGCTAGGCCGATACTGGCATAGCCCAGAGCTGTGGGAATAGCATCCCGTAGACCCTCACGAAAAGTATGTTCCTTCATTCCATATCTCCGTAATAATTCGTAAAAAGTATTCTCTCATTTTCTCACATTGTAACTCGTTTTTCAACCATTTTCTACAAAAACAAAAGGACCTAAAGTCTATTGACTTTAGATCCTTTTTATTTGAGCTGTACAGATAGATGATCCATCAAGAGGCATCCACATGTACTCAACTTTCCGAGAAAAGATTGTTTCTTCTCAAAGAGTTTTCGATGAATAGTCTATTTTAAGCTTCTTCTTCGTCTTTTTTTCTCTTTGCTGCGAAAAGTGCTAAGCCCATTCCAAGAACTGCTAATCCAAGTGAAGTTGCTGAAGTTGCTTTTTCACCTGTATTTGGCAATTGCTTAGCTTTCTTATCAGCTGTATTCGTATTTGTAGCTGCAGATTTCACTTTCACTCCTGCTGCAGGATTGTTTGCATCTACTGCTTCAACTTCTGCTGAACCTAATCCTGAAACATTTCCAGCCATATCTTTAGAGTAAGCTGTCACAACTGTTCCTGGCTTGATAGCAGAACCTGGAATGATAACTTGACCAGTAACAGGATCTACAATCACAACTTTATCAGTTGTTGTCCATTTACCGTCTGCACCCTTAGTAACAACAACAAGTTGAGCCTTACCATTGTTATCTACATAGGTAACAACAAGTTCAACAGCTTCTTCAGATGGAGCAACTACAATATTACCTTTAGCATCGTCTGTAATCGCAGGAGCAGTTGTATCTGCCTGTTTCACAACCTCTGCTGGCAATACCAAGTCGATAGTACCATCTGGGTACTTGATTGACACAGAAGCACCTTTAGAAACGATAATCTCAGTTCCTTCTGGGAATGTATTGTTCTCTTCAAGGAGAGCCTTGATGCGAGCAATTTCTTCTTCAGTCAAATTGTTTGGATCAAGTACTGGTGTTACTGTTACAACTGGTTTGATAAGAGCTGAAAGTGGAAGTTTGATTTCGCCCAATGCATGATGAGTTCCAGCACCGTTGATAGAAATAATCGCTTCTTCAACAGCTTTATCGATTTCAGCTTTAGCTGCGGCTTTCTCTTCTGGTGTCAAGTTTGGATTTGCATCGATGGCAGCTTTCGCTTTCTCTGCTTCTTCCATAAGCTTGTTCTTAGCACCTTGTTTAGCTGCATCAAGAACATTTTCTGCAATAGCAGAGTTGCCCTTATCTTTAGCAGCTTGAACTTCAGTTGAAGATGTTGAACCGTCAATTGCTTTATTTGCTTCCGCTACTGATGCATCTACTGCTGCTTTGGCTGCGGCTTTCTCTGCATCTGACAAGTTTGGAGTTGCATCGATAGCTTTCTTAGCATCGTCGGCTGCTGCCTTGATTTCCTCTTTAGCAAGTGCTTTATCACCTGCAAGTGTTACTGCTTCTACTTCTTCAGTTGTCTTAGCATTATCGATAGCATCAGTTGATTTCGCTAATTCTGCATCTACAGCATCTTTAGCAGCTTGCTTCTCTTCTGCTGTCAAGTTAGCATTCGCATCGATAGCTGCTTTCGCATCTGCCGCTGCAGCTTTAAGTTCTTCTTTGGCTACTGCTTGTTCACCTAGAAGTGTTGCTGCATCTACAGCAGCAGCTGTTGTTCCTGCATCTACGGCTACAGTAGCTTTCGCTAATTCTGCATCCACAGCTGCTTTTAATGCAACTTTCTCTTCTGCTGTCAAGTTGGTATTCGCATCGATAGCTGCTTTCGCATCGGCTGCGGCTGCTTTAAGCTCTTCTTTAGCTACAGCTTTTTCACCTTCAAGTTTTGCTGCGGCTACTGCATCTGCTGTTATTGCTGCGTCGATGGCTGCAGTAGCTTTCGCCAATTCTGCATCTACGGCTGCTTTGGCTGCTGCTTTCTCTTCTGCTGTCAAGTTAGGATGTGCGTCGATAGCTTTCTTAGTATCGGCTGCGGCTGCTTTAAGCTCTTCCTTAGCTACTGCTTGCTCTCCTGCAAGAGTTGCTGCGGCTACTGCATCTGCTGTCTTAGCTGCATCGATAGCATCGTTAGCTTTTGCTAATTCTGCATCCACGGCTGCTTTGGCTACGGCTTTCTCTTCTGCTGTCAAGTTAGCATTCGCATCGATAGCTGCTTTCGCATCGGCTGCGGCTGCTTTAAGCTCTTCTTTAACTGCGGCTTGCTCTCCTGCAAGAGTTGCTGCATTAACGTCAGCTGGTGTTTTCGCTGCGTCGATAGCTTCTGTTGCTGTCTTAGCTGCTTCTTCAACTGCTTTAACTGCTTCCGCTTTAGCTGTATCATCCAAGTTTGGATTTGCTTTAATAGCTTCGATAGCATCGGCTGCGGCTGTGGCAACTTCTGATTTAGCTACTGCTTGCTCTCCTGCAAGGGTTGCTGCATTAACGTCAGCTGGTGTTTTCGCTGCGTCAATAGCTTCTGTTGCTGTCTTAGCGGCATCTTCTACAGCCTTGATTGCGGCTGCTTTAGCTGTATCATCCAAGTTTGGATTTGCTTTAATAGCTTCGATAGCATCGGCTGCGGCTGTGGCAACTTCTGATTTAGCTACTGCTTGCTCTCCTGCAAGGGTTGCTGCATTAACGTCAGCTGGTGTTTTCGCTGCGTCAATAGCTTCTGTTGCTGTCTTAGCGGCATCTTCTACAGCCTTGATTGCGGCTGCTTTAGCTGTATCATCCAAGTTTGGATTTGCTTTAATAGCTTCGACAGCATCTGCTGCGGCTGCGGCAACTTCTGCTTTAGCTACTGCTTGCTCTCCTGCAAGGGTTGCTGCGTTGACGTCAGCTGGAGTTTTCGCTGCGTCGATAGCTTCTGTTGCTGTCTTAGCTGCTTCTTCTACGGCCTTGATTGCTGCGGCTTTCGCTGTATCATCCAAGTTTGGATTTGCTTTAATAGCTTCAACAGCATCCGCTGCGGCTGCGGCTACTTCTGCTTTTGCTACTGCTTGCTCTCCTGCAAGGGTTGCTGCGTTGACATCAGCTGGAGTTTTCGCTGCGTCAATAGCTTCTGTTGCTGTCTTAGCGGCATCTTCTACAGCCTTGATTGCGGCTGCTTTAGCTGTATCATCCAAGTTTGGATTTGCTTTAATAGCTTCGACAGCATCTGCTGCGGCTGCGGCTACTTCTGCTTTAGCTACTGCTTGCTCTCCTGCAAGGGTTGCTGCGTTGACATCAGCTGGAGTTTTCGCTGCGTCGATAGCGTCTGTTGCTGTCTTAGCTGCTTCTTCTACGGCCTTGATTGCGGCTGCTTTCGCTGTATCATCCAAGTTTGGATTTGCTTTAATAGCTTCGACAGCATCTACTGCGGCTGCGGCAACTTCTGCTTTTGCTACTGCTTGCTCTCCTGCAAGAGTTGCTGCGTTGACATCAGCTGGAGTTTTCGCTGCGTCGATAGCTTCTGTTGCTGTCTTAGCTGCATCTTCAACTGCTTTAACTGCTTCTGCTTTAGCTGCGTCATCCAAGTTTGGATTTGCGTTGATAGCGGCAATTGC
>NZ_JARQOZ010000004.1:0-55753 GCF_046032115.1 Streptococcus suis | reverse complement strand
ACTTCTGCCTTAGCTGCGGCTTTTTCACCTGCAAGAGTTGCGGTGTTAACATCAGCTGGTGTTGCTGCTTTATCGATTGCTTCGGTAGCTTTTGCAACTTCTGCATCTAATGCATCTTTAGCAACTTGCTTCTCTTCTGGTGTCAAGTTAGGGTTGGCATCGATTGCTTTCTTAGCATCGTCGGCTGCGGCTGCAACTTCTGCTTTAGCTGCGGCTTTTTCACCTGCAAGAGTTGCTGTGTTGACATCGGCTGGTGTTGCTGCTTTATCGATAGCATCGGTAGCTTTTGCCACTTCTGCATCTAATGCATCTTTAGCAACTTTTTTCTCTTCTGGTGTCAAGTTAGGGTTGGCATCGATTGCTTTCTTAGCATCATCTGTGGCTGCTTTAAGCTCTTCTTTAGCAAGATCCTTATCAGCTTTCTCTTCCACTGCTTGAACTGCTTCTGGTGTCTCAGCAGTCATAATGTCAGATTTAGCGTCGTCAGCAAGGTCTTCTGCCTTAGCGATTGCTGCTTTTTTCTCGTCCTCTGTCAAGTTTGGATTTGCTTCGATAGCTGCAATCGTTTCTTTTGTATCATCTTCAAGCTTGTTAAGAGCATCCAATTGAGCTGCATCAAGAACATCGCTTGCGATAACATCTACACCCTTGTCTTCAGCTGTTTGAACTGCTTCTGGAGTCGTTGCAGCATTAACAGCATCCTTAGCTTTAGCAAGATCTTTTTCAAGGTCTGCGAGGGCTTTGTCTACTTCCTTATCAGACAAGTTTGGATTTGCAGCAATAGTTTCCTTAGCTTTGGCAGCATCATCTTCAAGTTTGTTCAATGCATCTTGTTTCGCTGCTTCAAGAACTGCCGCATCAACAAGTGGAGTAGCAGTGTCAATTGCTACTTTATCAGCATCTTTTTGAGCTTTCTTAGCTGTTTCAAGGTCTGCAAGTGCTTGTGCATTTTCAGCTGCTTCTGTAGCTGTCTTAGCATTATCAGCAATAGCTTTCAATGCGTCCTCTGTTGCTTCATTTACCTTATCAATTGCTGCTTGTTTCTCAGCGTCTGACAAGTTTGGATTGTCATTGATAGCTTTAATCGCATCATCAGTAAGCTTCTCTGCTGCTTTAGTAGCTTCTTCTGCTTCTGTGCGGATAGCTTCTTTAGCTAACTCTTTGTCCTTAGCCAATTCAACAGCTTTTTCAGCTTCTGAACCTTTTTCTGTCAAGTCATCTTGACCTGCTTTGGTTGCTCCTGCTACATCTGCTGGAGTTGGTGCTGCATCAATTGCGTCTGTCGCTTTCTTAGCTGCGTCTTCAAGCTTATCTTTTTCAGCATTCACAACATCTTGGAGAGCTTTCTTAGCTGCGTCTTGCTCTTCTGGTGTCATAGTTGACGCATCGATAGCTTTTTCTGCTTCTGCTTGTTTCGCTTCGAGGTCTTTGATCTCATCTGCCAACTTGTTAGCAATAACATCTTTTGCTGCTGTCTTAGCAATGATCAAGTCGATTGGCTCTTCAGCTTTTTTACCTGCTTCTGTCAAGGCAGTTTCACCTGCAATTTCAGCTGCTTTAACATCTGCTGGAGTTGTCGCTGCATCAACTGCATCTGTCGCTTTCTTAGCTGCGTCTTCAAGTTTAGCTTTCTCTGCATCTACAACATCTTGGAGAGCTTTCTTAGCTGCGTCTTTCTCTTCTGGTGTCATAGTTGACGCATCGATAGCTTTTTCTGCTTCTGCTTGTTTCGCTTCGAGTTCTTTGACCTCATCCGCTAACTTGTCAGCAATAGCATCTTTCGCTTCTGCCTTAGCAGTAATCAAGTCAAGAGCCGCTTCTGCACCATTTTCTAGATCAGCTAGAGTAGTTTCACCTGCAGTTTGTGCTGCTTTTGCTTCTTCAGGAGTAGTTGCTGCATCAACATTATCTTTAGCAACACCAGCTGCATCGTTCAATGCTTTCTTAGCAATTTCAGCTGCATCCGTGATGTCTTTAACTGCCGCATCTTTTTGATCTGGAGTCAAGTCAGGATTGTTGGTGATAGCTGCAATTTCAGCATTCTTCTTATCTTCAAGGGCTTTCGTTTCGTCAGCCAATTTCTTGTCGATTGCTTCTTTCGCTTTCAACTGAGCCGTGTCTTTTTGGTTAACCTTGAACGGTACGCTCACTGAATCTGTTGTCTTATCTGGGTAAGTCACCGTTACAGGAACAGCAATGTCCGATTCTTGACCAGCAGGTGCTACTACAGATACATTTCCATTCGCATCTACTGTAATTGTGTAACCAAGTGCTTCTTTCACAGCAAGGAAGGTTGGATCAACCGCATAAGTTGTGCCTGCAGGTGCAGTTGTTGCAGTACCTGTAGCATCATTGATAACGATTGGTTGTGTCGCAGCATTGCCACTTCCAGGTACCAAGCTAGTATTTTCATCTGCTGCTGGTTCCAAAACATCCTTATAAGCTTCAATTATCACTTTAACAGTAACATCTTTGTAGACGTTTGATGCTGTTACAACACGAACAACAACATTATGTTCACCTGGTGCTGTCGGAAGAGTTTGTCCTGGAGCCAAATCTCTACGGAAGATACCATTTTCACTGTACGGTACCACAACCGGTTGTCGGTTTGCACTTGTCAATACCTGAATTTTATCAAAAATTTCATCTTTGGTTGGAGTTTGTCCAGCTTCTTTTGTTACATCACCAGTCACTTTAGTATCTAAAATGGTAGAAACTTGGCGATTTGGACTAGCAAATACAACCTCGGTATTATTGTTAGTATCTGTCACTTGGAATGAGCGACTATATGCACCTTGAATATCAACTGATGGTACACCTGAAGCATAACCTTCTATTGTTCCATCTGTTGCATTATCTTGTTTCGTAAGTGCAATGCCATTAATTGGGGCTACTACATTGCTTGGAGTTTGATAGTAAGTAAATGCAGCTACACCGTCTTTATCCTTAACAGTCACTACTTTGACTTTATTGACACCATCTGCTTCATAAGTACCTGCTGACACTGTTTGAATAGGTGAGTTGTTAAAGGCATAAAGGTCTGATTTATCAATTCCAACTGTACGTGTATCGTTTACTGGTACCCAGTTGTAGATGGTCTGACCGTAAACATTGGTTGTTTTGACTTTAACATGGTATTCCGTACCACGAGGGAAGTTTGACAAATCTTCATTTTGAACTTCTGTCACCGCATCTCCCACACGGTAGCCTACAATGGTACGAGTGTAGTTGCTTGGGTCAACAGTGAGGTTATCATTTGAAGATCTATGAGTGATTGTATCAATAAGTAACTTGTTTTCAATTGCTGCCTTAGTCAAATCAGAAGCAGTGGCCACCGTTAGAGCGGTGGTGTCTTTCAACTTATCTGTATAAGTAACAATATAGAATGGATTGCTCTTAGTAACATTACCAGCTGCATCTGTTACGATAATGCGACGACCAACTAAATCACCTGCTGACCATGGGAAACGCCCTGTTAAATGACCGTCTTGAGTAAGGGTAGCAGTTTTTGCCATTGGTTCATCCAAATGTGCTAATTTAGCAGTACTGTTATTATTGTAAGTTGTTGCACTTGGGTCATCCAAATCATAAGTTTTAATGTCTGCTGGAATATCATATGTAATCGTTACGGTATCATTTTCTGGGTCTGTGATTGGGAAGGTTTTGGTTGCTTGAGTAGGATCGATAACTGGTGCTTTTTCCCCATTTACTCCAGTTTCTGTAGTCCCTGTAACATTACCAAAAACATGTACGACACGAAAGGCTTTGGGATCGGTTTCCTTAGCATTCACATACTGATCATTCACTTTATTAGGAAGATCACCAATTGTAGGGATAGTTGCTTTCAAGTTGTAATCAACTTTTACCCAGTTGTAGATAGTTTGACCATAAACGTTGGTTGTTTTAACTTTAACTTGGTAGTCTTTGTCAGTTGGGAATTGAGCAAGGTCAGTTTGTTCAACAAGTTCGCCCTTTGTAACGTTACCATAGGCATCTTCAGTTACAAGACGGTAACCTACGATTGTACGAGTGTATTCATCAGTAGGAACTGTTGGAATGTTTTTACCAGTATTTGGGAAACGCGTACTTGTAGTAGCGATTGCCATCTTGCCAAATACTTCATCCTGAGTTAATGTTTGGCCTTCCAATTTCTTAACTGGTTCGCTAGATGCTTTATCCGTGTAAGCATAGGTTGTGAAGTCATTACTTCTTTGAGTACCTGTATCAGTAGTCACAAGTAACTTACGAGTGTAAGCACCACCTGCTGTATGGTTGTATGAACCGTTAAGGAAGCCATCAGTGTCCATTGTCAAGTTACTTCCCAAAGTGCCATTGGTAAGGTTACTAGTACCGTCATTATAGACAATATTTGTGATTGTTCCTGCAGGTACAAGAGCACGTGATGCATTTATTTTATCAGCAACTGGTGGTGTTCCTTTCGCTCCCCAGGCATCTTCAGTATCTCCCTCTGAAGTACCGAAGACAAAGAGATATCTCGTAAGATTCGGTTTATTTTGGTGGAAAGGACCTGCCTCAGTACCAACTTCTGAGTAGCTATCTGGGCGTGACACTTGAGTCGCATCCAACATCGCCGTCAAGATTCCATCTTTATCGACTTTCAACATTTCAGCCGCAAGGTTTTGTGTGCTTGTGCGTACTGTGTCGATTTGGGCATCGAGTTCTACTTCTGTTGCAGCTGCATTTGCCAAGACTTGGTTAGCTGCTGTTGCTGCGGCTTTTGTATCGTTAGCAGCTGTTTCAAGGGCAGTGTTACCGGCTTGCTCTTTCGCTACTTGGCGTAGTGCCTCGTCCGCAAGTAAGTCTGCTTCTAAAGACAATCGCATCAAGACATCACGGTTTGACAATTGTGATTCTGCAATCTCTTCTTCTTTAGATTTTTTGGTAACAGCAAATACCAAGACGTTTGTTTGTTTTTCAACCAATTGAAGAACCACTTCTGCCTTATCTTGAGCCAATTCGTAACCAGAAGGCATATTCTCAGATGCTGAAACTGTTACTTGTTTTTTAGCAGTATCATCAGTCGTTGTTACAGCTACAAGGTGACCTCTTCTGTCAACAGTTTCGTTTGCTTCATTGACGTAATGCGTGATGTAGCTAAGGTATGCTGTACGTTCTGTTTTGTTAGGAACTGTCTCAGCGGCTGCTGCAGCAACCGCAGCAGTATTCGCTACTTCTGAAGTTGCTTTTGTTGAAGTTTCAGATGCTGCTACAGTTGTTGAGCTTACTGTTTCAGAAGTCGCTGTTGATGTCTCTTCTGAAGTTGCTGCCGTTGTCGAGGTTTCAGATGCTGAAACTGCTGCCGAATCCTCAGTTGATGCTACTTCTGAAGTTGCTTTCTCAACGACAACTGTAAATACATTTTCAGCATTTTCAGTAACTGTTTCTTGACCCAAACCTGATACAAGTGCGTACCCTTCTGGGACAAGATCAGTTGTCAAATTAGCGGTTGCTACGGCTGTTGCTTCTGTTGTTTGAACTGAAACATTTTTTGTTTGCGTATTGATAACTGTGCCTGCTTGATCCACCACATTTACTGTGTAGGACACTGAGGCTAACCGCTCGCTTGGTACAACTGTTGATGTCGGTTCTGCTGTGTTCGCATGCACAATAGGGCTACTTGCGATTGCTCCTCCAAAAATCACGTTAGCAATGACCGCCGAAGCTAAACCAAAGCTAAACTTACGAAAAGAAAAACGTTGTTCCTTTCTAAACATATCTTTACTAGACATGAATTTCCTCCAATATTATAATAAGTTATACTATGTGTAGCTATTAGGATATCATCATACTTTAAGCCAAACAAAAATACCCCCCCCTGCTTTAAAAAGTTAGCAGGGGAGGTATCTTCTGCGGTATGCTCATTTCCGAACATGGTTTGTCGGTCATCAGTAACAATTGCTCTGCAAAAATCTACATAAGTATAACGATTAAATTATAGCACAATTATATCTGAAAAAGCAAGAAAAATGCTTGGAATTCTCGTGTATTTTAACTTTTTTTGTAAAAATTTTACAGTTAGAATTTGACTTGGTTTTCTGAGCGCGTTTTCATGTTATTTTTCTGAAAATGGGTGTCTTGTTTTCTTGGGTGGTTAACATCGTTTTCCGAATGTTTTCTGTATTCTTTTGTGTATTTTCCAAAAAAGAGCGAACAAGAAGGGTCGGAGCTCCATGTAGGAAGGAGAGAGAGGGGGGTGGTGATTGGATGTATGCGTTTAAGCAGAAGAAGAATGGTGTTGCATATATATATGCTAGCAGAGGGGTGGAGCGGGGTGGTGGTGCATGGATATGTATTGACGGATGGAGGGACAGGTAGATGCTTTGATATATATGTCCAAGAAGAGTGCCGGGAGATTTAGGAGTTGTGTGTTGATGATGGAGACTTGGATATATGAGTATCTACAAAAGGGTGAGATCATGGAGGTATAGGTGGGAGTGGAAAAGATGGTGTCGCTTGGATATGTATGTTTGAGTAGAAAAAGGGGCATGGATATATTGGTTCAGATAAGGGAAGGATGTTGGTGGTTGGATATATATGTAAGTTGTATACTTTTATATCTTTACATATCGAGGTTGGTTATGGTGAATACAGGGGATTGAATTAAGAAAGGGACAGTTTTAGGTTATCGTATCAGTAGCCCACTCCCAAAATATAGTCATTTAGTTTATCTTTGATTACTTCGTTAACTCGCTTTGCCGCACTCCAGTACAGCCTGCAGCTCGTTGCCTTGTACTAAAAGAAAACTAAACGACTATAACTGTAGGATTCTCAAATTTACAAACATAGATGCGTCCTGTTTTTGATTCATCTGGCTATACTAGTACAAAACACAAAAAACCTCGAAATAAGCAGTTTCCGAGGGAGTTGATAGATTCTGTAAATTTCAGGGCATGTTCTATCTTGTCGGGTTGAATGGTAAAGTCACGATTGCCGAAAAACTCGAACCATTTTTTGACATCGTAATCGGAAATGGTTTCGGGTTATATGGAGAGCAGATGTTAGCTATTTGCGTTCAACTCACTTTGAAGTTGAAGAACTCGCTCGAGAGGGAGGTTTAAACTGTTCGATATGATATCAATATTAACTCCAGCTAACAATAAATTACGTGCAGAGGTGATTTGAAGTTCTTCTCGTGCTTCCTCCTGTGCAGTCACCAAAGTGGCGTAGCTAACCTCAAGGCTATCAATTTGCTTATCCCACATGTCTTTTTCCTCCTTTGTCCAGGTTGTAAAGTCTAGGGCGTGTTCTGCCTGGGAGATAATCTTGTCAGGCTGAATGGTAAAATCTCGGTTACCGAAAAACTCGAACCATTTTTTGACATCGTAGTCAGAAATGGTTTCGGGTTGGTATTTTTCTAGCTCCAGAAATGCCATCTTCAAGAGGCTGTGGTGTTTGGAGCTGTTTTTGGGTTTGACTGTCAGCTCTTCATTGGTCTCCTCTTCACGCAAAGAAAAAACATGGAAGGGCTTATCGTCGTCGAAATAATTTTTCTCCAAGAGAGCGATACCGTAAACGGGGTAAATTCTCTCGTGTGTGAAGTGGGTGTGACCGTGACCGTATTCTTGCCGAATTTTTTCAACATTATCATGCACCTGCGTACAAATGTAGGCCCACAAACGATTGACGAAAGTCTTTTGCTTGGCAATCTGGATTTCAATGACTACTTGGGTCCCGTCGTCCAGCTTGACTAGAATGTCGGTCACAGTGTAAAAGCCCTTGGGTAAATCATCATTTGGCAGACGAATCTGATGACCGTCCAGCAGTTCCACTTCTTGAACAGGCAAGTCCAAAATATCTGAAATAAAGGCCTTGGTCACTTCCGTGTTTTGAAAAATTTTCTTGGCAACCGTGTCTTGTGTTGGTTTTAATAGGGTATGTCTCAAAATACCACATCCTTTCATTTGATTTTTCGTGATAGAGCCAGTTTTTTGTCTCTACTTATTTATTCGAAATCAAATGAAAAAATTCTCTAGTTAGGCGTTTGTGTTCAACTCGCTTTGAAGTTGGAGAACACGATCGAGGGGGAGGTTTAGATTTTCAGCTATTGCGTCCGCTGGAAAACCAGACCTCAAGAAATTACGAGCAGAGGTGATTTGAACTTCTTCACGACCTCGCTCCAACCCCTCTTCAAATCCGTCTTCTAATGCTGTCATCAGTGTAGCATAACTAACCTCAAGGCTATCTATTTGCTTATCCCACATGTCTTGTTCCTCCTTTGTCCAGATTGTAAAGTCTAAGGCGTGTTCTGCCTGGGAGATAATCTTGTCAGGCTGAATGGTAAAATCTCGGTTGCCGAAAAACTCGAACCATTTTTTGACATCGTAATCGGAAATGGTTTCGGGCTGATATTTTTCTAACTCCAGAAAAGCCATTTTCAAGAGACCGTGCTGTTTGGAGCTGTTTTTGGGTTTGACTGTCAGCTCTTCATTGGTCTCCTCTTCACGCAAAGAAAAAATGTGGAAGGGCTTATCATCCTCGAAATAATTTTTCTCCAAGAGAGCGATACCGTAAACGGGGTAAATTCTCTCGTGTGTGAAGTGGGTGTGGCCGTATTCTTGCCGAATTTTTTCAACATTATCATGCACCTGCGTACAAATGTAGGCCCACAAACGATTGACGAAAGTCTTTTGCTTGGCAATCTGGATTTCAATGACTACTTGGGTCCCGTCGTCCAGCTTGACTAGAATGTCGGTCACAGTGTAAAAGCCCTTGGGTAAATCATCATTTGGCAGACGAATCTGATGACCGTCCAGCAGTTCCACTTCTTGAACAGGCAAGTCCAAAATATCTGAAATAAAGGCCTTGGTCACTTCCGTGTTTTGAAAAATTTTCTTGGCAACCGTATCTTGTGTTGGTTTTAATAGGGTATGTCTCAATATACCACATCCTTTCATTTGATTTTTCGTGGTAGAGCCCGTTTTTTTGTCTCTACTTACTTTATTCGAAATCAAATGAAAAAACTTTTCTATATATAGTATACCACAAATGAAAAAAGTAACCCACCACAAAATGTGATGAGTTCGTTTCTAGGTATGTACAAAATTTTCTTTACAAATTCTCAAAAGCTAGACTTGGTTTGGCATTCAAATCCCAACCAGCAAAGTTTTTCTTATTGTATTCACTAACGGCTGCCAAGGCAATCATGCCTGCATTGTCACCGCAGAGGCGAAGCGGGGGAATGATGACCTCCACATCCGTGATTTCAGCCGCCAACCGCTCTCGCAAGCCCTGATTGGCTGCCACACCGCCCGCTACGACCAAGGTTTTAACAGGGTATTGCTCCAAGGCCTTCTTGGTCTTAGCCATGAGAATGTCCATAACACAAGCTTGGAAAGAGGCTGACAGGTCCGCATTGGACAAGCTTTCCCCTTTCTGCTGGGCATTGTGGTAGAGGTTGATAAAGGCGGATTTCAAACCTGAGAAAGAAAACTCCAGATTATCCTCCTTAATCATAGCCCGAGGGAAGTCATAAATATCTTGCCCCTCATGTGCCAACTCATCAATGACCCGACCAGCTGGATAGGGCAGACCCATGACCCGCCCCACCTTATCGTAGGCCTCGCCGACCGCATCATCTCGCGTTTCACCGACAATCTTGTAGTCACCCGCCTCTGACACATAGACCAACTCCGTGTGCCCACCGCTGACCAAGAGGGCCAAGAGGGGAAACTCCAACTCCTTGACCGCCCGTGCCGCCATCAAGTGCCCTGCCATATGGTTGACAGGAATGAGCGGCAAGCCATTAGCCCAGGCAAAGGCCTTGGCAGCCGAAATCCCGACCAGCAAAGCACCGACCAAGCCAGGCCCATAGGTCACAGCCACAGCCGTCAGGTCCTCTGCCGTCACCTCCGCCTCCAACAAGGCCTCCTCGATGCAGGCCGTAATCACTTCCACATGGTGACGGCTGGCCACCTCAGGCACCACCCCACCAAACCGCTGGTGGCTGGCAATCTGGCTAGCAATGACATTGGACAAAAGCTCCGCATCATTTCGCAAAACAGCCACCGAAGTCTCGTCACACGAAGTCTCAATCGCCAAAATCAATCTATCTTTCATTCCGTTCTCTCTTCATTAGTACCGCGTCCTCGACAGGATGGCGGTAGTAGTCTTTTCGTTTTCCTATTTTGGTAAAATGCTGGCGTGCATAGAGGGCCTGAGCGACCCTATTGGACTCCCTCACTTCGAGGAAGATATCCCCATCCCAGTCCATCACAGCAGCCATCAGTTGACTGGCGATTCCCAACCTCTGAAAATCAGTCTTGACAGCAATCTGCAAGATTTCCATTTCATCCAGCACCGTCTGCACAGCCAAAAAACCGACTAGCTCCTGACCCTCATAGGCCAGATAGTAGTCCTCATCCTGACTAGCCATGCTAGAGGCAATCTGTTCCAAGGTCCATGGAGATTGGTCATAGACCGACTGCATAACTGCCAAAACAGCCTCTGCCAGATTTTCCTGACCGTCGTAGTGTTTAATCTCTATCATACACGTTTGATATAACTTTCTGAGCCAGCTTTGTTGTCCTTGAGCCAGTTCTCCTCTGCCTCTACTCGTTTGAGATAGTTGGGCTCAAAGCTGGTGACATCTGCCGCTGGCAAGTCTTGACCAAGCACCGCCAGCTGATAGGCAGACGGCAGACTGGTTTGATACTGGGCAGTTGGCAGAACTTGCTCGATTTGCTCCTTAAAGTTCTCAACTTCTCCGACAAAGGTGATGTTTGCCTTGCCAGACAGGCTAGATAGCAAGTCTTCAAAAGACCAGTAGCGGTCTGCCTCGACTGCTCTGCCATTTTCATAAACACCTGCATAGACGCAGTTACGGCGGGCATCGATGAGGGGAACCACCAGACCCGTCAGGCTGGACGGAACCAGAGACTGAAGACTGGATAGCCCCACCAAGTCGATCTTGAGGGTGTAGGCCAAGGTCTTGGCAGTCGCCACCGCCACCCGCAGACCCGTGTAGGAGCCAGGTCCCTGAGCGACCACAATCCGCTCCAAGTCTTTGGGCGTCCAGCCCACCTGTGCCACCAAAAAATCGACCACAGGCATGAGGCTGATACTATGATTTTTCTTGACGGCCAGCAGGGTTTCCGCCTGCAAACGACCGTCCTCCACCAAGGCCACCGACAAGGCTTGGTTGGAGCTGTCTAAAGCTAGTATTTTCATAAGTTTCTCTTTCCTTACAATGCTACTCTCTATTGTAAGCTAACTTGGGGAATTTTTCAAATATAGAAAACCTCCTATGAGTATAGGAGGCAAAAAAATCTCATCAAAAATGAATACTACCGAAATATCCCAGTGTAACAAACAGCATCAACCAGATTGAAAATACAATTTGAAAGAGGGACGTTACGACGACAAATCCTTTTTGTAGCTTGGAAGTAGCCTTAGCAAAGTACCTTGTCGAAAAATAGACTTGAACTCCAACAATAAGGACAACGAACACAATTGAAATTAATTCCATCTAACACCTCACATTTGAGTCGGCAAAATTAACAAGGCAAGAATAACCAGTAACACGTCCGTTACAACGATGTACCGCATATAAGCACCCCGCACCTCACTCTCTTTTCTCGCGGTGAGTATCCCTAGGATTGTCTGGAAAACAAGAAGACCTATCAGAGATAGAGAGAGCACTGTGTAGCTGTTATTTACCAAAGCTTGATGCGTTTCATAACCAGCCAACAATGGAGACTGCTTGCTCTTCACAGACCGTGCACTAAAAAAGTCATCTAGTTGCTTGGTGATTTCTGCATCGGTTTGTCCGACGGAGAGCAAGTGGGCAATTGTCCCCGAAACAAAGGCCGTGCTAAAAGAGGAACCCTCGCTTCGTACAATCCTGTTTTCCATTGACAGCGTTTCTTGAGAGTACGGTGCGTAGTAAGCAATCTCTTCCTGCGGATTCAATAACGTAAAAAATTCATTGTAGGTACCTACGGAGACAACCCCTTCAATCGTCAAAAGAGGGTTTAGGGCCTCTACCTTTTTCAAATCATAAGCTGGGACAACCATATAGCCACCTTGTTGAAGGTAGGCTTCAACCACATCTTCCAATTCTTTACTTGGATTGGTCACCACCATACTCAGATTCACAACATCAACATGATCTTCAATAGCCTGCTGAACAGCTTTGACAAGGTAGTCATTTTTTATCGTCCCGTCATCATCCGTTACCTTGTAGGAAAACAATCTTGCTTCCGGGCTCAATCCCAGCGTTAGCACATGATTATTCTTAGCACCAATGATACTGGCAATCTTTGTCCCGTGACCAATGGTATCAAAGACAGAGGTTGAAGTGGAAAAAACTTGCATATCCTCAACATAAAACTCATCTACCGCTTCTTCCCTTATACCAGAGTCAATGATAGCAACTCTGACCTCCTGAGTCGGCTTTGCTGTCGGATCAATGTTGGGATAATAACGCGATGTTCCCCAACCTGTATGCTGGTGGTTAAGTGGAAAACCCGAAAATTGACCAAGTGGATTGGAAACCAGCCCCTCTCTAAATACCACCGCACAAACCAAGGCAAGAAGACAACTAACAAGCCCAAACAGTCTTAGTATTTTTTGAATCAACCTGCAACTCCTTCTAATTTTATACAAACACATTTATTAATGTCTATGCCAATATGGACTGTGACCAATCCTAGGAGAACAATTTCTATATAAATCCGCTCTACAGTAACGCAAATTGGGATTCTTAATGATAGATTCATAAACACATTGGCTAACAACTGCCATAGCTATGTTACAATCTGAGGTAATAAAATTTTGGTATCCCCAACCATTATTATCTAAACAGTATGGAAGACCACCGCCTGAAAGAATTGCATCTGAATTTTCTGCGGTCTTATCAATATATACCATTGATAACGGTACCTTCATATCAGAATGATTGTAATCCATAGTGGCTTCAATCATACCTTTAATACTCTCCACCTCATCAGGAGTCGCATTCGGAAAAGCCTCATTTGGTAGATCTAAGATTTCTTCAAAACTATATAGAGGCTCCGTCTGTGCTGCAACCTCTATTTGTTGCTCCACAATCAACTGACCTTCAGCCATTTCACTAATAACAACAGCCTCAGAATGGTCTCCGTGACTAGAGTGGTCTCCATGAGACTCAGCAAACACTAAAGAAGCTGGAAAAACCAATGAAAACAGCATAGTAACTGCTAAGAACTTCTTTTTCATAAGACTACTCCTATCTTTTTATAGTACATCTACATTGTATCATCTTCAAAACGAAATAAAGTCCACTTACAAATCTGTAAGTCAATTTTTTAAACTTACAAATATGTAAGTCATTTTAACAAATAAAATGTTGTGCTATACTAAAAAGAAAAAGAGGTGCGTTCTATGTAAAAGAATATATCAATTATTGTACTCGCTTTGTTGCTATCAATTCCAATCGTTATTGACCCATTATCCAATCCTGTCCCCATTCTCCTAACTTCTTATTTTTAAGACTCAAATCTTAAAAAATGAACCCGGATAATCGAAGCTGTCTGATCATCTATCAATTCCTGTATAGATTGAATGTAGGTTTCGATTATCTCTTTTTCTTTGTCTGAACGACCATTTTCGATA
The DNA here is from genome assembly GCF_046032115.1 of Streptococcus suis. GTDB lineage: Bacteria > Bacillota > Bacilli > Lactobacillales > Streptococcaceae > Streptococcus > Streptococcus suis_AJ. The sequence continues at coordinate 42,142 of NZ_JARQOZ010000004.1, read as the reverse complement.
TAGTCCAATAGCAGACGATAATAGCGAGCCATTATCTTTACAAAGGTATCTTTAAAACTAATCATAGACTCCATTTTATCTAAGTAATAGGAAACTTGAGAGTATATTCCTCTATCAAATAATTCCGAAATCGTATTGAGTAACGTAGATTTTATAAGTTCCTGATGTTTCCTAAGTTTATTAAAAGATTTTTCTTCCTTACATAAGTCATGAGCAAAATACAATAACATCCGATTATTCAACAACATCTGTGCATTCATAAATAGATAAAGCTCAAAACTTGTCCACTCCTCAATAGCAAAGAGATAATCTGAGAGAAACTTCCTATCCTCCTCGTCAAAATCAGTTCGTCCATCTAAGGCAGCCAGCGCCACCTTGATGACTATTCCATTTAACCGAGCATAGAGTTCGCCCTCAGCTTTCAAGAGGTCTGACTCCAACAAAGCCTCTAGCCCATCCCTATCCTGTCGGTAATACAAATCTGAAATCAGATTAGCCAGCTCAATATGGGGCGCTTCTTTATATCCATGGTATTTGTAGGTGAACTCCTCCATGGTCATGTTAATCCCTTCAACTGCCAGTATCAACTTATCCGCTGCCAACATGGATTTCCCTGATTCAAAGCGTGATAGCTGAGCTGCTGTAAAGTCTCCACCGACAACATCCTTTTGTTTGACCAAGCGGGAACGACGGAGTTCCCTGTAAAATTCGCCTAAATTCATTTGTGGTACTGTACCCATGGCTCATCTCCTTTCTTGATGCATTGAAAATCCGCTTACATTTATTATAATATCCAAATATATTTTTGTCAATTTACATTATTATTCTATCAATTAAGCTCTAATTTCTGAAAACCATAACACTTTTCCATTTTCCTACCAAACCCTTTTACCATCAGCATATTTTATGGTATAATGAAGAGTACATTTAGACTGAATAATTTGACAACTCGAGAAAATTGAATAGGCATTACCAAACAGACCCAACTGTTTGGGGCTTTTTTCATAGTTGCCAGTCAAAAAGAAAGGAACTATACTACACATGATTTATAAAGTATTCTATCAAGAAACAAAGACCAGCCCACGCCGTGAACAAACACAAGTTCTCTATGTGGAAGTGGATGCAACTTCTGAGCGAGAGGGACGCATCAAAGTGAAGGAACTAGTTGAAACCAAATTCCCAGCCTACAATGTCGAATTTGTAGACCTTCTCTCTGATAAGCACCTCGAATACGAGAAAGAGCACGCAGATTTCAAAATTACGGAGTTTTAATCCATGTCATCAGTCAATCTAAAACCTCATGAAGTTGGCGTTTTCGCCATCGGTGGTTTGGGAGAAATCGGGAAAAATACCTACGGTATCGAGTATAAGGATGAAATTCTCATCGTCGATGCCGGTATCAAGTTCCCAGAAGATGACCTATTGGGTATCGACTACGTTATCCCAGACTACTCCTACATCGTTGAAAACCTAGACCGTGTTAAAGGTCTGGTCATTACCCACGGGCACGAAGACCACATCGGAGGCATTCCCTTCTTGCTCAAGCAAGCTAATGTCCCAATCTATGCAGGTCCATTAGCCCTCGCCCTTATCCGTGGCAAATTGGAAGAACACGGACTACTCCGTGATGCGACTTTGCATGAAATCAATCATAAGACTGAGTTGACTTTCAAGCACCTCAAGGTCAGCTTCTTCCGCACCACCCACTCCATTCCAGAACCACTTGGTATCGTCGTTGATACCCCTCAAGGAAAAATCGTCTGTACCGGTGACTTCAAGTTCGACTTCACTCCAGTTGGCGAGCCAGCAGACCTTCACCGCATGGCTGCCCTCGGTGAAGAAGGCGTTCTCTGCCTCCTCTCCGACTCGACAAATGCTGAAGTCCCAACCTTCACCAACTCGGAAAAAGTGGTCGGCCAGTCCATTATGAAACTGATTGAAGGTATCCATGGACGTATCATCTTTGCTTCCTTTGCCTCCAACATCTTCCGTCTCCAACAAGCTGCGGATGCAGCGGTTAAGACCGGACGCAAGATCGCTGTCTTTGGACGTTCCATGGAAAAAGCCATTGTTAACGGTATCGAGCTCGGATACATCAAGGTGCCTAAGGATACCTTCATCGAGCCAAACGAAATCAAAGAATACCCTGCCAGCGAGATCATGATTCTCTGTACAGGTAGCCAGGGGGAGCCAATGGCTGCCCTATCTCGCATCGCCCACGGTACTCACCGTCAGGTTCAACTCCAGCCGGGTGACACAGTTATCTTCTCGTCCAGTCCTATTCCGGGAAATACCACAGGTGTTAACAAGCTGATCAATATCTTGATTGAAGCCGGTGTTGACGTCATTCATGGTAAGATTAACAACATCCATACCTCTGGGCACGGCGGTCAGCAAGAGCAAAAACTCATGCTCCGCCTGATCAAACCAAAATACTTCATGCCTGTCCATGGTGAATACCGCATGCAAAAAATCCATGCTAGTCTGGCAGTTGATACAGGCGTGCCAAAAGACAACATCTTCATCATGGAAAACGGCGATGTCCTAGCATTGACTAAGGATTCTGCCCGCATAGCAGGGCACTTCAACGCTCAGGACATCTATGTGGACGGAAACCGTATCGGTGAAATCGGCGCAGCTGTCCTCAAAGACCGCCGTGACCTATCTGAAGACGGGGTCGTCCTTGCAGTCGCAACTGTTGACTTCAAGTCCAAGATGATTCTGGCAGGTCCAGATATTCTCAGCCGCGGTTTTATCTACATGCGTGAATCTGGTGATCTGATCCGTGAGAGTCAACGTGTCCTTTTCAATGCTATCCGAATTGCCATGCGCAACAAAGATGCCAATATCCAAACGGTCAACGGTGCCATCGTCAACGCCCTACGACCATTCCTATACGAAAAAACAGAACGTGAGCCAATCATTATCCCAATGATTCTGACGCCTGACCGATAACACACTAAAATCCCAGAGGTAAAACCTCTGGTATTTATTTTATATTAATACTCTTCGAAAATCAAAATTATCCGTTGTCAACTTGCCTTGATGAACTCCAGTTCTATCTTCGGCTTCGTTTCCTAGGCTACTTTTGATTTTCATTGAGTATAACAAGATAACCCAGCTTGAAAAAGACCGTCTTCAAGCTCATGTCCATCCTCTCGTCCTGCTATTTCTGAGCTCAAGCTGAAATAGTCTCTTCCCAGACTACTTCACTCCACTGGACCATTACTCGCTCTCTAATTTTCAAGCTCATGAACAAGAGGCTGGACAAAAAGCCCTGGCCCACTTCTCAGTGTTCGTGTCAACATCTCAGCGCAGTGGTTGATTGGCAGATTTGTTCGTGTTTCACACTCCAAATCTAACCTAATCAACTGTGCGGGGGTGGGAAGACGAACTCTTTTTGACTTAGTCGAGTTCTTTCCCACTCCCAATTCGCTATCTGGTTTTCAAACTCATGAAAAAATGGTCCACCGGACCATTACTCGTTTTCCAATTTCCGGACTCGTGAAAAAATGGTCCACTGGACCATTTTTTTAATACATATCCAAATAGTTGTCGATTTCCCATTGGGAAACGTAAGTTGCGTAGCTTGCCCATTCAATTTTCTTGGCTTCTACAAAGTTAGTATAGATATGATCACCTAGAGCTGCACGAACAACTTTATCTTTACGAAGTGCCTTCAAAGCATTGTGAAGTGTTGAAGGAAGATCTGTAATTCCTGCCTCTCGACGTTCTTCATCAGACATGGCATAAATATTAGATTCAACTGGCGCTGGAGCCTCAATTTTATTTTCAATTCCTGACAAACCAACTTCTAAGAGCACTGCCATAGCCAAATATGGGTTGGCAGTTGGATCAACCGAGCGCAATTCCAAACGAGTTCCCATTCCGCGTGATGCAGGTACGCGAACCAATGGTGAGCGGTTTTTACCAGCCCAAGCAATATACACAGGAGCTTCAAAGCCTGGAACCAAACGCTTGTAAGAGTTCACTGTCGGGTTTGTAATAGCAGTATAGTTATAAGCATGCTTAATCAAACCACCAAGGAAATGGTAAGCAGTTTGAGACAGCTGCATACCGCGAGGATCTTCTGGATCAAAGAAGGCATTATTCCCATCCTTATCAAAGAGTGACATGTTGCAGTGCATACCTGAGCCAGCAATACCAAACTTAGGCTTGGCCATAAATGTCGCATACATACCATGCTTACGAGCAATTGTTTTAACAACTAACTTGAAGATTTGAATATTGTCACAAGCTTTTAAGACATCCGCATATTTGAAGTCAATTTCATGCTGACCTACTGCCACTTCGTGATGGCTCGCTTCAACTTCAAAGCCCATCTCTGTCAAGACATTGACGATTTCGCGACGTGTATTATCAGCCAAGTCCGTTGGTGCGAGGTCAAAGTAACCACCTTTATCATTTACTTCAAGCGTTGGATTTCCTTGTTCGTCCATCTTAAAGAGGAAGAATTCTGGTTCTGGACCAAGGTTGAATGAAGAGAAACCTGCCTCTTCCATGTGACGAAGCGATTTCTTCAAATTTCCACGTGGGTCACCAGCAAAAGGCTTAGCATCTGTTGTATAAATATCACAAATCAAGCCAGCTACACGGCCATTTTCATCACCCCAAGGGAAGATAGTCCATGTATCCAAGTCTGGGTAAAGATACATATCTGATTCATTGATACGAACAAATCCTTCAATAGATGAACCATCAAACATGACCTTATTTGACAAAACCTTTTCGACCTGCTCATCAGTTGCTGGAATTTCTACGTTTTTCATCACTCCCATGATGTCTGTAAACATAAGACGTAGGAAGGTAACGTTTTTCTCTTTGATATCGCGCTTGATATCTGCCACTGTGAATGTCATTATTTTTCTCCTCTATTTTAAAAGCTAATTACGACGAACGGAAAATGGAACTAGGACTTGAAAATCGTCCCTGACGACTGAATTCATCATGTAAGATACGACGGACATCTTCATCAGTCAAGGTTTTCTGCTGTTTTTTGACCTTAGCTTTCGCTTCCCGATTTGCATATTCCTTCTTAATCGCAGCAATATTCAAACCTTCATCCAGAAAATCCTTGATTTCTAAAAGTAAGTCCATATCGTTTAGAGAATACAAGCGACGATTCCCTTCGTTGCGATCGGGCTTAATCAAGCCTTGATCTTCATAGTAACGAATTTGACGAGCAGTTAAATCTGTCAACTTCATCACACTACCGATCGGAAAGATGGCTAAGGAACGACGAAACTCTTTTTCTCTCATAATGAACTCCTTTCTGCTCACTATTATAGGGGAAATTCTTATATCGGTCAATAGGCTATGTTAGATTTTATGACATCAATTCTTTTGAAACCGTTTTTTCAAAAGATTCAAATCATAATTGACCAGAATTGCAATAAAAACGCCAATAAATGTTTCAAATACCCGTATAAAAACATATTGGATTGTATCACCTGCAGGGATCGACAAAGAAATAATAAGCAAGGCAGAGACTGCACCAATAATCCCAGCCTTGTTATTCATAGCCACATTGGTCATAATAGTCAACATGACAAAGATGGGGACAAATACTGCAGTTACCCAGAAATGATTAGAAAATAATCTATCTAGCAAAAAGAAAATCAAGGCATAGAAACCACCGATAGTATTTCCTAATACACGAGAAGTGCCGAAATGCACACTTTGGTCAAAGTCTTCACGCAGGCTAAAGACCGTTGTCAAGGCAGCAATCTGAATACCCTGCCAGCCCATATAACCAAAAAGCACTATAACTAAAAAAACAGCTAGACCGGATTTAAAGGTCCGCATTCCCAATCTAAACTTTTTCGGATCAAATGCATATTTTTTAAACATATCTCTATTCTAACATGATTTTAAGTAAAATGAACCCATTATCCCAAGAAATGCAGAAAAGAGTTGGTAACCCAACTCTTTTCGTCGTAATTTTTACTTTTCAGTCAAAGCTGCAAGTCCTGGAAGCACTTTACCTTCGAGGAGTTCCATTGATGCGCCACCACCTGTTGAGATCCATGAGAACTTGTCTGCACGGCCAAGGTTGATAGCAGCTGCTGCTGAGTCACCACCACCGATGATTGATTTCACGCCTGGTTGTTTCACGATAGCGTCCATTACACCGATTGTACCAGCTTGGAAGTCTGGGTTTTCAAATACACCCATAGGTCCATTCCAAACAACTGTTTTTGCACCAGTCAAAGCTTCGTCAAACTTAGCGATTGACTTAGGACCGATGTCAAGACCAAGGAAGCCTTCTGAAACTGCTTCGCCCTCAGTGTCACGAACTTCAGTGTATCCAGCAAATGCGTTAGCTTCTTTTGAGTCAACTGGCAAAATCAATTTACCGTTAGCTTTTTCAAGAAGTGCTTTTGCCACATCAAGCTTATCTTCTTCTACAAGTGAGTTACCGATTTCGATACCTTGAGCTTTGTAGAATGTGTAAGTCATACCACCACCGATAAGAACTTTGTCCGCTTTTTCAAGAAGGTTCTCGATAACACCGATCTTATCAGATACTTTTGAACCACCAAGGATTGCCACAAATGGACGCTCTGGAGTTTCAACAGCTTCTTGGATGTAAGCAATTTCGTTTTCCAAAAGGAAACCAGCTACTGCTTTTTCTACGTTTGCTGAGATACCAACGTTTGATGCGTGTGCACGGTGTGCAGTACCAAATGCATCGTTAACGAAGATACCATCACCAAGTGAAGCCCAGTATTTACCAAGTTCTTCGTCGTTTTTAGATTCTTTCTTACCATCAACATCTTCGAAACGAGTGTTTTCAACAAGGAGAACTTGTCCATCTTCCAAAGCATTGATAGCTGCTTCCAATTCAGCACCACGAGTAGCACCTGCGATGAAAGCAACATCTTGACCCAATTTAGCTGCCAAGTCAGCTGCTACAGGAGCCAATGATTTACCTTCTTTGTCAGCTTCTTCTTTCACACGACCAAGGTGAGAGAAAAGAATTGCACGTCCACCTTGCTCAAGAATATACTTGATAGTTGGAAGAGCTGCTGTAATACGGTTATCGTTAGTGATAACGCCATCTTTCAAAGGCACGTTGAAGTCCACGCGAACAAGAACTTTTTTGCCTTTCAATTCTACATCTTTAACAGTCAATTTTGCCATTAGATAAGAACTCCTTAAATTATATTTACTTTACCATTGTATCATATTTTCTGTATTTTTTCTTACATAAAGATATTTTTTTCACAAATCTTCAAAAAGAACGAATGAAAAAAGAGGCCGAAGCCTCTTCGATTTTCACTAAGGATTATTTAGCGATTTTTGCGAAGTACTCAAGAGTACGAACAAGTTGTGCAGTGTAAGACATTTCGTTGTCGTACCATGAAACAACTTTAACCAATTGCTCGCCATCAACTTCGATAACTTTAGTTTGAGTTGCATCAAACAATGAACCGAATGAGATACCTACGATATCTGAAGATACGAGTTGGTCTTCAGTGTAACCAAATGATTCAGTAGCAGCAGCTTTCATAGCAGCGTTTACTTCTTCAGCAGTTACTTTCTTGTCAAGAGTTGCAACCAATTCAGTTACAGAACCTGTTGGAACTGGAACACGTTGTGCAGCACCGTCAAGTTTACCGTTCAATTCTGGGATTACCAAGCCGATAGCTTTAGCAGCACCAGTTGAGTTAGGAACGATGTTTGCAGCAGCAGCACGTGCACGACGAAGGTCACCACCACGGTGTGGTCCGTCAAGAACCATTTGGTCACCAGTGTAAGCGTGGATTGTAGTCATCAAACCTTTTTGAACGCCAAATGCATCGTGAAGAGCTTTAGCCATTGGTGCCAAACAGTTTGTAGTACATGAAGCACCTGAGATAACTGTTTCAGTACCATCAAGGATGTCGTGGTTAGTGTTGAAAACAACAGTCTTAACATCGTTACCACCAGGAGCAGTGATAACAACTTTTTTAGCACCGTTAGCGTGGATGTGTTGCTCAGCTTTTTCTTTAGAAGCAAAGAAACCTGTAGCTTCCAAAACGATATCTACGCCATCAGTAGCCCAGTCGATGTTTCCTGGCTCGCGCTCAGCAGAAACTTTAACGAATTTACCGTTAACTTCGAAACCACCGTCTTTAACTTCAACAGTACCGTCGAAACGACCTTGAGTTGTGTCATATTTCAACAAGTGTGCAAGCATTACTGGATCTGTAAGGTCGTTGATACGAGTAACTTCAACACCTTCTACGTTTTGGATACGACGGAAAGCAAGACGACCGATACGTCCGAAACCGTTAATACCAACTTTAACTACCATGAATGATTTCCTCCTTATGAAAATCGAGTTCTTTATTTTAAAAGGCAAGCCTTTTAATCCTTTTGTGAAAATATTAACTTGTAAGCCTACAAGCATCTTTTCAACGTTTTTATTATATAACTATTTACCGAAAATTGCAAGAGTTTGCATACTTTAATGCAGGAACTTACATAGAAAAAGGCAGCCGAAGCTGCCTGGGTTAGCAATTAAGCATTACCACCGTTTTTCTTAATGATTTCATCTTGTACAGATTTTGGTACATCTTCGTAGTGGTCAAATACCATCATGAAAGTACCGCGACCTTGTGTTGCTGAACGAAGAACAGTTGCGTAACCGAACATTTCAGCAAGTGGCACATAAGCACGAACGATTTGTGTGTTACCACGAGCTTCCATACCATCAACGCGACCACGACGTGCAGTAACGTGCCCCATAACGTCACCAAGGTTATCTTCTGGTGCAGTGATGGTTACAAGCATCATTGGCTCAAGGATAGTTGGTTGAGCTGATTTAGCTGCTTCTTTAAGGGCAAGAGATGCTGCCACTTTGAAGGCTGTTTCAGATGAGTCGACATCGTGGTATGAACCATCGTAAAGCTTCGCTTTAACGTCAACGATTGGGTAACCAGCAAGAACACCGTTAGCCATAGATTCTACGAGACCTTTTTCAACCGCTGGGATGAATTCACGTGGAACCACACCACCGACGATAGCGTTCTCGAACTCGAAGCCTTTACCTTCTTCGTTTGGTGTGAATTCGATCCAAACGTCACCGAATTGACCTTTACCACCAGACTGGCGTTTGAAGAAACCACGAGCTTGTGTAGAAGCGCGGAATGTTTCACGGTATGATACTTGAGGAGCACCTACGTTTGCTTCAACCTTGAATTCACGACGCATACGGTCAACAAGGACATCCAAGTGCAACTCACCCATACCAGAGATAACTGTTTCACCAGTTTCAACGTTTGTTTCAACGCGGAATGTTGGATCTTCTTCAGCCAATTTAGAAAGGGCAATACCCATCTTGTCTTGGTCAGCTTTAGACTTAGGCTCAACCATCAATTGGATAACTGGTTCTGGAACGTGGATTGACTCAAGGATGATTTTTGCTTTTTCATCTGTCAATGAGTCACCAGTTGTAGTGTCTTTCAAACCAACCGCAGCGGCGATGTCACCAGCGTAAACAGTTTCAATTTCTTGACGGCTGTTTGCGTGCATTTGAAGGATACGTCCGATACGCTCACGTTTACCTTTAGAAGTGTTCAATACGTATGAACCGCTGTTAAGAACACCTGAGTATACACGGAAGAAGGTCAAACGACCTACGAATGGGTCAGTCATGATCTTGAAGGCAAGAGCTGCAAATGGCTCTTCATCAGAAGCATGACGCTCTTCTTCAGCATCTGTATCTGGGTTGATACCTTTGATAGCAGGGATATCAACTGGGCTTGGAAGGTAGTCAATAACCGCATCAAGCATTAATTGAACACCTTTGTTTTTGAAGGCAGAACCACACAATACTGGGAAGAATTCAACGTTGATAGTTGCTTTACGGATAGCAGCTTTCAATTCTTCGTTTGTGATTTCTTCACCTTCAAGGTATTTCATCATCAATTCTTCATCAGTTTCAGCAACTGCTTCAACCAATTTTTCACGGTATTCTTGAGCTTGGTCAAGGTATTCAGCTGGAATATCTTCTTCAAGAATATCTGTACCAAGGTCGTTAGTATAGATTTCAGCTTTCATCTTGATCAAGTCGATGATTCCACGGAACTCATCTTCAGAACCGATTGGCAATTGGATTGGATGAGCATTTGCTTGAAGACGCTCATGAAGTGTGCTTACAGAGTAAAGGAAGTCAGCACCGATTTTATCCATTTTGTTAGCGAATACGATACGTGGAACACCGTATTCAGTTGCTTGACGCCATACTGTTTCAGTTTGTGGCTCAACACCTGATTGTGAGTCAAGAACAGTTACCGCACCATCAAGAACGCGAAGTGAACGTTGTACTTCGATTGTGAAGTCCACGTGTCCTGGTGTGTCGATGATGTTTACACGGTGGTTGTTCCATTGAGCTGTTGTCGCAGCAGATGTGATAGTGATACCACGCTCCTGCTCTTGCTCCATCCAGTCCATTTGTGATGCACCTTCGTGAGTTTCACCGATTTTGTGGATTTTACCAGTGTAGTAAAGAATACGCTCAGTTGTCGTTGTTTTACCCGCGTCAACGTGCGCCATGATACCAATATTACGAGTTTTTTCTAATGAAAATTCGCGTGCCATGAGGTTTGTTCTCCTATATTTTTAGTTTTATACTTTAATTATACCATATTTTAAGAAAAGCGAGTGGGCAAATCCCACCCGCTTGATTTCTTACTAATGGTGTGAAGTGGTTGAGGCAAGCCTCAATCCGATTTGTGATAGATGAACGAAGTTCATTCATCTTAGATTAAATTCAGTTAACTTGCGTATATCCAATGTAGAAACTGAACTCGGACTAAACGCTTGGCAAAAAAGAGACGCAATTGTTTTGGCTTTAGCCAATTACAAGTGTGGCTACCTCTAGGTGTAAATCCTCCTAGAGTCCACAGACTCTTCGTCGCATTTCCTATTTTTACTATGCGTTTTATACGTCCTCGTATCTTAATCTTAGTTGAATTTTAGCTACAAATGTCTGCTAAAAAGAGACACAATTGTTTTGGCTTTAGCCAACTACAAGTGTGGCTACCTTTAGGTGTAAAATCTCCTAGAAACTGAAGTTTCTTCGTCACTTTTCCTATTTTGGCTAGCATTTGCTTAACGCTAAAATATCCTATCTTACCAGCGGAAGTGTGCGAATGCGCGGTTTGCTTCTGCCATTTTGTGAGTATCTTCACGTTTCTTAACAGCTGCACCTGTGTTGTTTGCTGCATCCATGATTTCTTTCGCAAGGCGATCGATCATAGTGTGCTCACCACGGTTACGAGCGATTGTTACCAACCAACGAAGACCGAGTGTTGTACGACGCTCTGGACGAACTTCAACTGGGACTTGGTAGTTAGAACCACCGACACGACGTGCACGTACTTCAAGTACAGGCATGATGTTTTCCATTGCTGTTTCAAATACTTCAAGTGCATCGTTACCAGTTGCTTCTTTGATTTGATCAAAAGCACCGTAAACGATTGATGCAGCAGTACCACGTTTACCGTCCAACATAACACGGTTAATCAAACGAGTTACCAATTTTGAGTTATACAATGGATCTGGCAATACTTCGCGCTTAGGCGCTTGATTTTTACGACTCATTTATATTTCCCCTTTCTTAGCCTTTTGGACGTTTAGTACCGTATTTAGAACGGCCTTGCTTACGATCGTTAACACCTGCAGTATCAAGTGCACCACGAACGATATGGTAACGTACCCCTGGAAGGTCTTTTACACGTCCACCACGAAGAAGAACCACACTGTGCTCTTGCAAGTTGTGACCGATACCTGGGATGTAAGCAGTAACTTCGATAAGGTTGCTCAAACGTACACGAGCAAATTTACGAAGGGCTGAGTTAGGTTTTTTAGGTGTCATTGTTCCGACACGAGTTGCAACACCGCGTTTTTGTGGTGATGAAACGTTTGTTTGAACTTTTTTACGGCTGTTGTAACCAACGTTCAAAGCTGGTGATTTAGATTTTTCTACTTTAGACTTACGTGGTTTACGTACCAACTGGTTAATTGTAGGCATCTACATTCTCCTGTATATATTTTTTATTTTTGGTGATAGGGCATTGGTGACAACCCCTATCTGTGTGTACTTTTGCAACATTTGTCAGCACGTCCCTGTACACTCTTGAGAGACCAAAAGTAAAAAGTACCGTCTAATATAGTACCACATCCCAAACCCATTGTCAAATAGATATGTTTGAAATTTTCAAGAAAAAAACACAGCCAATCAGCTGTGTCATTTTGCTATTTCTTAGTAGCCCATACCCATTCCATCCATACCTTGTGGCATAGCTGGAGCGGCTGGTTCTGGTTTGTTGGCAACGACTGCTTCAGTTGTCAAAATCAAGCTGGCTACGGAAGCCGCATTTTGAAGGGCAGAACGTGTTACTTTAACAGGGTCAATGATACCTGCATCCATCATGTTGACCCACTCGCCTGTCGCTGCGTTAAAGCCAGTGCCTAGTTCTGAATTCTTCAGTTTATCAATGATAACTGAACCCTCATAACCTGCGTTATAGGCAATCTGACGAACTGGTTCTTCCAAGGCACGAAGGACAATATTGCGTCCTGTCTCATCGTCGCCTGTCAATTCCAATTTTGCTACACTATCAATCACATTGACAAGGGCTGTACCACCACCTGCAACGATTCCTTCTTCAACTGCGGCACGTGTTGCGTTGAGGGCATCTTCGATACGGAGTTTCATTTCTTTCAACTCAGTCTCAGTAGCGGCACCGACTTTGATCACTGCAACACCGCCTGACAATTTAGCCAAACGCTCTTGCAATTTCTCACGGTCAAATTCTGAAGTTGTTCCTTCAATTTGTGACTTGATAACAGCGACACGGTTGGCAATAGCTTCTGGATTTCCAGCACCTTCAACAATGGTTGTACCATCTTTGTCGACCACAACTTTGGCAGCCTGACCAAGTGCTTCAATGGTTGCATCTTTCAGGTCCAAACCAAGGTCTTCTGTAATCACTGTACCACCTGTCAAAATCGCGATGTCTTCCAACATAGCTTTACGACGGTCTCCAAAACCTGGAGCTTTGACTGCAACAACGTTGAAGGTACCACGAATCTTGTTGAGAACAAGGGTAGGAAGAGCTTCGCCATCCACATCGTCAGCAATAATCAAGAGCGGACGACTAGTCTGGAGAATGCTTTCCAAAAGCGGCAAAATATCCTGGATATGAGAAATTTTCTTATCGGTAATCAAGATGAATGGATTTTCAAGTTCAGCTACCATCTTTTCATTATCTGTCACCATGTATTGTGACAAATAACCACGGTCGAATTGCATACCTTCAACCACATCCAATTCTGTTTCCATACCGCGAGATTCTTCAATGGTGATAACGCCGTCTGTTCCCACGCGCTCCATAGCTTCTGAAATGTACTCACCAACTTTTTCAGAACGGGAAGATACTGCTGCGACTTGAGCAATTTCAGCTTTATTCGATACAGGACTTGCTTGTGCTTTCAAGGCTTCAACTGCAGTTGCAACTGCTGCTTCAATCCCACGACGGATACCGATTGGATTGGCACCTGCAGTTACGTTTTTCAAGCCTTCGCGAACAATAGCCTGAGTCAAAACAGTTGCAGTTGTTGTACCGTCACCAGCGATGTCATTGGTTTTTGAAGCCACTTCGGATACCAATTTAGCACCCATATTTTCAAAATGGTCTTCCAACTCGATTTCTTTAGCAATGGTCACACCGTCATTGGTAATGAGGGGTGAACCGTAAGCTTTTTCCAAGACAACATTACGACCTTTTGGACCCAAGGTTACTTTGACTGTGTCAGCCAAAATATCGACACCACGGACCATGCTTTCACGTGCATCTGCTGCAAATTTAATTTCTTTTGCCATTTTTCTACCTCTATTCTACAATTGCCAAAATGTCTGCTTCACGGATGATGTGAACGGCTTGGTCTCCGTCTTTAACTTCCAATCCTGCGTGAGCATCAATCAAAACAATATCTCCAACTGCCACCGCTGGGGCAACCAAGTCACCATTCAAGGTACGAATCCCTTGTCCAATCGCTAGGACACTTGCTTCTTTTGTCTTTTCTTGGCTGGCACCTGCAAGGACAAAGCCACCAACTGTTTGTTCTTTTTCTTCAATTTTTACGACGATACGATCGCCCAATGGTTTTAACATTCTATTACCTCCTGGTCTTTTTAGCACTCTCTACACGCGAGTGCTAACTCACATTTCCTATTGTATCACTTGGTCAAAAATAGTCAAGAAAATTCTATTCTTTTTCGTGAAAATCCTTCTTAAGTATGAGATAGAATTTAGCTATTCATTATAGGTAAAGTATGCTATACTATTTTTAACAAGTTAGGGGGTATTCATGAAATTTTTTAGAGATTTAAAAACAGATTACCTTGAAAGCCGATTTTCAGCCTACGAAAGTTTTGCAGAGTGGTTTTTAAAACGTAAATTAGGATTTTGGGGGAGTGGGAAAGAACTCGACTGGTCAAAAAGAGTTCGTTTTCCCACCCCCGCACAGTTGATTAGGTCAGATTTGGAGTGTGTAGCACGAACAAAGCTGCCAATCAACCACTGCGCTGAGATGTTGACACGAACTCTGAGAAGCGAGACTGGACTTTTTGCCCCGTCGCCTATCTACTCTGGCTCGTCTGGATATTTTTCATTAGCCACCCTCACTACATCATCTTTTTCTTTTATGGCGTTATTTTGTTATCACTAATTGTTATGCTAGTAGAATGGTGGAAATATATAAAATGAACATCAAAAAAACACCAACTTTTGTCGGTGTTTTTAAGGAGATATGAAAAATATTTAGGATTGACTATAGTATAGCCTACTTTTCAACATTCTCCATCGGTCTTGGGACCGATATTAAAACGGTAATTCCTCCTCTTCCAAAACCAAATCAGCCAGGTCATCGCCAGTATTGTTTTCTCGCATGGCACGTTGGGCACGGCTTTCGAGCAACTGGAAGGTATTGCCCAAGATTTCCGTCACATAGTGGTTGCTGCCATCTTTTTCGTATTTACGGGTACGCAACTCACCGTCAATAGAAATCAGACTGCCCTTGCTACCATAAGAAACAAGTGTTTCCGCCAGTTTGCCCCAGAAGATAACATTGAGAAAATCCGCTTCACGTTCGCCATTTTCTGTCTTAAATCGTCGATTGACTGCGACGGTTACACGGGTCAGATTTTTACCGTTAGGGGTTTGAGTGAGTTCAGGTTGGGCCGTCAAGCGACCGATTAGAATAACTTTATTATACATTTTATATCCTCCTACTTATTTATTCGTAGAAAGTTCATAAAAAGAAAGAAAGAAAATCATGAAAGAATTAATAGAAAAATTGCAATCCTCTAAACCATATACCAATGATGAACTGGCTTGGTTGCTGGAAAACATCGGTCATCCAGATCCTGCTATACGCGACGAACTGGTTTATGCTAGTTTTTGCCACATCTTTCTAAATGGTTTGATTACAAGAGAACAAGCACAGGAATTACTTCAAGGTTCACAGGACACCAAGCCATTTTCCCTAGAAAGTTCCACACTAAAGCGAAGTTTTACTTGCTTGCTTTACTGTCTTCTGCTGTCTGTTGACAATGACCAAGATTCTGAGTACTCTGCATTTTTAAGCACTGACGACCACGAACTGCTTTTCCAACAGGCCTTGGATTATTTGACGATTGAAGATGACTGGTTTGGCTTTGATGAAAAACTCGGCTGGATCCACACCGCTGCCCACGGAGCAGATTTTCTTCTGGCTGCAAGCTGTCATGAGCAATTTTCCAATGAAAAAAGCAAAGAGGTATGGCAAGCTATTCTTACTTGTCTAACTAAACAAAGTAAAGTTTTCTCCGCTGGCGAGGAAATCCGTCTGGCTCAAATCCCTGTCTACCTTCTGCTGAATGAAAAAGTATCAAGCCAAGAGCTGACAGAATGGATGAACGAACTAGACTTTCCCAACCAAGAACCTCTGGACTACTTCCGATGGCTCAATCTCCAACATTTCCTATCCAGTCTCTATTTCCAACTCAAATCACAACAGGCTTTGACAGAGGAACTCCGACAAGCTATTGAAGGAAAAATTGAAACAGCATAAAAGAATTGGCCACTGACCAATTCTTCTTTTTCTATCCCTTCCAGTGTTTTGCTGGATTAAAAGCTTCTCCGACCACTGCGGAGTCGTCCAATTCAATAATGCCACGGACTTGTGGTGCGTTTGGCAGAGCCAATTCACGTGGACTGCACATCATTCCAAAGCTATCTTCACCACGCAATTTCCCTGGGAAAATCAGGCTACCGCTCGGCATCATTGCCCCCGGAAGAGCCACAATGGTTTTTAAGCCTTGGGCAGCATTTGGGGCACCAGCTACGATTTGCACTGTTTTGTCACCGACATTGACCTGGCAGATATTGAGGTGGTCGCTGTCTGGATGAGGAACCAATTCCACAATCTGACCGACTACGAACTTTGGAGCATTGTCGTTAACCAAGCTTTCAGTAAAGCCTTCTTTTGCCAATTCGGCATTCAAGGTCGCAACTTGCTCGTCTGTTAGGAAAACTTGACCATTTCCAGCAATCTCAACCAAACTTGATGCTTCAAAAATATTCCAAGCTACTGTTTTTCCTGTTTCCTCTAGGAAAACACGCGCCACTTGACCCTTGCGTTCAAACTGGACAGGCTGACCCTTGTCCTCAGCCACAATCACCATCAGAACATCGCCAACGTGTTCCTTATTATATGTAAAAATCATTTCTTTTTCATTTCTCCTTTATGCAAATAGACCGGTCAAGCCTTTCCAAAGATTTTCAAAAAAGGCACCGATTTTTTCTAAAATCCCTGAATCTTGTAGATTCTTATAGGCTTCTGAAATTTGTTGCTCCGCCTGTTGCTTGAACTGGTTGAGCTGAGCAGCAACCTCAGCCGAATCAATGGCAGAGGTTTCCTGATAGGCTTTGGCAAAGGTAACCAATTTCGAAACTTCATCTGCTGTGATGACATTTTCCAAACCGTTATTGGCCAAGACATCGTTGATAATAGTATTGAGGTCTGATTCGGAAGCTACCTGACCGTTGGACTGTTTGTAGTCGGCAAGAGCAGTCTTGATTTCCGCGACTGCCTTATCCAAGGCTGAACTATCAAAATTAGTGTCACCTGTATGGGCTGTCGCCACTTCGTTAACAGTCGTTAATTCTTGTTGGGCTACCTCTGTCCGAGCCGGGTCAACTGTTTCACCATTGGCCGCGAGAGCCTTGTAAACACCTGTCAGAGCAGACTCCCCTGTCACCTGAATCGGAGAAGCTACATCAATCAAGACATCCGTCGCACCAGCTGTGATAGCCGCATTGGCATACTGTGTCTCAGTAATCAAGGTGATGTTCTGCGGCGTCTTAATATCCACCCCAACCCCTTTTCCAGCATCCTGCTTTTGCACCAAGACAGATGAATAGAGGGAAGCTGTATCTGCTCCATATGTACCTAAATATTGGTCCATATCCGTGCCAACAACTACCTGACGACTGACATGATTAACATCCGAAATACCAAATAGATTGTTAACCTCTGTCGCCTGCGCATCTGACAAACCGCCACCGTAGACCAGGGTTGGCTTGCCCCATTTTTCATTGATAACATCCGTCTGAATTTCCGCTTGAGCCAGCGGTGCCAAACTTAAACTCAACCCTAGCACCACAGGCGCTAGAAGGATTTTTCCTAGTGATTTCTTCATGTTTTTTCCTTTCTTTTGGACATAGCAGAGCTTCTCTGCTAATCTATCTACCCAATCCAGATAAGAAGTTCATGATTTCTTCCTTGGTCTTGCGATTCTTATCGACAAAACGACCGATTTCCTTACCATTTTCCAAAACAACCAGACTTGGAATGCCTAAAATAGCCCATTCCTGCGCCAAAGGCATAAAGTCATCACGATCCAGTTGCACAAAACGGAAATCTGGAAAAGCCTCTTCGATAGCTGGCACATGCGGTTTGATATAGTGGCAATCTCCACACCAAGTCGTCACAAATAGAAAAACAGTTGGCTTGCCATCTTCAATCAAGGCAGCTACTTCTTCAAGATTTGTTGGAAAAATCATCTTTCTTCCTCCCTGTATTGAATAGAACCTTTGGTATTTTCAAATAGAAATACCTGTCCTGCCTCCATCACAACCCCTCCGATAAGAGTAGTCTGTGTAGAAGCTGTTTCATCCACATAGACCGTGGCAATCTCTCCTAAATCAGCGAAAAAGTCACGTACCTCCTGCAAGGCCTGTGCTTTTTTACGGTCTTCTTGGATTTTACGGTAAAATTGAGCACTAGCGGTGAGCACACCTGCCCCCAATAAGCCTGCTAGCAAGGCTGTCTTTTTCTTTTTCATGTTGACTATTTTATCATAATTCCTCGGAATTTTCCCAAAAATGCCATTGGACTTGTGACAGCTGAGACAAACTCTCCACAAACATATGAAAACGATTCAGTTTTCAGAAAGCATGATTTCATCATGTGTTTATTGTTTATTTTCCCATATTTTCAAGACAAGTCTAGCTCTTCGTGATAAAATAGTAGTAATCATGTCATGGAGGAAAAAGTATGACTCTTTTTGAAAAAATTAAAGAAGTTACAGAATTGCAAAGTCTACCGGGATTTGAAGGACAGGTTCGCAACCACATCCGCCAGAAAATCACACCGCATGTGGACCGCATTGAAACAGATGGACTAGGTGGAATTTTTGGTATCAGAGATACGGCTGTTGAAAACGCACCTCGTATCCTTGTAGCCGCTCATATGGATGAAGTCGGCTTTATGATCAGTCAGATTAAACCTGATGGTACTTTCCGTGTTGTCGAGTTGGGAGGCTGGAATCCGCTAGTTGTATCCAGTCAAGCCTTCACGCTTCAACTACAGGACGGTCGGACCATTCCTGCCATTTCAGGTTCAGTGCCTCCCCATCTTTCTCGTGGGGCTAACGCTCCCGGCATGCCTGCCATCGCTGATATTATTTTCGACGCTGGTTTTGCCAATTATGACGAAGCTTGGGCGTTCGGCGTTCGTCCGGGGGATGTCCTGGTTCCCAAAAACGAAACCATTCTAACAGCCAACGGAAAAAATGTCATTTCTAAGGCTTGGGACAACCGCTTCGGTGTTCTTATGGTGACTGAGTTGCTAGAAAGCCTATCCGGTCAAGCTTTGCCAAATCAGTTGATTGCTGGGGCAAATGTGCAAGAAGAGGTTGGTCTACGTGGAGCTCATGCTTCTACAACTAAGTTCAATCCAGATATTTTCCTTGCTGTTGATTGCTCGCCAGCTGGCGATATTTACGGCGACCAAGGAAAAATTGGTGACGGAACTCTGCTTCGTTTCTACGACCCAGGTCATATCATATTAAAAAACATGAAAGACTTCCTCCTCACAACTGCCGAAGAAGCTAGGGTCAAATTCCAATACTACTGTGGTAAAGGTGGAACAGATGCTGGTGCAGCCCACTTGAAAAATCATGGTGTTCCGTCGACAACTATCGGTGTCTGCGCTCGCTACATCCATTCCCATCAAACTCTCTACAGCATGGATGACTTCTTAGAGGCCCAAGCCTTCTTGCAAGCCATCGTTAAAAAGCTAGACCGCTCAACGGTTGATTTGATTAAAAACTATTAAAACAAAAGACTTTGCTAGGTAGAATGCCCGGCAAAGCCTTTTTTCTATATAGTCGAATGAATTAGCTTTCAGACAAGGAACTGAGGTGCAGACAGTACTAGAGTACGGCAAACCGAAAGTGACGATGTATCAAAGCTAATTCAAATGACTATAAACTCTTCTAAAATGTACTTCCTCACATAGGTAATGAAATACAATGAGCCTGTAATCAGGTAAAGTTTTTTGGGATTATCCAAGTCCACCCGCTCCAACCACTCTTGATAGGTCTGCACCCGTCCGTAACCTGACGGATAATCTTCTAGCTGCACCGCTCTGAAATCGTCAAAGATTGTCACGCTAACAGGTCCAAATTGGCTAAGCTGGGACAACATCTGGTCCACTGGCTTAGTATTGATGGCTGCAAAGAGGATTTCAATATCTCTGTCCGCATATTTTTCCTCTAGGAGCTGGGTCAGGACGGCGATGCTTTCATTATTGTGGGCTCCGTCAATCATGAGCGTGGGTTTGATTAATTCTAAACGGCCCGGCCAGATGGCTTGGGACAAGCCCTGGCTAATGGTTTCTTTGGTAATCTTTGGAAAATCAGGGCTGATGAGCTGAGCTGTGGTCACCGCCAAGGCTGCGTTGACCTCCTGGTGATGCCCCTGCATAAGCAATATTAAATCCTCAACTCGGCCGAAGGGGCTTGAAACCGCAAAACCTGCTCTGCTATTTTCCAAAAGAATCTCCCGCCCTACCGCATAGGTCGGACTCTGAAGCTGACGGGCGTACTCCTCAAATACTGCCAGCACTTCTAGCTGGTCGGTCGCATAGAGGAATGGGACCCGCTCACGTAAGACAGCAATCTTGTGACGGGCTATGGCAGCGTGGGTCTCTCCCAAAAAAGCCTGATGGTCCAAGCCGATAGAAGGGCAAACTACTGCTAGAGGATTAAGGACATTGGTCGCATCATGCAAACCGCCCATGCCCGCCTCCACCAAGAGAATGTCGGGACGCTGGTAGTGAGCAAAGTAGACAAACATAGCCACTACTACAATCTCAAATTCCGAGATGGCATCCAGACCAGCCGTCTGGTCCAAATCCTCAATCAAGGGTTGCAGGTCTGTCACAATCCTCGCAAAATCGTCCTCCGAAATCATCTCCTGCTCAAAGACAATCTGCTCTCGAAAATCAATGATAGACGGTGACGTAAAGCGACCGACGGTGTAATCCGAAAACCGTAAGATAGACTGTAAGGCATTCAAGGTCGAACCCTTGCCATTTGTTCCAACAAAGTGAATAGTCGGCACTTGAAGCTGGGGATTGTCCAAGCGTTCCAAGAGCCAGTTGACACGCGCAACCCCGTTTTCTAAATCTGATGCAGGGCGATTCGATAACCACTGACGAGTTTCTTGATAATTCATGATTCCCTCTCTACAAAAGCAGCAACAGGGGGATGACCTGTTGCTAGATACTGTTTTATTTAATACCCATTAACTTGGCCAATTCAGGTATTTTTTGTAAACTTGGCAAGACAAGCATGGTCACGACAATGCGTAATGGAATTTCAAAAATAGCTTTTATGAAACGACTGCTATACAAGACAATCCAAGGTGTTCCAAAATGGAAATGGAGGGCAATCGGTGTCATGATAAAGGAAATCACAACCTGAATCAAGACAACTACACCAGCCACATAGAGCCAATCAGCTTTGTTTTTAATATTCAGCGGCTTCTGATAAAAGAACCAGCCGTAGATAAAAGCAGATACCGCCTCAATCAAAATCCAAGTGAAGAGGACAGTTTGCCCGCTAAACAAGACAAAGACTGGGTCTGAAATAGCCGCAAAAATAGCTGCCCAAATCGGACCAGCAATAGCTCCCAAAATAGTATTGGGAATGAAGGTAAACTGGACCTGCAAGGTTTCTGAAATCCGAATGGAGAAATAGTTCTCCACAACCATAACCAAGGCAAGGGTCATCGCAATAGCAGTCAACAACTGCACCGTTAGTTTTGGAATCTTCTTTTCCATAAAAAATGCTCCTTTTTCAAAAAATGGAGCTGTCGTGTGTATTCGACAGCGGATGCAATGGTTTACCGCGCTAGTCTCAGCCAGACCCCAATGTTCCTACTCTAGGAGACATTAGAGACAAGCAAAGATATAGTCTTTTAGTTTACTTTTAGTACTCGCTCCAAAGGTTCGGGGAACCTTTGGAGGTTGGAGATAAAGCGAACAAAGTTAGCATCAAAAACCGCAGGCATAACTCAATGCTTTCTTGTTTCTAGGCATTGACTTGAAACAGTCCCCCAGACTGTTTCAATCAGGCAAGGCGAGTTCAAACACTCCAGTGGAGTGTTTGAAGTTGGAAATAAGGAAACAAAGTTTCCTCGCTCGTCGAAGTAATAAAAGAAAAACTAAATGACGATAAGCTTCGTTATGTAGCAACATCCCATCCACATACACTTGACGCAAACCATCTACTCTGTGCAAATTTCTTTGCCAGTCTATTGTATCACACACTATATATTTTGACCACTTGCTAAAAACTATACCTTTCTAAAGATATAAACTATAAGAGAAACAGGCAGTCTCCGACTGCCTGTTAGTTTTTCTTATTTCAATCGTTCCACTTCACGCGCAATAACCAACTCTTCATCCGTCGGGATAACCAAGACACGAACTTTTGATTCTGGCGTTGAAATGTCACCATAGTTGCCAAATACATTTTTTGCTGGGTCCAACTCAATACCAAACCAAGACAAACCTGCTATTACATCATTGCGCATAAGCGGTGCATTTTCACCCATACCTGCCGTGAAGACAATAGCATCCGCACCATTCAGAACCGCAAAGTATTGACCAATGAATTTCTTGATACGGTCGATAAAAATATTATAAGCCAAAACAGCATCTGGGTTCTTAGCTTCCAAACCTGATTCAATGTCACGCATATCACTTGAATAACCCGATACACCAAGCAAACCTGATTGTTTATTCAGCATGTTCACAACATCCGCAGCATCCTTCAACTCATCAACATTTGCAATCAAGTAAGGAATAATCGCTGGATCAATATCACCTGAACGAGTTCCCATCATAGGACCAGCAAGCGGAGTGAAGCCCATAGAAGTGTCAACTGATTGACCGTGGTAGTTGGCAGTAATAGATACACCATTTCCGATGTGAGCCGTAATCAATTTTAATTCCTCAATCGGACGTCCCAATACTTTTGCTGCCTCATGCGCTACATAATAGTGGCTAGTTCCGTGAGCACCATACTTACGAACCTTGTGGTCGGTATAGTACTTTTGTGGAATCGGATAAAGATAGGCATGCTTTGGCATCGTAGTGTGAAAGGCTGTATCAAAAACAGCTACATTCAAAACTTCTGGTAGTACTTCCTCAAATGCACGCATTGCTGCTACGTGAGCAGGGTTATGAAGCGGTGCCAAAGCACTTAGTTCTTCAATTTGCTCAACCTCTTTTGGTCCAATAACAGCTGATTCTTTGAAAATCTCTCCACCTGCAACAACACGGTGTCCGATACCAGTAATTTCCTCGTAAGCAGCGATGATGTTGTGTTTAAGCAAGTCTTCTAGGAGAATCTTAACCGCAACCGTATGATTAGGAATATCTAAAACTTCACTTTCTTTCTTCCCATCATACTTAACTGTTGAGATGGAATCATTCAAACCGATACGCTCAACAATCCCTTTTGCTAAGACAGTTTCTTCTGGCATTTGATATAATTGCCATTTTAAACTTGAGCTACCTGCGTTAATCGCAATTGTTTTTGACATAGTGTTCCCCTTTAAAAGCGTTTTCCTAATTAGTATAACAGATTTTTACTTAAATTGCATTTTCTTGCTTCCAATTTTTGAAATTGACCATGAACTTCTGAATAGCTTCTGGTTCTTGCAAGCTCTGCAAGGGATAGACAAAGGGTGCTAGTGGTCTAGCCGCTTTCTTTTGCAGGACAAAAATGGACTTGGCCATGGCAGCTTTTCCAAAGAGACTTGGTGGCAGGGCAATCATGGCAACGATATTGGCTTGTTCTTGTAACCAGCCTTTCAGTAAATCGCTTTGCGGACTAGTCAACAAATCATTTGGAGCCAAGAGAATAGCAAAGCCATCTTTTTCCAGATATTTGAGGGACTGTTCCATGAGTAAATGGTGAGCGTAGGTATGCTCGGTCTGACTAGCAACCTGATAACGACTGGCAACCTGATCATCTGGATAGTAGCCAATCGGCAAATCCGCAAGAATGACTTGACTTTCCTTCAAAATCTGCGGACGTACCGCATCGCCCTGGGCAAATGAAATCTCTGCCTGCATGACATCTGCCATACTGGCTGACAAATCAATCAAGAGGTCATCCACTTCGATCCCCAAGTAATCCAATTCTTTCTGACTGGCATTGAGAATGGTCTGAGCCAAATTGCCTGTCCCCGAACCAATTTCCAGAACCGTTACTTTTGGAGTAGAAACCAACTGATCCACTAGAAAAGATAGGATAAAGCCGATAGAGTCTGGCGTAAACTGGTGATTGTACTGCATAGGCTCTGTCTGATTGGCCTTGATGAGCAGGAATTGGAAGGCACGGCGCCATTCTTCCTTGGTTAAATCTAGTTGTTTCAAGATCTTGTTGTTGTTGACAATAAGGTCCGTCTCATGCTGACCAGCTACATAAGCAGCATTTTGCTCAATCATGGCATCATAGATATTGGTGCCTAGCTGGTTTTGGATAGTCTGTACGTTTTCTAATAGCAGGTCGTAAGCCTGTTCGATTTTTTCAAAATTCATACTCCTATCTTATCAAAAATTCACCAACTTTGCACCAAAAAGGGAGCGACTAGCCACTCCCCTCGGGTACTATAGTCGTTTAGTTTGCTTTTAGTACAAGGCAACGAGCTGCAAGCTGTACTGGAGTACGGCAAAGCGAGTTCAAATCACTCCTGTGGAGTGTTTGAAGTTGGAAATAAGGAAACGACGTTTCCTCGCTCGTCGAAGTAATCAAAGATAAACTAAATGTCTATATTTTAACCGGAAATTGATAGTGATACTCCCCTCCATTTCTTAGATTCACGTTAACCGATACAGTTCTATTTTTAACATGATAGCTGGCCTGACCCTCTCGAAACAACATGCTTCCCTCGGTCTCTATTGGTTTACTTTCCTCCTTTTTCTTAGAACTCATTTGAGCTGGTTTTTCAGCGTTTTCTTGACTTTCTCTAGTTGATTGAGCCTCCTTTTCTTCCTTCTCATCAACAGTCTCACTAGCGACTACTTCATCCCCTTTCTTATCTTCTGTTTGGCTAGCCACCTTTTCAGCAACTACTTGACGCTTCTGCAAGTCCTCTTCAACCTGGTCCAAGACCATCTGAACCATGATATAAGCCGTCGCTTCTTGCCTTGCCACCTGAACTAAGCGACTTTCGGCTTCTTGGCGGTGGAGATAAAACTGAAGCAAGAGACTAAAAACTGCCAGCATCAAGAGGGCGTAGAGCAGGATACCAGCCCTAACTTTTTTCTTTAAAAGCATAGATAAAGGTCCGCTCCTCTCCGTTTTTAAAGCTAAAGTCGATGCGCACCAACTGGTTTTCTTGGGAAATAGCTGCACTATCCACCTGATAGAGCATGGGCTGGTAGCCCTGTCCCCTGTCATTTGTTTTCCGAAAATCATCCGACCGTGACTTGCCAAAGGCCAAAGCCTGACCATCCTTGTCTACATAGACCTTGCCATTTTCAACCTTGACCAAGTCCGATTGGTCCCATTCCGACCGCAATTGACTAGAGAAGACCAACCATTCCTTTTGAATGGTTTGATTTTGATAATGCACCTCTTGAACCAGCAGTTTTGACAAGCCTTCAAAGACCAGAAGACTTCCTGATAGGATGACTAAGGCTACCAAGCATTCCAAGAGAGTAAAAGCAGGAATTTTACTTTTTAACAACCGATAGAACCTCCTTTCCCTCGTGGAAAACAATGATCTTATCCGCTGTTCGTTGAACCTGAACTGTAACACCGTTTAATGATAATTGACTTTGGTCAGTCTGGACAGCCATCTGTGCTAGATTGAGAACCTCCTGTTGTTCCAATTCCCAAGCCTGTTGCCTACGACCTGCATCCACAGCTGATAAAATCAAGCTGCAAATAGTCACTAAGGTCGCAAGGGCAACCAGACTTTCTAGCAAAATATAAGCCTTATTCTTCTGTTTTCTTATAACGACCACTCCCTATATATAATTGATACGTGACTGTTTTTTGACTAAGCCGAAAACGAATCTTGGTCAGAGAAGAATTTCCACCATTTTCTTCAAATTGAATAGTTTTCTCCTCCAATACTTCTACATTTCTGGGTACCTGTACAGCTTGATGACCATTTGTAACCTCCTGTCCACCGATAGCAAGGTTCACTTTTTGATGGGAACTGGCTGCCAATTTCTGACTGTCTTTATAGATGCCCTCAAATTCCCAGAGAAAAATCTCTTCCTGGACAGACTGAAAGGCCGTTTGTACCGTTCCTGATAAGGAAACTACTAAAAAACTGACAACAAACAAGGTCAGCAGGCTTTCCAGAAGAGTAAAGGCCTTATTTTTTCGCCGTAGCATACTGCTCCGCTTGTTTTGGCGTAATATAACCAGCCTTTTGCAAGTCCTCCACCGTTGCTTCCTTGTCATGTTCCAATTCATAGAGTTCCATTTGACTCTCCACCACTTTGATAACAGCCGCATTCCCCTTCTTCTGAATAGCATCCTTTTGCTTACTCAAATTTGGCACAAAAATGAGCAAGAGCAGGCTAATAATACCCAAAACAACTAACATTTCCACCAGAGTGAACGCTTTTACCTTCATTTCAATTAATTTTTTCATTTTATAACTCCATATTTTGATAAATTGGCAGCAACATGGCTGCGTAGATAAGAACGACCATTAAGGCCACAAAGAGAAAGACCAGCGGTTGAATCAGCTGCATGGCTCTATTGACCCGAGAGAAAAAATCCTCCCAACATTCAGCCGCATAAACTGTCAACTCGCTCCCCAACTTGGACTTGACCTGACCGTACTCGACAATCAAACTCAACTCTCGCTTAAAAAAAGCGTAATTCTTAATGTGTTCGTGAAAGCTCTGACCATTGGAAAGCGACTGCTCCAGGTCCTGGCCAATCTCCCGAAAGAGTTGCGATTGCTGCGATTGCATCAAGCCCACAATCTGCGGCAGGTCCAAACCTTGCCCAATCAAACTCCCCCACTCCCTGGCGTAATAGGCCGTCAGGTAGGTTTGGATGAGTTTTCCGAAAAATGGCAGAGCTGCTAAGCAGGAAAAGACCTTGATTTTGTTAGTTTTGCGAAACCAAAACATACCAGCTAAGACCGCCACCAAACTAAGTCCACAGAAAGATAAAAAGATAGTCGGCAAATGGTTAATTAGCATAGTCGCTGCATTGCCTTCCTCCAACTGGGGCAGAAGATAGTTTTTCAAGCCCAGCATAATCAAGAGCAGAAAACCAAGCAAGATTATCGGATAGGTTGCCACCTCAATCAGCTTTTTACGAACCTTGCTGACATTTTCCAGATAGGACTGGATATGGCTCAAACTCAGGCTGGTATTGCCATGAACCTCTGCCAGAGCCACCTGTGTGACCACCGCATCTGAAAACCGCAAATCCGCTAAGAGGCTTGAAAATGGCTTTCCTGCAAGAAGACCGTCCGACAAGACCTGGGTGTAAGGATCTGCCAAAAGCTGACTACGCTTGAGGAAGTCAACAATCTCTCCTAGATGAAAGCCACTAGCAAAAAGATTATTGAAAAGCTCAATGACCTTACGCTGGCGAGCCAAGGGTAATTTTTTCTGTTTCTGCCTGCCGAAGACTGATATGTCCTGCTGCAAAAAGGCGATCAATTTGTTCATTCCACTGGTCTGCGGAATGGTTTTGGTAATTTCCCTTTGCAAAATCTACCACACCTCCTCCCCCGATCAAGCGTTGATAGGCAATGCCTTGAAGGGCATTGTTTAACTCCTCAGGGCTGACCCCCAATTCCAACATACGGGCATAGACACCTGAAATAGACCTTGCATGAACTGTTGAGAAAACGGTAGCTCCCGTCAGACTGGATCGAATGACTGCTCGAGCGGTTTCCGCATCCCGAATTTCACCGATGATGAGCAAGTCTGGCCGATGACGGAGGGACAGTTTAATCAGATTGTCGTAGGTGGCTCCGATGGCTTCATTGAGCTGGAGTTGCAGCATGTCCTCCTGTTTGATTTCGACAGGATCCTCGATGGTCAAAATCTGCTTGTCTGGGAATTTCAGCCTGGCAAGATGGTACATAAGTGTGGTCTTACCAGAGCCGACTGGACCCGAAAAAAGGTAGAGCCCTCGTCCCTTGATTTCTTCTGCAAGCCGCTCGGCCGCCTCAAACCAGAACTTGAGTTCCTTGTCATTGTCATAGAGCAGGCGGATGACCAGACTTTCCTTGCCACGATAATCGCCGACAGTTGATAAGCGAAGCGAAATCTCTCCGCTACCATAATCATAATCACAGGAACCCTGCTGACTACGGCGTTTTTCACCGACATTTAAGCCTGCTAAAAACTTGAAATGGCTGATAATGGCTGTTACTTCCTCCTCAGCCAAGTCTTGCACAAACTCTCGCTCGTCCATGATACGATGGTAGACTTGGTAGCCCTGACCACGAGGAACCAGATAGATGTCACTGATCCTATCTGCCACCGCCTCTTCAATCATCTTTCTTGCTTTTTCTTGAATCATAAAACCTCCTCACCCTATCTATTCGCAAGGAAACTTGATTTTCCATACTTTTTTGTTAAAATAATAAAAAAGCTTGGAGGTTCTTATGAAAAGATTAAAAAAAGGCGACCACATACGCGTAGTCAGCCCCTCTTCATCTATTGAAAGAATTGGTGGTTTTGAAGCCAATCTTGCCGCCAAGGAAAAATTGGAAGAACTGGGCTTCAAACTCTCTTTCTCAAAACATTATTTTGAAAACGATATGTTCGATTCGGCTCCGATTGCCAGTCGTGTTGCGGACTTGGAAGCAGCCTTTGCGGATGAGTCGGTCGATGCCATTCTGACAACCATTGGCGGTTTCAACTCTAACGAACTGCTACCTTATCTGGATTTTGACCTAATTGCCCGCCATCCGAAAATTTTCTGCGGTTATTCGGATACAACTGCCCTGCTCAATGCCATCTACGCCAAGACAGGCATGCAAACCTACATGGGGCCAGCTTATTCAAGCTTTAAAATGGTGCAAGCCCAAGAGTATCAAACAGAAGCCTGGCTCAAGGCCGTGACACAAGATTCCTATGAACTGACCCCGAGTCCAGAATGGTCTAGCGATGCTTGGTACCTACCAGACGCCCCTCGCACCTTTTACCCAACAGAGTGGAAAGTCTACAATCCAGGCCAGGCTAGCGGAACAGCTATTGGAGGAAATCTCTCTACTTTTGCGCTCTTACATGGTACTGAGTTCGCTCCAAAACCCGAAAAGTACATCTTGTTTCTTGAAGAAGCTGAAGAAGATCACTATACCGAATTTACAAGGCATTTTGCTGCGCTCTTACAAAACTATCCCAATCCCCAAGCCGTCCTCATTGGTCGTTTTCCTAAGGAAACCAAGATGACCGAGGAGATTTTACTGGCGATTTTGGACAAGCACCCTATTCTCAAAAAAGTTCCTGTTCTCTATGATTTGGACTTTGCCCATACCCAGCCTCTTTTCACCATTACCATCGGTGGACAGGTGGAGCTGGATAGCCAGACCATGACCCTGTATTTTCAGACAAGAAAAAGCTCGGGTTAGCCGAGCTTTTTCTTGTTATTATAATTCTACTTGCTTGTCTGCCATTTTTACAAATGGAATATAGGTTAGTGTCCCTATTGCCAAACAAACAACTGAAAGAATAATCGAACGCCAATCGAATGCTGTCGAGAAGAATCCATACAATATCGGAGGCATAACCCAAGTAACATTTTGAGTTACAGGGGCAACCAAGCCCCAAGCTGACGCAAGATAAGCAACCGCTGTCATCAAACATGGTCCTAGAAGATATGGAATAAACATAATCGGGTTCAGAACAATAGGGAGACCGTAGTTAACCGGCTCACCGATATTAAAGAGAACAGGACCAAGACCCAACTTCGCAACTTCTCTATAATGCTTGTTTTTAGATACAATAAAGATTGCCAAGACCAGTGCCAGCCCATCAAACCAGACATAAGCTCCAAACGAGCCGCTGTTCCAGAAATATGGAATGGCCTCTCCCGCTTGATAGGCTTCTAGGTTCGCAAGCATGGCTACCCCAAACAAACCCTCCATGACAGGTGCCAATACATTTCCTCCATGAAGCCCAAAGAACCAGAACAACTTGTTCAGCAGTACAATCAGAATCACTGCGAAGAAACTTTGTGATAAGCCTAGGAGAGGCACTTGTAACACCTTGTAAACCCATTCAATAAAGGTATCTTGACTCAACAAATTGAAGACATAAGTGAAAATCCCCACGGTATACATAGCTAGGAAACCAGGAATAATGGACATAAAGGGCTTGACAATACCTGGCGGAACAGAATCTGGCAATTTGATGACCCACTCTTTGTTCATGGCTTTACAGAAAACAATTGAGGCTACAAAACCAATGAAGATTGCTGTGAAATATCCTCTTGCATTAATCTGTGCACCAGATAGGACACCGCCAATGGTAACTGTTAAATCTGACCCCGATACTTCTAAGCCCGCCACTCCTTCTACGATACTTGCTAAATCAACATCTCCAAGATTTTCTAACGTAAAGGTCTTGGTAATGGAATTGCCAATCGAAATAACAAAGGATGCTAAAGCCACCAAACCTGCTGAGGTAGTATCTGTTTTGTAAATTTTAGCAATATTTACACCTAAACAAAAGATAAAGAGTAAGGAAACAATGGGGATACTTCCCTTAAACACCAACCAGTTGATATCTACCAACCACTGGAACATCTCTGTAATTTGAGGCATCCCAAACTGGTCTGGTAGGTCAACTAAAAAGGCATTGATCAGTAAAGCAATAGAACCTGTCATAATAACAGGCATGGTTCCCACAAACGAGTCCCTAAGTGCCACTAAAAACTTCTGATTTCCAATCTTGGCTGCAATTGGTGTCAGTTTTTCCTGCAATCGATCCAAACTATTTTTCATCAGTCTGTCCTTTCTTTTTTATTGTTTTCTACAATTTCCTTCCGCAGAGCAATAATTTCCTTTGCTAAGTCAACAAAGCAGATGCTGGTCATCAGATGGTCTTGACCATGAATCATCAGCAAACCAGTCTTCATTTCCTGACCCGACGCCTCTTGACTCAACAAGCTTGTCTGTACCTTGTGAGCTTGCAATAAAGCCTGTTCTGCTTGGGCAATTCGGGACTGAGCTACTGTAAAATCTTCCTCTTTTGCAGCAGTTATCGCCTCAAAAGCACAACTTTTTGCCTCCCCACCATAGGCAATCAATGACATAATAACTTCTAATTCTGTTTCCTGATACATCTTTTATCCTCCCATTAAGGATTCCGCAGTTTCCAGAACCTTATCACCTCGCATCATTCCATAGTCAGTCATAGAAATCGCCACGACTGGAATCCCTAAAGGAGCTAGTTTTGCTTCGAATTCTGCTAACATATACCGCACTTGTGGTCCTAACATGAGAATATCTACTGTTTTATCGGCAAGAATTTCTTCTGCTTCCATGGCAGATACGGCAAAAATTTCCCGTTCTAAATCGGCTGCTGTTGCCGCTTGTTGCATTTTAGTCACCAAAAGACTAGTACTCATACCCGCTGCACAGACTAGCATAATTGTCTTTTTCACTATCGTTCTCCTTATCGTTTGATTGAACGAGCCATACGCGATACGGTATGCCGAATACCTCTAATCGCCTTGCTCAGGGCATAAATATTTTCAACCGGAGCTAGACCACCATAGCCTGCATCGCCTATATGTTGTATGTCCACTCCACACATTTTATTTTGAAGAGCAATCGTCTTAATCGTATCAGGATCCGAACTTTCCTGACTGGTTCCGATGGCACTCATTGCCAAACCTCCCTGCTGATGAACACGCTCTACAATCATCCGCATATCTGCTTCAGATAGGGAAGGAACCGTACCGACAGCTGGAATAAGAATAATATCTGCCCCAGCAGCTAAAAACTCGTCTGCCAAGTCTGGCGTCATCAAAGTTTCACCAATACCCGCTCCATGCATTTTCCCTGCAATAATAAGCCCTGAGAAAATTTGCCTTGCTTCTACCAATATCTCTCTAATGGTCTGGTTGCTGACACCTGAACCTGGATTACCTGTTAGACAGATAAAATCAAAGCCCAACTCCTCAGCCCTTTGAAGGCTTTCTACTGTTGCCTGACGCCCCTTCACGAGACCATTGTTTTTTAAGCTCTCATAACTTGCATCTACTGGTTCTAAATTGACCCCAATAGGACAGGCAACCAAGGAGCGTAAGTCTGCTACAAATGTATCTGTTACAGTTCCCATTCCACTAACAAAAGGGGAAAACACATCAACTCCATTCAGCAAGATAAGATCTGCACCAAAAGCTCTAGCAATCTCTGCATTGGTTAAGTCATCAACGAATGCTTCGCGAAACGCTACATTTTCCGATAATACTACTCTCCCTTCACTTTCCAAGATACTCTGTTTTAATTCTTTAGCAGACATCTTGACAATCTCCGAAGGATTAGCACTAATCAACCGTGTCATTTAATCTCCTCCTTTAATTACAATTTGAAATCAATTACTACTTTTATTTCCTTTTATTTGTTTTATTTGATTATATTTTATAATTTTATGAAAAGATTGTCAATACATTTGCTATTTTTTTGATAATTTTTTATAATCAATTTGCATCATGTAGTTAAGGAGTTATTTTTTATATGCACTCAAAAAATCAATTAAAACTCCGTTCAAAAATTTTAGAACAAATTTATGTCCAGGGGCCAATCTCCCGTATTGACATCGCTAAAAATACTTCCATTACACCTGCTACAACCAGCAGTATTACGGCTGACTTAATACAAGAAGGTTACATCAGGGAAATTGGCGAAGAAGAGACTTCGATTATCAAAGCGGGACGGAAAAAAATCCTTCTACGGATTGAAGAAGATAAAGCGTGCCTCATTGGCGTTGAACTCTCTGAAAAATACTTGTCTATCGTGGCAACAGATAGCAAAGGAAATCTTCTGAGGGAACAGACTGCTACCTTATCAAATAAAAAGATAAGAGAAGAAGGAAGCCAACTAATCCTCGACCTCCTTCTCCCTTTTATTGATTCCCTACCAGAAAAAGCAAAGCTAACCGCAATTGGTATGGGCTTGCCAGGGCGTTATCTTAATGATTTCCGCATCACAACAGACAATCCTCTCTGGCAACATTTTAACTTAAAAGTAGTAGCTGATGCCCTTCCCTATCCTATTTATTTTTCAAACAATGTGAATTGCATGAGTTTAGCCCAGCGCCTATTCTTCAATCAAGGAAAAGACCTTAATTTTGTCTTCTTTCATTTTGGAAGAGGCATGCATTGCTCCTACATGTACAATGGAGCTATCTATGGCAAGCATAATAGTATTATTGGAGAAATCGGCCATACTGTTGTGCAGCCAGATGGCGAACTGTGTTCCTGTGGTAAACGCGGTTGTCTCCAAACCTACGCCGGGGAAACTTGGCTTATCAGAAAAGCTCAACTTTTGTATCAAAACGCAGACCAGAGTTTATTACCAAATCTTGTTCAGGATCCAGAAGACATTCGTTTAGAAACCTTATTAACAGCTTATGAACTAGGGGATGCGGCTACTATACACCTACTCAATACCGCCTTAAAATATCTCGCACAGTCTATTTTAAACCTTAATATGCTCATTGATAGTCAGGTTATTTATCTACACAGCCCCCTCCTTCTGAATGAACAATTGGTAAACCTACTCAAACACCTTATCCACTTAGAACCAAAGGTATTAGCTACCCAAGAAACGCCCCCTGTCCACATTGTCCCGTATAGTGTTCTAACAGGCGCACGGGCCGCGACTGCCCTAGCTCTATATAAGGGATTGCTAGAATATTAACTGTTGCTATGCAAAAAGCTCGGATTAACCGAGCTTTTCTTTGTTTCTAATCTTACACGAACGAACTTTAGCCTGGAGGGACTGCTTGATAAAACCAGCAGGTAAATTTTCTCTCGCTTCTACCAACATCAGCGAATGATACCGCTGCAAATATTCATCGCATTCCTCACACCAATGCTGGTCTGATTCGTCCCAAAAAGCCACCATTGTGCCATTTTTACTCTGCTTTTTAGGGAACTTTTCTGACAACCGTACCCATTCTTTTTGAAAGGCAATATAGGCATCTTCATAACGGTCAAAGGCTACCTTACTAACAATATCTTCTTCCCAACCGTCTAAAAACCACCAGGGTTCAAAATCTCCATACATTCTAATAACTTGATACATAACACATACTTCCTTTTTCGTACACATTATATCGAAATCATCTGATTTAAGAAAACATTCTGCTTGTTAATTCCTTATCAAGTAATGTATGCGCTTCATTTCCGAATATCAAAAAGCACATCCCTAGAAAAGAGAGATGTGCCATCTTAATTTATTCAGTTACAGCTTCAAGCTCTGCTTCTGCTGCAAGCTCTTCTGCTACTGTGTCTTCAATGATTTCAACTTCATTGATGGCTTGTGGTTCAAGATTACGGTAGCGGGCCATACCTGTACCTGCTGGGATAATCTTACCGATAATAACGTTCTCTTTAAGACCGAGAAGGTTGTCACGTTTACCACGGATAGCAGCATCTGTAAGGACACGAGTTGTTTCCTGGAAGGATGCAGCAGACAAGAATGAGTTGGTTTCAAGGGAAGCCTTAGTGATACCCATAAGAACTGGACGAGCTGTTGCCGGAATGCCACCTGCAATAACTACTTCCGCATTGGCATCTGTAAAGTCTGTAATATCCATGAGGGTACCCATGAGAAGATCTGTGTCACCTGGATCCATGACACGAACTTTACGAAGCATTTGACGAACCATTACCTCGATGTGCTTGTCGCCGATTTCTACACCCTGGCTACGGTAAACTTTTTGAACTTCAGAAAGAAGATAAGTTTCAACCGCCAAGACATCACGGACTTCAAGCAAGCGTTTTGGTTGGATGGAACCTTCAGTCAGGGCTGCTCC
Source organism: Streptococcus suis (assembly GCF_046032115.1). GTDB lineage: Bacteria > Bacillota > Bacilli > Lactobacillales > Streptococcaceae > Streptococcus > Streptococcus suis_AJ. The sequence continues at coordinate 7,237 of NZ_JARQOZ010000004.1, read as the reverse complement.
ACGTGCAACTTGGTCACCAACTTCAACCTTCATACGGGCTGTAAATGGTACCACGTATTCGCCTTCGCCAGTTACACCCTTAACAAAGACTTTCTTGGTACGAGTAGAAGCATCTTCTTCAATAGCGATAACTTCCCCTTTGACCTCAGTGATAACCGCTTCCCCTTTCGGATTGCGAGCTTCAAAGATCTCTTGGACACGAGGAAGACCCTGCGTGATATCGCTGTTTGAGGCTACACCACCCGTGTGGAAGGTACGCATTGTAAGCTGTGTACCAGGCTCACCGATAGATTGGGCAGCGATTGTACCAACTGCTTCACCCACTTCAACCGCATCACCTGTTGCCAAGTTGATACCGTAACAATGACGGCAGACACCGTGACGGGTGTTACATGTAAATACGCTACGGATGGTTACTTGTTCAACACCTGCATTGACGATTTCACGGGCAATATCTTCCGTAATCAATTGGTTTGGACCAATGATAACGGCACCCGTTTCAGGATGTTTAACAGTTTTCTTAGTGTAACGACCTTGCAAACGCTCTTCAAGTGGCTCGATCATTTCCTTGCCATCTGTGATGGAACGGATGTCTAGACCACGGTCTGTTCCACAGTCGTCTTCACGGATAATAACGTCTTGGGCAACGTCAACCAAACGACGAGTCAGATAACCTGAGTCGGCTGTCTTCAAGGCCGTATCCGTCATACCCTTACGGGCACCGTGAGTTGAGAAGAACATTTCCAATACAGAAAGACCTTCACGGAAGTTAGACAAGATAGGCAATTCCATGATACGTCCGTTCGGAGCTGACATCAGACCACGCATACCGGCCAACTGGGAGAAGTTGGAAATGTTACCACGGGCACCAGAGTCCATCATCATAACGATTGGGTTCTTCGGATCTTGTTTTTCAACCAGACGTTTTTCCAATTTTTCCTTAGCTGAACGCCATTCATCTGTAACAGCTGCATAACGCTCATCGTCAGTAATCATACCACGACGGAATTGTTTCTTGATTTGTTCTACACGTTCGTGAGATTCTTCAATGATTTCAGCCTTGTTGTCGATGACCGGAATATCGGCAATACCCACTGTCAAACCAGCAAGTGTTGAGTGATAGTAACCCAAGTCTTTCAAACGGTCTAGTAGGGCTGATGTTTCAGTTGTACGGAAACGCTTGAAGATTTCAGCAATGATGTTACCAAGATTCTTCTTCTTGAATGGTGGGTTGATTGGCAATTCTGCAATGGCAGCCTTGATATCTGAACCTGGTTCCAAGAAGTATTTATCTGGAGTTCCTTCTGTCAAGTTAGCATTATTTGGCTCTTGCAAGTATGGGAGACCTTCAGGCATGATCGCGTTGAAGAAGATTTTACCAACAGTTGTCATCATGACCTTGTGTTTTTGGTTGTCTTTCCAAGGCTTGTCCAGGCTATCTGTTGCAATACCAACACGGGTATGCAAGTGAACATAGCCGTTGCGGTAAGCCATAACAGCCTCATCCGCATCCTTGAAGACCATACCTTCACCTTCACGACCAGCATCTTCCATGGTCAAGTAGTAGTTCCCCAAAACCATATCCTGAGATGGTGTTACGACTGGTTTACCATCTTTAGGGTTAAGGATGTGTTCTGCCGCAAGCATAAGGATACGTGCTTCTGCTTGTGCTTCTTCTGACAATGGAACGTGAATCGCCATCTGGTCACCGTCGAAGTCGGCGTTGTAGGCTTCACAGACAAGCGGGTGCAAACGAAGGGCTTTACCGTCGATCAGAACTGGCTCAAAGGCCTGGATACCCAAACGGTGAAGGGTAGGTGCGCGGTTCAAAAGAACTGGGTGTTCTTTGATCACTTCTTCCAAGATGTCCCAAATGCGATCATCACCACGTTCAATCAAACGTTTCGCGGCTTTGACGTTACCAGCAATATCACGGGCAACGATTTCGCGCATGACAAACGGTTTGAAGAGCTCGATAGCCATTTCGCGTGGCACACCACATTGGTACATTTTAAGCGTTGGACCAACGGCGATAACGGAACGTCCTGAGAAGTCAACACGCTTACCAAGCAAGTTTTGACGGAAACGTCCTTGCTTACCTTTAAGCATGTGGCTGAGTGATTTAAGTGGACGGCTACCTGGTCCAGTGATTGGACGACCACGGCGACCGTTGTCAATCAAAGCATCCACAGCTTCTTGGAGCATACGTTTTTCGTTTTGTACGATAATCCCTGGGGCATTAAGTTCCAAGAGACGAGCCAAACGGTTGTTACGGTTGATTACACGGCGATAGAGTTCGTTCAAGTCAGATGCGGCAAAACGGCCACCATCCAACTGAACCATTGGACGCAAATCTGGCGGAATAACTGGAAGGATATTGAGAATCATCCATTCTGGCTTGTTACCAGATTTGTAGAAGGCATCCAATACATCCAAGCGACGAACTGCTTTAATGCGTTTTTGACCAGAAGCTGTTTTCAATTCTTCTTTCAAAGCTGCGATTTCTTTTGGAAGATCGACTTGCTTCAAGAGGTCTTGAATCGCTTCTGCCCCCATTTTGGCAACGAATGAACCATAGCCGAATTCACGCAAACGCTCGCGGTATTCGCGCTCTGTCATGATAGACTTGTGCTCAAGCGGTGTATCTTTCGGATCAATCACCACATAAGCTGCGAAGTAAATAACTTCTTCAAGCGCACGTGGGCTCATATCCAAGGTCAAGCCCATACGGCTTGGAATACCTTTGAAATACCAGATGTGTGAGATTGGAGCTTTCAACTCAATATGGCCCATACGCTCACGGCGGACTTTTGCACGAGTTACTTCCACACCACAGCGGTCACAAGTGATCCCTTTATAACGGATACGCTTGTATTTACCACATGAACACTCCCAGTCTTTTGTTGGACCAAAGATCACTTCATCAAAAAGTCCATCACGTTCTGGTTTTAGTGTACGATAGTTGATTGTTTCAGGTTTTTTAACCTCACCGTAAGACCATGAACGAACCTTACTTGGTGAAGCTAACGTGATTTGCATACTTTTAAATCGATTTACGTCAACCACTAATAATCCCTTTCTTTTCTTGTGAGAGGTGGATGAGTCACACCTCGGATTCTTGAATAACCGACAAAGTTGCTAGACTGACTAGCACCAGACAGACTAGGCGATCCCAGTTGATACAAAATCAAGCAAGGACCTCCCCCTAGTCTCCTATCTGATTATTCTTTGTCTTCTGCTTCTTCTGCTGCAAAGGCTGCCGCTGCGTCAGCTGCTGCTTTTGCACGTGCTTTTTCAAGATCATCTACGTGGATGATATCATCATCTTCACCTTCATCAAGGTCACGCAATTCTACTTCGTTATCATCTTCATCAAGGACACGCATATCCAAACCAAGTGATTGCAATTCTTTGACAAGAACGCGGAATGATTCTGGAACACCTGGTTTTGGAATTGGTTTACCTTTTGTGATGGCTTCATAGGCTTTCAGACGACCTGTCACATCATCTGACTTGTAAGTCAAGATTTCTTGAAGGACGTTTGAAGCACCGTAGGCTTCAAGGGCCCAAACCTCCATCTCACCGAAACGCTGACCACCAAACTGAGCCTTACCTCCGAGTGGCTGTTGGGTAACGAGTGAGTATGGTCCGACTGAACGGGCATGAAGTTTATCATCAACCATGTGGTGAAGCTTGATCATGTACATGACACCGACAGACACACGGTTATCAAATGGCTCACCGGTACGTCCATCGTAAAGAATGGTCTTGGCATCTGAATCCATACCCGCTTCTTTAACGGTTGACCAAAGATCTTCTGAACTTGCACCATCGAAAACTGGTGTTGCAATATGGATACCCAAGTTACGAGCCGCCATACCCAAGTGGAGTTCCATAACCTGACCGATGTTCATACGAGATGGCACCCCGAGTGGGTTCAACATGATATCAACTGGCGTTCCATCTGGAAGATATGGCATATCTTCAACCGGTACAATACGTGAAACGACACCCTTGTTACCGTGACGACCGGCCATCTTATCTCCGACCTTGATCTTACGTTTTTGAGCGATGTAGACACGAACCAGCATGTTAACACCTGATTGCAATTCATCACCGTTGGCACGAGTAAAGATTTTCACATCACGAACGACACCATCGGCACCGTGAGGTACACGAAGAGAGGTGTCACGCACTTCACGTGACTTGTCACCGAAGATTGCATGCAAGAGGCGCTCTTCAGCAGAAAGATCTTTTTCACCCTTAGGTGTGACCTTACCAACAAGAATATCGCCTTCTTTAACTTCCGCACCGATACGTATGATACCCATTTCATCCAACTGACGAAGGGCATCCTCACCAACGTTTGGAATTTCGCGTGTGATTTCTTCAGGGCCTAACTTGGTATCGCGGGTTTCTGATTCGTATTCTTCCAAGTGAACAGATGTATAGACATCTTCTTTCACCAGACGCTCAGACATGATAACCGCATCCTCGAAGTTATAACCTTCCCACGTCATGTAGGCAACGATAGGGTTTTGACCAAGAGCCATTTCCCCACGTTCCATAGAAGGGCCATCTGCGATAAAGTCACCTTTTTCAACGACATCACCCAATTTCACAAGGGTACGTTGGTTGTAGGCTGTACCTGAGTTTGAACGACGGAATTTCTGAATGCTGTAAATATCCAAGGAACCATCTTCACGACGAACTTCAACCTTATCCGCATCTGCGTAAACAACCTTACCATCATGTTGGGCAATAACTGCCGCACCTGAGTCATGGGCAGCCTGGTATTCCATACCCGTACCAACGTAAGGTGCTTTCGGATCAATCAATGGAACAGCCTGACGTTGCATGTTGGCACCCATGAGGGCACGGTTGGAGTCATCGTTTTCCAAGAAAGGAATACATGCTGTCGCAACGGCAACTACCTGCTTAGGAGAAACATCCATGAAGTCTGCTGAATCTGCTGGGAACTCTTGGTTATTACCTTGGTGACGTCCCATAACAATCTTATCAACGAAACGGTTGTTTTCATCAAGTGGTGAAGTTGATTGTGCTACGATGTAGGCATCTTCTTCATCGGCTGTCAACCAAACGATTTCGTTGGTTACTGTACCTGTTGCACGGTCAATCTTGCGGTATGGTGTTTGAATGAAACCATACTTGTTGAGGTGTCCATAGGTTGACAAGTTATTGATCAAACCGATGTTTGGTCCCTCAGGCGTTTCAATCGGACACATACGACCATAGTGAGTGTAGTGCACGTCTCGAACTTCATAGCCCGCACGGTCACGGGTCAAACCACCAGGTCCCAAGGCTGACAAACGGCGTTTGTTAGACAACTCAGAAAGTGGGTTGTGTTGGTCCATGAACACTGACAACTGAGATGAACCAAAGAATTCTTTGATTGCGGCTGTAACAGGACGGATATTGATGATTTGTTTTGGCGTCAATACTTCATTGTCTTGAACAGACATACGCTCACGCAAGTTACGTTCCATACGAGTCAAACCGATACGTACTTGGTTGGCAAGCAATTCACCAACGGCACGGATACGACGGTTACCCAAGTGGTCAATATCGTCAACGCGACCAAGACCCTCAGCCAAGTTGAGGAAGTAGCTCATCTCTGCCAAGATGTCCGCAGGTGTTACTGTACGTACGTTTTCCGCCGGATTAGCATTACCAATCACAGTGACTACACGATCTGGATCTTTTGGTGCAACAATCTTGAATTTCTGCAAAAGAACTGGCTCAGTTAAAACAGCGGAATCATTTGGAATATATTCCACCAAGTTGAGCTCGTCAAACTGATCTTCAATACGGTCCAAAACATCACGGCTCAAGACTGTACCTGCTTCCAAGACGATTTCGCCTGTTTCACCGTTAATCACATGCTCAGCAAGTGTTTGGTTGAGCAAACGAGTACGGAGGTTGAGTTTTTTATTAATCTTGTAACGACCAACAGGTGCTAGGTCGTAACGACGTGGGTCAAAGAAACGAGCTGTCAAAAGGCTACGAGAGCTTTCAGCTGTCTTTGGTTCTCCTGGACGAAGACGCTCATAGATTTCCTTGAGGGCTTCATCTGTACGTGAATCCGCTGGATTTTTATGAATATCTTTCTCAATAGTGTTGCGAACCAATTCGCTATCACCGAAGATATCAAAGATTTCATCGTCACCTGAGAAACCAAGAGCACGCACAAGCGTTGTGAACGGAATCTTACGCGTACGGTCGATACGAGTATAGGCAATATCCTTAGAATCAGTTTCCAATTCTAACCAAGCTCCACGGTTAGGGATAACCGTTGAACCATAACCTACTTTACCGTTCTTATCTACTTTGTCATTAAAGTAAACACCCGGTGAACGCACCAACTGAGAAACGATGATACGCTCTGCACCGTTGATGATGAAGGTACCCATTTCAGTCATGATTGGGAATTCGCCAAAGAAAACTTCCTGGGTCTTGATTTCACCCGTTTCCTTGTTGACCAAGCGGAATGTCACATAGATAGGCGCAGAATAGTTGGCATCGTGCGAACGTGCCTCTTCCAAAGTGTATTTTGGAGTCTTCAATTCGTAGCCAACAAATTCCAATTCCATGGTATCTGTGAAGTTTGATACTGGAAGTACATCTTCAAAGACTTCCTTCAAACCAGAATCCAAGAAATCTTTGAAAGAATCTGTCTGGATTTCGATCAAATTTGGTAAATCAAGAACTTCCTTGATTCTTGAAAAACTACGACGGGTACGGTGCTTACCGTACTGAACTTCATGTCCTGCCAAAAGTTTTCTCCTTTGTAATAAGATACTAAGCCGTAAGCAACTCAAAGAAAAATAGGAAACACGACGACGGAGGCAAGCCTCCGAGGAGGTGTTTATCTTTTTTCACAGAGTTGTAAGCGAGTTCAATTATCAGCCAATAAGCTGGCTCCATTCATCCTTTTTCTGAATATTTAGAATCTTTAAGAATACATTACAATTCCTAAAAATCCATCAAATAGACACAAAAAGAGCAGCTAAATCTTCCTTTGAAAAGTGTGATTTAACTGCTGCAAGTCTTGTTTGGACAAGATTTCAAACAAGACAGACGACAAATAATTTACACTATTATAGCACAAGTACTAGGAAAAATCAAGGTGAATCATTATTCAAATCATTCCCGTAGTTCGTATTTTATCCAATTTGTTATCATCCAAAAGAAGATTCTAACGACTTTCCTTATCTCA
>NZ_JARQOZ010000003.1:0-110298 GCF_046032115.1 Streptococcus suis | reverse complement strand
CAATAGTCAAGTTAACATTATTACACTCATTAAAAATTTGGGATTGAAAAATCCCCATAAACTTATTTTACGAGGAGGGCTTCTATGAAGGACACATTGACAAATTATTTCGGTGAAGTGAAGACCAAAGGCAGGAACTACTTGCTCAGTCTATCACTCTTTCTATCAGGCATCTTGACAAATACCGTCTATGCAGATGATCCTTTCGCAAAAACAGAAGAGTTAGCACAACAAGGTATTACTAAAGTGCAAGGAATTGGTATCGTGATGTTTGGATTGGCTGTTGTAGTGACTGGTCTAATCTATGGGTTCGGTGGTCGTGAACTTAAAGCAGGGATTAAGAAGCATTGGGTAGCTATTGCTATTGCGATTATTGCTGTTTCTGCTGGACCAAGTATCATTGAGTGGTGCTTTAACTTTGTGAAGGGGTAAGGTGGTTACAATGGCATTTATACCTTTTAAGAAAAGCAATAAATGCTTGGTGACAGATGACTTATTTCTTGAAGTGATCTGGGAAGATGGTAAGTCTCCAGATGATGATAGTGAGCTTCTTGGTATTATTGAAGGACTGGACCAACAGTATCTAGATTCCTTCCAGCATACCATTGAAGAGTCGCTACCTTATCTAACCTTCCTGCAAGCAGAACGACTATTTCAGGCTTTAAAAGAGGTTTACGGTCAGGTGCAGCTGAAAAAGGTGGCTATTTGCCACCTGGAAGGAAGAGAGGCGGTCTCTGAAGGGGAAGTCTATGCCAGCTCTTTCATCATTGATCGTAGGTATCAGAATTTACTCTTACCACTGATTCAATCTATTATGACTGAACTAGATTTTCAGCATTATACTTACCAGGAAAAGCGTGAGTATTTCATCAACCAGATTTATCCATCTTATAAAGCTAGTCTGGGGCTCCCAGAGTCAGCCCTGCCACTTTTTCCAGAAGAAGGGGAACAGGTGCTAGGTAACTCCTATCAACCGAGTCCAGTATCGAGCGTTTCAATGAATGCAACTCCAACAGTCCCTCATCAAGCTCCTAAAACACAATCCCTGAAGAAGGTGTACCTACTCATGGGACTTATTGGAGTATTGGCTCTCGGAGGGATAGCTTCATCTATCATTGCATATACGCAACTGGCCAAGCAGAATGAACAGGTTGCTTATCTCTATCAAGAATTAAAGCATACCCAGCACTTAGTAAGTACGGAGCATCAAGTAGATGTCTTCAGTCGCTACTTTTTACCAAATTATTATTCTGGTCAAAAAGAAAACCTGGTGGATTTTCTGTCTGATGGAGATGCAAAGTATACTGTCCCTAAAATAGGAACGCTGCAATCGGTGATTCTGGAGCAGATGACTTATGATTCAGATGCTAAGGAATATCAAGTTACCTATGTTCTTGCCGTCAAGCAGGAGGAGAAGACCACAAGTCTACGCCTTAGTTTCACGGTCAAAGTCTCGGAATCTAGTAAATACGGTTTTGTGGTGACCACAGAGCCAATGGAAACCAGTTATCTTAAATAAAAATGAAAGGAAATGCAACATATGAGAACCAAGGACTTATATGATGAAAATAACACACTGAAGCTAACCGTAGTATTTGGGTTGGCAACGGGGGCAGTCTTAACCTATGGTCAGCCTGCATATGCAGAGAACACCGCTTTAGAAACTTCTGCAACGGAAGTTGTGGCACTGCCAACTGATCCAGTTACCCCTGTTCCAGCGGACAATGCGGGGGATGATTCACCAGCTGAGAGCGAAACGACTGTCGATGTTTCAACTGTTCCAACTGATTCAACTGTTCCAATGACACCAACGAATACGACGGAAGAAATTCCAGTCGATCCGACATTGCCAACGGAAACTTCTGGTGAGACAACAGAAACGCCTGAAGCACCAAAGGAGTCAGAAACTCCAACTACCCCAGGGATGACTGAGACACCAACTGACTCTACCGTTGTTCCTCCAAGCGAGCAACCAAACACCACAGAACCGTCAACGGCAGTTGTAACTGACAACCAGCCTACAACACCGACTACGCCACAAGCAACCGAAAATAACAACACTCAAACGGCACCATTACAGCCTCAAGTAGATCCATCTCCTACGGTTGAAGAAGATTTTGAACCAATCGTAACGGACCAAGGCTACACTGTTATCAGTACTGAGAATAGTGTTGTTACGGTTGCTAACGTCGATGGTACAAGGTCGACAGGGAAAGCTGAAGACTTTGGTGGCGTAACTAATCAAAACGGAACCGTTTCTTTCATTACGAAAGAAGGGAAGAAGGAAACTTTGCCAGAAACAGGGGTAGTGGAGAATATCGCACTAACATTACTCGGATTTTTACTCCTATTATTCGGCTTTGTCATTTCTGGCAAAAATAATACATCAGAATCACACTACATTTACTTGTAAAATCAGAAAAGGATGAGATTTAAGGTATGAATAGAAAAGAAATTTTTAACAAATCGGCAGAAACTCAAGCACGCCAACGTTTGGTGACCACGAAGGCTTATGGTCTCGTATCAACAATCGCAATTGCAGGTGCAATTACTGTTGCAGGTGCTAATACTGTATCAGCTGATGAAGTAACGACATCAGTTGTGACAGAAACAGTGGTCACAACGGATAATCCAGCTACTAACCTGGTTGAAGTTCAGCCAGCTACACCAGTTGAAAATACGGACCTGCAAGCCCAAGCCAATACAAATACTGGGGCAATTGTAACACCAGTTGAAATGCCAGCACTTGATCGGGCAGTTGCAGAGGCAGAGGCAAACGGTGTAGTAGTGACTAAGGGTGAGACAGTGGTCCACGAAAGCCTTGAAGCTGCTCAACGTGATACAGCTAATCAGGAAGCGGTCGTTAAAAATGCAGAAGCTGAAAAAGTCGAAAACAATGAAGAAATAGCAGCTGCAAAGGCTACGAATGCCCAAATTGATGCAGACAATACAGCAGAAGCAAGACGTGTTGAAGAGGCCAATAAACAAGGTCAAGAAGCAACAGACCAGCGGAACAAAGCTGGCCAGGAAGCAGTAGATGCACGTAACAAGGCAGGTCAAGAAGCGGTAGATGCTCGCAATCAGGCTAAACTGGATGATATTGAAGCTGAAAAGTTAGCAGTTGAGGAGCGTAATAGGGTCGGTCAAGAATCAGTAGATGCTCGAAACAAGGCAGGTCAAAAAGCAGTTGACGAGCGTAACGCTAACGCTCTGGCAGAATGGGAAGCCAACAAAGAAACCATCATCGCAGCTGATGAAGCAGCAATGGCTGGCTATAACGAACGTAAAAAAGCAAATGAAGAAGCTAACGCAAAAGGTCAAGCTGAAGCGGATGCAAAAAATGCGGCATTGAAGGCTGAGTATGACAAAGCTCTCAAAGAATACAATGACTTGCTTGCTGAAAATGATGAAATTCAGAAACGGAACGATGCTGCAACGGCAGCCGCAAAAGCAGAAAATGAACGCTTGCAGGCGGAGTATCAAGCTAAATTGGTTGAAATAAAGTCAAAAATTGGTACAGAAGGTAATTTGTCAGAATTAACCTATCAATCTTTAGAATTTAATTCTGAACCAAATGCACATTATGAAGCATCTGGGGTCATCAATAAAAACGATTACGGATTTGTGTTACAAGATGGGGAGAGCTTAATACTGACCTATACAGGTATCGAAAATTCCACATACAATAACACAAAAATTGGTAAGGTAGTTTATACATATACCGCTAAAGGAGATGCTGTCAATTTGTCTCCCCTACAAGATCCAACCGTAACAATAAACTTTGTTGGAATGAATGGTTTAACAAGTGCAGGTGAAACTAGACTCGGATTTAAAGCGGAGTATTATGACGAAACAGGGAAAATAATTGAATTTACCAACGATACGCCAGCTCTTATTAGTCTTTCGTCCCTGAATAGAAACTCACCTTATTCTGGAACAGGAACAGGTGAAGGAGTGGAGCTTACAAGTAGTAATACGACCTTTATTCCAATCGTTGGTTCAACTATTGCAAAAGATGGGAATAAAATCTACTCCTCTATTATTGATAATTCTAACTCTGATAGAGGCGCACGATTTGACGGTACTAAAGGAGGGGTAGTTACAAATGATCCTAATAATTACTGGGATACATTAGATGGACCTCTTCGTTGGTATGGTGCAGGTGTACTAAAAGTTGATAGTGGTACAAATATTTCATTTGATATTGTGAATAATTGGGCAAACTCGGAACAAGGTAACACGGGGGCATACTATTTTGGCTTCAATACTAGGGTTGCTGCTCCTGTGTTACCTCCATTACCACCCCTCAAAGAAGTAACCCCAGAGAAGCTAAAACCAGTTCCTGCTACGCCACCAAAACTTGAAACGGTAACCTTTACCCCAACACCGTTCAATGAAGAACCACCAGCGCCATCTAAAATTCCAAACGAACCAACGTTTGAAACGTTCACTCCAGAGGTCTTTACCCCTGAAACATACACGCCTACGCCATATTCTCCTGAAGTCTTTGTTCCTGAAACATTTACCCCAGAGGTATACAATCCAATCACACCAGTTGTGAAGCCACATGTACCTGTTCCAGAATCGAAAACCATTAAAGCAACGGTCCATCCAGTTGCGGTCAAGGATGCTCCTGCGATTACAAAAGACGTTGTCAATACTGAAGGCACTAGCATCGATGGTGAGTTGGTTGCGAAAAATTCAACTGAGACGTGGGTACTCAATCCAGGGACACTGAAGGCTGGTCGGGAAGCAATGACTTCCGTTGTTCTATCAGATCCTTTCCCAGCTGGAACAAAACTCTTCAAAGATGAGACCGCTAAACTCAGTCCAGAATGGTTGGTTTCCTATGATGAAACTGGCAAGGCAATTGTGACTTTATCTGCAAACGGGCTTGCCAAGGTCAACGCAGACTTGGCTAAAGATTTCGTCCTTCCGACATTTAATGCTATCTTCACGGTATTGAATGATGCTGCGACGTACAAGAACGCTTACACAATGACTTTGACAACTAAGTCAGGTAAGACCTATACTGCAACATCTAACACGCCAGTGATCTACACACCAGGTTCTGAGACTCGTACCTACAACGGTAACGTAGTCGTGCGCTACTTTGACGTAGATACAAACGTCAAAATTGCCCCTAACCAAGCAGACCTCGAAGATGCAAAAGTTGGCACAGCGTATGATACAACGGACCAAAAACAAGAAGTCATCGCGCACGAAGGTAAGCTGTATAAACTTACTTCAAAAGTAGTTGGTTCTGAAACTGGTAAGGTGACTGACGGAACCATCTATGTTGATTACTTCTACAAAGTGGTTGAAAATGAACCAGGAAAAGGTAACGTAGTTATCCACTATGTGAACGAAGATGAAAAGACAGTCGCAAATGACGTTGTAGACTCTTCAAATGTTCCAACAGGTACAAGCTACGATACCACAGACTACAAACCTGGAAGGATTACAACTGAAGATGGAATCGAGTACGAACTGGTTCCTGAAAAGACAATTGGTCAGGAAACTGGAGAAGTTATCGAAGGAACTATGGAAGTGACATACGTTTACAAACGTATCACACCACGTCCAGAGACACCAACTCCAAATGATAGCTTGATTGAGCCAGAGAAACACCTTTACCAAGTGGGTCAGATAAGCGGAGCTAATTTGGATGGTCTTCAGTTACTTCCAAACAAAACATATTCCTATACCGCTGTTACAGACAACAATCAATATAAAGGGCTAAAAGCAACTCAGGGAGAAATTCTCAAAGGCTTCCTACCACTGGTTGATGATCCTCAAGACAATACAGTTCTGTTTGACTTCTCTACCCTGAAGACAACCCTAGCTGATGGCCGTGATGTATCTTCTGACTTTGAAGTGCGGTCTTATGAAAGTCTTGAAAAAGCGGATGCTGAAGTTGTAGCTATCCTAAAAGCTGCTAGAATTTCTCCAGATGGGTATTTCTCAGTTGTAGTTCCTAAAGGTCTAGATTTTGAGGGCTACTTTAACAAGTACGTGTTCACTGGTTTGAACCTGTTCCATACCTTTGACGCTAAGACAGAGGATTATATTGGAGACTTTAGCAATAAAGTATGGCAAATTGACTTTGGAAATGGCTACGCAGGCAATACGGTAGAAAACAACGTGCCAAAACTGGATGGTATTAAGAAGGTCCTGGAGTCAATCGGTTCTAATAAAGATCTGACTGACGGTACCATTGAATTGGGTCAAACCTACCCAGCTAAGCTTTCTTTCCCAGTTGTCAAGACAACGATTGATGGCAAGTTGAAATCACTTTATGGTATTGAAAACTTTGATGAAAACTTTGACGAGTACAACGGTGAGTTTTATGCCTTTGCTTCAGGTGATATGAAACTCAAAGACGGTTCAATCATTAAACTAGATGAAGAACTGACTCGCTACATTGTCCAAGAGTTGATTCGAGATGAAAAGACAGGACAAGTCGTGGCGGTTAAGTACACTGTGAATCCTGAGTTCTATGACCTTCTAGCAGAAGGAGAAGAAATCAAGATCGATGTCTACTCAATGTTGAAACGTATCACTTACGGTGAAAATATTGAAAATGAGTGGATAGTCTATGTTAACGATGTTGAAGTAGATAAGGATATTGTTACGACCGACACACCTAAGCCTAAGGCAGAAACGCCAGAGGTCCCAGAAACTCCTGTTACTCCAGAAACGCCAGTAGCTCGTGCGCAGACACTTCCTGCAACAGGTCAAGAAAGCTCTATGGCTTTGGCTGCACTCGGTGCAAGCATGGCAATAGCAGGACTTGGCTTAGCTCGTCGCAAGCGTGATTCTGAAGTTGACTAGCCTTTAATTGCAAAAATCCAGGTTCTTACAGGACTTGGATTTTTTGCAAAAAGTCAATGATAAAAAAAAACAAAAATCATTGACTTTGCAGATTTTATAGTGTATAATAATATTGTCCTAGAAAAAGTGTAGGGTAAATAACAGCAACTGAGAAAGGGGGGAGCTTTATTGAAAAAGTTGCATCTCAAGCTATCCAGTAAGGCTCATGCAAGATTAACCAAATATATTGAAGAGCAGTACACAGTGCTTGAAACCACTAGAAGTAGGGATGGAACCTTGGAGATGACCATTAGGTCGAGGAGCGAAAAACCTCCTGAGGTAGAAGAGATTCTAGTAAGCGAATACCTTGCCTGGAAAAAGTTAAAACAAGAGAATCCTTCAGTTGGAACGTGGTACCATGTCCGACATGGAGAACCTTACGGGTTATCTGGATGGCAAGTTAAACGCATTCTAGAGAAAGCTGGGGTGTATGATCCTAGCTTACAAAATGGAACACACTATAAAATCAAAAATAAAGAAAGTTAAATAGGTGATAAAATGGAAAAGAAATTAGTTAAAGGTTTGGCAGCTGTGGGTCTCTTGACTCTTGGATTAGGTTCTGTGACAACTTATGCAGAAGAAACTACACTAACTCCAGAAGTTGACAATGCTCCAGAAACTGTACAAGCTGAGAAGGTTGCTGATACAGTAGTAACAGCAGAACAAGTTTCAGAAGCGAAAGCAGAATTGGATGGCACTACGCAAGAGGTGACTAAGGCGCAAGCTAACGAGCAAACTGCTCAAAAGCAAGCAAGTCAAGCTAGCAACGATGTAGAGCAAGCCCAGGCTGAAGTTACTGAAGCCCAGGCTCTTGTAGCTGAAGCGACACCTGAAGTGATTGCAGCACAAGAAACTAAGGTAGCAGATACCAAGGCAGCAGTAACTCAAGCTGAAGAAGCGGTAGCAACTGCTGAATCATCTGTAACAGAAGCAAAAGGTGCAGTAAATCAACAACAGGTTGTTGTAGCTGCTGCAGAAAAGGCAGTTTCTAAGGAGCAAGCTGATGTAGACCAAGCACAAGCTGAAGTTAACAATGCTCAAGCTATCCTAGACGGTACGGGGCAGTCTAAACTCATTGCAGAAAGAGAAGCAGCTGAGCTTGCCGTTGTTGAAGCGGGAGCGGCTGTAACAGTAGCAGAAGGTGACTTGGTGGCAGCTAAAGAAGCAGATAAAACACGTACTATCATGCTTGATGCTAGCGAAACGAGCCTCAGAAACAGAGGGGTTGACGTGGCTAATGCTAAGAGTGCCTTGGATCAAGCAAACGTGACCGCTCAAAATGCGGCTACAGCCTTGTCAGAAGCGAACAAAGACTTGGCGGCAGCAACACAATTGGTTGACAGCTTGACGAAAGAATTGGCTAGTAAGAACACTATCACAGTTCCAGCAGGATATGCGGAGGCACTCAAAGCCTTTGCAGCAGATAAAACAGAAAGCAACAAGTCAGCAGTTGCTAACGCTTCTGCAACAGGAGTTTCGCTAAACCAGTTCAAGTCACTGGATAGCGACAAGAAAATTGTGATTTCTGATGTCAACAACTTGTCTCAAGCACAACGTGAGGAGTTGACACTTTTTGCGGTTGACTTGATGAACCAAGTTCGCAAACAAGTAGATACTTCAGCTGTTGTTGCTAATTTGTCTGCTATCTCATTTGCAGATGATGTAGCAAACACTTCAAAATCTTTAGGCCATGACTTGCAAGCTATCCCAGCCGCAGCAGGCAGAAAAGGATTAGACAGCACAGATGGCGTAAACTACTATGAGAACTTCTCATCTGGTTACTTTGATCCACGACAAACTGTTACGATGGATGACCTGAAGAAAGCAGTCTACAACACGATTTCTGAAATGCTGTTTGATGATGCAGACTCAAATTGGGGCCATTCAACTTCACTTGCAGGAGTTCGTACCACAACAAACTCCAAATATATCGGTCTTGATGTGAGCAAGCTTGACTATGAGTTTTCAACTGGAAATACAATGCCACTTGGACGAGTTCATATCCTGGGAGTATCTGATACTCAAATTGAAGATACTAGCAAGTTTGATACCACTTCAAACCTATCATCACGTAACATTGATAATGAGTTAGCGGCAGCTAAGTCTGCTCAATCAACTGCCCAAGTAACTCTCTCAAAAGCTCAAACAGCAGACTCTGATGCTAAAGCTGCGCAAACCTTAGCTCAGAGCAATTACAACAGCGCTCTAGTTGCTCAAACAAGAGCACAGGAGGAACTTTCCTACTGGCAAAATAAAACAGTACAAACTCCTGGAGCCCTTGCAGCACTTCAAACTGCTAAAGATAACCTGACAGCTGCTGAAGAACGTGCCAAGGCAGCACAGGATGCGGTAAATGCTTTCTCAGCCGACGTTGCGACTAAAAAAGCTAACCTTGATGAGAAGAAGGCTAAATTAGCAACTCAAAAAGCAGAGTTGCAAACTGTTAAAGCTAACTTGGATAAAGAAAAGCAAGAGCTTGAAAACTTGCAGGCTAAAGTCACTGAGTTTGAATCAACTCTTGCAAAAGCTAAGTCAACTCTTGCAACCACAAAATCTAACCAAGTAGCAAGCGAGAAACGCTTGAATGACTTGCTAAATGCTGATGACGTCCTTGCCAAAGCACAAGCGAAATTAGATGCGGCTAAAGCTACCTTGGCAGAAAAAGCGGAAGCGCTTGAAAAAGCGAAGTCAGTTCTTGCTGATTTGCTCGAAAAACAAGCGATTGACCAAAAAAATTACGATATCCTTTTGGCCCGCTTTACAGCACAAGAGGAAGCGAAACGCCAAGCAGAACTAGAAGCCAAGCGAGTAGCCCTTGAGACAACAGGACAAGTTGCTATTCCAGTTGTAGATGTAGCAGGTAAAATTGTTGACTATGTGGCTGGGAACAAACCAGCACCAGCAGGAACAACCAAAGCTGCTGCTCGTCCAGTTTCTACCTCATCTAGCAAGAAGGGAGCATTGCCTGAAACAGGTGATGCAGGAAGCATGGGACTTCTGGCAGTAGGTTTGATGACTTTGTTCTCAGCGGTTGGTTTGGGAAACAAACGAAAGAAAGGTTAATCAATGCTAGAACTGTTGATTTTTTCAAAAAATGTGACGAAGATTGTCAGACCTTTGCTTGTATCACTTATTTTGGTCGCAGCGGCAGCGTATGCCGTTACGACCTATACAAGTGAAGAGATTGCTGAAATCATCAAGTGGGGAACCCTTGGAATGTCCGCTATTTTGTTGGTCATTGGCAGCATTGTCGCAAGCGTAACCGAGGATTACCGTCGCTATATCAAGTATCCATATCGGTTGATTCTCTGGAGCGCCTCTCTGACCTTGTTAGGGATATTGGTGTGGCAGACTGACGGGGTTCTTATCCTAGTAAATTCCGTGCCGTATTTGGTGGGTGCCTGGATTGTTCTTACGCTCTACCATAGACAATTTAAGCGATTGATTACAAGTCTTGTCTTGAAATCTGAGCTTGATGACGAGCTGGACTACATTCCACACGATATTGAGAAGTCAGCAGCGATGGTAGCCAGTCAGATGGGAAATTCCATTAAAGAAAAGTACCGAAGTAAAATTAAGACAGTAGCCCTCACTCCAGGTAGGAACGGAGACACAAAGCTGATGGATTTTCCAGTCGGATTTGTGACAAATAAAAAGCGCCCTTCAGTACTATTTGAATTGATCGCAGCACTAGAAATGGAGTGAGAAATGACAGAACAGCAAAAAGCAGTTATTACCAAGGAACAAGCTAGATTTTTGGCACATCTTGAGCTGAAAAGCTATGCTGTCAAAATGGATGCCATTGCCAGAGCAAATACAGAACTGACTTTTCAGAGTGATTATGACCGAGAAGAGTTTGTGAAGGCAGTCATGGCAGATGATTGGGTCATTGACACGGGCCATTATTTAATCAATGTATTGGCTCCTTTGCAGGAAAAAGGCTTTATCACTGCAACCACAAATAATAATCCATTATCAGGCGAAGTTGTGTATACTGTCACGGCCGACGTGGCGAAGGCGGCACTCTTTACCGAGGAGGAACTTGGAAGCATTAAAGCCTTGCAGCCATACGTTAAGACAGAATTTTTGATAGCGGAGTATGATGCCATTAAACGCTATGGCCATGTGATGGACTGGTTGAATGAAGCAGACCAGGGACCTGGGACAGTAGAGGAAAGCGAAGTAGCTTCTCCAGAAGGATTGACTGTTGCAGATTCCAGTTCGGAGGAGCCAACGGTACACCATGCCAAAGCCAATTATCGTATCAAGTAAGAGGAGGAGAAGAGATGCAAACTTTTATTGCTGACGGAAGAGTAGCGAGCATTCCAGATGATGCTGTCGGCAGAACTTCTAAAGGAAATGCCAGCTTCAAATTCGAGTTTGTTTGTGATTCAAGTCTACAAGATGAACAAGGAAAACCAATACCAAGTTATTTCCATGTTCAGATATATGGCAAACAAGCTGAAGTGATGGCTCAAAGTCTTGTAAAAGGTTCTCCTATCCTGGTAAAGGGAGAAATTATCCAACGGCCTTATCAAGATAGTCAAGGCCAACGTCGATACTATCAATATATTTCCCCAGACCAGAATCGAGGGATCACTTTTCTGGAGACTAAGGATGCAGCCAACAGACGTAGACAGGGAATGCAGGTTCCACCGCCACCGCCTACTGACTATCCAGAACCATTTGATTCAGGAGAACCCTTCTAAACTAACAAAGTAGCATGTGAGATAAACCACTCACGTGCTATTTTTGTTTTAATCAGGGTCCTGAAGCCGCTGTTTATATATAAAAAGTTATATAACTTTTTATATATAGTTTCTACTTGTCCCCTTAACGCAGAAAAGGCTAATATCCCTTAGACTAAGAGTGTGCAAAAATATAAGAAAGGATGGTTGCTTATGATGAAGCAACAAGTAGAATATCAATCAGATGATCTGATGGCTGATTCACTTCAAATAGAAAATTTCCTGAAGCAAGGTAGAACATGCCATCTATATACTGTTCAATTGGGCATCGAAGCAGGTGTTAGCTCCTATCTGGAGCGTTACCAGCTAGCTTCCTCTCAGCAGAAATTCAAAATTTTCCTTTTCTCTACGCTTTATGGTGAGAAAATCAAACGCTTTTTAGAAGATATGCGAGGTGAGCAACGTGTTTAGTTGGCTAGAAGCGATTTATTACACTCTGGTCCAGCTTGCGAAGATTAATCCCTTTAATGCAATACTCATAGTCAGTTTTGTCAGCTATCTTTGTTACCAGGGGGTTAGGACTATCAGGAAGCCATTGCATGACTTTCTTCAGGTGATGAAAGGCTTTATAGATGATAAAGATATCATAAAACAATACTTCATGGACAAAAAGGAAGCGCTGCTACATCCCTGGAGACATCGACGTGAGGTTGACTGGGGCTCAGCTGGAAAAGAAATAGGGAAGAAAGCCTGGCGATATTTTAAACGATGTGCAACAATTGTTCCCTCATTCTTGTTCCTGCTCCTGGGGAATATTCTTTTTCGGCTCATCTACAAACTGCCCTTTGTTCAACCAGACAGGAAGCGTTTCGACAAAGAAATGAAGCCTCTGCTATATTTCAAAAATGTTCGTAGCTTTGTGCTTATGGGGATAGGGTTTAGCTTCATAGCCTTTATTATCACAAACTATTTTGTGACTGTATTAAGGGCAGCAATTCGTTTTCTTTATTTCTCGGTCATGAGTTTGCGAGATAGTAGCCTAGTAGCTAGCTTTGACATCGATAGCTTGTTAATTCAAAACCTATTCAATGCTAGGGTATTTGTGATTGCTCCAATTCTGGCAGTGCCTATCTTTCTGGTTAGTTTGGTGATAGCTTGGCGATCAGCTTGGGTAAACTTTGAGCAGTATCGAGACTATAACCACAATGAAGAAGGTGATGATCGCTTCGCGACAGTCAAGGAAATCCACCAACAATATAAGAAGGTCCCAAACAAGACAGAAACCTATCTAGGTGAAGGAGGGGTTCCTGTTCTCCACGAAACAAGGAAGAGCCTATCAGGACTAACTCTAGGTTCTCAAATGCTCTGGCAAAATCGTACGTTTAGCCGTTATCTGACGAACGCAGAAAGAATACTAGGGATCTATTCCAAACCTTCAGGGGACTACTATATAGAAGACAGCACAACAAACATGCTGGGTATTGGTATGACTCGTTCAGGTAAAGGTGAGGGCCATATCACGACAACAATTGATATTAATAGTCGGGCTGAGATACAGCCGTCTATGGTCTTGGCTGATCCGAAAGGTGAGCATTATCAATCCTCTTACAAAACCATGCGTCGACGTGGTTATGATGTCAATGTCCTATCTTTCCAGAATATGGACTGGTCAATGTCTTATAACCCTCTAGCTCTAGCAATTGCAGCTGCAAAGAAGGGCTACTATGAAATGACTCAGACAAGGGTAAATGCAGTCGCTGAAGCAATCTATCGTAAAACAAAACCAGGTGTTGGCAATGGTAACGCAAAATACTGGGAAGATACGTCTATTTCCCTCTTCAATGCGATTGCTATGGCTTTAATTGATCGTGCTAATGAAACCTTTAAGAATGGAGAAACGGATGCTTGGGACACTGTCACTGTTCGTAACATTGCCAAGTTTCTAACTGATTTGGGTTCAGAAGAAGTATTTGTTAATGACTTTGGAGAAATCGTTGAGAATCCAGACCGTGATCAGCCAGTTAAGAAGAAATCAAAAATAACAGTTTACTTTGATAACTTACGTAAGATTAACCAGGAACAGTTTTCTAAGTTTAGAGATATGGCAGACTTGAACTTCAGGTCCTCAGATTTTGCCTCTGAAGAGACCAAGGGGAACGTCTTCTCCAGTATGATGTCTGGAATCAACCTCTTCTTACAAGACAATATTGCCAAGCTCATGTCTAAAAATTCTATTGACTTGGAAGCGGTTGGTTTCCCACGTCGCCTGTCGATTAAGTTCCGATCAAGCTCTAATGTCGCTATGCGTAACGAATACGCCCACAAGACGGCCAAGGTTACGATTATCAGTCAAATAGCTTGGGGCAAATCAACTAGACAAGTTGTTCACGTAAACGCAGCTACGGCTCTTATCGATGGAGAGGGCTATCTAACCTATGTGATTGAGCCAAAACTTCCTGATAAGTTTTTAGTAACGATCGATTTTGATCATGAGAACAATGGTGACTCTATTATTCGTGATAGCACCTTCCAATTTTCAGCTGAAAAAGTTTATAAGAAACTTGGTAAGGTAGTTGCTCTGGACGAGTATACGAAGAAACCAATATTGGATTATATCAAAGTCTCCATCCTAGATAAGCAAGCAGACAGTCTTCTCCAGGAAGAGGATATTGAGTTTGTGTATTCAGATAATCCAAAAGTGATTTACCTGGTCACACCGCCAAACCGAACAGAATACAACAGTATTGTATCTCTGTTCCTGGATCAGCTGTTTAATGCCAATTATGAGCTGGCCCTGTCGAATGGTCGTAAATGTGTTAATCGCATCCTCCATATTCTAGACGAGTTCACCAATATTCCAGCCATTCCTCATATGGACACCAAGATTTCAATCGGTCTTGGTCAAAATATCTTATACTATCTCTGGATTCAGAACCTCAAGCAGCTAACTGACAAGTACGGTGAGAATACTGCTGAAACCATTAAGGAGAACTGTTCGCTCACAGTTTATATCAAATCAACGTCTAATACTACGAACACTTCCATTAGTAAGGACCTCGGTACTCGGACCATCACACGTCGCAGACGGTCAAGCAATATCCTAGATGAGGCTAATCCAAATGTAGCCATTGAAAATCCAAAACAGGAACTTCTAACGCCTACACAGTTAGCCAAACTCCAAGAAGGAGAAGCGGTTATCTTACGTGGAGTTAAGGGCCGTGACAATGTAGGCCGTAAGATAACAACGGACCCAATTTTCCTACACGAGAAAACCAGTCTACCGTATCGCTATATGTTCCTTCAAGAAGAGTTTGATCATTCGATGACCTTGGCTGATATTCCTGTAGAAAGTGGCCATAGAGAGCTTGACTTGCAGGATATTGCAGTAGGGGCCCAAAGTACCTTTGGTAAGATTATTGATTGGCGGATAGCTCTGACGGACCGTATGAGGACCAATGGAGAAACACCTAAATTGGCTACGAGAAGACAGGAGAATAAACCATTGAGCCAGGCCCGCTTCACCTCTCCAGTTGAATTGACTCAAGCTGTAATTGCTGAAGTTTTCGATGATGAGGACGAAGATGATATTTTCTTTGTGGATGATGTTATATAACAAGGTAAATAAAAAGTTATATAACAAAATATATAACCATTGAGCGAACATAATATTTCTGTTATAATGAAGCCAAGAAATATCAAGGAGAGTTCGCTATGAAGTTGAAACGTTATCTAAGTCTATTTATACTTGGCATCGCTCTGGTTGTTCTGGCAGCCTGTGGTCAAAAATCCACAGAAGATATTGTCAAAACTGAATTAAAGGATAGCTACGTTGGTTATTCTGAGGAGTCAGGCGGTGGATATCCGTTTAGAGCTGGGGATGATATATTAACCTTTGATAAAAAAGATAATTCAATAACGAATAGCTACGGAGACATGAAATACTTTTCTGTCGTCTCTGAAGAAGATATACCGTTGGACACACAGCGTGTAATTGACGAACTATCAAATGAACTAGAGGGGACTGATAATTTTACAATAATTGTTAGTCGTGAAAAAAATCCAACTTTAAAAGATTCTGAGGGAGCTTATCAAATTGCACTGTCAGACGGCGGAGAATCTATTCGTATTTTTTACTTAGGACGAGAGCCACGCAGTTTTGGCTACTATGATTTCTCAGGTAAAGCTAAATAAAGAAAAGTCTCAAATTTGAGGCTTTTTTTTGATGCCTCCCGTAACTTGTCCCCTTAACGCAGGAATCCTCATTATCTCTTATGATGAAGGTAGCTGATATAGAAAGTAGGTGCCTTTAATTGAATTATGACACTTTTTCCGATTTGGTCAACGATCTAGAAACAGGATTTTTAGATATTAATGGACCGATGAATGGAAATATTACAGGGGATAATGCGGAAAAGCTTGCTTCCTTTTATAAATACTGGAGTAGCTATCTTGAATCAATTCCAGCCTTCTTATCCTTTTTAGCTTATATTCCAGGAGGAATTGCTAAAGCTCTGTATTCCATTACAGCTAGTCTTGAGCGTGTCTTTAACAATATGTTCAAACTCTTTGGTTTGTTTGGTTACTTAGGAGATAGCAACACGGTTATAGGTCAGTTCTATTTTTGGTTTCAAGTTGTCGGAACCAGTCTCTTTAGCCTAATTCTGGTTGTTTCGGCGATAACTGGAGTCTTTACAAAGCCAGTCAAGTATAAAGGGGTGATTACCAATTTCCTCCTAGTCACAATGGTGACGGCCGTTCTTCCTCTAGCCTTGACGACTGTTTCATCTGTCATGGCCCAAGATGCGATGAATATCCAGACGATTTCTAGTGAAGGCACAGATGGGAGTAAGCATTATTCATCCTTAGCGATACAGCCTATGAAGAACAATATCGTAGATCTCAAGGTGTTGATCGACAATGACTTTTCAACAGAGTTGTTTCCCCTAGATGATTATGGCTACATTAAGCCGCCAAAAGAAGGTTCAACACCCGTAAATAATATTACGGATAGTCCTGGTAAACGAGATACTAGCGATTTTCCAACACGAATTGACTTTGGTGCTACCTATGGTGCCGCCAATTCTGAACTGTTGAATGAAATGGATGACAAACAAAAGGGATTAAAGGGATTATTTCTTCATAAACTTAATGCTAGTCAGACAGGAGTGGAGACGATTACTGAACACCGTGTTGTCGGTCAGTTAAATGCCTTTGAGCCAGTCTATATGCGGTACAAGGTCAACTGGATAGGGATGTTCATGCAGTACATTATCCTGATTGTCTTGCTGATTTCTATGTCAATCAAGTTTGTTAAGTCGGTCTTCGATATTGTGGTGGAAGCCATGATTTCACCAATCCAAGGATACTCTTCCTTGTCCAACTCTAAGAAGTATAAAGAGCTTTTACGCACAATGGGAGGTGCACTGGCAGGTATCTTCTTTGAAGTTGTGATTATGCGTGTAACCCTTGAAATCTTCCGAGATTTGCCAACTTTGTCGGTTTCGGCAGTAACAAAACTTTCAGGCGGTTTCTTTGATGGACTGAACATGTGGGAACAGTGTCTAGCGGCCTCCTTGGTATATATTGGCGTTTTCCTGGCAGCCATGCAGGGAGTGACAATGATCGAACGTTGGTTGGGTGTTTCTACTGGCCACAGTGACACTGCACAGCAATTGCTAGGTGCGATGATGATGGGGAACGCTTTTGCGACTGGAGCGGGTGCAGTAGGTAACGGTGCTATGGCATTGGGTGGTTTTGGTCTTGATATGGCTAAGAAAGCCCCAGGCGCAGTTGCAGCAGGGAGCAAAGTCCTTGGAAACAGTCTAGCAACGACAGGTGGCGGTATTCGAGGAGCTATCAACGCTGCTAGGGATCAAGGAGCCTGGAATGCAGCTAAAGGTGGTGTCAGCAACATGGTAGACCTGGCTGATGTGATGGGCAAAGAAGCAGTAGGTAAGGCGAAAGACTTTACAGGTGCTATAGCGGACAATTTAGGTAAAAAAGAACAAGCTGCTCATGATGCTGTCTACAAAGGTTTGAAGAATGATGCGGTTCCGCCACGACCAGGTTTTAATGATAATGGGGAGTATACTTTAAATCCTTCAGGTCAGTACGGTGGTGAAGGACTATCTCCTGAAGCTCCTTATGAATCCCAGGTGGTTGACAAGGGCGATAGTAGTCCGAATGACGGAGGTATTACTGATCCAAACATACAGTCAGCAGAAGTGTCTGACAACACCGACAGCGGTCCAAGTGGTGGAGGTATTATAGATCCAACGGCACCGCCTACAGAGCCAACTGGTGAAGCCTTTGGAGGCATCAGTGACCCAACTGGAACTCCCTCAGGAATATCTGGTAACTCCTCTGGTGGAATTAAAGACCCAGCTCCTTCATCTGAAAAAAGCACTCATCCAATTGAAAATAGCCCACTTCCAAATAATCCCCACAACAACTCTCGACCAACTGGCGGTTCAACCCCTCCTAGACGTAGTCTCGATCAATCGATGCAGCAAATGAACTACATGAAGCACCAAATGCAGCAAGCAGGTCAATACATGCAAGGTCAATCGCATATCAGCGGTGCAGAGATTGATGAAAATGAGGAGTAAATCAATGTTTGATGTTGCGGGTAAGGTTATTGTGATTACAGGGAGTTTACGCCCAATGACCAGGCAAGATGTAATTGCCTTTCTAGAGCGTAGAGGGGCGGTTGTTCAGAATTACATTTCGGCTCAAACAGATATTCTTATTGCTGGTCATAAGCAATTAAATCTCTTTGATCCTGATAAACGTTCCAAGAAATATGAGGCTGCTATGTCTAGAATAGCAGAAGGGCAGTCAATCATCATTTTGTCAGAAGAAGAATTTTTCAATATGGTTAAAGAGTCTCAGCTTTGAGGCTCTTTTTATGCATAAAGATATATAACTTTTTATATAACAAATATCGTGATTGTCAGCTAGGCAGTTTGTCCTCTTAACGCAGGAAATGTCATTATCTCTTATGATGGAAGTATTAAGAGAAAGGAATTAGATATATGGATGAAAAATACGGTGTTCCACGTGACATCTATGCCAAAGTAAAAATTATAGGGCTCTTTATGGCTGATATAGTCTTTGTAGGAGGTTCAACGGTTGCTGCGGTATCTGTTGGGACGAAGATATTTCCAACTAGCCAGTGGCCACAGTTGCTTGCTTTTATTCTCTTAACACCTCTGATGTGCCTTTACTTGGTTCTACCAACAAATGGTGGAAAGAAAAATTGGCATAGTATGCTTCTCTTTTTCAGAAGACGAAGGAAACGTTATATTAGCCTTAATTATCAAAGAAGGGAGGTTCACTAATGGCTATTAAGCAGGCACAAACACAGCCAATTGAAAAACGTCCGTTGGGACGAAAACAGGATACGAAGAAAGGCGGTCAAGAGTATTTTGACCTTCATTCCTGTGTGGAACTGCTCGATGTCAAATCAATCATTGATAACCGTCAAGCTTATATTCAATTGGTTGATTATGGCTATCTTCAGCTGATGGAGATTCCAGGGAAAGACTTGGGGTCGCTCTCTTATAACGAGATTAGACGTACTCTTGATAACTTTGAAACCTGGCTAACCAACTTTAACACAGATATTCAGATCGAGACCACGACTTTGCCAACTAACACTGATACTCAGATAATGGATCTTCGACACCATTTGAGCAAGGTTCGGCAGGAAAAAGCGAAGCTACTTCCTGACTCTCGTCGATATTTGCAACTACTGGATCGTGAAACATTGCTTATCAATGAAATTCAGGTTGAAGAGAGCATTCAACAAGAAATTTATAATACAGAGTTTATCCTCTGGCTCTTTGCACCTACTACAACAGAACTAGACGATCTGGTCCGTAAGGCCAAGACGAATGGAAATGGCGATTTTGTTCCACGTGAAATTACTAGGGTTAAGAAGGAACAAATTATCAAGCAGTATAACAACATGAATGAAAAGGTTTAAGAAGGGAAGGATAAGATGCCAGAACTATCAAAGCGTAGACAGCGACAGTTAAAAGCCCAGGGATATGACCTGGCCTTTCTCAGTCGGATTCAACCACAAGGAAATATTGATTTCAAAAAGGATGACCGTTCCTGGGTAAGTGGAGATGGCTACCATACAGTGCTTCATTTTTATGAGTACCCCTCAGAAGACTTGGACCGTTTTTGGTTATCCGACCTCATGCTGATTCCAGGAACACGTTCTTTTCTATCGCTTTACCGTGCAAATAATAAGGAACTGAAGGAAGACATAAAAGATGCCATCGAGGAAAAGTCAACTCGTATTACAGGCAACAGCAAGATCGTTGATAACCAGCGAGAAATGGATGAAATTAAAGATTTGACTCAATTGGATAGAGAGATCTCCAAGAAGAATATTGCAATGCTTGGTATGTATGTTCGGAATTATTCTTCAGCATCGACTAAAGAAGGTCTCTTTAAGAAAGTAGAGGACATTAAAGATAAGACTTCTAACTTCAAATCAACAATTCTCTCAGGTGAATTGGATTTTGAGTACCATGCACCATTCATACCAGCACAATATCAAATAGATTTGCCTAATCATAGAAGAGGTATTCCGATTAGAGCACGTGATTTGGCAGGTGGATACTTCTTTAACCATACTAAGCTAGAAGACCAAAGGGGTGTCTATATGGGATGGACACCGACCAAGGGAGCTGTAAACTTCAATTTCCTAGAACGGGATGAACGTCGGACCCGCTCGTTTATGATTGTTTCAGGGAATCCGAAGATGGGACAACGCTCCTTCCTTCTGAAGCATACAGACGGCCTCTATTCCAAAGGAAACTATATTCGTAATTTTGATGCCAATGGAACGTTCCTAGATCAAACAAGGCAGCAACATGGCATCATACTTGATTTATCAGGTGAAGCCAACCGCATTAACATTTTTCAGGTGTTTCCAACAGTTACCAACGAGGCAGGGACAGAAGTTGATAAGAAGAAATCCTATAATCTTCATATTCAAAAACTCAAGAGCATTTTCAAGCTACTTAATAGTGAAGTAACAGGTGATGATCTGACGACTTTTGGCGATATGCTTAATGAATTTTACATTGAAGAAGGCTTGTGGGCCCGTAATCCTAAGCTGAATCCAGAGAGACTGAAGGCTACGGACTTGGTAAACGAAGAATATCCTATCCTATCTGATTTTATTTTGTATGCAGAGGACTATAAGCGTAGTTTGATGAGCCAAAGTAACCCTGATGAAATAGAAATTAAATCAGTCAATCGTATTCATAAGACCTTCAATGAACTGCTAACAACAAATGCTGAGATGTTTGAAGGTACAACAGAATTTCAGGACATTTCTTCGGAGCAAGTAGTAACCTTTGACTTTTCAGGATTGAAGGGGACAACGCATTTGCTCAACGCTCAGATCTTTTCAGTTCTATCTTTGGTATCAGCTGATATTGTCAATAATGGTAAACGCTGTAAGCAGCTCATCAAGGCTAATCCAAGTCTGATGGAAATGGATATGGAGCATTATATTGTGAACATTAGCGAGGCTCAAACCTTAATTAATCCCAAGTATGAGAGCAGCGTGGAATTGCTGGCGGATATGATTGATTCGATGGGAGAGAATTTTGCAGGGGTGGTATTATCTGTAAACTCTCTTCGAGGCATCCTTTTTGAAACAGGAATCGGCAGTCATAAGGATCCCTATGTGATAGCAGTCCAGCGGATCTTTGGATTGATGCAGTATCGTGTATTTGCACAGACAGATGAGACGAGCATCCCTCTGCTTGCTAATGCTCTAGCAGGGTCTATGAACCAATCTGAGTTGGAAACACTACCTCGATTAGCTAAGGGCCAGCTCTTTATGAACATTGCAGGAGTTGGGAACTTAGTCTTCAACCAACAATTATTGACACCAGAAATTCAACGTTATGGTGGCATTCAGTAGAAAGGATGAGGGTATGTCAAATAAGAGACAATACAAACTTGGCCCAATTGCAAGACGAAAACAAGCTATCAATAACTATTTTACGGTCCGTAGAATTAGAAACCAAGAAATTAGAGAGTATTTTGCCTCTGAAGGAGAATCTGACCCTGAACGTTTGGCTGCTCAAGAAGCCCGTGATCGAGAGTTTCTAAAAAGTCTGAAGAAGTTAGGCATCGGATTCATTGTCTTTCTAATGTTCTATGCTGTCATAAAAACTATTCTAGGCTTGTGGTAGAAAGTAGGGTGACGTGAAAAAAGTTGTTTTCTTAAAAATACTGGTTCCACTGATTTCATTCCTTTTTCTAATCAGCATAGGTGTAACGATATTAGTAGGGGTTTTAGGTGCTGCTATTGGTGGGACACAAGAAAATTGTTCAACAGAAATAGTAACATCGACCTCTACGCAGTCTTCTGTATATTCAGGTGACGGTTCCATCGATTCATTTGTAAAGGAGCACAAGGAGGCTTATATCCTCTCCTGGAAGGCAGGTGGTTTTTTGCCATCTGCCTCCATTACTCAAACGATGATTGAAAATGGATTCAATTTCTCTAATCCTAACGGCACTTCTTTCTGGCAAGCTCACAATATGGGAGGAGTGAAAACCTCTACGAAGAGCGATTTTCCAGTTACAATTGCCACCTATGGTGAAGATAGTGTGGACCTATCGGGTACTAAGCCTGGAGCCAATGTTGGAGATGGGACAGGTGGAGCTTATACCTGGTTTTCAAGTTATGCTGCAGGGATCGTCGGCAAGGCGGAGTTTATGGCCCACCAGACTCTCTATACTGGTGCTATCAATAATACTGACGGCATTGCTACTTTAAGTGCCATTGCTGATGGTGGATGGGCTACAGATACCACTTATAAGACCAAGCTGATAGATATGTATAACACCCTTGGTAAAAAGTACCAGTGGTTGGATAAAGAGGCTATCAGTGCTCATGGAGACAAGCCATACAAGGCTGCTGCTAGTTCTGGTGATAGTAGTCCGTCAGATACTTTCACAAGTACAAGCAAAGATTGTAGTGACTCTTCTTCAGCTGTCGCTACTGATGGGACAGGGAAGGTTCCAGCAGATGCAACTGCCTGGGGCTATAGTCCAGATAATATTCCAGAGAGTTTGAAGCAGTATATTATTGACCCGAAAAGTCTCGGTATGGCATACGCAAGCTCTACGGGATGGTTTAACCCAGGTAGTGATTCTTTAGCAGGTCAATGTGTCAACCTAACTATCAGCATGGGTAATCACCTCTGGGGTCATTCAGGATCTGTTATTGGAAACGGGAAAGACCAGGCTGCAGCTTGGGCTAACATCTTTGGAAATACTGTTACAACAACACCTAAAAAAGGAGCTATCTTCTCTACGCAGACTGGAGGCGGAGGATATGGCCACACAGGGATTGTCTGCCATGTGTTTGAAGATGGTTCAATCTTGATTGTAGAACAAAATACAGTGCTATCAGGTTGGGATTATTTCAAGAAGCCTTATACCTGGAACTACCGTGTATGGAGTTCAGAACAGCAAAAGGCAGCGATCACTACCTTTGCCTACCCAGATGGTAAAGAACCAAAGCTAGGAAAGTAGAAGGATAAATCAATGAAAGAATGGATGAAAGAAAATTGGGTATATGTAATCGTTGTTGGATTAATGCTTATTTTCTCAGGAGTAGCAGCCTCCAAGAACTTCACGAGCAGCAAGCTTCAGGAAGAACCAAGAAGTGAGCAAACTAGCCCGTCAGAGGCTGAAACTGAGTCAGAACCAGTCCCAGAAACTGCGGATGAAAAGAACTATAGAACTGCCAAATTGAAATTAGAGCACCCGTATACAGAAAGCAGTGAGGAGGAGAAAGAGCAGGTAGCCCAAGCATTTGAAGAAGCCATTCAGATGATCGGTCAAGCCAGTCACCTGACTGAAGTAAAAGGAACGATAGAGAATCATCTGTCAATGAGTCAGGATGCTATGGTTCAAACTTTGACGATGGCGCTCCTGGTAAATGAATACAGCTACCAAGCCTCTCGGTTGGAAGTGACAAAGTCAGAAAGCGAGGACGTTGTCCAATTCCTTATTGTATTGACTAAGGCTGGGGAAGATAATTGTTACTTTGTTGGAAACTTCAACACTACCGTCAGTCAGATTCAGCTGAAGAATTATGTTGGTGGAAATATTGGTGGAACCTTTGGTTAATTAAATAATCGGATACATAACAATATGCACAAAAAGTTATATAACAATTTGTGCATATTTTGTTGACAAAAGGAATTGTATGTTGTAAAATAAGTATATAAAAAGTTATATAACTTTTTATATAACAATATCAAGGATAAGGGAGTCACTTCATGAAAATTCAAACAACAAACCTAGACAAAGGTGGCGGTGGGAAAAGCAGCCAGACCTTCAATCAGGGTGATTGGTTGTCACGTATTAAAAATAAACGGACCCTGTTGATTGATGGCGCAAGAGAATGTAATTTAACGCATTCCTTCGACGTAACCAGCGAGAAGACTATCTATGATATTTTTACAACTGGCGAGTATGAAATTTGTCGCATCAACGATAATCTTAGTCTCATTCGTGGGGATGAACGCTTAACGGATGAACAATTAGACCTATCCAGTAGAAATAATAAATACCTTCAGCTGTTCATGTGGTTTAGTGAGCATTACGATGAGCTAGCAGAACAGTTTGATATTATCTTGATCGATACCCACAATGACGAAAGTCTTGTGACAGCTAATTTTATTGCTGTTTCTGATATCGTCTTAGGAGTAACTGATGCTTCAACGAATGGTTTTCGTGCCTGGCTTGCTCTCAAAAGGTTTGTAGATCGGATTAAGAGTGAGGCAATTGAGGTTATCACCAAGAAGAGTTATGTCAAAGCAGAGCCTTATATTATTGGCAATAAAATCGAGTATTACGGAAACAATGTAACAGATACCTGTAACCAATTCCTGGATGTTATTCAAGAAGATGAGGCGTACCTGGGTTCTATTCAGAAGAAAGAGTTGGTTGCTAAGAGTCTAGTCATTAACCAGAGTGTGTTTGAGCAGCGTGAACAAATGACAGACAAACAAAAACAAGCGCACCAAAAGTTTTATGATAATATAGAGTATGTCTATCAAAACATCTTAAAAGTACTAGAAGGAGAGGCTGCATAATGACAAATAATCGTTTTGCCCAATTAAAAGAAAAATTTGAAAAAGAACCACCAAAAGAACGGACGCCAGTTCAGCGTGCAGGGGCTAATCGAAAAGCACCTGATAGTTATGATAGAAAAGGGCGTTTTGTCTTTTCGCTACACCATGACGTACGCCACAGCAAGCTAGAAGACCTAGTAGTTCACAATAGAGCGAGGTCAGCATCTGATTACTTGGAAAAATTGATTATCCAGGAATGGGAGAAACTTCAACAAGAATTATCAGGAGAATAGAAATGATCATTTTTGTCTCTTTTAAAAAACTGTTCCAAACATTTTTGTGGTTATTTACGGCTGCAGCATTATATGTTTTCTATCAGTTTATTGGTTTAAATATGTTTTTCTTACTCGTTATCGGACTACTAGCATTGAAATTTGTTCCAGTTCTAGTATTGCCGATTCTATTAATTGGGGTGGGGGTCCATTTCTCAGGTGATTTCTCGTTCATTGCTGATGGTATCGTCTGGGGCTTTTGGGGACTTGTGTCACTACCAATCTGTTATGCTTTTGCAGGAACTATCCATTCTACAATGAAGCAGCGAAAGCAAGAAATCAAATAATGTTAAGGGTCTTATCTTCAGGGATAAGGCTTTTTTGATGTCAAAATAAAAATAAATTTGAAAAGCATTTAACGAACGATTAAAATAGGGCTCGTTATTCTAAAATTAGAGGAGAGAGTCGATGTTAACCACTACTTTTGATGAGCGAGTGCTAAAAGAACAATTGTTTGATGAGAATGCACTATATTTTTATGATTTTGTGGCCAAGTATGATGAAGAAATGGTTCCTGTTATGAAGGCTAGGGGTTATACTTGTATACACTCAATGGAGCGGACAGTCGCTTTTACTTTTGGTGAATTTACTTTTCGACGTCGTCGATGGAAGAAGGGTGATAAGTGGTGTGTACCAGTTGATGAGAAATTGGGATTAACAAAGAATACACGTTTCTCCTGGGAATTCATGTATCAAATTGCTAAATTATCGACAATGATGCCCTATGAGAAGGTTACCCAGGTTATTCAGATGACCTACCATATCATTATCACAAAACCTATTGTTGTTAAAGCTGTCAAACTCTGCAACGAGTTGCTGACAGAACGTGAAGTCTATCGTTTTTACAAAGAGACTGAGGAGATAGAAAAGCGGAAGGTCGATGTGATATACATTGAGGGGGACGGTGTCATGGTCAAGGCACGTGACATAGACACGGATAACCGACACTATGATTTATCTCATTTCGTAGTTCATACTGGCAGTCAGAAAGTGGGGAGCAACCGATTTGAGCTGAAAGATAAAAAGGAATTTGTTGGTCTAGATAATCGATTGGCCAGAGAACAGGTACTAGACTATCTTTATAACACTTACGAGATAACAGACAATACCCTGCTGATTACCAATTCTGACGGTGGTCATGGCTATACCCCTTATGTTTTCAAAGAGATTGCCAAGGCTTTGAAAATTAAACGTCACGAACATTTTTGGGATGAGTATCATGTCAACCAGAAGCTAAAATCCTTCTTCAAGCCCTACTCAGAAGAGTTGCTAGACAAAGCTTTTCAGGCGATAAAACAACATGATAAAGGCAAACTACGTACAGTGTTAGACACTACAGAATCGTTAGTATTGACTGAAGAAGAAATGGAGGAGTTCGAGAAGTTCAAGAGGAAGCTTCTTAATAATTTTCAATACACTAAGCCAGCCGAGCTGAGAGGCTTTACTCATGCAGGGATAGGTATTATGGAGTCACAACATCGTAAAATCACGTATAGGATGAAGAAACGTGGCATGTATTGGACCGTTTTGGGAGCAGAGACAATGAGTCGTATCATAGTCCTCAACCACGAGGAACAACTCAGAGATTTATTTTTCGGCTCCTGGCGTGAAGAGTATGAAAAGATCGCTGAACTAGAATCTATTACAGCTGCGACAATCAAGCAAAAACTTAACCAGGTTGAACGAGAGTATACTCTCCATCACCTATACAATAGAGAAGGAAAGAAAAATCTCTGACAAGTAGATAAAAAGATATATAACAAGATATATATATAAATAACCTTTCCAGCGAAAGGCTTTTTGTGTTGCGTACAAATTCAGATTGGCACTTGCACAGTGTGCCTAAGTGTGCTATAATCTAACTAACTTAATCGAATAAAAAAAAGTGGCACGCCTCCTACAGCGTACCACTTACCGAGTAAGAACCTCTACTTCTTACTCAGTCTCTAATATATGATACAGGATA
Organism: Streptococcus suis; assembly: GCF_046032115.1. Lineage (GTDB taxonomy): Bacteria > Bacillota > Bacilli > Lactobacillales > Streptococcaceae > Streptococcus > Streptococcus suis_AJ. Next base: position 83,312 of record NZ_JARQOZ010000003.1, on the reverse strand, counting down.
AAGGTATCACTGTCAAGGGCTGAGCAAGAAATTGTTCAGTTTTTTCTTTGCATCTCGGTAATTAGTTCTCCTCAAAAAATGCAGTACAGGGCATTCTAAAAAATTCTACCGCATACAAATGCACAGAAATTCTTTAATCTTAGCTAAGTTTATGCTATAATGTACCTTGTACAATAAATATAGAAGAGGTAAGTGAAATGTCACGTAAACCAATCATTGCCGGTAACTGGAAAATGAACAAAAATCCTCAAGAAGCACAAGCTTTCGTTGAGGCAATTGCAGGAAAATTGCCTGCTGACGACAAAATTGAAGCAGCTATCGCAGCTCCAGCTGTAGATTTGAACGCTCTCTTGTGGTTCGCTAAAGATTCTGAATTGAAAGTTGCTGCTCAAAACTGCTACTTTGAAGATGCTGGTGCCTTCACTGGTGAAACATCTCCAAAAGTATTGGCTGAAATGGGTGTTAACTATGTTGTTATCGGTCACTCAGAGCGTCGTGATTACTTCCACGAAACTGATGAAGACATCAACAAAAAAGCACACGCAATCTTCCGCAACGGTTTGACTCCAATTATCTGCTGTGGTGAATCACTTGAAACGTATGAAGCTGGTAAAGCAGTGGAATTCGTAGGTGCGCAAGTTTCTGCAGCGTTGAAAGACTTGACTGCTGAACAAGTAGCATCACTTGTTATTGCTTATGAGCCAATCTGGGCAATCGGTACTGGTAAATCAGCTACTAAAGACGACGCACAAAACATGTGTAAAGCAGTCCGTGACGTTGTTGCTGCTGATTTCGGTCATGAAGTGGCTGACAAAGTTCGTGTTCAATACGGTGGTTCTGTAAACCCATCAAACGTTGCTGAATACATGGCTTGTCCAGACGTTGACGGTGCACTTGTTGGTGGTGCTTCACTTGAAGCAGAAAGCTTCTTGGCATTGTTGAACTTCTAATATAGTCATTTAGTTTTTCTTTTATTGCTTCGACGTAAGAGGAAACTCCGTTTCCTTATTTCCAACTTCACACACTCCAATGGATTGTGTGAACTCGCTTTGCCGTACTCTGCAGGGGTGACTTGCTCCGCAAGTACTATCTCCAACCTTGCACAGTCACTCGACTGTACAAGCTGTCTGCAGCTATTGAAGCGAACTTACTTCGCCTTATCTCCAACCTCCAAAGGTTCCCCAAACCTTTGGAGCGAGTACTAAAAGTAAACTAAAAGACTATAACAAAAAGCATCGGATTTTGAATCCGATGCTTTTTTTTGATATTTTAAGAGGCTATTTCAGTACCCATTCTCTCAGAGCGTGGGCTACACCGCTCTCATCATTTGACTTCGTAATGTATTTGGCGATTTTCTTCAGTTCAGGATTTCCGTTTTCCATGACAACAGGATTACCAACAACTTCCAACATTGGACGGTCATTTTCTTGGTCACCGATGGCCATAGTTTGATCCATTGTTAGTCCAAGCTTCTTAGCTAGATGAATGATAGCTTGTCCCTTGTTAACTGTTTTAGGGGTGATTTCCAAATAAAATGGTGCTGATTTTGCAACGTTGTACTTCTCAGTCAAGCTGGTCGGAAGAAGTGGAATAGCAGCATCAAGAATTTCTGGCTCATCAACCATCATTGTTTTGATGATTTCCTTGTCAGCCATTTCTTCCGGAGTGCGATAGAAAATGGGTGCACTTACTAGTGTTGATTCGTAAATGGTGTATTTACCGATGTTACGGTTGGCAGTATAGATACCTTCCTTGGTGCTGGCATGCATTGGGAGCTTGAGTTTACGGGCAGCAGATTCGATGTCGAGATAATCCTCATAAGTCAAGGTATCTTTGACAATATCCTCACCAGTTGCTGCATCTTGGACTAAGCCACCGTTAAAAGTGATGACGTAGTCACCTGCTTCTGTAAGATTGAGTTCTTCTAAAATTGCTTGAACACCGGAAATGGGGCGACCAGTAGCAATAACAATTTTAACGCCTGCTTTTTTTGCTTCTTGGATTGCTGAATGTACTTCAGCTGTAATTTGGTGTTGACTATTTAGTAGTGTACCATCAATATCGATGGCGACAAGTTTAATGCTCATTTGATTCTCCAATTATAAAATGATCGTTATGTATATGGTTGTTAAAATCAGCTATTTGAGGTGCGAAAATCCCTGTTTCTTCTAACATTTCTTTTGGGAAATAGAAACGGCTATCGCCGTGGATTGTGCCTGATAGGGAGTGAACAATTGGTGATAGAGAGGATAGTTCTACCAAGGTTTCATCTTTGCGATAAATCTCAATTTGAGTCCGTTTCTTTTCTGCATTCGGACGGTAAATGTCATACGGCAAATCGAAGTTGTGGTGAATAGCAGTATAGTATTCTGGGTCAAAACCGACATCTGCGACCAGGCTACGCAGGCGGTCCAAAGCTTCCTCTTCTTCGGCCTTGAAAGTGATGGATTTGAGCACTTTCCTATTGATATAGCGCTGAGCTAAGTCAGATAAAATACGATCTGGTCCATCTATCCATGATTGAAAGTAAGTATTCATAACTCCATCATCCAGACTGAGGTAGTCGGTTAGACGGATACGATGCTCAAAAAAAGGTAATAGCCGAGGTGAAGTTCGTGCAAAAAACTCCTGTTCACTAGTATATAGTAGTTTGGCACGATTGAGTAAATTCTGCAATAGGACTTCCATAGAGCGGCTTGCTGGATGAAAATAGACTTGCATGTACATCTGGTAGCGGCTGAGAACGTAGTCTTCTACTGCATGCATACCAGATTCTTTGAAGGCAATTCCATTTTCTGTCGGGCGAATGACACGTAATATCCTAGTTAGGTCAAATTCACCATAGTTTGCTCCTGTGAAGTAGGAATCTCGTAATAGATAATCCATTCGGTCAACATCAATCTGGCTCGAAATGAGTTGAACGACCTGTTTATTTGGATAGGTGTGTTTGATAACACTAGCAACCTTGTCTGGAAACTCAGGCGAAACTTGTTTCAACAGAGCATTTATTTCCGTTTCTGGACTAGTAATAATAGCACAGGTCATTTCCTCATGGTCTGTATCAAATAGACGCTCGAAGGTATGAGAATAGGCTCCGTGTCCGACATCATGGAGTAGCGCAGCAACCATGGTCAGTAGGGACTCATTTGTATCCCATATTTGTGGATACTTGTCTTCAAATTTTTGAGTAATCCGTCTGGCGATTTCGTAGGCGCCAAGGCAGTGCGAAAAGCGGCTATGCTCGCCACCATGGAAGGTATAGGAAGTAGTCCCTAGTTGCTTGATGCGGCGTAGTCGCTGAAATTCTTTTGTATTGATAAGTTTATAAATCAGCTCATGATCAACATGTACATAGTTATGAACTGGATCGCGAAATACTTTTTCTATCATAGTTTTATTATAACAAAAAAGGGAGATAAATTCCTGATTTTTCTAAAACACAAGGATATTGCTATGTATCCAAAGGAATCTTTTGGTATAATGGAGAAATGAATAATCAAATTATCTTATTAACTATTCAGGTCTTTATTATAGCCCTGATTCTTTGGATGCTTTACACAATTCTATCCTATGCTAAAAAGCACGATATTTCTCTAAAAGAGAAATTTTGGACAGGATTTGGTATCGGTTATGTTACTGATTTGCTAGACACCTTGGGGATTGGAACCTTTGCAACGACAACCACTATGTTTAAACTGACAAAGTTGGTGGAAGACGATCGTAAAATTCCTGCGACCATGACAACGGCGCACATCATACCAGTCTTAGTAGAGGCGCTATTGTTTATTACGATAGTTGAGGTTGACATGGTCACTCTGATTGCTATGGCAGTAGCGGCATTTACGGGTGCCTTTGTTGGTGCCAAGGTAACTCAAAAATGGGATACAAAGAAAGTTCAACGAATTCTTGGGATTTTGCTAATTATTGCAGCCTGTTTCATGGTCTATCGCATGATTACTAACCCTGGCGCAGATCTTACCAATGAAGTAAAGGGCTTAACTGGTTGGAAACTGGCTGTTGGTATTGCCTTTGATTTTATGGTGGGAATGCTGATGAGTATGGGGCTGGGTAACTATGCTCCTGAGTTAATCTTCTTCTCATTGATGGGAATTAGTCCAGCGGTTGCTCTTCCGGTCATGATGTTGAATGCTGCTATGATTATGACAGCAGGTGCCAAGCAGTTTATCCAATCAGGACGAGTAAACTGGCCAGGAGTTCCAGGAATCATTGTCGGTGGGGTGCTGGGTGTTTTGACAGCCGCTTTCTTCTTATCAAATTTGGATATTAATAATTTAAAAATTTTGGTAGTCTTCATTGCAGCGTATACAGGCTTTACTCTGCTTCGTTCTTCCTTTGTTGCTAGGATTAAAAAATAGTAGGAGGATCTATGGATATTCATTTACGAAATGAAATTGATTTGGATGGGCAGATTGAGGTAGTGGATCAGCAATTTCAAGTGGAAGTTAAGGAAAAAGATGGCACTCTCTATCTCATTTATAGTAACGATGAAGCTGAAAAAGTTGTCATAAAATGTGACGAAGAAGAGTTAGTGATGACACGCTTTTCCACTCCGAAGTCTATTATGCGATTTATTTCTGGTAAAGAAGCTATTGTGACCATTCCTACACCGTTAGGAATCCAGCATTTTGTGACCGATACAAAACGTTACCAATTAAACCGTTCGGAGCAAAGTGTCCAGTTGCAATATGAATTAAAGGGATTGGAGAACCAGCAAGGTTTTGCTTCCTATGATTTGGAAATCTCGTGGAAATAATCTCTTATTTCCAGAAAAATATTCTTGAATTTCTCGGGATTTTTGATATAATAGTTAACAAATCGAGGGAGTAGCTAGCGGAAATTTCCGTGATATTGTCGTCAATCCGACTTGTTTCCGGCAATATATTAAATAGCGAGACTTGTTTTAATAAGACAGGTCTCTTTTTTATTTGTTAGGTAAAAAAGAGACCGAAAAGGAGAAGGAAATTGTCAAAAGAACAAAAACGCGATTTGTTTTATACACAAAGCGAAGAGCAAGTATTGTCAAGCATGGAGTCTTCTTTAGATGGTTTGTCTAGTAGCGAAGCTAGCAAACGTCTAGCAGACTATGGTCGTAATGAATTGGATGAGGGTGAGAAGCGTACACTCTTAGCGAAATTCTTGGATCAGTTCAAGGACTTGATGATCATTATCTTGATTGCAGCCGCAATTTTGACGGTGATTACAGAAGGTTCACATGGTTTGACAGATGCCATCATCATTTTGGCCGTGGTTATCTTGAATGCTGCCTTTGGTGTATATCAAGAAGGTCAAGCAGAAGCAGCTATTGAAGCTCTTAAGAACATGTCGAGCCCAGTTGCGCGTGCTCTTCGAGATGGACATGTTGTAGAGGTTGATTCTAAGGACTTGGTACCTGGTGATATCGTCTTGCTTGAGGCAGGTGACGTTGTCCCAGCGGATATGCGCCTGCTAGAAGCCAACTCCCTCAAAATCGAAGAAGCTGCTCTTACAGGTGAATCTGTTCCGGTTGATAAAGACTTGTCAGCAGTTTTGGCTGAAGATGCACCAATCGGTGACCGTGTAAACATGGCTTACCAAAACTCAAACGTTACTTACGGACGTGGTCTTGGTGTGGTTACAAATACAGGTATGTACACGGAAGTTGGTCACATCGCAGGCATGCTTGCCAATGCAGATGAGACAGACACGCCGTTGAAACAAAACTTGCACCAGTTATCAAAAGTCTTGACGTATGCAGTTCTTGTCATTGCTGCGGTAACGATGGCTGTTTCGGTATTTGTACGTGGCGAAGGTATCTTGCCTGCTCTTATGACTTCTGTAGCTCTTGCGGTTGCGGCTATTCCAGAAGGTTTGCCAGCAATCGTAACTGTTGTCCTTTCTCTTGGTACACAGGTCTTGGCTAAGCGTAACTCTATCATCCGTAAGTTGCCAGCCGTTGAAACACTTGGTTCAACTGAAATCATTGCATCAGATAAGACTGGTACCTTGACGATGAACCAGATGACTGTTGAGAAAGTCTACACAAACGGCCAATTGGTGGATGCTAAAGAAGCTTTGGATGCAAGCAATACAACGCTTCGTGTTATGAACTTTGCCAACGATACGAAAGTTGACCCAACTGGTAAATTAATTGGTGACCCAACTGAAACGGCACTTGTTCAATTTGGTTTGGATCAAAACTTTGATGTTCGTGAAGTCTTGGTTTCTGAGCCTCGTGTGGCTGAATTGCCATTTGACTCAACACGTAAATTGATGTCAACCGTTCACCAACAAGCTGCTGGAAACTTCTTTGTAGCTGTTAAAGGTGCCCCAGACCAATTGCTCAAACGTGTAACGCAAATTGAAGAAAACGGTACAATTCGTCCGATTACTGATGCGGATAAACAAGCCATTCTTGCAACTAACAAGGACTTGGCTAAGCAAGCACTTCGTGTCTTGATGATGGCTTACAAGTATGTTGATGCTATTCCTGAATTGGAATCTGAAGTCCTTGAAAATGACCTAGTCTTCTCAGGCTTGGTTGGTATGATTGACCCTGAGCGTCCTGAAGCGGCAGAAGCTGTTCGTGTCGCTAAGGAAGCTGGTATCCGTCCAATCATGATTACAGGTGACCACCAAGATACAGCTGAGGCGATTGCAAAACGTCTTGGTATCATCGATCCAAATGATACAGAAGACCATGTATTTACAGGTGCAGAGCTCAATGAATTGACGGATGAAGAATTCCAGAAAGTCTTCAAGCAATATTCTGTATACGCTCGTGTATCTCCAGAACACAAGGTTCGTATCGTTAAGGCTTGGCAAAATGATGGTAAGGTTGTTGCCATGACTGGTGACGGTGTTAACGATGCGCCATCACTTAAGACAGCTGACATTGGTATCGGTATGGGTATCACAGGTACGGAAGTTTCGAAAGGTGCTTCTGATATGGTCCTTGCAGATGACAACTTTGCGACTATTATCGTTGCGGTGGAAGAAGGACGTAAGGTCTTCTCAAACATCCAAAAAACCATCCAGTATCTCTTGTCAGCCAATACAGCTGAGGTATTGTGTATCTTCCTTGCTACCCTCTTTGGTTGGGACGTATTGGAGCCAGTTCATCTTCTTTGGATTAACTTGGTAACAGATACACTTCCAGCGATTGCCCTTGGTGTTGAACCTGCTGAACCAGGTGTTATGCAGCACAAACCTCGTGGTCGTAACTCAAGCTTCTTCTCAGGTGGTGTCTTGAGTTCGATTATCTATCAAGGTATCCTTCAAACAGCACTTGTCTTGGGCGTATATGGTTTTGCACTTCTTTACCCAGAGCACGCTGGAGATAACCATGCCATTCATGCGGATGCTCTTACGATGGCATATGTTACTCTTGGATTGATTCAGTTGGTGCATGCCTTCAACGTTAAGTCTGTTTACCAATCTATCTTTACCGTTGGTCCATTCAAGAACAAACTCTTCAACTGGTCAATTCCATTTGCCTTCCTTTTGTTAATGGCGACAATCGTTGTTCCAGGATTTAGCAATTTCTTCCATGTCTCCGTTCTCTCTCCAACTCAGTGGTTGGTAACCATTATTGGTTCAGGTCTCATGGTTGTTGTTGTAGAAATTGTGAAATTTGTACAACGTAAGTTGGGCTTGGATGAAAAAGCTATCTAATATAGTTATTCAGCTTATCTTTTATTACTTCGTTAACTCGCCTTGGGAGTGGGAAAGAACTCAACTAGTCAAAAAAGAGTTCGTCTTCCCACCCCCGCACAGTTGATTAGGTCAGATTTAGAGTGTGAAACACGAACAAATCTGCCAATCAACCACTGCGCTGAGATGTTGACACGAACTCTGAGAAGTGGCTTTGGACTTTTTGCCCAGCCTCCTGCGACTCGTTGCCTTGTACTAAAAGCAAACTGAGAACTATATCATTTGAAAAAGCTCAGATTTAGTGGTCTGAGCTTTTTTCTGTGCTGATAAGGTATTTTGGGAAGATTACTTGCCCCAAAAATGTAAAGATTAGAGATGTAGCAAGTAGGATTATCTTTATCATCGTAGAAAATTGGAAAAAGATGACAATTGGAAGGATAGCCAAGCTGAAGTAGTAGAGAATGAAGTATCTACTGTTTTCTACTATTTGGACCCTATCGCCTTCTTTAACTTGAATGCTTGATTTTTTATCCCCTCGAATGCTTAGTGTAACAGATGGTTGTGTAATTGGTAAGCTTAGAATTTTACCTTGAGTAACTGTCCCAGCAATTTTTCCATCTACCAGAAGCGGAAGTTTTTGGGAGGATAGTTGTTTGATAGGTTTTGGATAATGAATAATAACTTTCATATGAACCTCCTTGTAATCTAGTTTCATTATAGCAAAAAAAGAAAAAATGTAAACGATTTCTGACATTGTTTTCCCCTGTAGGCTTGCTTGAAGAATAAGAACCTGCTATAATTTTGAAGAGGTAGGAGTTTATATGAATTATCTTCAGAATTATATTTTAAGTAAAAGCAGTTATTTGCCATCTGATAAGTTATTCATTCTGCAAAAAGAACTAGAAGATTTAGATGATGAGGCTTTAAACGTTCTTATGATGGTTGAGATGCGTCAACCTCTTGTCGCTCTTATTTTGGCTATTTTCTTCGGTGAGTTTGGTGTTGACCGTTTTTATGTCGGGAATAAAGAATTGGGATTTGCCAAGCTGATTGCTTTTGCAGTATCTTTTGTTACGCTATTTATCTTGATTGGGTTCTTGTTATTTTTGGGACTTTATTTGTGGAAGTTTATTGATTGCTTCTTAATCATGCGAGCATGTAAGGAGGCGAACTTTGAGCGTTTGATGCTACAAATCCATCAATATAAGGCTTTTCAGCATAGCAATCAGACATTTTAAGTAAGATATTTTTGTGAATAAGGGGAGGCTTGGTATTGTCTTCCTTTTCTGTTTTTTAGCAGGATGTAAAGTACTTGTAATATGGAATGAGCTTTGTCACAGAAGTGACATTTTATGGAACAGCATTTATGATATAATGATAAAATATGCTAGTTGAGAGGAGAATTTCTATGCAGACAAAGAAAATGAGTATGTTTTTATTTTTTGCCTATCTCCTTTTACTTACTTGGATGATTGTCTTTAAGATGGACTTGAGCATCTTATATGGACGCTATGGTTATGCTAGTATAAACTTAATTCCGTTTGCAGGAACAGCAGTCTATGATGGAGTGCTGGATTTTCCAGAAATTCTATTTAATATTGTAAGTTTTATTCCCTTTGGTATTTATATGGAAATGCTATTTCGCAAGGCATCGTGGGTGGCTAATCTATGTTTGATTATGTTAGTGAGTCTCTGCTTTGAGGTTCTGCAATATCTTCTTTTACTTGGAGTTGCAGATATAACTGATTTACTGGCTAACGGCTTAGGGGGAGCAATCGGTATTAATATCATGTACGTATTGACAAGTATTTGGCATGAGAAGGCCTATGCTCGGATGAACGTTTTTTGCCTATTATTAACTTTATTTGTTATGTTAACAACTTATTTCTTTGTGTAAATCTTGCCAAAGCTATCATCTATTTGCTAAAATGAATGTAATGAATATCAAAGAAGAGATTATTAAATTATCTCAGGAAATAGGAATTTCAAAAATTGGTTTTACAACGGCTGATGATTTTGAGTATTTGGAGAAATCACTTCGTGCTAGTCAGGAAGAAGGGCGTTCTTCAGGCTTTGAACATAAGAATATCGAAGAACGTATTCGTCCTAAACTGTCTTTATCATCTGCCAAGACCATTATTTCTATTGCGGTAGCCTATCCTCGTCATTTACCTGTCAAACCGCAGAAAACTCAGTTCAAACGAGGTAAAATAACGCCGAATTCCTGGGGCTTGGACTACCACTATGTCATACAGGACAAGCTAGAACGTTTGGCTCATGGGATTGAGCAGTTGACGGATGGTTTGGAATATAAGGCCATGGTGGACACAGGAGCCTTGGTGGATACAGCGGTCGCTCGTCGTGCAGGAATTGGCTTTATCGGGAAGAATGGGCTAGTCATTTCTAAGGAATTTGGTTCCTATATGTTTCTAGGAGAATTAGTGACCAACCTGGACATCGAACCAGATCAACCAGTAGATTACGATTGTGGCGATTGCAATCGTTGTGTTGCAGCCTGTCCGACGTCTTGTTTGTTAGGGGATACGACTATGAACGCCCGCCGTTGTCTGTCTTTTCAGACACAGGACAAGGGTATGATGGACTTGGAGTTTCGTAAGAAAATCAAGACGGTCATTTATGGTTGTGATATTTGCCAGATTTGTTGTCCTTACAACAAGGGAATTTCCAGTCCACCTGTGGTGGAAATCGACCCTGATTTGGCTGAGCCTGAGCTGATTCCATTTTTGGACTTGTCAAATGGGCAATTCAAGGAAAAATTTGGTATGATTGCTGGTTCTTGGCGGGGGAAAAATATTCTCCAGCGCAATGCCATCATAGCCTTGGCTAATAGTAATGATCGCTCTGCTATTCCCAAACTCCTAGAAATCATCGATAAAAAACAAAATCCGGTCCACATGGCAACGGCTATCTGGGCCTTGGGGCAATTGGTCAAACAGCCCAATGATGAGATGGTAGACTTTATCGCAGGCATTTCATCGGACAATGATGATGTCATAGCAGAGCAAACGGCCTTTCTCAACATGGTCAAGGACTTGCAAATGTGATATAATAAAGATTATGAATAAAAATGAGGTGTATATGGATACAGCAGAAATTCGCCAAAAGATTGAAGAACTTGGCAAAAAATTAACTTCTTTTAGGGGGTCTCTTTGACTTAGAAGGTCTGGAAGAAGAGATTGCCATTCTTGAGAACAAGATGACGGAGCCAGATTTCTGGAATGATAATTTGGCAGCACAGAAGACGTCTCAGGAGTTGAATGAATTAAAAAACACCTACGGAAATTTCCATCAGATGTTGGATTTATATGATGAATCCGAAATTTTGCTAGATTTTCTAGCAGAAGACGAGTCAGTACGGGAAGAGTTGGTCGAGAAGTTAGCAGAATTGGATAAATCCATGATTGCCTATGAAATGACCTTGCTCTTGTCAGAACCCTATGATCACAATAACGCTATCTTGGAAATCCATCCAGGTTCGGGTGGTACCGAGGCGCAAGACTGGGGAGAAATGCTCCTGCGGATGTATCAGCGTTATGGAAATGCCAAAGGTTTTACAGTAGAAACCTTGGATTATCAAGCTGGTGATGAGGCAGGTATTAAGTCCGTGACTCTAAGCTTTACTGGGCCAAACGCCTATGGGTTGCTTAAGTCTGAAATGGGTGTTCATCGCTTGGTGCGTATCTCACCTTTTGACTCAGCTAAGCGTCGTCATACTTCCTTTACATCTGTAGAGGTAATGCCTGAGTTGGACGATACCATTGAAATTGAAATTCGTGATGATGAAGTCAAGATGGATACCTTCCGTTCAGGTGGTGCTGGTGGACAGAACGTCAACAAGGTCTCAACGGGTGTGCGTTTGACCCATATTCCGACAGGTATTGTGACTCAGTCAACTGTTGACCGTACTCAGTATGGCAACCGAGATCGGGCTATGAAACTCTTGCAAGCTAAATTGTATCAATTGGAGCAGGAGAAGAAGGCTGCAGAGGTCGACTCACTCAAGGGAGATAAAAAAGAAATTACTTGGGGAAGTCAGATTCGTTCCTACGTCTTTACGCCTTATACTATGGTCAAGGACCATCGGACTAGTCATGAAGTGGCTCAGGTAGATAAGGTCATGGATGGGGATTTGGACGGATTTATTGATGCCTATCTAAAATGGCGAATTAGCTAAGAACCTGTATTTACAAGTGAAGTGCTTGTAAATAAGAGCTAGTTTTTCGCTCATCAAGGAAGTTTTTTGAGAGAATACGGACTGTATTTTGAAAAAAACGTTCTCAAATCTAAAGAAAGGACTGTCTAAGACAGGAAATCCTATGGGAATAATAGAAATGAAAGACGTTTCCAAGAAATATGGAAACGGAACGACTGCCCTCAGGGGTGTATCAGTCAATGTTGAAGCAGGGGAATTTGCCTACATTGTAGGTCCTTCTGGTGCAGGTAAGTCAACCTTTATCAAACTCTTGTATCGGGAGGAAAAGCTCGATAAGGGGAGTCTAAAGGTTGGTAAGTTTGACCTTGCAAAAATTAAAAAGAGAGATGTTCCTCTTCTACGTCGTAGTGTAGGAGTGGTTTTCCAAGACTACAAACTCTTACCTAAAAAGACTGTCTTTGAAAATATTGCTTATGCGATGGAAGTTATCGGTGAGAAACCACGGAATATCAAGAAACGTGTAATGGAAGTTTTAGATTTGGTTGGTTTGAAGCACAAGATTCGTTCTTTCCCAAATGAACTTTCAGGTGGTGAGCAGCAGCGGATTGCTATTGCCCGTGCCATTGTAAATAATCCTAAAGTATTGATTGCTGATGAGCCGACTGGTAACTTGGACCCTGAAAACTCTTGGGAAATCATGAATCTATTGGAGCGAATTAATTTGCAGGGGACAACGATTTTGATGGCGACACACAATAGTCAGATTGTAAATACACTTCGTCATCGTGTTATTGCGATTGAAGATGGTCGTGTAGTACGTGATGAAGCGGAAGGAGAATATGGATACGATGAGTAATCGATTTTTTAGACACTTTATTGAGTCATTGAAGAGTTTGAAGCGAAATGGTTGGATGACGATTGCAGCCATTTCATCTGTAGCCATTACCCTTACCTTGGTTGGTCTATTTGCTTCAGTTATTTTAAACACAGCAAAGCTCGCTTCGGATTTGGAACAGAATGTACGTATCAATGTATACTTGAGAGCGAACTCAACCGATCAAGCTGAGACGATTGTGAACGAAGCAGGAGAGACGGTAGCTAATCCAGATTTCCAAAAGGTTTACAATCAGATTACAGCCTTAGAAAATGTACAATCTGTTACTTATTCAAGTAAGGATGAACAGTTGCAGAAATTAACAGCTACCTTGGGAGATACTTGGAACTTATTCCAAGGAGATGCCAATCCACTTTACGATGCTTATATCATTGATACGACAGATCCAAATTATGTTAAATCTGTGGCTGCAGAAATTGCAAAAATTGATGGTGTTACAGAGGTTCGAGATGGTGAAGTAGAGACAGAGCGTATTTTCAAGTTGGCTGATTTAGTTCGGACTTGGGGATTGGCAGCGACTGGTTTGTTACTCTTTACGGCGGTCTTCTTGATTTCCAATACCATTCGAATTACTATTATTTCTCGTAGCCGTGAAATTCAGATTATGCGTCTGGTTGGTGCTAAAAACAGTTATATTCGTGGACCATTCCTCTGGGAAGGTGCCTGGGTAGGGTTCCTCGGAGCTATTTTACCTTCTGTTTTAGTCTATTCTCTTTATAAGATGATCTATACTTCAGTAAATGCTAGTCTTGCTAGTCAAGATTTGTCTCTGATTAGTATGAATGTCTTTGTTCCAGGAATGATTGGCGCACTTTTTGTAATTGGTATTATTATTGGTTCCTTGGGATCAGTCATTTCCATGAACCGCTACTTAAAAATTTAATAGACAAGCTACATGTAAAAAGGTCTGCACAATAATGAGGCAGACCTTTTTGTTATGGATGTCTATGGTGAGAAGATTCGTTCATCTCTTGCTTAATAGCACAGTCGCAGGAGCAATCTCCGCAGGACCCTTTTCCTTTGATGAGACTGCGAATAGCAAGAGAAAATAAGATGACGATGATGAGAAAGAGGATAAGAGTAGGCATTAATATTCTCCTTTTTCTAATGTTTTTAGCGTGACGATTGGAAGAGTATTGGCTGGTTTTTTCACTAGGCTGTAGATGGCTGTGATAATTAGAAAGATAGCGATAAATGTCCAGATGGTCGGTAATTGTCCGTAGATAAGTACAAGACCAATCTGATAGATAGCCAAACTACTTGCATAGGCTAAACCTGTTTGGAAACCGATAGCAATCCATGTCCATTTGGCTTCTCCCATTTCACGGTGAATGGCACCAATAGCCGCAAAACAAGGGGCACAGAGGAGATTGAAGACTAGGAAGGAATAGGCTGATAATGCGGTATAGTCTTGTTGTAAAAGCCCCCAGAGTTCGGGATTTTCTTCGGTTGTTTCTCCTAATTTATAGAGGATACCAAAGGTGGCAATGACGGTTTCCTTGGCTAAGAGACCTGTAATGGCTGCAACAGTTGCTCGCCAATTTCCAAAACCAAGTGGGGCAAAGAGGAGAGAAAAACTGCGTCCAATGAAGGCTAAGATACTCTCATCTGTTTCTACCATTTGTAAGGACCAATTATAGGAACTGCTGAACCAAATAATGATGTTGGTCACAAATATAATGGTACCAGCTCGTTTGATAAAACTAAGTGCCTTATCGAATGCATACCGGAGAACCGTACTGAGTTTCGGTAAGTGATAAGATGGTAATTCCATGATAAAGGGGCTTGCGACTCCACCGAGCTGCTTGGTCTTTTTGAGGGCCATACCAGATAGGACAATGGCTCCCATTCCCACAAAATAGGCACTCGGTGCTATCCAGGGATTATCTGGGAAGAAGGCACCAGCAACTAAGGAAATAATGGGCAGTTTAGCGGAACAGGGCATGAAGGTTGCTGTCATAATGGTGATTTTTCGGTCCTGTTCATTTTCAATGGTGCGACTAGCCATGACTCCAGGAACGCCACAGCCTGTGGAAATCAACATGGGAATAAAGGATTTGCCTGATAGACCAAAACGTCTAAAAATCCTATCCATGACAAAGGCTACTCGACTCATATAGCCGATGTCTTCCAAGATTCCCAAGCAGACGAAGAGGACGAAAATTTGTGGTACAAAACCGAGGATGGCTCCGCATCCTGCAATAATGCCATCAAGGACCAGAGATTGTAGCCAGCCAGCGATTTCAAATCGATCTAGATTTTCCTGAATAAGGCCTGGAACAAGCTCTCCGAATAGGACATCATTCACCCAGTCCGTCCCCATTGTGCCAACCGTTTGAATAGACAGGAAGTAGGTCAGCCACATGACTGCCGCAAAGATAGGGAGGGCAAGAAAACGATTGGTAACAAGTCGGTCTATGTTATCAGACAGGTTAAATGCCTTATCGCTGTCTTTTGTGACCAGTTCTGTGATTTTCTCGATAAATTGGTAGCGTTGATTGACGATAATGGCTTCCATATCGTCTGCGTAAATTTTTTCCAAAATGGCAATGATTTCGGTCAAATCAAGCATGTCTTGTGCATTGAGTTGCAATTGGTCTAGAATGACTTGATCTTGTTCGAGTAGCTTAATGGCGTAGAAGCGTTTTTGATGATTTGGGATGGAATCCGATAATAGGTCAATAACTTGGGCGAGACCGGCTTCAAATTGCTTATCATACTGAGGATAGATTGGCTCGGCTTGCTGATTGGTAATTTTTTCTACTTCATGGAGGAGCTGGGATATACCTAGCTTTTTTAGTGCACTGATAGGCTGTACAGGAACTCCCAGTTGATAGGAGAGCTGGTCGCTGTTTATTGAACGACCTTGACTTTTCAGGGCGTCTGTCATATTGAGGGCGATAACAGTAGGAAGGCCCATTTCTAATAACTGCAAGGTCAGATAGAGATTTCGCTCCAAGTTTGTTGCATCAAGGACGTTGAGGATAGCAGCTGGTTGGTCCGCTATCAAATAATCTCTGGCAACCCGTTCTTCTGGTGTGTAGGGAGACAGCGAGTAGATACCTGGTAAATCTTGAATTAGTAAATGTTTCCGCTTTTTGATTGTTCCAGATTTTCTTTCAACGGTGACTCCAGGCCAGTTACCGACACGTTGGTTGGTTCCTGTTAGGAGGTTGAAAAGAGTTGTTTTTCCGCTATTTGGATTTCCTGCAAGGGCGATGTGTTTTGTCATTTCTTCACCTCGCTTGTGAGTTGAACACCAATCATTTGCGCTTCGGATTTGCGTAGTGTAAGCTCGTATCCTCTCAAGGTAATTTCGATTGGATCGCCCAGGGGAGCGACTTTTTTGAGAAATAGCTGCGTGTTCTTTGTAAGTCCCATATCCATGAGGCGACGACGGAGTGCACCTGTTGCATAGATGTCCATGACCTTAACTGAGCTACCAATAGGTGCCTCAGATAGATTGATTATTTCCGTAGCTGACTTTTCTAGTAAAACCAGAGATTCAATAATTTCTCTGTCTAGGGCTAGACGGCTTGCCTTGACTTGGAAAATAGCATTGGTCTTGGTTTTTGAAATGATGCGAATCTCTTCTCCGACTTTTAAACCCAAGTGCGCTAAGTGTTTACGAATATCATCTTGCGTTAGACAATCTTTGACTAAATAAGATTGTCCAACTTGAAGGTTTTGCAGTTTCATATCGTTTCCTTTGTGATTTTTATAACAATAGTATAGCATAATTCCTTAAAAGTGTCAGATAATTTTTAGGAATGACTTATTTTCGGACTTGTTTTCTCTTTATTTTTTTCCATATTTCCAAAAAATCCATTGACTTTTTTTAGAGATATGATATACTAGTCAAGTACTGCTGGTTTAGCTCAGTCGGTAGAGCGCATCCATGGTAAGGATGAGGTCGCCGGTTCAATCCCGGCAACTAGCATCGAATACTATAGAAAGACCTTGTTTGACAAGGTTTTTTCTTATTTTTGTCCTAAATTCGCCCCAATTGTCAAAAAATCCCTTGACATGAATGTTTATTATGGTAGAATAGGGCTTAGAAATATGAAAGGAGTAAAACAAATGAACAAGCAACTTGTCATGCAGCAAGCTATTTTTTATCATACACTCCTTTCTAAGCAGGAAAACAAAGCTCATTGATGAACTTTTGTCGTTTTTCGTGGGCTATATTTTGAAACATTGAGACAATCAAGCGCTGTGGCCATGGTGTGATAAAAATTGTCGACTATGTTCAAGAGCTGGTCTATTTTTGTGGACTTACGCAAGCCTAGGTGGAGTGAAATGCTTCCCTGGGCTTTTTTGTGCGCTTAGAAAGGTAAGGTCTATCAACTGTTGCTCATTGAATATAGTCTTTTAGTTTACTTTTAGTACTAGGCAACGAGCCGCAGGCATAACTAGAGTTAGGCAAGGCGAGTTAACGAAGTAATAAAAGAAAAACTAAATGACGATAAAGTGGCAAATGATAGGTTATAGATTTGTAAAGGAGATATATGTTTCGATTAATTTTTGACTACATCAAGCGTCATAAGTGGCTCTATCTATTGGTTGCTGTGACCTTGATTATTTATGACGCCACACTTTTGCTACCAACGCAAATCATACAGCGGATGGTCGATATACTGACCAAGAATGAATTGACACAGACCATATTGGTTCAGGAGATGACCTTATTGTTATTGGTAACAGTACTGAACTATGCAACAGCCTTCATTTGGCATCTGAAATTATTTCAGGCCTCTGTCAACTTCAAGTTTGACATGCAGCAACGTGCCTTTAAAAAATTAGTAACCATGCGGACTCCATTTTATGAAAAATTCCGTTCAGGAGATGTCATGACTCGTTTTTCAACGGATGTGGATGGTCTGATGGAGATGGTGGGTTACGGTCTTATGATTGTCGTCTATGCAGGCGGTATGTTGGCTTTTATCATTCCCACGATGTTCTTTATTGATTGGAAAATTTCGCTAGTAGCTTTACTACCGATGCTATTCATGACACTATGTATATTTTTTATCGGGAGAAAACAAGATAAGGCGATTGATGCCAATAGGGAAGCTGTAGCCCAGCTCAATAATGAAGTTTTGGAGGTCATCGAAGGCATTCGAGTGACTCGGGCTTATAGTAAAAAAGCCACTCAAAAGGCTCAATTTCAAGCTCGTACCAAGCAATTGGCTCAGGGTGGGGATCGCATCACTTCCTTGCAATCATTGTATAATCCATTAGCCACAGTCTGTTTGGGATTATCTACTATTTTCGTGCTTCTCATGGGGGCACAAGCCGTGAAAGCAGGGCAACTGACCTTGGGACAAGTAATTGCCCTTCAATTGTATGTTGGTTCGCTTTTAGAGCCGTTTTGGACACTAGCAGATTTCATCCTTGTTTATCAGACTGGTAAGACATCTTTTGAAAAACTGCAAGAGCTGATTGAGACGGGTGATGATTTGGAGGCTGATGGTTCTAAGGAAATTGCAGAGCTGTCTAGTATTTCCTTCAAAAATTATAGCTTTAGTTATCCACAGGCGGAAAGAGCCAGCCTACAGGACATCAATTGGACACTGAAAGCAGGGCAAACTGTAGGTATCGTTGGGAAAACTGGTTCGGGAAAAACGACCTTGGTTCGTCAATTCTTACGCCAGTATCCGATTGGTCAGGGAAATTTTTTCATCAATCATCAATCTGTTTTAGACTTTAAACGTTCTAGTATAGAGGAAAAAATTGGCTATGTTCCACAAGAACACATTTTGTTTTCAAGGTCTGTTGGAGAAAATATTGCCCTTGGGAAAGTAGCTAGTAGCTCTGAGGAGATTGAACAAGCCATTGCCACAGCAGCTTTTAGTCAAGATTTAAAACGGATGAGTGATGGTCTTGATACCATGATTGGTGAGCGTGGTGTGTCTATCTCTGGCGGTCAGAAACAACGGATTTCCATCGCCCGTGCTTTCCTGCGAGAGCCAGATTTGCTAATTCTAGATGATTCTTTGTCGGCAGTGGATGCTCGGACAGAACGCCAGATTATCCAAAATATTCAAAAAGAGCGTGCGGGCAAAACCAATGTCATCGTGACCCATCGTCTATCTGCTGTCAATCATGCAGACTGGGTACTAGTCTTGGATGAGGGGCGTATCGTTGAGGAAGGGCGTCCAGCTGATTTGCTCGCCCAAAGAGGTTGGTACTATGAACAATACCAACGACAACAAAGCCAGGAAGGAGGAGAGTAATGACAATTTTAGGTTTTTTATTAAGACAAATCGGTCGTGTTAAGTGGCTATTTATAGTAGCTGTCGGCTTCTATCTATTGGCTTCGACCATGGTTCGATTGGCTCCTCTGCTGATTCAGCAGGCGATTGATGGACCGATTACGGATTTAAGCAAGGGTTTGCCCTTTGATGAAGCTGTTTTCTTAAACCAGTCAGTTCAATACATGGGAATGATTATTCTGGGAGCTATTGGCTTCTACCTATCTATGCGTTTACTCATGCATTGTGCCAATCGTATTGCTGAAAATCTACGTAATCAAGCCTACGATGTTATGCAACGGTTGCCTATTTCTTATTTTGATGATAAGCCCGCCGGAAAAATTGCAACTAGAATTGTCAATGATACAGAAACCCTGCGGACACAATTTTATGGGACCTTAGTTAATGCCTTTAACAATATTGTTCGTTTGCTCTTTACATACGGTGTCCTATTTTACATGAATAGGAGTCTCGGTTGGCTGATGTTACTCTTAATACCACTCTATATCGGTATTCAATTTGCTTACAAGAAAATGACAGACAAGCCGATGAAGGATTTTTATGATGCAAGGAGTGACGTCAATACGCAGGTGAATGAGACCATGAATGGTGCAAGTTTGATTCAACTTTTTGGACAAGAAGAGCGCATCATGAAAGAATTTGAAGTGACTGCTGACAAGATGCGTCGGGCAGATAATAAGATTATCTGGGCCCAGTCTCTTGCCACGTGGAATCTGAGTGGTTTTCTGCAAAATTTGGTCATTGCTGCGATTTTAACGGTAGTCGGCTATCAGTTTCTTGCGGGACAGGATGGAGTTACAGCTGGGAAACTCTTTGTTTATGTCAACTATATCGAAGGAGTCTTCATTGCTTTGGGAGCGCTGGTTCAACAGTTCCCAAATATGCTTCGCTCTTTTGAAACAGGTAAGCGTCTAATGGCCCTTCTAGAAGAAGAGGTGGAGGACGACTGTGATCGTATTTTGGAAGTTGAACAAGGGCAAGTCGTGTTTGAACACGTGAACTTTAGCTATGAAGAAAACAGACCAGTTTTGAAAGATATTACCATTTGGGCAGAAAAAGGAGAAACAGTTGCTCTGGTTGGGCATACTGGGTCTGGTAAGTCTTCTATTATGAACCTCCTCTATCGTTTCTATGATCCACAGGAGGGACGTGTACTGATTGATGGGAAAAACATCCGTGATTATTCTCGTGAAAGCCTGCGCAGTCACATGGGGATTGTTTTGCAAGATCCCTATCTCTTTACAGGGACGATTGCCAGCAATGTTTCCATGAATGAAGAGGAAGCAGATAGAACAAGAATCCTGCAGGCGCTAGAAAAAGTTGGTGCATGGCCTATGCTATCTCGCTTAGAGAAAGGGATTGATGAACCGGTTGTTGAGAAGGGGGCGGCCTTTTCAAGTGGGGAACGTCAGTTGATTGCCTTTGCGCGGACACTCTACTCTGATCCTAAAATTCTGATATTGGATGAAGCAACTTCTCATATTGATACGGAGACGGAAGAAATTATCCAACATGCCATGGAAGTGGTGAAAGAAGGTCGGACAACCTTTATTATTGCTCATCGACTTTCTACCATTCAAAATGCAGACCAGATTCTTGTCTTAGATCAAGGTCGAATTATTGAACATGGGAAACATGAAGAATTGGTTGCACGTGGTGGAGTATATGCTCAAATGCATGAGATTCAAGCAAAGGTGTAATAAGCAGTTAAAAATTCCAAGCTTTGGCTGGAATTTTTTGCTATAATTGATTCATGAAAGCCTTAATTTTTGATGTAGATGATACGCTTTATGATCAGATTCAACCGTTTGAACGTGCTTTGGAAAGACATATTGAGGTAGCAAGGGAGCAAATTGAACCACTCTACCTTTCCTTTCGCAGATATGCGGATGAAGTATTTGAAGCGACAGCAATTGGAAAGATGAGTCTGAAAGACAGTCATATTTATCGGATGAAACATGCTTTGGCAGATTTTGGGTATCGGGTGTCTGATGCAACAGCCTTAGCTATTCAAATAGATTATGATTATTTTCAAGGGCAGATAGAGCTCAGTCCAGTGTTTCCAGAAATATTTTCGTGGTGTCAGGCGCAAGGAATTGCAATGGGGATTATTACGAATGGACCTTATAGACATCAGTTGAGAAAGATACGCACGATGGGGTTAGTTAATTGGTTTGAGCTAGAACATGTCCTTATTTCTGGACAAGTTGGTATTACAAAGCCAAATCCTGCTATTTTTCAACTAATGGAAGAACGTTTGGGGGTGTCAGGCGAAGATATTTGTTATCTAGGGGATTCGTTTGAAAATGATGTGGTAGGAGCGAAAGCTGCGAATTGGAAGGTAATTTGGTTTAATCATAGAAAGAGAGTAGATCCAGTAGCTCCGTATCAGGCAGATAAAGTGGTGACAGATTGGGACGAACTGGTCGAAGTTATCCAGTCTTTCTAGTGGTTTCTGCAAGGGATTGTCAATTTTTTATAGGTGTGATAGGTAAAATATATTAGCAGGATACCTGTCTTTATGATAGTATAAAATGTAAGCATAGAAGTATAGGTTTGAATCCAAGCAGATTTTTATTCCTACTCTATGAAATTTTTTAAAATGGAGTATCCTATGACACAAGTTTTCTTTCCTATCCATATTCTAGAGACTGTTAGTCCAGAATTACGAGAAAACCTTGCGACGGTCAAGAGAAATAACGGGGGCTATATTCCTAATCTCATCGGTCTATTAGCTAATTCTCCTACAGCCCTAGAAACCTACCAAACTGTTAGTGGTATCAATCGCCGTAGTAGCCTGAATCCGACCGAGCGTGAAGTGGTACAAATTACGGCTGCCCTTGCCAATGGCTGTGGATTTTGCGTGGCAGGTCATACGGCTCTTTCTATCAAGCAGGTTAAGATGCCAGATGTTATTCTACAAGCTCTACGCCAGGGAACTCCCATCGAAACAGATACAAAATTAGATGCTCTCGCTCGATTTACTCTGGCTGTTATTCATGAAAAAGGTAAGGTTGGACAGCCCTTGCTAGAGGAATTTTTCCAAGCAGGCTATACAGCAGAAAATGCTTTGGATGTTGTACTGGGAGTTAGTCTTGCAACCCTTTGCAACTATGCAAACAATTTGATTAACACACCAATCAATCCCGAATTGCAGCCCTATGCACTTTAGAGTTGGTATTCACAGTTCACAACTTCTTACCATATGAAACTAGATCAGTTAGAGTGATGCTCTGGCTGATTTTTTGTATGGTAAAACTAGTTTTAAGAATAGAAAATATTTTAGAAACTAGTTTCAAAATTGTTGGTTTTTGTAAAAAGTAAGAAAGTAGATTTTATGTATAAAAAACTATTGAAAAAATATAAATATATTATATAATGACATTGTAAGCGCTATCTCGGATCCGATAATAGAAAGGAGAATGGAATGGCTACCATTAGCAAGGAAGTCCTAAAGGAACAAATAAAAGATGGCTTGATCATTTCTTGCCAGGCTTTACCAGGTGAACCTCTCTATCGGGAGGAAGGGGGCATAATGCCCTTACTGGTTAAAGCAGCAGAAGAGGCAGGAGCAGTTGGAATTCGAGCAAATAGTGTCCGAGATATAAAAGAAATAAAGGAAGTTACAGACTTACCTATTATCGGAATTATCAAAAGAGATTATCCTCCACAGGAACCTTTTATAACTGCGACAATGAGGGAAGTTGATGAACTGGCAGCCTTAGATATTGAAGTGATTGCCTTGGATTGTACCAATCGAGAACGGTACGATGGGCTAACAATCGTAGACTTCATCAAACAAATAAAGGAAAAATATCCAAACCAACTCTTTATGGCAGATATTTCAACCTATGAAGAGGGGATAACGGCCTATGAGGCTGGAATTGATTTCGTTGGGACAACCCTTTCTGGCTACACTTCATATAGCCGACAGGAAGATGGTCCAGATATTGAATTGGTTGATCGACTCTGTCGAGCGGGTATTGATGTCATCGCTGAAGGAAAAATTCATTATCCGGATCAAGTCAAAACCATCCATGATCTAGGTGTTGCAGGTATCGTTGTTGGCGGGGCTATTACCCGACCAAAAGAAATAGCAGAGCGGTTTATCCGAGTGTTGAAACAATAAATATGTAGTCTAAGCACCCTTTGGGGTAAGCAAAATAATAAAAAAAGGAGAAGAATGATGAAGAAAATCATACATTCATTGTTAGCTGGTGTGGCAGTTTTGTCACTTGCAGCATGTAGTGGTGGTAGCAGTAATACAACTGCTGAAAAAACTGCTGATTCTAGTGCTTCTGGCAAGACAGAAATCACTTGGTGGGCCTTCCCAGTCTTCACTCAAGAAAACACAGAAGACGGTGTTGGTACCTATGAGCAAAAAATTATTGCTGCCTTTGAAGAAGCAAACCCAGACATTACTGTAAAACTCGAAACCATTGACTTTACATCTGGGCCAGAAAAAATCACAACTGCTATCGAAGCAGGTACTGCTCCAGACGTCCTCTTTGACGCACCAGGTCGTATTATCACTTACGGAAAAAATGGTAAATTGGCTGACTTGAATGACCTCTTTACAGACGAATTTGTCAAAGATGTAGCCAACCAAAACATTATCCAAGCATCTAAGGCTGGTGATACTGCTTATATGTACCCACTCAGCTCTGCTCCATTCTACATGGCCTTTAACAAAGCGATGTTGAAAGACGCAGGTGTGCTTGATCTTGTCAAAGACGGCTGGACTACTGACGACTTTGAAAAAGTGATCAAAGCCTTGAAAGATAAAGGCTACAACCCAGGTTCCCTCTTCTCTAACGGTCAGGGTGGTGACCAAGGTACTCGTGCCTTCTTAGCAAACCTTTACAGCGGAAGCATCACTGACGAAGGTGTAACCAAATATACAACTGACTCAGAACAAATGATCAAAGCCTTGGATAAGGCAGCTGGCTGGATTAAAGACGGTTACATGATGAATGGTTCACAATATGCAGGTGGCGATGACATCCAAAACTTTGCAAACGGTCAAACATCTTACACTATCCTTTGGGGTCCTGCTCAAAACGGTATCCAAGGGCAGTTGCTAGAAGCTTCTAAAGTAGAAGTACTTGAAGTACCATTCCCATCTGAAGATGGTAAAGCAGCTCTTGAGTACCTTGTAAACGGCTTTGCAGTCTTCAATAATGGCGACGAAGCACGCGTAGCAGCAGCTAAGAAATTCATCCAGTTCATCGCAGATGATAAAGAATGGGGTCCTAAGAACGTTGTTCGTACAGGAGCATTCCCAGTTCGTACATCATTTGGTGCCCTTTATGATGATGAACGTATGGCTATGATTGATAAGTGGACTCAATACTACTCTCCATATTACAACACCATTGACGGATTTGCTGAAATGAGAACTCTTTGGTTCCCAATGCTTCAAGCTGTATCAAATGGCGAAAAAGAAGCAGAACCAGCTTTGAAAGAATTCACTGAGCAAGCAAACGCAACGATTAAATAAATGAATTGAATGAGGCTCCTTTTCTCTGTCAGTTTCCTACAAAGATATAGAAAGGGAGCCATTCCTTTTATGCTTTATGAAAATCAACAACTATTTTTTCAGTAGGTATTTTGATTTTCATTGAGAATGATTCCGAATAGAATAGAGGTGTTCTCGGTGCAGATAAATAAGATTAGAATGCGGGAGACCATTGTATCCTATACATTCTTAGCTCCTATTCTCATTTTCTTCACTATTTTTGTACTAGCTCCAATGATTATGGGATTTGTCACCAGTTTCTTCAACTATACGATGACAGATTTTAGCTTTGTTGGGCTGGATAACTATGTACGGATGTTTAATGATCCGATTTTTATCAAATCTTTGATTAACACGTTGATTATCGTGGTTGGGTCAGTGCCAGTCGTTGTCTTCTTTTCAGTCTTTGTGGCTTCACAGACCTATGAAAAGAATGTCATCGCTCGCTCTTTCTACCGTGCGGTCTTCTTCCTACCTGTTGTAACAGGTTCGGTTGCTGTTACGGTTGTTTGGAAATGGATTTATGATCCGCTATCAGGTATTTTGAACTTTGTCTTGAAATCTGGTGGAATCATCGACCAGAACATCAGCTGGTTGGGGGATAAGCAATGGGCCTTGTTAGCCATTATCATTATTCTTTTGACAACTTCGGTTGGTCAGCCTATTATCCTCTACATTGCAGCTCTGGGAAATATTGATAATTCCTTGGTAGAAGCAGCGCGTGTGGATGGTGCCAACGAACATCAGGTTTTCTGGCAAATCAAATGGCCAAGCCTCTTACCAACCACTCTTTATATTGCAGTGATTACAACCATTAACTCTTTCCAATGTTTTGCCCTTATTCAGCTCTTAACTTCGGGTGGTCCAAACTATTCGACTTCGACCCTCATGTACTATTTGTACGAAAAAGCCTTCAAGTTGTCTGAATATGGTTATGCAAATACCATGGGGGTTTTCTTGGCAGTCATGATTGCCTTGATTTCCTTTGCCCAATTCAAGATTTTGGGTAATGATGTGGAATACTAGAAAGGAGGAGACCATGAAAAAGAAAACCATTACGCCGTTTGGTGTTATTTCAACCATTATTTTGCTCTTGTTGACTATCCTTTTCATCTTTCCTTTCTATTGGATTATGACAGGGGCCTTTAAGTCACAACCGCATACTATTGTCATTCCACCTCAGTGGTGGCCAACCCAGCCAACACTGGAAAACTTTACCAAGTTGACGGTACAAAACCCTGCCTTGCAATGGCTATGGAACTCCGTCTTCATTTCCTTGGCAACCATGATTTTGGTGTGTTCAACTTCCTCACTAGCAGGCTATGTTTTGGCTAAGAAACGCTTCTATGGTCAGCGGATTTTGTTCTCTATCTTTATCGCAGCCATGGCTTTGCCAAAACAGGTTGTTCTTGTGCCCCTTGTTCGGATTATCAACTTTATGGGGATTCATGATACGCTAGCTGCTGTGATTCTGCCACTTGTTGGTTGGCCATTCGGTGTTTTCTTGATGAAACAATTCTCAGAAAACATTCCAACCGAGCTCTTGGAATCTGCTAAGATTGACGGTTGTGGTGAGCTATCCACTTTCTGGAATGTTGCCTTTCCAATTGTCAAACCTGGCTTTGCTGCTTTGGCTATTTTTACCTTCATCAACTCATGGAACGACTACTTCATGCAGTTGGTTATGTTGACATCACGTCAGAATTTGACCATTTCGCTGGGTGTTGCGACCATGCAGGCTGAAATGGCAACCAACTATGGTGTCATTATGGCAGGTGCTGCTATGGCTGCTGTCCCAATCGTTACCGTCTTCCTTGTCTTCCAAAAATCCTTTACACAGGGTATTACTATGGGGGCTGTTAAGGGATAAGTTCATGGAGAAAGTTGCATGATTTACGATCATATTGAACATGTTAGGCACTATAAGGGCCTGCATCCTAACTTGGATCTTGCCTTGGCTGTTCTGGAAAAGGGAGATTTTCGAGAGCAGGAGCTGGGCAAGTATGAAGTTGCAGGCCAGGATGTCTATTATTTCCTCCAAGAAAATACCCTCTCTGAGGAGTTTAAGGAGGAATTTGAATACCACCGTTCTTATGCAGATATTCATTTTGTCATCAGTGGTCAGGAACAAATTTCCTATGGTTGCCGTCTGGTTGGAGAGGATACTGGATTTGACCAGGCAGGTGATATCGGTTTTGTTCCCAGTGAAAAATGGGTGGATTGTCTACTAGATGGGAATTACTTTGCTATTTTCCTACCTGGGGAAGTTCATCAGCCAAACCAATGGGCAGGTGATGCCAAGACAGTCCGAAAGTGTGTGTTTAAAGTCTTAGTAGATGACTAAGTCCTTTATAAGATAGAAAGGGGAAGAAGAGGATGAAAGGAAAAGCTGGTAGAACGCTGGTTCAGTCCCTGTTTGATGTCCATCATCCAGCCTGGCAACTGGTAGAAAAAATCTTCGATTTAATGCTCTTAAATGGCTTAACTGTTTTGGCAAGTCTCCCTCTTTTTACCTTGGGAATTGCCAAACTTGCCCTCCAGGCAAGTTTATGGGACATGCATGAAGAGGGGAAAATCAAGGTCTGGTCGACCTACTGGGGACATTTTCGTCGGCAGTGGAAACAGGGTCTAGTCTTGTCACTGGTAGAAATTGGGCTAACGACATGTTGCCTTTTGGACCTCTATCTAATCTGGGGGCAGGCAGGTCTAGTCTTTGATAGTTTCCGTGCAAGCTGCATTGCTATCTTGCTCTTTAGCCAGCT
This sequence comes from Streptococcus suis, assembly GCF_046032115.1. Classification (GTDB taxonomy): domain Bacteria; phylum Bacillota; class Bacilli; order Lactobacillales; family Streptococcaceae; genus Streptococcus; species Streptococcus suis_AJ. The sequence goes on along the minus strand of NZ_JARQOZ010000003.1, from coordinate 56,038 downwards.
GCTCTGGATCTATGTCTATCCGCTAGCCAGTCGTTTTCAGCTCCACTTAAAAGACTTGTTTTTGCAAGGGATTTTCTACCTTGGGACTATGTTGTCTCTGACCTTTGTGGTCAGTCTTGTCTTCCTCTTCTTGGTAGCTGTGCTCTTCTATTCAGACCTCACCCTCTTGATTGGTCTGGTGAGTTTCCTATTTTTTGCCTATGCTGGCCTATCCTTTCTATTTATTAGAGAATTTGGGTCACGATTACAATCGTTAAAAAGGAATTAGAATGAAAGATTTATCGAAATATCATGGTATTATCCCAGCCTTTTATGCCTGTTATGATGAGGCTGGTGACATTAGTTCAGAGCGTGTAAAAGCTCTGGTTCAATATTTCATTGACAAGGGTGTTCAAGGGCTTTATGTCAATGGTTCATCTGGCGAATGCATTTACCAAAGTGTGGCAGACCGCAAGCAAATTCTTGAAGCGGTTATGGAGGTTGCCAAGGGCAGATTGACCATTATTAACCATGTGGCCTGCAACAATTTGAAGGACAGTGTGGAGCTAGCGCGCCATTCGGAAGAATTGGGTGTCGATGCTATTGCAGCTATTCCACCGATCTATTTCCGTTTGCCTGAGTACAGCATCGCAGCTTATTGGAACGGCATTAGTGCAGCTGCACCAAATACCGATTTCATCATCTACAACATTCCGCAACTGGCAGGTGTGTCCCTGACACCAAGTCTTTATAAGGAAATGTTGAAAAATCCACGAGTGGTCGGAGTGAAGAATTCTTCTATGCCGGTTCAGGATATTGATACCTTTGTTAGTTTAGGCGGTGAAGATTATGTGGTCTTCAATGGTCCAGATGAGCAATTTCTCGGCGGTCGCCTCATGGGGGCTAAGGGAGGGATTGGTGGTACCTATGGTGCTATGCCAGAACTCTTCCTACGGCTCAATCAGTTGATTGCTGACAAGGACTTGGAAACAGCCCGTCAATTACAGGCAACCATCAATACTATCATTGGTAAATTGGTGTCTGGTCATGGGCACATGTACGCTGTTATCAAGGAAGTTATCCGTATCAATGATGGCTTGGACATTGGCTCTGTTCGGGAACCTCTAACTGCCTTAACAGAAGCAGATCTTTCCATCGCTCAAGAAGCAGCTCTGTTGATTCGGGATGCCAAGGAAAGATTTGGTGCCTAGGAGGTGTCTATGAAAACCTATCTTGCTATTGATATCGGCGGAACCCAGATAAAATACGGTCGCCTAGATGCAGCGGGTCAGATTCTAGAAAATTACAAGATGGATACGGAAGCCCACAAGGGCGGTCCCCATATCCTTGCGACAGTCAAAAAACTAGTAGCAGATTTCCATGCCCAATTCCCGCTTTCAGGTGTAGCCATTTCCTCAGCAGGTATGGTCGATCCTGACAAGGGAGAGATTTTCTATTCGGGACCGCAGATTCCAAATTATGCTGGAACCCAATTCAAGTCTGAAATTGAAACAAGTTTCGGAATTCCTTGTGAGATTGAAAATGATGTTAACTGTGCAGGGTTGGCAGAAGGGATTTCAGGAGCTGGTCAAGATTGCCAGATTAGTCTTTGTTTGACAATTGGTACGGGTATTGGTGGTTGCTTGCTGGTGGACGGTCAAATCTTCCACGGCTTTAGTAATTCGGCTTGTGAGGTGGGCTATCTCCATCTTTCTGATGGTGCTTTCCAAGACCTGGCTTCAACGACGGCTCTTGTCCAAGAAGTGGCTCGCCTGCATGGTCAGGATCCAGCAGACTGGAACGGCTATAAGATTTTCCAAGAAGCCAAGGCTGGAGATGCCCACTGTATTGCGGCTATTGATCGCATGGTCAACTATCTCGGCCAAGGCATTGCCAACATCTGCTATGTAGCCAATCCAGAAGTGGTTATTCTTGGTGGTGGTATTATGGCGCAAAAGGATTATCTCTTTGAGAAAATCCAGGCAGCCCTTAAAGAAAACTTGGTTTCTAGCCTAGCAGACAAGACCAAGCTAGCCTTTGCAGAGCATGAGAATGCAGCTGGTATGCTGGGTGCCTTTTATCATTTCCAGCAGAAGCAAGGTCTGGGTTAGGAGGAACTATGATTGATACAATGTCTCTGCAGGAAATGGAGTCTTATCTTGGCAGACAGGAAGTCCCAACAGATTTTGAACAGTTTTGGCAAGGTCATCTTGCCAGTTTGCCAGACTTACCAGATTTTGAATTAGTGGAGAAAGAGGTCGGCCTAGAAGGGGTTGCTTGTTCCGAGTTGACCTTTATCGGTCAAGGAGGCTCAAAGATTTTTTCTAAAGTCATTTTTCCAAAAAAAGAAGAAAAAATACCAGTGCTCTTTTATTTCCATGGTTACCAAGGTCAAGGTCCAGACTGGTCAGAATTACTGAAATACACAGCCGTCGGAATTGGCGTTGTAGCAATGGATGTCAGAGGGCAGGCAGGTCGCTCTCAAGATTTGGGTTGCTTTGAGGGAATAACCGTCAAGGGTCAGGTGATTAGAGGGATGGTCCAAGGTCCAAATCATCTCTTTTATAAGGATGTTTACTTGGATGTTTACCAGTTAATTCGTCTTGTGTCAGGATTTGCAGAGGTTGATGCCAATCGCTTGATGAGTTACGGAGCTTCTCAGGGAGGAGCCCTAGCCTTGATTGCAGCAGCCCTCTATCCAAATTTGTCTAAGACTGTCTCTATTTATCCCTTCCTATCCGATTTTAAGCGGGTATTGGAATTGGGCAACAATAGTGAGGCCTACGATGAACTTTTCCGTTATTTCAAATATTCAGACCCATTTCATGAGACTGAGTCAAAAATGTTGGATACACTATCCTATATCGACATTAAAAATTTTGCTAGCATGATAAAATGTCCTGTTGCTATGGTGACTGGTTTGGAAGACAGTGTTTGTCCACCCTCTACTCAATTTGCAGTTTACAATCGTTTGCAGGTAGAGAAGCAAATGAAAATCTTACCAGATTATGGACATGATGCTATGCATGTAAAGGTCAATGACTATGTCTATGATTATTTAATTGGGACAAGTTTTTTGTAATCCCAATTTGTAACATTAAGCTAGATAGAAAAGCTATCTATGTTAGTCTTAGATAAACGACTACATTTGTCTAAAAGAAACTAACATAAATGACCTATATCCGTGAACCACAAATGAACTTGTGATGATAGTGACATACTACTAATAATGCACGAAGCGTGAGCGTTATGACGGACTCGATGTTGTTGATTTCATTAAGCAAATCAAGGAAAAATACCCCGAACAACTCTTTATGGCAGACATTTCAACCTATGAAGAGGAGATAACGGCCTATGAGGCTGGAATGGATTTCGTTGGGACAACCCTTTCGGGGTATACATCCTATAGTAGGCAGGAGGAGGGACCAGATATTGAATTGGTTGACCGCTTGTTCCGAGCAGGTATTGATGTGATAGCGGAAGGGAAAATACACTATCCTGACCAAGTAAAAATTATTCATGATTTAGGTGTGGCAGGAATCGTTGTAGGTGGTGCAATCACGCGTCCAAAGGAAATCGCAGAGCGGTTTATTAGTGCTTTACATAAATAATAAATAGGTTATAGAAAGGAATGGAGTATGAATTTTAAGAAGTTTTCTCAGCTAGGGCAGGCCTTTATGCTACCAATCTCAATTTTGCCTGTTGCTGGTCTCTTACTGGGAATTGGAGGCGCTTTATCAAATAGTAATGCTGTAGCACAATTTCCTGTATTGGATCAAGCGTGGTTGCAAGCTGTATTCACTATCATGAGTACGGCAGGTAGTGCGGTATTTGCGAATTTAGCGTTGATTTTTGCTATTGGTGTTGCTGTCGGATTAGCGGATGCAGATAAGGGTACAGCCGGACTATCCGCAGGTGTTGCATACCTTATTTATACCGCTACAATTAGTGGCTTTCTAACTCTTTTTGCAGGGGAAGGAGCAAGTATTGATACTGGTGTTCTAGGAGCTTTGGCGATTGGTATCACTGTTGCAACTTTACACAATAAATACCGAAAAATTGAATTACCAGCCTTTCTTGGTTTCTTCGGTGGCTCTCGCTTTATTCCAATTATTTCATCATTTGCAGCAATTGCGATTGGTTCCATTTTTTATATAATTTGGCCACCGATTCAGAATTTGTTAGTTGATTTTGGTAAGGCAATAGCAGAGATGGGAAGTTTTGGAACCTTCTTATATGGTTTTGGTTTACGTTTGACAGGTGCGTTTGGCTTGCACCATACCATCTATCCAATGTTTTGGTATACTTCATTAGGTGGAAGTGAAGTAGTAGCAGGTGAGACAATCCAAGGTGCGCAAAATATTTTCTTTGCCCAATTAGCGGATGCGAATCATACAGGATTATTTACTTATGGAACTCGATTTTTTGCTGGTCGATTTGCAACGATGATATTTGGTTTACCAGCATCATGTTTGGCTATGTATCATGCCATCCCTAAGGAAAATCGGAAGAAAGTTGGTAGTTTTTATTCGAGCAGTGCATTAACGTCCCTATTGACAGGTATTACGGAACCAATTGAGTTTTCTTTCTTATTTGTGGCTCCATGGCTATATGTCGTTCATGCATTTTTAGATGGACTATCATTCTTAGTTGCGGATCTCCTGCAAATTCGTATTGGGAACTCATTTTCTGGTGGGCTTATTGATTACTTGATTTTTGGTGTTTTCCAAGGAAATGACAAAACCAATTGGATTTACGTGATTCCTGTAGGTTTGCTTTGGGCAGCAGTTTATTATCTAGTTTTCAAATTTTTAGTAACCAAATTTCACGTGCTAGTTCCTGGTATGGAAAGCAGTGATCAAGCATCGCATTCTGAAAAAGTTTTATCAAACGGTTCTAGTCTTCGTGATAATGCAATTGCTATCATCGATGCTCTTGGTGGAGCAGATAATATTGAGAATGTGACTGCCTGTGCGACTCGATTAAGAGTATCGCTTAGAAATAGTGGTCTTGTGGATAAGGGAGTTATTCAGTCTATAGGTGCAACGGCTGTTTTGGATGTAAAAGGAGGAATACAGGCTATTTTCGGAGGTAAGGCTATTCTGTATAGCCAAGAAATCAATCAAATTCTTGGTCTTGAAGAATAGAGTTAGATTTAAGCGAATTAAAAGCATTCAAACTGTACCTATCGGGTATTTTTGAATGCTTTTTGTTTTATTAAGATTGTTGTGAAATAGAAAGACGGATGAATTATTCTCTAATAGTTTGCTTGAAAATATTCTCTTTTTTCTCCTTGTCAATAGCCAAAAAATAGGCGTAGATAATATCTAGCATGATGAGTAGGGGAATTTGGGGTGAGATACGATTGCCGTAATTGAGGTGGCGGACAGAGGCGACTGGAATGATTTGGTCAAAAGTCGGATGGGGAAAACTCTTAGTTGTTAACAGGGCGGTAGGAATCCCCTTTTGAGCAGCCAGGTGGAGATGCTCCATGACCTCTTCTGTCTGACCAGACAGAGAAAGACCGATAACCAAGCAGGTCTGATCTAGGATATTGGTTGTCCAAATGAGGTTGTTTTTATCAGTAATTGCATCACAGACAACACCCAGTCGCATAAAGCGGGATTTGATTTCCATTGCAACCAAACCAGAACTGCCGATTCCATAAAAATAGACACGCTTACTACTGTCAATCAGTCTGGCAATTTCTTCCAATTTTTCTTCATCAACGAGTTTATTGGTAGCAGTTAGGATTTCCTCATAGTCTACCAAGACTTTTTTTGTCAGGCTTCGCTGTAATTTTTCAAAATGTTTATCCAAGTATTCTTGGTTATTCTGAAAGGCAAAGACAAATTCTCGATAACCTGAGAAACCGCATTTTTTGGCAAAACGGGTAAGAGCAGATGGAGAAATGTGGAGTTGCTGTATAGTGTTTTCTTGGCTAAGATCGGTGCTAGATGGGTCTAACTGAGTAAAATAACTGGCAATCTGCTTTTCAAGTCTAGTCATCTGATCCAGATGAGACTCAATGATGGCAGTGATGTGTTTCGGTGTTTGTAACATTTTCCACTCCTCTGATAGCTTCTGAGGATATTATACCACTAAAAACCCCTCATTGATAGGTTTTATGATATAATGGAAACGTAAAAGGAATGTAAGATTATGTATATCGAAATGATTGATGAAACAGGGCAGGTTTCTGCTCAAATGCAGGAGCAGATTACGGAATTGCTCCAGTTTGCTGCCGGAAAAATTGGCAAGCAGAGTAAGGAAATGGCTGTGACCTTTGTGGACAATAAGCGTGTCCATGAGGTTAACTTGGAGTACCGAGGAATTGACCGTCCGACAGATGTTGTCAGCCTAGAATATAAGCCAGAGTCGGAGATTGTTTTTGATGAGGAAGACTTACTGGACAATCCTGAATTGGCTGAAATGATGGAAGATTTCGATGCCTATATTGGTGAATTGTATATTTCTATCGATAAGGCGCGTGAGCAAGCTGAAGATTATGGTCATAGCTACGAGCGTGAAATGGGCTTTTTAGCTGTACACGGTTTTCTGCATATCAATGGCTACGATCATTATACGCCAGAAGAAGAAGCAGAAATGTTTGGTTTACAAGAAGAAATTTTGACGGCCTATGGACTTACAAGAGAATAATTCAAAAAATCGCTGGAAAAACCGAGAGCTGATTGCCAGTCTAGAATTTGCAGTGACGGGTTTATTGACGGCTTTCAAGGAAGAACGCAATATGAAGAAGCACCTTGCTTCAGCTATTCTTGTAGTGCTTGCGGGACTTATTTTCCAAGTATCTGTGACAGAATGGCTCTTCCTCTTGCTCAGTATTAGTCTGGTTATCGCTTTTGAAATTGTGAATTCGGCTATTGAGAATGTGGTGGATTTGGCGTCAGACTATCATTTTTCTATGTTGGCAAAGAATGCAAAAGATATGGCAGCAGGGGCAGTCTTATTTGTGTCAGGCTTTGCCTTGCTGACAGGATTGATTATCTTTGTGCCGAAAATTTGGGACTTTATTTTTTAGAATATAAGGAGAATACATGACATTTAAGTCAGGTTTTGTGGCGATTTTAGGTCGTCCAAACGTTGGGAAATCAACCTTTCTCAACTATGTAATGGGGCAAAAAATTGCTATCATGAGCGATAAAGCTCAAACAACCCGTAACAAGATTATGGGCATTTATACGACAGAAGAAGAGCAGATTGTCTTCATTGACACCCCGGGAATCCACAAGCCTAAGACGGCTTTGGGTGACTTTATGGTGGAATCTGCCTATAGCACCCTTCGTGAAGTGGATACGGTCCTCTTTATGGTGCCAGCCGATGAAAAGCGAGGCAAGGGTGATGACATGATTATGGAACGCCTTAAACAGGCAAAAGTTCCAGTTATCCTCGTTGTTAACAAGATTGACAAGGTTCATCCAGACCAGCTTTTGGAACAGATTGATGATTTCCGTCAACAGATGGACTTCAAGGAAATTGTGCCAATTTCTGCTACCCAAGGGAACAATGTCAACCGACTCATGGAAATTCTCAAGGAAAACCTGGACGAAGGCTTCCAATATTTCCCAGCGGACCAAATCACTGACCACCCAGAACGTTTCTTGGTATCTGAGATGATTCGGGAGAAGGTTCTACACCTGACTCGTGAGGAAATTCCGCACTCTGTGGCCGTTGTCATCGATTCCATGAAACGTGATGAGTTTACTGACAAGGTCCATATCCGAGCGACGATTATGGTAGAGCGTGATAGCCAGAAGGGCATCATCATCGGCAAGCAAGGAGCCATGCTCAAGAAAATTGGTTCCATGGCTCGTCGTGATATTGAACTCATGCTAGGAGATAAGGTCTTCCTCGAAACCTGGGTCAAAGTCAAGAAAAACTGGCGAGACAAAAAACTCGACCTCGCCGACTTTGGTTATAATGAGAAAGAGTATTAAAAACGTCCGGGGGACATTTTTAACCCGAGCTTGAAAATGGGAAAGCGAGGAAGGTTCGGGGGACTTTCTCCAACAGAATAGAATGAATTAATTTCAAGCGTGAAGCACCACTTTTGTGGTGTTTTCCGTCGTTACGGTGAGATATTATGACGATTAGAGCAGTTAATGAACAGACTCTTTCTATCTGGGCTACTTTTGCAAGTCAGGTTTGGCAGACAAAAGAGCAAGTTTTGATAGAAGAATTTTCAAATAATGAGTTTCCTTTTGAGTTTTTGTATTACTCTCAAAGTGAGGAGCCAATAGCGTGGATTAGTTTGTCGCTTCGCCACGACTATGTAGAAGGATGTCAGGCGGGTCCAGTTGCCTATTTAGAAGGGATTTTTATTAGCCCGAATTACCGTAGTCAAGGGATTGCGAAAGAACTGTTGAATTTTGCTGAGCATTGGGCTAAAAGTCAAGGGATATGCCAACTAGGATCTGATGCGGAACTGGATAATCTACTGAGCCAGAATTTTCATATCAAACATGGCTTCCGAGAAGTTAGCCGAAACGTTCACTATGTTCGAGATTTGAATAGTGAATAAAAGTATGTCTATCAAAAATTTAGTTAAGAAAGGAAAGCCGATTAGGCGTTGTCTTGAACACGCCTAGGCCTCTGTGAAAATCACAACCGTGACCTAGGTGCCTAAGCACCGTCGGTCAGGTTTCTATTTGCTTTGTAATTTTGTTAGAAAGGACGAGTGTTTGCGTACTTGAACCCGAGCTAAAAGCTCGGAAAATAGATAGAGCTCCTTATGTGCAAGTCACATAGCGTCGCTCTCCTAATTTTCAGTCGCTTTTTACGCTCTTGGTATCGTACATTGCCCGAATTGCCTGAGGTTGAGACGGTTCGTCGTGGTTTAAATCGGTTGGTTAAGGGAAAGGTTATTTCCAAGGTGGAGGTAACCTATGCTCCCATGATTAAGACAGGTGTGGATGCCTTCTGCCAAGACTTGATTGGTCAGGAGATTTTAGATGTGGACCGTCGTGGCAAGTATCTCTTGATTTACCTGACAGACCATGTCCTCATTTCTCATTTGCGGATGGAAGGTAAGTACAATTTCTTTCCTGACCAGGTGCCTGCCAACAAACATTTCCATGCCTTTTTTACTTTTTCAGATGGCTCGACCTTGGTTTATCAGGATGTCCGCAAGTTTGGCACAATGGAACTGCTGGGCAAGGCAGATGTGGGTGCCTATTTTATCAGTCGAAAAATTGGTTCTGAGCCGACGGAGGAAGATTTTGTCCTAGAAGAATTTGCACTCAAGTTAGCTAAGTCGAAAAAGCCCATTAAGTCGCATCTTTTGGACCAGTCTTTGGTGGCTGGTTTGGGAAATATTTATGTCGATGAGGTCTTATTCAAGGCACAAGTTCATCCTGCTCAAGCAAGTAATCAGCTATCGGCTGAGCAGGTGGCAGACCTCCGTCAAGCCACCATAGCAGTTCTACAACTGGGAATCGAAAAAGGTGGATCAACCATTCGGACCTACAAAAATGCCTTGGGCATGGATGGGACCATGCAGGATTATTTACAAGTTTACGGAAAGACAGGGCAGTCCTGTCCCCGTTGCCAGACAGAGATTGTCAAAATCCAGCTGGGCGGACGGGGGACACATTTCTGTCCCACGTGTCAGGTGAAATATGGCTAAAATTATCGGTTTAACAGGCGGAATAGCCTCTGGAAAATCAACAGTCACAGCTTTTCTGCGACAACAGGGCTATCCAGTCATCGATGCGGATGCGGTCGTCCATGAATTACAGGCCAAGGGCGGTAAACTCTATCAGGTCTTACTGGCTGAGTTTGGGGAAGCTATCCTGTCAGCTGATGGAAATTTAGATAGGTTCAAACTGGGTCAGGCTGTTTTTGCGGATAGCAAGTTGCGGGCTCGCCTGTCTGACCTGCAGAACCAAATTATCAGACAGGAGCTGTTAGACAGAAGGGACGCCCTCAAGCAGACGGAGCAAGTTATTTTCATGGATATTCCTCTGCTCTACGAGGCGGATTATAGTGGGGAAGTGGATGAAGTTTGGCTAGTTTATGTCGATAGAGCGCAGCAGTTGGAACGGCTTATGAAACGTAATGGTTTAGCTGTTCAAGATGCGGAAAATCGTCTGGCTGCTCAGCTTTCTTTAGAGGAAAAACGGGGCAAAGCCCAGGTGGTGATTGACAATAGCGGAGCGGTTGAGACGACCTTAGCACAGGTTGCGCAACTTTTGGAGGAATTAAAGGATGGACGACGGTAGTAGTTATTGGAAGCAGAATTTGAAGGTGGCTTGGTTGGGAAATTTCCTAACAGGGACGAGTTTTACCTTGGTTATGCCTTTTATCTCGGTTTTTGTGGAAGAGTTGGGGGTAGGTCCTGGACAGGTGGAATACTATGCAGGGCTGGCAGTGTCGGCCAATGCCTTTGCAGCAGCAGTTATGGCGCCCATCTGGGGGAGTTTGGCGGACCGTTACGGTCGCAAGCCCATGATGGTGCGGGCTGCTTTTGCGATGATTTTTACTATGGGTGGTATGGCCTTTGTACCAAATGTTTTTTGGTTGCTTGCCTTACGTGTCCTAAACGGGGTATTTACAGGGTACATTCCCAATGCGACTGCCTTGGTTGCCAGTCAGGTTCCAAAGGATAAGACGGGGTATGCTCTGGGGACCTTATCAACAGGTGCGGTAGCGGGGAATTTGATTGGTCCGACCCTGGGTGGTATCTTAGCAGAGATGTTTGGCGTACATACGGTATTTTTGCTGGTAGGACTTCTTTATGCTATCGTTGTGGTACTGACCGTTTTCTATATTCGAGAGGATTTTATTCCAGTCAAAAAAGGCGAAGAAATGTCGGTTAAAGAGGTATTTGAGCAGGTGAAAGATCGGCAGATGCTGGTTGGGCTTTTTGTGACTTCTATGATTATTATTGCAGCTGCTCAGGCCGTCGTTCCTATATTGACCCTCTATGTGCGGCATTTGGGACAGACAGATAATCTGTTATTTGTTGCTGGTTTTATCATTTCCTTGCCTGGCATGGCATCGCTAGTGACATCAGGTTATTTAGGGAAAATTGGTGACCGTATTGGCAATCATCGCCTCCTGTTAATTGCTTTGACTTACAGTCTGTTGATTAATGTTTTCTGTGTTTTTGCAGAAAATCCTTTCCAGCTTGGTTTGTTGCGATTCATGTATGGTTTTGGGACAGGAGCATTGTTGCCTTCGGTCAATTCTCTTTTGACCAAGTTGACCCCAAAAGAAGGGATTTCAAGGATATTTTCCTACAACCAACTCTTTAATAATCTAGGTTCTGTTGTTGGTCCCATGATGGGGTCTGCGGTGGCTGCTCACATGGGTTATGACTGGGTTTTCTATCTGTCGAGCGGACTTGTCCTCTTTAACCTTATCTGGTCTTTGACCAATTTTAGAAACTATTTGAAAGTAAGGGATGTTTAGTGAGAGTTAAAATCAATTTACAATGTTCAGAATGTGGTAGTAAGAACTACTTGACTAGCAAAAACGCCAAGACTCACCCAGATAAGATTGAAGTCCTTAAATACTGCCCAAAAGAGAGAAAAGTAACCCTCCACCTTGAAACTAAGTAGGTTTTATGGTATAATGTCATAAGTTATTGTAGAAAGTGAAAAAAATATGTATCAAGCATTATTAGCAATTCTGTTGATTTTATCTGTTATTTTGATTGTAGTGATTTTTATTCAACCGGCTAAAAACCAGTCTAGCAACGTCTTTGACTCTTCTAGTGGAGCCTTATTTGAACGTACAAAGGCCCGTGGTTTTGAAGCGGTGATGCAACGCATTACAGCTATTCTTATTTTTCTTTGGATGCTGGATGCGCTGGCACTTGTTATCATTTCAAGTAAGTAGATAAATCAGACTGGGACTTGTTCTTGGTCTATTTTTTTAGTAAAGGTAAGATGAAAAACGAAATTATAAACTATATTAAAGAAGTTGGTCCTGTGACCATGGACCAGCTGGCAGATCAGTTTGGAGCTAGTTCTGCTAAGAGCTTCACAGACTTGGTCAAGCTGGTTTCCAGTATGGAAGGAAGCCGTCAACTTGTCTTTGATCAAGCAGGTCGAGTTACTCTTCCTGCTCCAAAAATCTCCAAAAACAAGGTGACCTTGCAGGGTATTTTCCGTGCCCACAAGTCAGGCTTTGGTTTTGTGACCATTGACGAGGAGGAAGATGACCTCTTTGTCAGTCGTGACGATGTCAACTTCGCTATCGAGGGCGACCGAGTGGAAGTGGCTATCAAGAAAGTAGCGGACAGGCTCAAGGGGACGGCTGCGGAAGCGGAAGTCATTGATATTTTGGAACATAGCCTGAAAACAGCGGTGGGCTTAATTGTTTTTGACGAAGACAAGCCAGAATATGCAGGCTACATCAAGTCTAAAAACCAGAAAATCGCACAGAAGATTTACATCAAAAAGTCACCTCTGGTATTGACCGGAACGGAAATCCTCAAAGTCGATATTGAAGCCTATCCCAACAAGAAACGGGACCACTTTGTTGCGACTATTCGGGATGTGGTGGGCCACAAGGACGATGTGGGAATCGATGTCTTGGAAGTTTTGGCATCCATGGACATCGTGTCGGAATTTCCTGATGAAGTCTTGACGGAGGCCAATCGAGTGCCAGAAAGTCCGTCAGAACAGGACTTTGAAGGACGCTTGGACCTGCGAGATGAAATCATCTTCACCATTGACGGTGCGGATGCCAAGGACTTGGATGATGCGGTCCATATCAAGAAGCTCAAGAACGGTAATCTGGAACTGGGTGTCCATATTGCTGATGTCAGCTATTATGTGACCGAAGGCTCTGCTTTAGACCAGGAAGCTGTCAAACGCGGAACTTCTGTCTATGTGACCGACCGTGTGGTGCCGATGCTGCCAGAACGTTTGTCAAACGGCATTTGTTCCCTTAATCCAAATGTGGATCGCCTGACCCAGTCGGCTATTATGGAAATTGACCGTAAGGGCAAGGTAGTTAAGCACTGGATTGGCCAGACGGTCATCAAAACCACCTTCCGCATGACCTATTCCGATGTCAATGATATGATTGCGGGCAATCAGGAAAAGCTTGCTACATACAAGGCAATCGTGCCGAGTGTGGACCTCATGGTCAAACTCCATGAAAACCTGGAAACCATGCGCTACAAGCGTGGGGCTCTCAACTTTGATACAGCTGAAGCCAAAATCATCGTCAACAAGGACGGTCTGCCAGTCGATATTCAACTGCGTCAGCGGGGCATTGCCGAGCGGATGATTGAGTCCTTCATGCTGGCTGCCAACGAGTGCGTTGCTGAGCATTTTGCCAAGCTGGACCTGCCTTTCATCTATCGGATCCACGAGGAGCCTAAGTCAGACAAGCTGCAAAAGTTCATCGACTATGCAACCAGCTTTGGTCTGACCGTCTATGGTACGGCCAGCTCTATCAGTCAGGACGCCCTTCAGGACCTCATGGAGCGGGTTAAGGATGAACCTTATGCGGATGTCCTCAACATGATGTTGCTGCGTTCTATGCAGCAGGCACGCTACTCGGAGCACAACCACGGCCACTACGGTCTGGGTGCCGAGTTCTACACCCACTTCACCAGTCCGATTCGCCGCTATCCCGACCTGCTGGTTCACCGTATGGTGCGGGAATATGGTCATAATCCTGCGGAAAAAGCAGAGCATTTTGAGCAGGTTATTCCTGAGCTTGCCAAGTCTTCGTCCAGTTTAGAACGCCAGGCCATTGAGGCAGAGCGGGAAGTAGAAGCCATGAAGAAGGCAGAGTTCATGCAAGAATTTGTTGGGCAAGATTTTGACGGTGTCGTGTCTAGCGTGGTCAAGTTTGGGCTCTTTGTCGAGTTGCCAAATACAGTTGAAGGCCTGATCCATGTCACCAACCTTAACGAATACTACCAGTTCCACGAGCGGACTCTGACCTTGCAGGGTGAGAAATCTGGTCGGGTCTTCCGTGTCGGTCAGCCAATCCGTATCAAACTAACGCGGGCGGACAAGATGACAGGGGAAATCGATTTTGCCCACGTGCCGTCCGAGCTGGATATTGTCGAAAAAGCTTTGAAAGCCAAGCGGAGAACGGCTAGTCACTCCAACCGTGACCGTGATGATCGGTCAGGGCGAGGACGGGGCAAGCACCACAAACAAGAAGCTGCTGGTCGCGACAGCGGACGTCACAAGTCTGGGAAAGACCACAAGTCTAAGACTGGAAAGTCAGACAAGAAAAAGAAACCATTTTACAAAGAAGTGGCTAAAAAGAACAAGAAGAAAAGGAGATAGGCATGGCCAAGGGTGAGGGCAATGTGATTGCACAGAATAAAAAAGCCCGCCACGACTATACCATTGTCGATACAGTGGAGGCGGGTATGGTCCTGACGGGGACGGAGATTAAGTCTATTCGTGCGGGGCGGATCAACCTCAAGGACGGCTTTGCCCAGATCAAGCAGGGCGAGGCTTGGTTGGTCAATGTCCATATCGCTCCCTACGATGAGGGCAATATCTGGAACCAGGAGCCAACGCGGACCCGCAAGCTCCTCTTGCGGAAGAAGCAAATCGAGTCCTTGGGCAATGAGGTTAAGGGAACAGGGATGACCCTGGTGCCCCTCAAGGTCTATATCAAGGACGGCTTTGCCAAGGTCTTGATTGGGCTTGCCAAAGGGAAGCACGACTACGACAAGCGAGAGTCCATCAAACGCCGTGAGCAAGACCGTGATATTAAGCGGACCATGAAGGCTATCAATAGTCGCTAGGGCTGGGAGAAATCCTGGTCTTTTGCATTGTGGCAGTAAGAAAATCTCATATTTTGCTTCAAAAATGTTTATAGTTGATTTTCGAAATGGTGAAAGAATTAGCATTTCATATATAGGAAGAATGCGGTGTTTTTACCTAGCTCAAGTTTATGCTTTAAATCAGTAGCTATGAAGACATACAGATTCCATCTTTCAATGCTTTACAGGGTAGAGTGGAATGTGCAAAAATAGGAAAATCAATGATAGTCGCAATTTATTCTAATTTGGATTTTTAAACGAGAGCATATTAGGAAGTCTTAGACAGTGAGTCGACAGCAACCTATCTACCCACAGTTGGCAGGAATTTCTGATATAATATGTAAAGAAAATTTTAGTATAGAGAAAGGATTTTATGTCTGAAAAATCTGTTCGCGCAAAGCGTGTGTCAAATTATGAGCTCTTTTTTGACCTGGCAATGGTGTTTGCTATCGGGCAACTGACGTCTGCTATTCATTTGGAGCATGTTAGTTGGTTAGAAATCTTTTCATTTATCATTGCCAATATTACACTATGGGTTATCTGGATCAATGAAGTTTTCTATTACGAGAAATATGGAGATTCTAGGAGGATCGATTTTTTCAGTGTCATAGCTCTTATGTTCTTCCTTGGGAATCTTGCTTTTGAACTGAATATGGATTCTAGATTTTGGCTGGAAACGACGGGTGGAGCATCGTATTTTAACTGGCTTTTGATCGCATGTTATTGTGTCATTATTATCCAGTATTTTTTAAAGGGGCGCCATCTGGGCTTTAATCGAGATATGAAAGTATCCATGGGACTTTTAGGTATCTATATACTTTCGGTTCTACCATTTGCTTTGGGCTTATTTACTGGGAATATTTTGGTCGTCGGTATATACTTTTTACCACTCATTTTACCTCGAATTGCCAATTATTATTTATACAGAGGGGTAAAATCTGAAACCAACTTCCCCCATGCATTGGAGCGGTCTCAACTTGTAACGATACTAACCTTTGGAGAAGCGGTTATCGCCATCATCAGTACCTATCCTTTGTCATCAAGCCTTTACCAGGGGGCACTCCTCTTTTTTGCAATGGCAGCCCTCTTTATGTTTTATATGGCACAGACCTTTGTCGGGATCAATCATCACCAAGAAGCTAATGTAACGCCTCTCTTTTATTTCCATGTCCTGATTTTCCTTGGTGTTAATTCTTTTACAGTTGGTTTGGAGTTTCTAGCTGACCATCACCACGCCAATCTAGGACTTTGGTTCTTTATTACTGGTGTTGTACTCTTTTTTATTGGAACTTTAATGACGACAACTTACAACCAGTCCATCTATCTTCTTAAAAGGAAACACTACTTGATGTTTGGAGTAGGTATCCTTCTGTTCATCATTATCGGCTTCTTAATCGGGGCTCATATTTTGCCACTTTCTATCCATACAATTATCATGGTAACGCTTGGTAGCCGATATTACTTTATGATTCGACGACATGCCCGTGAGAGGAATAATATCCCTCATCCAGATCCAAAACTGAATCTAAGAGATTTTTCATAAAATAGGCTCTGTCAGAAATGGCAGTGTTTTTATTTAGAAACAAAAGAGCATATGGATTGAAAGTATAAATGCTAAAAAATAGACATAGGTCAACAACTCATTCCTAGCAGCTAGAAAATAGAAAGGATTCAATCAATAAGCCCCCACAAGGTTGAATATACCGAGTGAGGGCTAATTAATATTTTGTGGGGAGGGAGATTCAATCATTGGTAACTAAATCTGACATAGCAAATAATTGAATCTATTCTGTTATGCTTGAGAACTTAATCCACCGTAATCATAGCTTTAATAGTTTTACGGTTGGCCATGTCTTTGTAGGCTTGGTCGATATTGTCTAGGCTGTAAGTTTGAGTGAAAACTCGACCTGGGTTGATGTCGCCTTTGAGAACAGCATCGAGCAAAATTTCCTTATCATAGGTTGTGACAGAAGCAGAGCCTCCACCGATAATGATATTTTGAGCAAAAGTTGAGCCAAGGGCATGGTTGTTGTAATGAGGCACACCGACAAAACCGATACGACCACCATTGTGAAGAACACCGAGGGCTTGGTCAATAGAGGCTTCTGTTCCAACACATTCGAGAGCAGCATCCGCTCCACCACCTAGGATTTCACGAACTTTGGCAATGCCTTCCTCGCCCCGTTCTGCCACAACAGCAGTTGCACCTGATTCCAAAGCCATTTGCTGGCGATCTGCGTGACGGCTCATCATGATAATCTGAGAAGCTCCGCGCATTTTTGCAGCAATGACGGCACATTGGCCAACCGCTCCGTCACCGATGACGACGACCTTGTCGCCTGGTTTGACATCTGCTACGCGGGCTGCGTGGTAGCCTGTTGGCATAACATCAGCTAATGTCAAAAGGGATTTAATCATGCCTTCTGAGTAGTCACTTGGCTGACCAGGAACTTTGACCAAGGCCCAATTTCCATAGTGGAAACGAACATATTGTGATTGGTAATTGTTGCCCCAGTTGGTGTAGCCTGGATGGTTGTCACAAGTACCGTCAAAGCCAGCACGACAGGCATCACAGTGTCCGCAACCATGTGTAAATGGAACGATGACAAAGTCACCAGGAACAAGTGTTGTAATGTCTTCGCCTACCTCTTCAACGATACCGATAGCTTCATGACCAGAGTTGGTGTCACCGTGGTCATGGTGAATATCTTCACCGTAGCCCCAAAGGTCTGACCCACAGACACAGGCCCGCACGACCTTGATAATGACGTCATCCTTGGCTTGAAGGCTTGGTTTTTCGATTTCGGCAACGGTCATCTTACCGGCTTTTTCATAAATAGCTGCTTTCATATTCATCACACATTTACTTTGCAAGTAAATATCCTTTCTAATTGATATGAAATATTATACACCTTAGAGTTCACTCTAAGTCAAGTAAAAAATAGGTTTGAATTCATATTTTCTTTATGATAGACTAAGTGTATTGGAAAGAAAAGGAGAGATAATGACGGTTTTAGTTCCTTACAAACGCATGCCTATTTGGAATCAGGATACGGTTCCCCAGCATTTTTTGACCAAGCACAATACCAAGGTGGGTACTTGGGCCAAAATTAAGGTCTTGAGAGGTCAACTCAAGTTTGAGCCGATTTCAGATGATAATGAGATTTTGGGAGAATATGTTTATGGTCCGACAGACGATATTCCTTTTGTGGAGCCACAGGCTTGGCATAGGGTGACCCTGTTGACAGAGGATACGGAGTTTTTCTTGGAATTTTTCTGTCAGCCAGAGGATTATTTTACTAAAAAATATGACTATACACGGACGCATTCGGAAGTCTTGGAGGCCTTGAAAATCATCGAGCCCTGTAAGGTTTTGGATTTGGGTTGTGGACATGGCAGGAACAGCCTTTATTTGACCCAGCAGGGGTTTGAGGTGACGGCGGTTGACAAGCACGTGCCGAGTATTCAGACACTCTTGCAGGTCAAGGAAGCAGAGGATTTGGATCTACAAGCTGGGATCTATGACATCAACTCAGCCAGTCTGGAGCAGGATTACGACTGGATTATCTCGACCGTGGTCTTTATGTTTTTGGAGAGTGATCGTGTGCCAGCCATTATACGCAATATGCAGGAGCAGACACGGCCGGGTGGTTATAACTTGATTGTAGCGGCCATGGATACGGAAGATGCACCCTGTCCTATGAATTTCTCCTTTACCTTCGGAGCGGGTGAGTTGAAGGAATACTATCGTGACTGGGAATTGGTCAAGTATAATGAAGATTTTGGCCAGCTCCATAAGCGTGATGAACATGGTAATTTCCTCAAAATGCGGTTTGCGACTATGTTGGCTAGAAAAAAAGGATAATTTTTTTGAAAGTGCTTGCAAGGCAGGTGCTTTTGCGTTACAATATATGTGCAAATGGGTATTTTATTATATGAAAGGAGAAGTCTATGAAAAAGACTTTTGTTCGTATAGCCACATTTCTAATGTTGGTTTGCCTATTCCCTGCTCAACTTGTTCAGGCCTGTTCAGGCTTTATCATTGGGAAAGGGTTGACAACGGATGGTTCTATCCTTTATGGTAGAACGGAAGATTATCCCTATCCACCAGATAATGGAGCGCACAATAAAAATTATATTGTGGTTCCAGCAGCAAGCTATGCTGAGGGAGATATGTTGGTGGATGAAACATTTGGTTTTACAGCACCACACTTGGCAAATGAGTTCAAGTACACCTCTACGCCTGATGCGGCGCGTGGGGATGGTTCAAATGGTAATTATGGGGCGCATGGTTTTAATGAAAAAGGCGTATCCATGACTGCTACTGTAACAGCTATTCCAAATGCTAAAGTCTTGGCAGTTGATCCTCTAGTTGAAGCTGGAGGGCTGGGAGAACCAATTTTGATTGATTATGTTCTTCCTAGGGTCACTAGTGCGCGTGAAGGTGTTGAGCTGATTGCAAAGACAATCGATGAAAAAGGCTCAGCAGAAGGGAATATTGTTATTATTGCTGACAAAAATGAAGTTTGGTACATGGAAATTTTGTCAGGACACCAATACGTAGCCATCAAGTTCCCTGAAGACAAGTATGCAATTTTTGCAAATACTTACTATCTAGGTCATGTTGATTTTACCGATACAGAAAATGTGATTGCTTCTGCAAAGGTTGAAGAAGTAGCCAAACAAGCGGATAATTATGTGACAGTTGATGGGCAGTTCCATATCGCTAAATCATACGGCCCTGCAACTTATGCTGAAGCAGACCGTTCCCGTGTGTATGCAGGTATTAAATTGATGGATCCAGCATCGCCTGTAACTTATGAAGATGCTGTGTATGATTTGCTACGTCAGCCAACAGATCCAAGTCGTCGCTTTAGTTTACAAGATACCTTTGCCTTACAACGTAACCGTTTTGAACATCTTCCAGAATTTCGTCCAGACGATGAAGCGGGCAAGGTAAAACAAGGGGATAACGGTGCGAATGACCAAGCAACAGATGCAACGTATAAATACGCTCTTGGTAATGAAAATGTCATTGATGCTCACGTTTATCAAATAAAAGATAGTTTGCCGTCTGCCTTTGGAGGGATTGTTTGGTTGGGACTTGGTCAGACTAGAAATACACCATATGTACCATTCTATGGACTTGTAACAGATACTTATGAAGCCTTTAAAAATCGCTCAGCTTCTTATGATACCAATTCATGGTATTGGACAGTACAAAATATTGATAAGATGGCCATCTCACACCCAGAGTTATTTGGTACATCGATTCAAGAAAAATGGATTGCTCTTGAAAATGAATGGATTGCTGCACAGGCAGCTCTTGATGCTCAATATGCGGGACTTTCAGAAGATGCAGCTGTAGCTCTAGCTCCAACTGTAACTGAGGAAACCTTGGCGCGTTCAGCAGACATTTTTGCCCTATTAAAAGCTGTCGAGGCTGAAATGATGGCTAAAATTGAAGCTACAACCACTCCGTCATCCAGCAGCACCGACTCATCAAGTAGTACTGAACCATCCACTAGTACCGAACCATCGACCAGCACTGAGCCATCATCAAGTGGTACCGAAACCTCAACCAGTACTTCAAGCAGTACAAGTCAGTCTACAAGTGGTTCTGACACAGTTACGGATTCTTCTTCATCAAATGGAACAGTAGTGTCTTCTGATAAGAAAGTAACCCCTACCAATCAAAAAGGCAAATCAAGTCTTCCTAGTACAGGTGAGCAAGTCAGCATGTTGTTGGTGGCGTTAGGTGTTGCAGGAATTTTAACAGCTATTTTCCTTAATCGAAAAAAATCCGGTAAAGAATAAATGAATATGTAAAAGTAGGTTGGATTGATTTCAATCTACTTTTTTGAAACAATTTTGTTTACAAATGTAGTCAAAACGTGTATAATATGATTACAAATGTAGTCAAAAAAGGAGAATGACATGAAACATGCAACCTATCCCGTTACAGGCATGACCTGTGCCTCTTGTGCCATGACAGTTGAAAAAGCTGTCGGTAAATTAGCAGGAGTAGAAGAAGCCAGTGTCAACCTAGCAACTGAAAAATTGAGTGTTAACTACGATGAAAAGCTTTTGGGACTAGAAGATATTCGTCAGGCAGTTGAAAAGGCGGGATACCAGTTAGTTGATAACTTTGTGAACGAGTCTTATGACATTTCAGGCATGACCTGTGCTTCCTGTGCCATGACGGTTGAAAAAGCTCTGGGCAAACTAGAGGGAGTAGAAGAAGTCAGTGTCAATCTGGCAACAGAAAAGGCAACTATTCGTTATAGCCGTGATAGGCAAAATCCAGCTAGTCTTGAAAAAGCAGTTGAGCAGGCAGGCTATCAGCTAATCAGACCAGAAGATGTAGAAGAGACGGTGGACAAGGGACCAAGCAAGGAAGACAGTCTTTGGCAACGATTTGTCTGGTCAGCAGCATTTACTCTTCCACTGCTCTATATTGCTATGGGGCCAATGTTACCTTGGGGTGGGCTTCCATTACCAGCCTTGCTCCATCAACCACTAGTTTATGCGGTCAGCCAAGTCATCTTGCTCATCCCTGTCCTTTATTTGGGACGCAGTTTTTTCCAAAAAGGCTTTAAAACTCTCTTGCAAGGCCATCCCAATATGGATTCCTTGATTGCTGTTGGGACTGGGGCAGCCTTGGTTCAAGGTCTTTTGATGATTGCTTTTCTTCTGATGGGGAAAGAAGTGGCCATGCACGGTCACCATCCTGAACTGTATTTTGAATCAGCTGCCGTTATCTTGACGCTGATTACCCTTGGAAAATATTTTGAAGTGAGATCTAAAGGTCAGACTTCTGAGGCCATTAAGAAGTTGATGAATCTGGCTCCCAAGACTGCCCAGATCCTACGAAATGGGCAGGAAATGCAAGTACCGATTGAAGATGTGGTGGTAGGTGACCAGGTCATTGTTCGCCCAGGTCAGCAGATTCCTGTTGACGGTCAAGTACTAGAAGGTCAGACACGTGTCGATGAATCCATGTTGACAGGTGAGAGCCTGCCAGTGAAGAAGGCTCTAGGCGATACTGTTTTTGGCGGTACCCTTAACCAGCAAGGCGCCATTACCATGCAGGCTACCAAGGTTGGTCGTGATACGACTCTGGCTCAGATTATTCGTTTGGTAGAAGAGGCTCAAGGGTCTAAGGCACCCATCGCCAAATTGGCTGACCAAGTTTCTGCCGTCTTTGTGCCAGTTGTCATGGGCTTGGCTTTCTTGTCCGGTCTTGCTTGGTACTTCCTCGGTCAAGAATCATGGATTTTCTCTCTCAGTATCATGATTTCTGTCTTGGTTATCGCCTGCCCTTGTGCTCTGGGTTTGGCAACCCCAACAGCCATCATGGTAGGGACTGGTAAAGGGGCAGAAAATGGTCTTTTGTTCAAGTCTGGTCAAGCTATTGAAACCCTACAAGCTGTGAACACCATTGTCTTCGACAAGACAGGGACCATTACTGAAGGCAAGCCTCAGGTGACTGACATTCATCTCTTGTCTGCTAAAAATCGTGAGCAGGTTCTCCAACTGGCCGCAAGTGGCGAGCAATTTTCCGAGCATCCTCTGGCTCAGGCTCTCCTGCAAGCAGCTCAGACAGAAAAGATTGATCTCTTGTCCGCCACCGATTTTCAGGCTCTTTCAGGTCGTGGTCTTTCGGTGACAATAGCAGAGCAGACTATCTATCTGGGTAATGAACGGTTGATGCGGGAACAGGGAATTGATGTTTCCCAAGGGCGTGCAGTTGCGGAGGCATTTGCCCATCAAGCCAAGACGCCTGTTTTCCTAGCCAGCCAGCAAGAATTACTAGCAGTCATTGCCATTGCTGATAAAGTAAAAGAGACCAGCCGTCAGGCTGTCCAGGCTCTGCAAGTTATGGGATTAGAAGTGGTCATGTTGACAGGGGACAATGAAAAAACTGCCCAAGCCATTGCCAAGGAAGTCGGCATTGAGCAGGTAGTCAGTCAGGTCCTGCCAGATGACAAGGCCAACCAAGTCAAGCTCTTGCAAGAACAGGGCAAGACAGTCGCCATGGTAGGGGATGGCATTAACGATGCCCCAGCCCTCGCTCAAGCCCATGTGGGTCTGGCCATTGGTTCAGGGACAGATATTGCCATTGAGTCTGCCGATATTGTTCTCATGCATA
Organism: Streptococcus suis; assembly: GCF_046032115.1. Taxonomy (GTDB): domain Bacteria; phylum Bacillota; class Bacilli; order Lactobacillales; family Streptococcaceae; genus Streptococcus; species Streptococcus suis_AJ. The sequence goes on along the minus strand of NZ_JARQOZ010000003.1, from coordinate 33,137 downwards.
GTGACATTTTGGATGTGGTCAAGGCTGTTAAACTCAGCCAGGCAACCATGCGGACCATCAAACAAAATCTCTTCTGGGCCTTTGCTTATAATGTGATTGGCATTCCAATCGCCATGGGTCTATTACATGTATTTGGTGGTCCTCTGCTCAGTCCTATGTTTGCAGGTGCAGCCATGGCCCTTAGCTCAGTGTCAGTCGTCTTGAACGCTCTGCGATTGAAAAGGGTGAAAATGTAGAAAAAAAGATTTAAGAGAGAAGTATCTGTTCAAATGATGCTTCCATCTTAAATCTTTTTATTTTTTAGGTTTCAGTTCTTCTTCATGGTCTTTTATCCACTGCTTGATTTGAAGGAGCAAGGGGAGAAATTCTTTACCTAGAGGGGTTAAGCGATAGAAAACCTTGTACCCTTGTGAAGCTTGTCCGATTTTTTCAACCAAGTTTATCTCGATGAGAGCCTTGAGATTTTGGTTGAGCACTTTTCGAGATACCTGCCCAATTTCTCTCTCCAAAAGGGCAAAATGTTTGTCTCCTTCTGCCAATGCTAGGATGATGGCGACGGCCCATTTTCCAAGTAATGGAAGGGCGAGCTCGCGTAATGGATGCTGTTCTGTCATAGGAACCTCAAAGTAACTTCTATTTTTCTTCTTGTAACTATTATATACTAAAATTGTATTTTTACAGAAAATAGTGTGGAATTTACAAATGGCCAATAAAGGAGTTAACCGATGAAACATCATTTCTTTTCATTTTTCCCGTTTGAATTTGAAGCGACAAGGGTGCTCTGGTATGCACCCTATGGAGGAGCCGACTATGCAGAAGTTGCACGAATTTGTGAAAAAATCAAAGCAGGAAAGGCAGAATCTTGGTATAAAGAATGGTCAGATTTTGGACATCATTTGATAGAGGAGGTAAGCCAGTATCGGTCAGATATTTCTAAAGGTAGGGCTTATTTGAGGGCTAGCCGGTATTTCCAAGCGGCAGAATTTTTCTTACATCCGACTGATAAACGGAAACTGGAAGCTTATGAAAAATCCGTTGCCTATTTTTATCGAGGCTTGGATTTGTTGTCTATTCCCTACGAACAATACCCTGTCCAATATCAAGGCAAAACCCTGCGGACCCTCCTGTTTAAACCTCAAAATGGTAGCCCTAAGGGGACCTTCTTTGTCTGCGGAGGTTTCGATGCCCTACTGGAGGAATTATATTTTACATCCGTTGTTCCTGCGTTGGAGCAAGGTTATCAAGTCATACTCTTTGAAGGACCGGGTCAGTCCCATCTTATTCGCTATGAAAATTGTCCCTTCACTGCCGATTGGGCAAGTGTCTGCCAAGCAGTGGTGGACGATTATGGTAAAAGAGGTCAAGTATGTTTGCCAACTATTGGTTTGGGAATTTCTTTAGGAGGACTTTTGATGGCGCGTGCAGTATCTGCTAGACCGAAACTATTTGATAAGGTCGTTCTGTTTAATTATTTTCCAAGTCTGGTTGAATCGTTTAAGATTTCAATTCCGAAGTTTTTACATCCTTATGTAGAGAAGGGCTTTCCGGACTTGTTGGAAAAGGTAATAGAGAAATACATTTCAAAGCAATTCTTCCTAAACTGGCAAATTGAACATGCTAAATGGGTCTTCGGCGCGGATAACTTGAATGACTTGCTTAGGAAGGCGAATGAATTTACAGAAGTGACGTTTACAACAGACGGGCTCATCTTTTTGTCGGAAGGTGACAATTACTATGATTATCATATGGGGCTAGATTTTTTTAATCAACTACCGAGTAACAACAAGCACCTGGTCGTCTTTCATCGCGATAGTATCTCCTCATGGCATTGTCAGAACGGTGCATCCTATGCGACGAATGACCACATGTTTGATTGGTTAATAAGAAGACGCTTGGAAGATGAAAAGAGCCTGAAAATATAAATACCAGCCAAAAAACTGGTATTTTTGCTTATAAACGCTTACAATAGATATATTAAGTGCAAGGGAGATGTTTATGACAACTTTTATTGGAAAACCAGTGACCTTGGTAGGTCCGCAATTAAGAGTGGGAGATACTGCCCCTGATTTTGTCCTCATGGCAAATGACTTGAGCCTGAAAAGTCTGAAAGACTTTGGCAAGCAGACTAAGGTCATCAGTGTGGTGCCTTCTATTGACACAGGGATTTGCGATACTCAGACCCGTCGCTTCAATCAGGAACTGGCTGACCGTGACAATACGGTTGTCGTGACGATTTCAGCAGACCTGCCTTTTGCCCAAAAACGCTGGTGCGGGGCTGCAGGTTTGGAGGATGCCATCACCCTGTCTGACTACTATGATCATGCCTTTGGTAAATCCTACGGTGTACTTATGCGAGAGTGGAATTTGCTGGCGCGTGCGGTCTTTGTCCTTAATGCCGACAATGAAATCACCTATGTAGAATACTTGGACAATGTCAACGAACATCCAGATTATGATGCAGCTTTGGAGGCTGTTAAATAAAAGAATATTACGGTGTCTGAACAGGCATCGTTTTTTAACGCTTAAATTATCCTGCTAGAAATTTATTGTGAAGATAGGTTGTGATAAGAGGGGATGTTCATGATTTAGTATGAAACGAAGAGATAACATACATATTCTGATATAGATTTTATAAATAATATGCAAATGGATATTTTTATTGTCTTTAAAATTCATAAGTGTTAGAATAGTTATATAATACGAGTGAGGTAACAACGATGAGTATACAATTAGGCTCTAGGTTAAAACAAAAAAGAAAAGAGATGAAATTATCTCAAAAAGAATTGGCAGAAGGTATTTGTAAACAAGGTCAAATTAGTAGAATTGAGAGTGGTGCTTATACTCCAGGCTCTGAATTGCTTTTTGAATTATCAAAAAAACTAAATGTTTCGATGAATTACTTTTTTGAAGACACTGTTTCTGAGCAGAAAGAGGAGTTAGCAGAATTCAAAACTGTTGTACGAAATTTCTTAGTCCATAGAGACTACCAAGGACTACGATATGTTTATGAATTGGAGTCTAATAATAAACATCGTTTATCGGTAGCAAATCAATTATACTTAGAGTGGATAGGTGGATTAGTCGATTTTTATTTTTATGATAAAAAGAAGGAAGCTATATCTAAAATGGAATATCTACTTAAACAATTGGAGAGTTCTTATTTATTTTTTTTACAAGTATCAAATACACTCCTAAATTTTTATTTTGATGTTAATGATGAAGAATTATTTGATGTACAATTTGAAAGACTGGCAGAAAAAACGGATAATTTCCAACCTATCACGATTGAAGAATTGGAATTAAAAATTAAACTTCAATATAACATTTCACGTTACCTATGGCTAAAGAAGGATTACATCCAAGCTATAGCTAGCATCACAAAGGCCATCGAATTTTGTAGGTCACACAGAAGCTATTATTCTTTACCCGATTTATTTTGTTTACTAGGTAATGTCCATGAAGAACTTGGAAATACAGAGAGTGCGAAACAACACTTTCGTCAGGCATATTTTTTATATAAATTGGATGCTAACCGTCAAATGGAATTGAATCTGGAGCGATATATAGAAGAAGACAAAATCTAGGAATCCCAATGACCTAAAGATTGACAAGAGTTGATAGTAGATAAGTATATATTTAAACGCAGGGAATTAGCCAATTTGCTAACATGATTTCTGCGTTTTTAATTTGCAAAATTCTTTTAATTATATCACCGGAAATACATATTAGAATATAATTTTTAAAAATACGAATTTTTTATTTTTTATATTGACAAGATAAAAGAGTTATGATAAACTACAAATGAAAGGGGTTACAAAAATGAAAAAGAAAGATTATATTAAAATTGTTCAACTTTTAATTTTGCTTTTAACCTTATTGATTTTTATTAATAATAAAGTGATTTTGAACGGAATTGATCCAGGTGCCTTAAATATTTACTTTAAATAGGGTTAGGATGGTGAGGTAGTATGAAGCAAAGGTGTTATTTTATTTGGTTAATGGGAATAGTTGCCCTTTTTATAATAGGCCTTTGTGTGAAAATGTATGAGGATAAAGGTAAGACTGCTTCTCAAGTACAAGTAGCTGCTATTCGGGAAGTTGAGAAAGAATTTGTGCAATATAAGGAAATTTGGGAAGGAACTACATTCCCAACACTTTCGGTAATAGATAAAGAGGAGCAGACGATTGTATTTACATCAGAATTAAAGAAACCCAAATTATATGTTATGTGGGCTAGTTGGTGTTCAGATTGTCAAAGAGAGCTACCAGTAATTGAAAAAATCTATCTTACTTATAAGGACGATATTGACTTTGTTTTAATTGACTTAGTTGGTTTTCGTGATGAAACAGTTGAAAAAGCTCTAAACTATTATAATGATAATAAGTTTACTTTTCCTATTTATTTTGATGTGGATCAAACTGTGGTTAATAGTTTAGAATTAAAAGCTATACCAACGCTTTATTTTGTAAATTCTAACAATCAAATTGAAAAAATATTCATTGAAACGGTTGATGAGGATTCTTTGAATAGAGAAATTTCTAAATTGGCTAATAGATAGTTTTCAATTTTAAAAAGTGACAGCATATCAATAAAGAGGAGACAATATCATGAAAAAACTTACTAAATTACAAAAAATGTTTGTAGTAGCTGGTCGTTTTTGCATTATCGGATTTCCAGGTGGTGGCGGGTTCCTTTGTTGGGATTGATAAAAATTAGTTCATAAAACAAGAGGTGTGCCATGAGAAAATTGAAAATGAGAGAAAAAACAAAAATAACAGCTGGTCAAATTTGTCTATACTATTGGTATGGAATCGGTTTCCTTTGCTGGGATTAGTTTACATGGTTCCGTTCACCAAATAATTTAATAACTTGACTGGTCGATAGTTTGTCACTTTTCTATCGACTTTTCTTTTTAGGAGGTTGCTATGGCAAATACATTATTAAATGTTACAGCAGTATCCAAAACTTACGGAAAGCAAAAAGTTCTAGATAATATTAGTTTTGATATTAACTGTGGAGAAATTTGTGGTCTAGTGGGAGAAAATGGTGCTGGCAAAACTACCTTAATCCGAATTCTTGCAGGATTGATTTCGAGTAATTCTGGTGAAATAAGCGGTTTAGAGAGTCAAGCTGTTTCCTGTATTGTAGAGTCACCTGCTCTGTATCCCCATTTATCTGCAGGCGACAATCTTCGTGTTCAAATGATAGGTTTAGGAATTGGGGCGGATATAGATAAAGTCAAAAATCTATTACGTATGGTTGGACTTGAGGGTGTAGATTCTAAGAAAAAAGTGAAAGATTTTTCTCTTGGAATGAAGCAACGTTTGGCAATAGCCTTGGCTATCTGTGATTGGCCCAAACTACTTATATTAGATGAGCCAATAAATGGTCTGGACCCTGTAGGAATTAAGGAAATTCGTGAGATTCTTCTGCTTTTGAAAAATGAGTATCGTATGACCATTCTAGTTTCAAGTCATATCTTGTCTGAATTAGACTTAGTCGTTGATAAGTATATCATCATGAGCAAAGGAAAAGTGTTACAAATAATCCAAAAAGATGCCTTGCAAAACCTACTCCAAACCAAACGGATTGTTAGAGTGGATAAGGAGCATGAAGCGCTTGAAGTGTTACTTTTCGAGGGAATTGAGGCGGTAGTGACCGATGAAGGAATAGAGCTTTCAGAGATTGGGAAATCAACCAGCTGGATTATTGATTGCTTACGGAAAAAAGGTATTCAAATCGAGGAAATCATTAAATTTCAACCGAGTTTTGAATCCTATTATCTATCTTTGATCACAAGAGAGGAGGTTCCTCATGTTCCATAAAGTGAAATCAGACTTTTATAGGGTATGGAAAGAAAGGAGTTTATTTTTTCCAGTCTCTCTGGTGATTCTTTTAGGAGTACTCTTCGCTTATCTGATGAGAGAAACTGATGGACAAGGAGGTATTACGATTATTTTATCTTCAGTGGCAGGGTTTATTCCTCTATTCTTCTCAAGTGCTTGTAATCTAGTCTGGGGAGAAGAATTTGCCAATCGCACCATTAACCATGCAATCATAAAAAGCTCCTCTCGTTTTTCAGTTTACCTTTATAAATTGTTTGAAACCTTGTCCCTGTGTTTTGCATATACACTTTTACTGTTTGTTACAGTAATTGTATGTAGAATTTTTTTGAATGGACAAGTAGATGTGGGTGAATCATTTGACCTACTCATTAAACAGTTGCCATTTCATCTCTGTTTTTCGCTACTGTGTCTGTTTATTTTTCAGTATGTAGATAAGATTTATCAAGCCTACCTTATTTATACCATGATTGTCTTGATGTTTGATAATTTAGTTTCGTATGTTACAACAAGTCTCTTGGCAAATGATGTCTTTTCTCATTTCTTTCTATTTAATCAGGTAAAGTTAATCACAAATCAAACAGAATTTTTTACTCCGTCTAGTCTCATTGCATTGATATTTAGTGTTGTCTATTTATTGAGTTCGTACTTACTTTTTTCTAGTAGGGAGTTTAAATAGTTTAAGGAGGGCACTTGTAATGAAAAAAATAATCCCATTTTTCATTTTAATCATTACTTTTTTAGGAGTTGCGATTTACCTAAGTTTAGAGAGTGACAAAACAGATGTAGAAATTGCTAAGTCTTGGACTGTAACGAGCAAAGAAATTAATACGATTGAAATCTATGGTAGCGAACAACCTTTTGAACTTGAAATTGTGGAGACTGACAATGAAGTGACGATGATTAGTTTGACAGGGAAAATTTCTGAAACAGCAATGTCAACACTTGAGAAGGCAGATATAGGTACAAATGATGCTTATATACCATTGGGTAAAAAGGGTTTTAAGTTAGTCACCGTCGCAAGTGGGAAGAGTAGTTTAAAAGCAAAAATTGAATTGGCAAAAGGTGCTACATTTAAAGAAGTTTATGTTGATACATGGAATGGTACTGTAGATATTACTCTGCCTCGAAGTTACGATGGAGGATATGATGTCAATTTGAATAGTGGGGCAAAGTTACTAGAAGTTCCTGAAGAAGGAGCTAATAAGGCAAGTATTCTCAAAATAGATGCCTATGCCGATGTTAGCATCAGAAAGGGTGATTAAGATGATTACTCATCATAAACAGGTTTCTATGTTGGATTGTGGCTTGGCTTGTATCAAGACGGTCTTGTCTTATTATGATATATTTCCAGAGAATATTGACACAATTTTTGATGTAAAAAATGATCAAGGTATGTCCTTATTAGATATTGAAGAGACTTTGAGTCAATTCCATATAGAATCTGATTCATTTCAAGTGGAGCAAGTGGAAAAATTAAAACAACTAGAATTCCCTGCTATTGCAGTTGTAAATAGAAGCGGGTTATCGCACTATATTGTTTTACTGGGCTATAATGAAGGTTCTTTCACCATATCTGACCCCGAGCAAGTATCTTTTAGTCATATAAGTTTTAATGACTTATTATCGCAATTTTCAGGAATTGTTCTAATACCAACTGGAAATAAAAAGACATTGCCAAAGTTCGAAAGTATCATCAAAAATGGAGATAAGGTAGATTTATATCGTAAGTTTATTGGAACTATACCTAGAGCACAAAAAATCACTTTGTGGTGCTATGGTATTCTAAAGCTTGTCTTACCAATTATGATGTCATTGGTGCTTCAATTTATAGTTGGTAATATTTTTACGATACCTATTAGTAATCAAATTTTCATTGTTGTAATTGTTTTATGCAGTTTATTAATTTTCAAATTGATTTCCAGCTTAGAGATAAAATTAAAAACTGAAATTGAAAACAAGCTCATGAGAGAGGTCTTATATGACTACTATGTTGATAAAATAGAGAAATTTGACACGACTAAAAATTATGATTATGTTATGGGATATTTTTGGAATTTATTATCTTCTATTTCAGGTATTTTTCAAAAATTCTATCTGAATATTTATATTTCAATACTATTGTTTTCCCTCGGAATATTAGGGTGTCTTGATTTTAAAATTTTTTTGGTGACACTTGTATCGCTTGCTTTTCTTTTTATCTATAACAGGTATCGGTTGATAGAAGTTGAAAATAATCAACGTAACATGGTTACTAAAAGTTCAAATTTCACCTATTTGGTAGAAAGTTCTTTAGATGGTATTTATGATATTTTAACCTTTGATAAAGCTGATGATTTTAAGGAGGAATTTGAACGTAGAATTGATGAGTTATTGCAAGTAAAATTAGATTCAGCTGTGTTAAACACAGAAATTACTATATCTGTCCAACTATTTACAGTTTCTACAACTAGTTTTCTATTATTGTCTTCACATTTATATTTTACAAGCTCATCCATACTAGTTTTTTCCAATATTGTATTATTGTTATTGTTACTATCAACTATTTTACAACCTCTTCTAACTAATTTGGTCTCTTACTACAAGTCAAAATATTCACTAGATTTTATTACTTTTGAAAACGCAATGATTGAGAAAGAAGTGGAAAATAAAAGAATTGGTATTGACACAATTGAAACAATTGAATTAAAACAATTGTCTATCAAATTTGATGAAAAAGTTATTTTTCAAAACTTATCCTTTACAATGGAAAAAGGAAATATTTATTTGATAGAAGGAGATAATGGGGCGGGTAAATCGACATTAATAAAAGTGTTGCAAGGTATTCTAAGTCCTACATCAGGTGAATTATGTTTAAATGAGAAAACGTTTGGGACTTTAAAACATACAGATATAACACAATATGTTAGTAGTTACTCAAACGAATATAGATTGTTTGCTGGAACAGTGATGCATAATATGTACTTTGATTTATTTACAAATTCTCATATAAATAAATTTGATTTCAATAGATTTTTAGGATTACACCATAATTATCAAGTAAATTCTCAAGGGAAAAATTTATCTTTGGGTCAGCAACAACGATTATTGATACTGAGAGCCTTGGTCCAAAAAAATAAGCAGGTTTTTGTATTTGATGAGCCAACTAGTAATTTAGATGAGCAATCTAGAAAAGAATTCATACAGATGTTATTAGAATTAAAAGAATCAGGAAAAATAATTTGTATCGTTTCACATGACAAAAATTTACAGTCTATTGCAACAGATACTATATGTCTAAGTAGGTAGTATTTGATTGCATTTGTTCAAATTCATCCAGTTCGATGTAGAATACCTGGACAATGTCAACGAACATCCAGATTATGAAGCGGCTTTGGAGGCTGTTAAATAAAAGAATATTACGGTGCCTGAATAGGCATCGTTTTTTGTTTTTTATATTGACTTATAGTGAACTACAAGTGTTATAATGGCATACAGGAGGTGCAGACCATGGACAAACTCGGCTACACGATTGCGGAAGTCAGTCAAAGATACCAGATTAATAGTAATACTCTACGTTATTATGAACGAATTGGCTTACTACCAGATGTTCCAAGAGCCAGCAATGGACATCGCTATTTTACAAAGGAAATCCTGACTTGGCTGGAGATGATTATCTGTTTGCGTCACTCAGGTGTCAGTATTGAAACGCTGACAGAGTATGCTTCCTTGTTGAAGGAAGGAAATAGCACCGTTAAGGAACGGGAAAACTTGTTGCGGGAGCAGTTGGCAACTCTCTATCAGAAGCAGGCCAACCTCCAACGCTCCATTGACCGCTTGGAGAAAAAAATAGCCTTATATGAATCAGGTGAGATTGAACAAGACCTTTCCTACTTTGAAGACTATGCGATTTTATCCGATGAAAAGGATAGTTGGAAGGAGATAGAAGTATGAAAATAGATGTATTTGCCCATGTATTGTTGCCCCAGTTTTATCAGAAAATGTTGGTCCTTGATCCAGCCTTGCCTCAAAAAATGCCTTTTTTACAGAATCCTATCCTACAAGATATGGAAAAAAGGCATGCTCTGCAAGATCCAGCTGTCAAACAGATTATTTCATTTGTCAATGTCAATCCAGAAGATTATCTGGAAGCAGAGCCAGCCTTGGCTTTGGTAAAAGAAGCCAATCAAGAACTCTTGGAAACTGTTCAGACCTACCCAAATCAATTTCTAGCTGGCGTAGCTATGCTGTCTTTGAACAATATTGAGGGAAGTTTGGAGATTTTGGAAGACTTTGTCGCTAAAAATCCTGAAATTGTTGGTGTACAGCTATTCTCAAGACACCTTGGGCTGTCCGTTGCGGACAAAACATTTAGACCAATCTTCGCCAAATGTGAAGAATTAGATATTCCTATCTGGTTGCACCCTGTATTTGACAATCGCAAACCAGATAATAACATTGTTTTTTCATGGGAATACGAGCAGAGTCAGGCCATGCTGCAATTGGTTCAGGCTGGGATCTTCCAAGATTATCCTAATCTGAAAATCATTGTTCACCATGCAGGAGCCTTAGCGCCTTTCTTTAGCGGACGGATTCAGCACATTTTGCCAGAAAAACAGGTGGAGGACTTCCGCAAGTTCTATGTGGACACAGCTATTTTGGGCAATCCAAAGGCACTAGAATTGACCCTTGACTATTTCGGACTGGACCATGTTCTCTTTGGAACAGATGCTCCTTTGGGTATTGCACCTGCAGGGGCTACGCAGGTCATCTCAGACGCTATTGACTCCCTGCCCTTATCTCAAGAGGACAAGCAGGTCATTTACTCTGAAAATATCAGACTATTACTGAAGGAGGCAAAATAGATGAGTAAGCCAGTTGTTCATTTATTTCATCTAGGAGTTGATGAGAAAAATCGTGATAGTTTTTATCAAGTGGGTGTGAAGAATTTCCAGACCTCTTATGAAGAGGAAGCAGGCACCCTTGCCATGTACGCCAGTTCTTTAAAGGAAAATCCGTTGGAGTACAAAGTTTTTGAGGTCTATGCAGATGAGGAGGCCTACCAAAAGCATCGGAATTCTCCGCACTTTAAAGCTTATGTAGAGCAGGTGGGCTCCAAACTCACCAAGCGGGAAGTCTTTGAAGTAGAAGCCTTGTTTTTGGAAGAAAAATTGCCGTCGGGTATCTGGTTGGAAGCAGAAGACCATTTCTTAAAATTTGCCCAGGTTCAAGTAGAAGTGGGGAGTGAAAAATCTTTTGAAAGAAGTGTCCTGCTGAATATGCAAACTTCTATAAAAGAAGAAGCAGGTGTTTTAGCCATGTATGCCGTCAAGGATTGTCAGCAATCAAATCGTTATTATTTCTACGAAGTGTATGTGAGTGGGAAAGCCTACGAAGACCACCGTCTGACTCCGCATTTTCAACGCTATATTTCAGAAACGCAGGATTTGGTGGAAGAAAAAATCTTACAGGACTTAGAAAACGGTATCGCCATCTCGAGAGGGCAACTAGCTTTTTCTAGCTAATTTGTATCCTCTAACTTTCTGTGCTATACTGGTGGAATGAAAAAATTTTAACAGGAGATTCTATGCCATTTATCAAGCATAAAAAGGTCGAGTTGACCGAATTATTTTATGATTTAGTTTATGTCTATACAATCAGTCAGCTGACGTCGATAATCCACCATGCCCATCAGGGTGTTGTCAGTCCCCAATCCTTTTTTAACTTCTCAGTTGGACTGATTATTTTTATCAATTCTTGGATGGTGCAGACTGTCTTTACAAACCGTTTTGGAAGTAACAGCTTAAGAAATATCATTTTTATGTTTTTACAGATGATTTGTCTTTTGGTGGCATCAAGTGCAGTTGCAGGAGATTGGCAGACTAGTTTTGTATGGATTTTTCTACCCATGGCCATTATTTCCTTGCTGCTTCTGGTTCAGTACATTTTAGAATATTTCCAGACTTCAAACGATGCGGATCGGAGTTTGATGAAGCAGTTTTTCTATATCCTCGGTTTGCGGTCTGTCATGCTCTTTCTTTCCTTATTTTTCCCTTATGAGATAGGTATGTGGATTGCCTTGGTCGGTATTCTCACGACCTGGTTGCTACCTGGATTGCTCAGTGATCCCAACCGTGGCTTTGTTTCGGCTGACTTGAATCCAGTAAATTTTCCACACTTGATAGAGCGCTTGTCACTCTTAGTGATTATTACCTTTGGCGAGTCCTTGATTGGTATTTCAGAGCATTTCAGTCCAGAGAATTTTTCTTGGGAATCCATTGCGATTTTCATTACTCTGACAAATCTTTTCATGGTCTATATTGTAGAAGTGGACCACCTGCTTGATGTAGAACGGGAAGAAACTGGGATTCGTGCCATTTATAGTCACTACCCCATACTCTTTGGGCTCAGCTTGATAACCATAGCCCTCTCATTTTTTGGAAATGGTGACATGAATGCCCAATACACCGTCTTTTATTTTTACGGTGGCCTAGTCCTCTTTATGCTCGGACTCCTTCAGCACAATGCCTACAACAAGCAAGGCAGAACCCTATCCAAGCAGTTTCATATTACCCAGCTTCTGCTCATCAGTATCGGCTTTGGAATTAGTCTACTAGTCTTTTCTCAGTCATGGAGTTGGTTGATCGTGACCAGCTTGATCGTGACTAGTCTGATGATGATTGGTTTTGTTGGTTTTAACATTGGTCATTCGGCAGAATAAAGAATCCCGCTTCGATCGAAGTGGGATTTCTGTTTACTGACGCTCGATGGTCAGGCTGATTTTGACGATTGGTTTGCCTGGCGTCCGCTTGGTCCACCAGTCTTTAATGTGGAAATAGCTGAGCAGGGCAAGCAGGATTGGATAGGCAGTTGACCAGACACTGATGAGTGAGTGGAGTTTTGAGACTTGAAGCACCAGTGATTCCTTGGTTGCCAAAAGGATGCTCTTATCGCGAATGTAGTCTTGAATGCTGTCAAATAAGACCTGCATATCACCAATTTTTGTCAGAGGAGTTTCAGCGAACAAGGTCTGAATGTCCATCCCAATCGCCTGAACATACAGTTCTTGTAAGGATTGGACATTTTTCCATAAGTCTAGTCCAGTCGAGAGACTAGTCACCAGACCAAAGACAATCAAGCCGATTGAGCCCCAGAACAAGAGGCTGTAGCCCCAAAGAATGAGCTTGTTAATCTTGCCATCCATGAGCTTGAAGGCCTTGATGAGCTTGCCGGCTAAGAAGTAGAAGAGAATGATTTCGACTAGGCAGATGAGGACCATGATAATAAGGAGGATAATTGCCCGTCGTACCCAGCCCTATTAGATTGCTGATGTTTTCTAGGTCAAATTGGAAGAGGCCGTGGATTAGCTTGTTAAAAAATGGTACTTGGAAAAAGAAAATCAACCAAGAAAGAGTCAGATAGATGGAACTCCAAACAAATGGAGATAGGGATAATTTTTCACTTTTCATGCCTTTCTTATGCTAACGTTTGCACACCAAGGCATTGAAACATATGTTCAGTTTTAAGTCTAGTGACTGGCTTGTTTTCGGCCTATTTTCGTGTATACTTTTCTAGGATTTTAGCAGTTGCTAATCGGATAACAGCCAGATAGAAAACGGTCACACCAGCCATTTCTAGCAGGAGTTTCTGCAACTGCTTTCCTACTGTTATGGTAGACTGAGGATTTGTGCCAATCAGAATGGGATAGTGTTCTTGGAAGGTAAATTGGAACTGATGTGCCAATAGAAGCAGCATGAATAGGATGAGGGCATAGATAGCAACTTGTAGCAGAAGAGCAAGTTGGGTCAGGCTAGTGGCATATTGACCAGGGGATAGGCCGTTGATAAAGAGGAGACCACGATGTTTGGAAAGGTCAGACATCAGAAGCCAGACTAAGAGACAGCAGATGACGAGAGGAATCATATAGTTACTAGCTGGAAGAACTTGTAACAAGGTCAGATAAACATCCTTGGGAGCAGTAGGGTAGTGAAAGGTAAGAGTTTGCTCTAGAACTTTTTTATAGACTGTGATACGTTCTGCCAGTTCGCTGTTCGTAAAATGGTTGATATTGTGCCCGTTTGCCTCCCAGTTTTGCATGGTCTGGTAGAGTTCTAACTCCGTTTCCAAGACCTCCTGACTTTTTCCTTGGATATGTTCCTTTTCTAAGTAGGTGGTCGTCAGTTCCAAGAGTTTTTTATAATAATCCATGCTTTCCTGGTCTAAGGCTTGAGCTTCCTTATCGTCAGCATACAAGAAGGTTTCAGCTTCTTTTTTGACTTGTATGATACGGGTTCGATCTTCAAATCGCAGGTTTTCGGCCTCTAGGACATTCCGATAAGATAGTGCAAGTGGGATAAGAGCCACAGCGGTCATGAGGGCTAGAAAAATAGCATTACGTTTCAGTCGTAGAATGAAAAGAGTTAGGGTGTTCATAGTCAGACCTCCCTATTCAAATAGTTCTTTATAGATTTCTTCGGACTGGTGCTCCTGAATGCTAATATCCAAAATTTCCACCTGACAAGTCATGACTTGGTCAAGGTAGAAATGCAGACTGTGAACACTGGTGTCTACCTGAATGCTGTCATTGGCCAAAGTCAGTCCCTTCACTTGCCCAAGTTGCTGATAAACGGTCTGGTTGTCGCTGGTTTGAATGGTGTACTGTCGTCCAACCTGTTCCAGTTTTCTCTCGATGATTTTTCCCTGTTTGAGAAAGAGCAGCTGGTCGGTTAGCTGGTCCACCTCGTTTAATTGGTGGGAAGACACGATAATGGTTGAACCATTTTTGGCTAGTTTCTGGAGCAGTTTTCGGGTTTGAATGTAGCTAGTCGGGTCCAAGCCGTTCAAGGGTTCATCCAAGAGCATGACCTGGGGATTGTTCATAATACCGATAGCCAGCAGGAGATGTTGCTTCATTCCCAGGGAATAATTTTTGACAGGGATCTTCACATAATCACGGATACCGATTTCTTGGATGACTTCCTCAATCCGCTCTTTGGGTAAACCTTGGATAGTTTGGACCAATCGCAAGTGTTCTAGCCCCGTCAATTCAGGGTAGAGGACACGGTTGTCCTGCAGGTAGGCAAAGGTTTGGTAGACAGTTGGATTATCGTGCTTCATGCCATTTATTGAAATCTCTCCCGAATCAAAGGTTTGCAGGTTGGCAATGCAGTCTAGGAGGGTTGTCTTTCCAGAACCGTTTGGTCCAATCAAAGCCCAGATTCCAGGTTCTACCAGTTCTAGGTTTAGCTGGTCTAGTATTTTCTTTTTCCCGTAGGATTTGCACAAATTGTGTATGGATAATCGCATGGTTAGACCTCACTTTTTCTTGTCAGGAGATAGAATTGCAGGCAATAGATGAGCAGGTTACTGATGAGAAGAACCGTAAAGACTTTTGGAATGCTGTATCCTGTTAATTGGTGGTAGATGATAGCACTTCCGTCCGCCAGATTGCCTGCGTTCCATAGGCTAAATGGATTGAAGATATGGGGATAGAAGTTGGCAGAGATGACAAGTCCTAGTGTGACAACTAGTCCAGCCAGGCCATTTTTTAAGACTCTAGCCAAGGTCTGTGCCACTCCCAGCAAAAATAGCAGGTAGAGATAGTGCATGCCACAGGCCAGCAAGATGACTTGGTAAATAGGTTTAATGGTTGTGGTGATAAAACTGTAAGCCAGTCCCTTACTGGTATAGGTGGTGACGGGATAGATCCAGCTACTATTGCCATTTAGCAAAAAAGCGATGAGCAAATGGCTCAGATATAGGGTTAGAAAGAGGGCAGTATATAGTGTTAGAAAGGCTAGGTATTTATTGGTTGTAATTCGAATTCTAGTCAGCCCCAGGGTCTGTAAAAGGCGAATCTGTCGGCTAGTTCTCTGCTGGTCTTTGATGAAAAAATTGGTGAAAGTTAAGAGAAAGAGAGGAAGGGTGATGACCAGGCCTAGCTGTTTTTGACCCTGCCAGATTTCATGACTGGTTCCTTTTAAGGCCTGCTGGCCCAGGCTCTTGACGATTTCTCTATCTGTTGGTGTTTTGGGATGTTCAAAGGCCGTTAGGTAAAGCTCAGTTGGAAAGGCTGAGGGTATCCCTTTTTCTAGCAGATACTTGGAAATCAAGAAGGTATTTTCGATGGTTTGTGGGGCAAATTCATAACTTTGATAGACAAGGCTGATATACTGTCCATCCCTCTGGTAGTTCTGGATATTTTTCTCATAAAAATAGGTCCAGTCCTCCTTCTTGACCGCCTCAATCTCCTTTTGGTAGTTGGCAATATAGTTTGTAAAAAATGTTTGTTCAGCCTGATAATCTTCTTCGCTGAGAGTTTCATTCTGATACTGTGTTTCTAAATCTTGTATGATATTTTCAAAATTCCGGATAGACTGTTCATAGTGTTGGATGACTTTTAATTTGGCTTGCTGATTGCGGTAGCCTGCTAGAAGAGAACTAGCTAGAATAGTCATCAACAAGACCAAGATAGCGACCAAATTTTTCTTGCTACGGAAAAATAGCTTTCCTTCAATTTGAAACATAGATACCTCCAAAAGAGAAGAGATTGTAGGGGCAGGTATTAATTTTTATCTAGAGATAGTTCCTGAATAGTAGGCTAAGTAATAACCGTCACTAGTTTTTTGATAATCGGTTAAGCGTAAATAACCATCGTACTTTACACCGTGTGGATATTCATCGTAATATCTAGTTTGAGTTAGATTTTTAACTACGAATAATTTTCTGTTAATGTAATAGGAACAGGGTGATGCTGGTCAAGATAATCAGATAACCCTTTTTATTTTGTATCTTCCAATCAATTATGGAAATTCTCTTGTCTATATACTATTATATGTAATTATCTGAAAATCGTCAATATAAAAAATGAAAATTTTGATATAAAAATGACGATATTCATCTTATAATGGTGTATAATATTATTAAATAAATTTGGAGTATGTTATGAATAGTATAAGTGGTAGTCGTTTTAAGCAACGAAGAAAAGAACTTGGACTGACTCAGAGTGTCTTAGCTAAGGATATTTGTGAGCAGAGTTTGATTAGTAGAATCGAAAATACCAACCTTTCTCCCTCATCGGAAATCCTTTTCCTATTGTCTAATAGGTTGGGTGTGACCATGAATTATTTTTTTGAGGAATTTGTTCAAGAAAGTAGACATAGCATTGGAAAAATACGAACTATTTTATCCCAACAATTGCTTCTCAGAAATTATGAAATTGTAGAGCAATTGTATATGAAAGAGGTGGAAAGCAGACACTTATTGAATGAGGAAGATAAGGCCTATTTAGACTATATTTTTACCTTGGTTCAATTTTACTTATACAATGAAAGGGATTTTGCGACAAAAGAGTTTGATAGACTAAGTGCTATTATCGCTCCTCATTACTATTTTTATTTAGATTTTTTGAACAGTTACGCCAGTTTTCTAGGTGAAGTTGGTGAAGATGACAAATATATGGAGTTGGTCAGCAATGTAAAATCAGAGGTGAATAAGCTTGATTTATCAATCAATGCTGACTTTCAAGCCTATATAAAGATTGGTTACAATTATGCTAGATTTCTTCTAAAACGCAAACAGACGAACTTAGCTTTAGATGAAGTGACAGAACTGATAAACCAATTGAATGCCTATAATAGTAGTTTTTTATTGCCAGATTTACTATGTTTGTTGGGGAATATCAGCAAAGGCTTATTGAGAGAAGATGAAGTTTTAGATTTGTATGAGCAGGCACTAGTTTTATACAAGTTACAAGGAAATACAAAGTTATATTTGTCATTGAAGAATTTTTTAGTAACAATGGGTAAGGAAATATAGTGAAAAATTAGTTATATCAAAAAGGAGGTATGTATGAAACGGATAGTTAAATTTGTGTGTCTGCTTCTCGCAATCGCAATAGTAATCTTTCCTGTAAACAGGATTGTAACGAGAACTTCTGACGGATTTGATCCTGGAGGAATTCATACTCAATGAAAATCAAAAACAGACTAGGCGACGCTGATGCAGATAGAACTGAAGTTCATCAAATCAAGTCAACAACGTCTGATTTTGATTTTCGAAGAGTATCATATTATGAAAAAGTAAGGGACTTGTATATTTTTGTCTAATTTGATATACTAAATTCATCAAAAACAAGGAGGGTCTTTTATGGAAAAGACACAGATTATTCAAGACGTTTTGGCCCTCATTCAAGACTTGAATCAGGCCTTTCAAGCAGATAAGCGGGGGACAGTTGATGAACAACGGTTCCAGCATAATTTGACAGAGACGACACGCATATTGTCGGAGGCCAAGTCGGTCACCAATACAGAACTGATTGCGATTGAGAAATTCTACCGTTCGACCAGTTTTTTGGTTGGACTGGGCGACCTGCGGTTGAGTGAGAAAAGCAGGCAGGCTTGGAAGGCCTTTGATCGTTACTACTACCAGACCATCAGAGAAGAATTGAAACTCTATGGTGGCTCTGCTATTGCCCAAGTATAATAGATGATAGAAGAGGGTGAGAATCCCTCTTTTGTGCTATAATAAAGTATAAGAATTTAGCCGATAGAAAGAGAAGAAGCGAGGTGTGCCATGTCCTATATCCAAGTAAAGAATTCGTCAAAATACTACCAAATGGGGGATGCGACCATTGTGGCCAATGACGGTGTGTCCTTTGAAATTGAGCAGGGTGAGCTAGTCATCATTCTCGGCTCGTCTGGTGCTGGCAAGTCCACTCTGCTCAATATCTTAGGCGGTATGGATAGCAATGACGAGGGGGAGGTTTGGATTGACGGTGTGGACATCGCCAAGCTGTCGAGTCATGAATTGACCAACTATCGCCGAGATGACGTTGGCTTTGTCTTCCAGTTTTATAATTTAGTCGCCAACCTGACCGCAAAGGAAAATGTGGAGCTAGCTGCAGAAATTGTCAAGGATGCCTTGGATGCCGAGGAAGTCTTGGAACAGGTCGGACTCGGTCACCGTATCAATAATTTCCCCGCTCAGCTTTCAGGCGGCGAACAACAACGTGTGGCCATTGCCCGTGCCGTTGCCAAAAAGCCTAAAATTCTTCTCTGTGATGAACCGACAGGTGCTTTGGACTACCAAACTGGTAAGCAGGTCTTGCAAATCCTACAAGATATGTCCCGCAAGCAAGGTGCTACGGTGATTATCGTGACCCACAATAGTTCACTGGCTCCCATTGCTGACCGAGTGATTCGAATGCGGGATGCCCGCGTGCATTCGGTGGAGCTGAATGCAAATCCGCAGGATATCGCTAGTCTAGAATATTAGTGGGGGAGCCTATGAAAAAGAAAATCTACTGGAAGGATATGAGGCAATCCCTCCTTTCTTCCAAGGGACGTTTTCTGTCCCTATTTAGCCTAATGATGCTGGGAGCCCTAGCTCTGACAGGTCTGAAAGTAACTGCTCCCAATATGGAACAAACAGCCCAAGCCTATATTACTGACCAGAAAACCATGGATTTGGCAGTCATTTCTGGTCTGGGGATTAGTCAAGAAGACCTTGATGAAATAGGGTCAATCGACGGAACAACAGCTGAGGCTGGCTATTTTAAGGATGTGGTTGCTAAGAAAAATCAGACTGCGGTTCGGCTTTTTTCAGCTCCGAAGTCTATTTCCACCTATAAGCTTATAGAAGGCCGATTGCCCAGTCAAAAGGGGCAAATAGCTCTGTCTCCTTCCTTACAAGCAATCTATCAATTGGGAGATACATTTCAAGTAACCGAGCCTGACAAGGACGGCACTATCATGACCCAAACGACCTTTACCGTTGTTGGTTTCGTAGCTTCGGCGGAAATTTGGGATAATGAAACCATGGGCATGGCCGCAAGTGGAGATGGTCAATTGACAGGCTATGGAGTTGTTGCAGAGGATGTTTTTCAATCTGAAGTTTTTACCATAGCTAGAATTGTCTATGATGATTTGGCAAATTTGCCTTACTACAGTCAAGCCTATCAGGAGAAACTGGACCAACACCAAGAAGACCTAGAAAAGCTATTGGCAGATAATGATGAACAGCGGTTGGAAACCATTCAAGCAGAAGGGCAAACGGAAATTTCCCAAGGAGAAAAAGAAATTGCCCAAGCTCAATCTCAGCTGAACCAAGCAGCAGAAGATTTGGCAACTGGTCAGGAACAAGTCGCAAGCGGTCGCAGTGAATTTGCGCGTGGACGGGCAAAGCTTGTTCAGTCGGAAATGGAATTACGAGCCGTCCTTGCCCAATTGTTGCAAACCAAGTTTCAATTGGATGAAAGTAAAAAAGAGTTGGATAGCCGCAAGGCTCAGCTGGACCAGACGGCTTCATTTCTAGAAGGAAACCAAGAGTCTTTGGACCAAACGGTTCAGCGTTTAGATACGGCAAAAGTTGAATTGGATAGGCAAAATGCCCAACTCAGTCAAACGGCTTCACAAATTTCAACTGGTCGTGCCAACTGGTACCAAAACCAACAAAGTTTAAATCAGCTGATTGCCAATCAAGTTCAAGTTGGCCAAACCTTATCTGACTATCCTGACTTATTGGCTAGACAGGAAGCCTTGGACGCAGAAAAAGCTCGCTTAGATCAACTTGAAGCTAACTATGAGCAAGCCAACCAAGACTATATCAATAATTATGATTATTACCAATCCAAGGTTGCAGAATATGAAACAAACCTAGCTGACTACAACATCTGGAATCAGGAATACCAGACTAGTTT
Source organism: Streptococcus suis (assembly GCF_046032115.1). Taxonomy (GTDB): domain Bacteria; phylum Bacillota; class Bacilli; order Lactobacillales; family Streptococcaceae; genus Streptococcus; species Streptococcus suis_AJ. The sequence goes on along the minus strand of NZ_JARQOZ010000003.1, from coordinate 12,616 downwards.
AGCCCACTACCAAGCAGGTCTAGCTCAGTATGAGCAAGGTCTAGCAGCCTATCAAAAGGGTGTTTCAGATTATGAATGGGGTGTTAGTCAATTAGAATCTTCTGACTTGAAACTGCGTCAAGAAGAATTGCGATTGGAAGAAGCAGACAAGGAATTAGCTCAGGCTCAATCCCAATTATCAGAAAAACAGGCGGAAGCCAACCAAGAAATCAGCCAGGCCCAAACAGAGATTGCTCAAGCCAAATCCGACTTGAGCAAATTAGAAAAATCTCCCTATCAGATTTACAGTCGGACCAGCCTTCCCGGTGGAGATGGCTACACCACCTATAGCAATGCGACCAAGTCCATTGCAGCAGTAGGCAATGTCTTTCCAGTAGTTCTCTATCTGGTCGCAGCTCTAGTTACTTTTACCACCATGGCCCGATTTGTCGATGAAGAGAGGATCCAGTCAGGACTCTTCAAGGCACTTGGCTATACCAATGGTCAGATTATGGCTAAGTTCATTCTCTATGGTTTGGCGGCAGGTCTGGCAGGAACAATAGTCGGCATAATAGCAGGGAATCTCCTCTTGTCTCCACTTATTTCCAACATTATTACGCAGACAACCGTGATAGGACCAGCTAAACTTCATTTTTATCCCCTTTGGACAGGTTTAGCCTTGCTCCTGTCTCTGGCTTCCTCCGTCCTTCCAGCCTATCTGGTAGCTCGCAGAGAATTGACAGAGAAACCAGCCCAGCTCCTGCTTCCAAAACCTCCCGCTGCTGGCTCCAGCATTTGGCTAGAAAAATGGCCAGCCATCTGGTCCCGCTTGAGCTTTACCCACAAGGTGACTGCCCGCAATATCTTTCGTTACAAGCTCCGCATGCTCATGACCATCTTCGGTGTGGCAGGGACAGTCGCCCTCCTCTTTGGCGGTCTTGGCATTCGTTCCTCTATCTCAGGGGTTGTCCAACGGCAGTTTGGGGACTTGATCCATTATGATATGTTGGTCGTGGAAAATAGCAGAGCAGAGGAGAAGGACTTAGACAAATTAACAGACTTTCTCCAGTCAAATCAAGTTGGTCAATCCTTGCCAGTGGCTTTTGAACAACTCCATCAAACAGTGGAGACAAATGGCCAAAGAAAGAAGGTATCGATCAGCCTCTTTATTTCAGACCGTCAGGATTTAGGAAATCTAGTCAGTCTTGAAACATCAACTGGTCAGTCTATTCAACTGAGTGGCAGGGGTATTGTCCTCACAGAAAAACTCGCAGCAATCTACGGTGTGACAGTCGGAGACAAGCTATCGCTGACCTTGGAGGATAAGGAAGTGCCGGTCAGGGTCGCTGCTGTGGCGGATATGTATGCTGGACACTTTATCTATATGACTAGAGGTTACTATGAACAAGTGACGGGCAAGTCAAAGACTGCCAATGCCTATCTGATAGAGCTGAAAGATGACCAGACCAGCCATGTTCAAACGATTTCTAGCCAGCTGCTAGCCATGCCAGCGGTCAGGAGTCTGGTGCAAAATACCTCCCTCATGTCCATGCTCACATCTATTGCAGGCTCACTACAGACCATTATGACCATCTTGGTGGTCTTGTCCATCTTGCTTGGTTTGGTTATCCTCTACAACCTGACCATTATCAACATGTCTGAGCGGATTCGAGAACTATCGACCATAAAAGTTCTGGGCTTTCATAATAAGGAAGTGACCCTCTATATTTATCGGGAAACGATTGTCCTTTCCTTGATTGGTATGGGCGTTGGGCTGATTGGCGGAATCTACCTTCACAAGATTCTTCTTGCCATGATTGGTTCGGATAGTATTCGTTTCAATCCCGCAGTCGGTCTGGAAGTTTATGCCATTCCAATTCTAGCCATTATCGGAATTCTAGCCGCCCTCGGTATCTATGTAAATCATCACCTGAGAAAGGTGGATATGTTAGAAGCCCTCAAATCTGTTGAGTAGTGCTTGGTGCACAAAAATCCTAGTTTCGGCTAGGATTTTTTTCTCGGTACAGCTTCTGAAAAATATGCTATAATCTTGTCATGAAAAAAATAAGTGATTTAGGACTAACAGGTCGAAAATTAGTTGGAGAAGGTCTGATTTTAGTCTTCATCGGTCTTGGATTTTTAATTGCTGGTTGGCACTTTTCAGGACTGATTCTTCGATTTGTTCACGCAGGTTTATTCTTTTTGGCTTTATATGAATTAAGCATGATATTTTTCAGAAAGAAGAAATCGAGTGAAAGTGTGCTTGCCCTAGTGGGAAAAGCAGTATTATTTGGTATTTTGGCAAGTATTGATTTGGCTATTCAAATTCCTCTCTATTTTGCAGCTATTTTTATAGGGATTTACCAGCTTTTTACGGCAGTCATTAATTTCATTACTTTTTATCTATATAGAAAAGATGGGGTGCAGCCACGGATTCGTTTTTTGATTGACGGAGTTTGGCTATCCCTGTTAGGCATCGCCTCTCTCTTTGTATCAGGCACACAGCTAGTTGTTCAAACAATTGTCATCGGTGGGTATCTGGTCTTGTACGGACTAACTAATCTGCGTGATGGCTTCTTGTTTGAGGAGGCTATTGAGCAACAAAATCTTAAGCGCCATGTCCGTTTGCCCCTACCATTATTTTTAGCAGCTTTGATTCCTCGTATGACCCTGCAAAAAGTCAATGATTACTTGGCGGATAATAAGGGACAAACAGCTCAATCTATCTATAACCGCCACAAAGAAATTGCGGAGCTTCCAGCATTAGAAGTCTTTGTACACGTTGGAGAAGAAGGGGTCGGAGCAGTTGGGCATGTTGATTTGAGTTACAAAGGACAGGTTTATGGTTATGGTTCATACGATGTCCTGTCTGAGCGTTTGGGTGGTGCGATTGGTGATGGAGTCTTGTTCAAAGCAGAGCGCCAAGCCTATATTGACTTCTGTAATCAAGAAGGAATGACTATGTTGGGTTATCAGCTAAGCCTGACACCTGAACAGGAAGAAGCAGTTGAGGCTCGATTGGCTGACATTGATAATCTGCTCCTACCTTGGAATCCAAGTCCTGAAAAAGTATCGAAAACAGCCGATGGCCAGCCGATTGAAATGTATGCCTATCGAATGAAAGAGGCAATACATGCGGAATTATTCAAATTTAGAAAGTCTAAATTTAAAACCTATTTCGTCCTATCTACTAATTGCGTTCTTCTGGCTGATTCTGTGATTGGACAAGCTGGAACCGATATACTTGGTATGCGTGGATTTATCGCACCTGGAACCTACCAATCTTATCTGGATCAAGAATTTGAAAAGCCACATAGTTTAGTAGTCGCAAAGAACATTTATTATCGAAAAGAAAAATCCTAGTCGCTAACTGGGATTTTCTGTTATTCCAGCCCTCCATCACCCACAAAACTCCCCCATCCATGCTATAATAGAGACATGAAAAAAAATAAATTACTACTCATCGATGGCTCTTCGGTAGCCTTCCGTGCCTTCTTTGCACTTTATAACCAAATTGACCGCTTCAAGAATGCCAACGGTCTGCATACCAACGCCATTTACGGCTTCAATCTCATGCTGGACCACATGATGAAGCGGATTGAGCCGACCCACATCTTGGTGGCTTTTGATGCCGGAAAGACCACCTTCCGTACTGAGATGTATGCCGATTACAAGGCGGGCCGGGCCAAGACACCAGACGAGTTCCGCGAGCAGTTCCCCTTCATCCGTCAGATGCTAGATGCCATGGGGGTCAAGCACTATGAGCTGGCTCAGTACGAGGCAGATGACATTATCGGTACCTTGGACAAAATGGCAGAGCGGACAGAGGTGCCTTTCGATGTGACCATTGTTAGCGGTGATAAGGATTTGATCCAGCTGACTGATGAGAACACCGTAGTCGAGATTTCTAAGAAAGGCGTAGCCGAATTCGAAGAATTTACCCCAGCCTACCTCATGGAAAAAATGGGGATTACCCCTACTCAGTTTATTGACCTCAAGGCTCTAATGGGAGATAAGTCCGATAACATCCCTGGGGTGACCAAAATCGGTGAAAAAACAGGTCTAAAACTCCTGACAGAATTTGGTTCTTTGGATGGTATCTACGAAAACATTGACAGCATGAAGGCTTCTAAGATGAAAGAAAACCTGATTGCTGATAAGGAACAAGCATTTCTTTCTCGAACCCTTGCCACCATTGACACCAATGCTCCAATCGAAATTGGTCTGGATGACATTGTTTATCAAGGTCCTAAGGTGGATGAACTGGGACAATTTTATGATGACATGGGCTTCAAGCAATTAAGGGCTCAGTTAGGTACGACCAGCTCGCAAGAGGAAGCGGTACTCGATTTCCAAATCGTAACGGAAATCAGCCCCGCTATGCTCAAACAAGATCAGTTTTTCTATTTTGAAATCTTGGGTGAAAATTATCACCGAGAGGACTTGGTGGGACTAGCTTGGGGAGACAAGGAGCAGATTTATGTCGGAGAGCCTGAGCTACTTGATAGTCCAGTCTTGCGTGACTTTTTAGAAAAACAAACCATAAAAACCTATGACTTTAAGCGTGGAAAAGTTCTTCTCGACCGAAAAGAGATTACGCTACCTCCAGCTACTTTCGATAGCCGTCTAGCCAAATACTTGCTTTCCACCGTTGAGGACAACTCCCTAACAACCATTGCCAACCTCTATGGTCAGACCAGTCTTGTTCCAGATGAGGCAGTTTATGGCAAGGGTGCTAAGTTAGACTTGCCAGAACGCGAGGTCTTTTTCCCACACTTGGCACGTAAGGTTCAGGTTTTGATTGAGACAGAAGAGCCGATGTTGACCAAATTAGAAGAAAATCAGCAATTAGATCTTTTGTTTGACATGGAGTTGCCACTGGCAAATGTTTTAGCCAAGATGGAAATTGCTGGTATTAAAGTGGAAGCTGAGACTCTCAAAGCTATGCAATCTGAAAACGAAGTTTTGATTGACCAGTTGACCAAGGAAATCTATGAACTAGCTGGTCAGGAATTTAATATCAATTCGCCTAAGCAGCTTGGGACCATTCTCTTTGAAGAGATGGGACTACCATTGGAATATACCAAGAAAACCAAGACAGGCTATTCAACAGCAGTAGATGTCTTAGAACGATTAGCGCCAATTGCACCAGTTGTTTCAAAAATCTTGGAATACCGTCAGATTACCAAGCTTCAATCAACTTATGTAGTCGGCTTGCAGGATGCCATTTTAGAAGATGGTAAGATCCATACCCGCTATGTACAGGATTTGACACAAACAGGTCGCCTATCTTCGACGGACCCTAACTTGCAAAATATCCCTGTTCGTCTAGAACAAGGGCGCTTGATTCGTAAGGCATTTGTGCCATCGCTTGAGGACAGTGTCCTCTTGGCTTCGGATTATTCCCAGATTGAATTGCGCGTCTTGGCTCATATTTCTAAGGATGAGCATTTGATTGAGGCCTTCCAGCAAGGTGCAGATATTCACACTTCGACAGCTATGCGGGTCTTCGGTATCGAAAAAGCTGAGGATGTGACACCAAATGACCGTCGGAATGCCAAGGCTGTAAACTTCGGTGTCGTCTATGGTATTTCAGATTTCGGTCTATCCAATAACTTGGGGATTACACGTAAGGAAGCTAAAGCCTATATCGATACCTATTTTGAACGCTTCCCAGGAATTAAGAATTACATGGAAACCATTGTTCGTGAGGCACGTGATAAGGGTTATGTAGAGACGATTTACAAACGCCGTCGTGAATTACCAGATATAAACTCTCGCAATTTCAATGTCCGTAATTTTGCGGAACGAACAGCCATCAACTCACCAATTCAAGGTTCGGCCGCAGATATTCTCAAAGTAGCCATGATTAATCTTGACAAGGCTTTGACTGAAGCAGGTCTTGCGACACGTATGTTATTGCAAGTACACGATGAGATTGTTTTGGAAGTCCCAGTGGCAGAGCTAGAAACGGTAAAAGCCATGGTAAAAGAGACCATGGAATCGGCGATTAGCCTGTCTGTACCATTGATTGCGGATGAAAATGAGGGACCGACATGGTATGAAGCTAAGTAAGAAAGGAAGAGTATGAAAAAGATAGTTCTTTGTATTGGTCTATGTAGTCTTCTGCTCGCAGGTTGCGGAAAAACAGCGCAGAAGGCAGAGAAAACACCAGCTTCTTCAGGGGAAGAGTTTTCAACCACTTTACCGATTTTGCAAGAAAAGCAGGATACTACGAACGAACAGTTCAATGTTCTAGCAAATGCAGAGCTTATAGCTGTTAATAGTACACCACCTGCTGACGAAACACAAAAAGGCCACAAGATTTATGCGGCCAATAATGGTGTTGCTGAAAAAGATGAAAATGGGAATATCAAGGAATATTTCCGTTATTATGATGTGCCATCTACTTGGACAATTAATGCAGAAAATACTCAGGATGAGACAGTCGCTGCAGTCTATGATGTTAAAGAAGGTTCCAGCAATTACATGGTCCAACTCTATAATATCAATGCTTTTAATCAGTCTCCATTGGAAGACGGTCGCAATATGACGCCGGAGGAATTAGAAGCACGGATGCTTGAAACAAATCATTCTTTCAGTGAAAAAACGGTTGTCACAATCAATGGTCAGGAATGGCAGGTTGGGCGACAGTTATTAACAGATCAAAAATTGGCTCGTCTGACTTTTTATCGGATGGAATCAACAGCTGCTTATGATGACTCCGTGGTTGTGGGTTCGATCTATTATTCCTTAGATCCAGGAACCGATAAAGATCGGACCAACCTTAAAAAGGTTATTGGGCAAGTTAAGGATGTCGTGTACCAAATTGCTAAAAAATAATCAAGGTAGACAAGCTATAATCAGTAACGAGTTAAAACTGACAAGATTGTGTTATAGCACACCTATAGCACACCTTATTCATTAAGCTTTTATTGATTCTAACATTTAATATACATTAAAGGAGGTCTCTATGTCTTATTCCTTCCAAAATCCTAGTCAGGACACTATCTTTGACTATTTGAAAAATGCTAAGACTATTGCGGTGGTCGGTTTGTCTAGTCGAGAAGAGACAGCAGCCTACCGTGTTTCCAAGCTCATGCAGGAAGCGGGCTATAAAATTATTCCAGTTAATCCCAAGGCTGCTGGTGGGACTATTTTAGGCGAGTTGGTCTATAGTAGTCTAGCAGAGATTGACCAACCTATTGATATTGTAGATGTCTTCCGTAGAAGTGAATTTTTACCAGAGGTAGCACAGGAATTTATCCAGTCGAACGCCAAAGTTTTCTGGGCTCAACTTGGTTTAGAAAGTCAAGAAGCAGAAAAACTGTTGCGTCAGGCAGGTCGTAACGATATTGTCATGAATAAATGTATCAAGATTGAATATCTTGAAATGAAAGAACAATACGAATAGAGGCTGGGCAAAAAGCCCAGCGGCTACTACTCAGAGTTCGTGTCAACATCTCAGCGCAGTGGTTGATTGGGTTTAACAGTCCAGTGGACTGTTAAAGGTTGGAGATAAGATTTGCGAAGCAAATCTCAGCAATTCGTGTATTACACTCCAAATCTGACCATTACGACTGTTGCGAACAAAGTTCGCTTCATCTCCAACCTCCAAAGGTTCCCCGAACCTTTGGAGCTATGCGGGGGTGGGAGTGAAACAGTCTGGGGATAGACTGTTTCAGCTCAACAACTAGAAATAAAGACTTGTTGACGAACTCTTTTTTAGACCAGTCGAGTTCTTTCTCACTCCCTTTTTCATCGAAAAAGCAGCTCAATGAACCATTGAACTGCTGGATGACTCTAAGTGAGGAACGCTTAGAATTGGAACAAATTACTACACATGGCGTAAAAATAGAAAGGAAGAAATCTGCTCCAATACCAAGCAGGCTAAAATAGTCCTTTGTCGCTCCTCAGTCATAGTATAACACAATCCAACTGTTTGTACCAATTATTACTATATTTTTTTCTTAAATATCAACATAAAAAGCGTAAAAATAAGAGCATATATCGCTCTTATTTTTATACGTAACTCATTTTCTTAGCCTGATCATCTAAAATGTCTTCATGGAAGTGCATTTGTGCAGCATAGTGATACGGCCATACATATAAACCAGCCAGGCCAAATGTAATAATAACAAGAAGGAACCAGCCAATGAAGGATAAATCAAGTGTAAAGCGTTTAAACTTGTAACCTTTCATCAACTTTCGACTAGACCGAATGATTGAAAAGGCACTTGTATATTCTTCGCGTTCCAATTGTTCAAACAAGATATATTCTATCTGTGAGTAAGCATAGATTTGTGGAATATAGAGAGCCAACCCTAAAAGCATAAGTAGGATACCTCCCATGGCCATTAGCCCCAGTATGGCAAGGATTTCCATAGGAAGCGCATTAGGATCCAAGGTTTGACTGGATGCAGCTATAATCGTAATCATCGTTCCAGCACCGATAAGTAGACCGATACCAAGGTAAAACAGGAGTCCCCAAAGGAAGAGCAAGAAACTTTTTAAAATGTAGGTTCGAAAGATTTTCCAGAAATCTTTATGATTGAAAATCATCAACGCATCTTTAAATGATGTGGAAGTTTTTACCCCTTTGATAAGATGAAATATAGTGCATATAATGGATAAATGCAGTAGTCCTAATAGCAATCCGTAAAATAGTGGAAACAAGGAGGTAGAAATAAAGTAGCTAGGACTAGCAAGTTCCTCAGCTGTTACTCCAGCAAGGCTATTGCGAGAGAAAGAAATTAACTGAACGATAACAGAAATAGTGACGGGGATGACGGCCACTTGATAGATACCAGGTGTCTCGTTTAGTGTTTGGCGAGCCCGCTCACGTATATTAGAAATTGTAAACATCTACATAACCTCCTTGCTGAATATTGTAACATAATTCTAGATGACAAGCTAGGCTTTTTTTGATAGACTGGAAGGTGCTGTGGAGATTGGTTGTTTTTGGGTAAAATTGACTGATTGACCATACAAGACTAAATTCCTAGGACTGTTTTTCCTAGTGGGAGGTAAATAAAACATGACAGATGTTCCAATCAAGTATCGCTTGATTAAGAAAGAAAAGCACACAGGTGCACGTTTGGGCGAAATCATTACCCCACACGGGACCTTTCCAACTCCGATGTTTATGCCAGTTGGAACTCAGGCAACGGTAAAAACCATGTCGCCTGAAGAATTGAAGGCGATGGGTTCAGGAATTATCCTATCCAATACCTATCATTTGTGGCTTCGTCCAGGTGACGAATTGGTGGCGCGTGCAGGTGGCTTGCACAAGTTTATGAATTGGGATCAACCGATTCTGACTGACTCAGGTGGCTTTCAGGTTTATTCCTTGGCCGATAGTCGCAATATCTCAGAAGAAGGTGTGACCTTCAAAAACCATCTCAATGGTAGTAAGATGTTCCTGTCACCTGAAAAAGCTATCTCTATTCAGAACAATCTTGGCTCTGACATTATGATGAGCTTTGATGAGTGTCCGCAGTTCTACCAGCCTTATGATTATGTAAAAAAATCCATCGAAAGAACAAGTCGTTGGGCAGAACGTGGTCTCAAGGCTCACCGCCGTCCGCATGACCAAGGCTTATTTGGTATTGTCCAAGGTGCTGGTTTTGAGGATCTTCGTCGCCAATCAGCCCATGATTTGGTTAGCATGGATTTTCCAGGATACTCTATTGGAGGATTGGCTGTTGGTGAAACACACGATGAAATGAATGCTGTACTGGACTTTACGACCCCTCTTTTACCGGAGAATAAACCACGATATCTCATGGGCGTTGGAGCACCAGATAGCTTGATTGATGGCGTGATTCGTGGGGTTGATATGTTTGACTGTGTATTACCAACACGTATTGCGCGTAATGGAACCTGTATGACCAGTCGTGGACGTCTTGTGGTGAAAAATGCTCAGTTCGCTGAGGACTTTACACCGTTAGATCCAGAGTGCGATTGCTACACATGTAAAAACTACACACGTGCGTATCTCCGCCATTTACTTAAGGCCGACGAGACGTTTGGTATTCGTTTGACAAGTTATCACAACCTCTACTTCTTGATTAATTTGATGAAAAATGTCCGTCAAGCAATCATGGATGACAACCTTTTGGAATTCCGTCAAGACTTTATGGAAAAATATGGTTATGGCAAGAATGGTAGAAACTTTTAACGTTGAAAATAACCCTCGATAATAAGCATGATTAAAATAATTTGGCTCTATAATTTCTAACTTAATTTCATAAGAAAAACACCCCAATCGTTAGATTTTGTGTCTAACTTTGGCTCTATAATTTCTGTAGTGGGTAAATCCACCATAGAGATTATGGAGCCTTTTTGAGTATATACAAAAAGTCCCATATGACCTATAATGAAAAGCAACCACACTCACATTAGAAAGACTCATATGGAACAACTTTATCATACCACAGAACTAATCGGAATCAAAGACAAAAACATCAAAATTCTCTTTGTTTTGAAACATCAGACCCATCTAGAAATCAGGGCAAAGCTAGATTATGACAGCCCTGGTTGTCCTCATTGCCAAGGAAAGTGTATCAAGTACGACTTTCAAAAGTCGTCAAAGATTCCGATTTTGGATTGCCAGGGCCTTCCGACCCTCCTCTTGCTTAAGAAACGGCGGTTTCAATGCAAATCTTGCCAAAAAGTGACTGTAGCTGAGACAACTCTAGTCAAGAAAAACTGTCAGATTTCCCAACCTATTTGGGAGAAAGTGACACAACTCCATACAGAAAACATGACCAATATAGCCATCGCTAGGAGATTACATATCTCCGTATCGGTCGTCCAGAGGAAACTGGCTCAGTTTCAATTTGAGCATGATTTTACGAAATTACCAAAAGTCTTGAGCTGGGATGAATTTAGTCGGAACAAGGGAAAACTCGCCTTTATTGCTCAGGATTTTGAAACGAGACGCATTGTGACCATTCTAGAGAATAACCGCCAAGAAACCATAAAGAACTATTTCTACAAGTATCCTAGGGCGGTCAGAGAAACTGTCGAGGTCGTAACCATGCTATGTTTAGCGCCTACTACAAATTGGCTAGCCCCTTCGCTCTCCAATTTCTAGGCTCAGGCTGAAACAGTCTATTCCCAGACTGTTTCACTCCCAAAAGCTAAAATTGTCCTTGATAGATTTCACATTATCCAACACCTGAGCCGTGCTATGATGACGACTAGAATTGATATTATGAAGACTTTCGATACGCGTTCCCTACCTTATCGATCCATGAAAAATCACTGGCGTATTCTCCAAAAAGATAGTCGAAAACTGTCTCGAAATCGCTTCTATTCTCGCACTTTTGGGCAAACAGTAACACCGAGAGAGGTTGTCCAGAAGACATTGGATTTCTCTGAGGAACTGAAATTCTATTACGAACTCTATCAGATCCTACTCTTCCATTTCCAAGAGATGAACTCGAAATATTTCTTCGAGCTTCTAGAAGACAATTTGGATCTTGTCAATCCTGCCTTTAAAACTGTTTTTAAAACGTTTCTAAAGTATAAAACGTACATCACGAACGCCATGGAGCTTCCATATTCAAACGCTAAGCTGGAAGCGACCAATAAACTCATCAAAGACATCAAGAGGCAAGCGTTCGGCTTTAGGAACTTTACGAACTTTAAAACCAAGATATATATTGCTTTGAACATCAAAAATGAGAGAACGAATTTCGTCCTCTCTAGGTGTTAGCTTTTCGTCTACCCACTACAGTTGACAAAGAGCCCTAACTTTTGGGGTGCAGTTCATTTTTGGAAATCGCTTTTTTTTATTGTCTAAACACTACGTTTTGTAATTGGTGTTAACTGAAAGTTAATTCTTCAAATTTTGTACAAAAGTTTTCTGTAACCTTCTTGAGATTAATTGTAAGTATGCTGGCTACACGATCGCTGTGAATCAGAGGTGTTGCACCTGGATTTAGCTCCAATGCCTTCTTAATGGTCTTCATATCTAGTGGGCTAACATTATGATGACAATTCTCATAAGAGATGATAGAACACAATCATATTTCTATTTAATAGCATTGAGATAAGTTCTGACACCTAAACTGTATTGTAATTATGTGATATCATTATTCAATATTTGGTTTTGGGCTGTGAATTCTCGATTGATCAAGTAATCTACGTAGAATCTCTCACCAGCTTTTGTACAAGACTGTCTTATACGACGTATTACAAAGTTTGAGCCTTTTGATGGGGCTAAGTTGTTATTCCGAATTTATTCTGAATTTTCTTAGGTTTATTGGTATATAGTGTCCTGTATAGAATTCAACCAATATGGATTACTGGTAGACATCAATGTTACAGCAGATTTCAATCATGATTTCCATTTGGAAAGCCTACTATTTTTTCTACCATTTGTCAAGCCTATCAAGGTATTTGACGAAAAATATTTTGAGTTCAATAGTCAAAATAAGGAAATTGTTTTATTTTGGACTACACTTTAGTGTAAAAAGTGCATACAAAACCAACACCTTATGTTGAAATTTTTTGATAAGGTGTTACAATGATAGAGCATAAACAGTTTTACCGATTTTGGGTTGAAATATAATCGTAAAGTTTGTTATGCGTTATGAGGTAATACATTGTCCGAATGAGACGATGTATG
>NZ_JARQOZ010000002.1:0-130958 GCF_046032115.1 Streptococcus suis | reverse complement strand
GAGGTTTTGTAGGAAATTCATCCTTTATTCTTTCGGCATATTGGTAAATCGTTTTCCGAAGTGCTTTCGACCGTTCCCTAAGGACCTCTTGAGGTTTCTTGTGACGATAATGGGATTTGGTATGTGTCGCATCTACAATGAGGATTTTTTGTTTAATGAGCTTGTGTTCAAGGGCGATTTGAACCGATTTTTGTATCAATAAGTCCAAAAAGTGTTCATCTTTGATACGTAACTTTCTGAACTTGGTAAGAGAGGACGCATCAATAACAGAATCCTCTGGAGCTAGACCAAGGAAATACTTAAAGGCCATATCCGATAACGAACGCTCGACAACATCGACATCAGATAAATGATAAATATCTTTCAACAAAAGGTATTTAAACATCATGATGGGTGAGTAAGCCTTTCGACCAAAGTCGACACAATAATGTTTCTCTAACTCATCATAGATAAAACTAAAGTCACAGAGTTCCGTTAGCTGCCGTAAAAAATGATTTTTGGGAACAACAATATCATACAGGGGAGAATAGGAACTAAGATCTAACTGAATTTGATTATCAAGCATAGGAATCACCTCGACTCTAGTATAGCAAAAAAAGCCATCAAGTTGATGACTTTTTCAGTGGGTTCGCAGACAAGTAGTTTGTTTTTTTGTCGGTATTGGAAAATGGGTTGATTGAGTTTGTCGGCTAGATAAAAGCCTGTCAGGACAAAAATCGGTGCGTAGAAGAGGCCATTGCGGCTGGTGAAAAAGAAGGTTTTGTAGCTGTCAAATGCGGTCAGGAAAATCGATTCTGCCAGGTAGGAGGAGTAGGTTTCGACTGAGCCTAGGAGATAGAGAAGGCAGGCTAGACAAGCTGTGATGCGCCAGCCCCATTTCTCCAAGGAAAAATGGACGAGGACAAGTCCTAGCAAGAAGGCGGGCATGTACCAGAGTTGGTAGCTGGTGCCGGTGTAGGTCAGTCCGACTAGGAGTGCGAGGGGATAGTAGGGGAAGGGGATTTCTTGGAGTGTTAGGTAGATGAGGTAGAAGGGCAGGTAGAGGGCGGACCAGGTCAGGTATTGTTTGCTGTAGCGGATGAGATATTGTTTGGAGAGGCTGGGGTAGTTGCGTCGGAGGAAGAAGCTGGCGGTGACCATGAAGTAGGGGACGACCATGCGACTAAAGATGGATTTTTGGATGAAGTGGAGCGGGTCTGCTTCAAATAACCTGCGGCAATGGAGGGCGATAACGAGAATGGCTCCGATGAACTGGATGAGGGAGAGCAGTGATGTATTGAGTGGTTTTGTCTTATTTTGCATGCTAACGTTTTTCTTTTTTTCTTCTATTTTATCGAAATCTGATGAATATGTAAATGTTTGCAAAAAGATGTGGAGAGGTGCCGGCTGAAACTTAGTTGACAAGAGAAGTCCAGTGGAAAATATGGTATAATGTTAGGACGGAGTAAATGTAAACCATCTATTTCGTTTAAGTTAGAAAGGAGCATATAGATGAAAGATTTACATGCAAAATTATTGGCTGATTTTGGGATTGATTTTTCGGATTTGAATTTATTAGAAACGGCTTTTACCCATACTTCTTATGCCAATGAGCATCGCCTTCTAAAAATTTCACATAATGAGCGCTTGGAATTTTTAGGAGACGCTGTTCTCCAGTTGATGATTTCCAAATATCTCTATCAAAAATATCCTGATAGCCCCGAAGGTGAGATGTCCAAGTTGCGTTCGACCTTTGTACGTGAGGAGTCTTTGGCTGGTTTTTCACGAGCTTGTGGTTTTGATCGGTTTCTTCGTCTTGGTAAGGGGGAAGAGAAGTCTGGAGGACGCAATCGCGATACCATTTTAGGAGATACATTCGAGGCTTTCTTAGGAGCTCTGCTATTGGACAAGGGGGAAAAGACCGTGGAGGAATTTATCCATAAGGTCATGATTCCTCGCTTGGAGAAAGGGAACTTTGAGCGCGTGACCGACTATAAGACTGCTTTGCAGGAAATTTTGCAGGTCAATGGTGAAATCGCAATTACTTATCGTGTGGTAGCCGAGTCTGGACCTGCCCATGATAAGACCTTTGAAGTGGAAGTGTCTGCGGATCACCGAGTTATAGGTCGTGGTCGTGGTCGCTCTAAGAAATTAGCTGAACAAGCCGCCGCAAAAAATGCTGTGGAGGCTAGAGGATAGGTATGTTTCTAAAATCGATTGAAATGCAGGGCTTTAAGTCCTTTGCGGATAAGACTAAGGTGGTCTTTGACCGTGGAGTGACGGCCGTAGTGGGACCGAATGGTTCTGGCAAGTCCAATATTACAGAAAGTCTGCGTTGGGCCTTGGGGGAATCTTCTGCCAAGAGCCTGCGTGGAGGCAAGATGCCTGACGTTATCTTTGCGGGAACAGAAAGCCGCAAGGCTCTTAACTATGCCTCAGTAGTGGTGACCTTGGATAATTCTAGCGGATTTATTGCGGATAAGGCTAAGGAAATCAAGGTAGAGCGTCATATTTATCGGTCTGGTGATAGTGAGTATCTGATTGATGGAAAAAAAGTTCGTCTGCGGGATATCCATGATCTTTTCATGGATACGGGCTTGGGTCGTGATTCATTCTCGATTATTTCTCAAGGTAGGGTAGAAGCGATTTTTAATTCCAAGCCAGAGGAACGCCGTGCTATTTTTGAAGAGGCAGCTGGGGTCTTAAAATACAAGACTCGTAAGAAAGAAACAGAAAGTAAGCTGGCTCAGGCTCAAGGGAATTTGGACCGCTTGGACGATATTATCTATGAACTGGATAATCAGGTCAAACCATTGGAGAAACAGGCACAAACTGCTAAGAAATTTCTAGAATTAGATGGTCAACGTAAGGAATTATACTTAGATGTTTTGGTGGCTCAGTTGTCGCTTGGTAAGGAAAAGTTATCGGAAAAAGAAGCCGAACTAGAATCTGTCAAAACTGAATTGACTAGCTACTACAAACAACGTTCTGAGCTGGAGCAAGAAAATCAGAATTTGAAAGAGAAGCGCCACCGCCTGTCAGAACAATTGGAGCGTGAACAGGCAGTTCTGTTGGATTTGACCAAGTTAATCAGTGATTTGGAGCGAAAAATTGAGGTCCATAAACTGGAATCTAGTCAAAACGAATCAAGTCGTCAAGAAGCGCAGGCGCGTTTGGAAAACTTGTTGACTCGACGAGAGCAGTTGGCAGAACAGATTGAGCAAAAGCAAGAAACACTTGCGCAATTAGATAGTTCCTTGTCTAGCTTGAAAGAAGATATTGCTGCGGTAGACAAAGAAATTTCCTACTTTTCAGAAGATCCTGATCAGGTTTTAGATCATCTGCGTGAACAGTATGTTGCTCTGATGCAGGAAGAGGCAGAAGCTTCAAACCGTCTGACCAAGATTCAGCAGGATATTGCCAATCAAATCAGTCTTTCTGAGAGTAAATCTGAAGACTTGGCACGCTTGCAGACAGAAAAACAAACAGCTCAAGAAGTACTTGATAAGAGTCGGAAAAGTTTAGAAGAAGCTGATCAGGTTTTACGCCAGTTACTTGAGAGCTATCAGACCCAAAAAACAGAATTGGATCAAGCCCAGACTGCTTATCAGGCTGAGCAAGGTCGCTTGTTTGATTTGCTGGATCAGTTGAAAGGCAAACAGGCTCGCCAGTCTAGTTTAGAAGCTATCTTGAAAAATCACTCCAATTTTTACGCGGGGGTTAAGGCTGTCTTACAGGCGGCACCAAGCTTAGGAGGAATTATTGGAGCAGTCAGTGAACAACTGACCTTTGATACTCGCTACCAGACAGCCCTGGAAATTGCTCTTGGTGGTGCTAGTCAAAACGTCATTGTTGAAGATGAAGCGACTGCTAAACGAGCTATCGCATTTTTGAAAGAAAAACGGCAAGGACGGGCAACCTTCTTACCTCTGACAACTATCAAACCACGTCAACTTTCGGGACAGCAAATCACTTTACTAGAATCTTCCGATGGATTTTTGGGGCTTGCAAGTGATTTGGTGACTTATCAGCCAAATTTAGATGCGATTTTCCAAAATTTGCTAGGCACTATCGCAATTTTTGATACCATTGACCATGCCAATCAGGCAGCGCGGGCAACCAAGTTTCAAGTGCGTATGGTGACCATGGATGGAGCGGAAATCCGTCCTGGTGGAGCCTTTGCTGGTGGTAGCAATCGAAATAACAGCACGACCTTTATCAAGCCTGAACTCGATGCTCTTTTGGAAGAAATAGCAGAGCTGTCTAGCCAGTTGCAGGAGCAAGAAAGCTTGGTTGCGACTAAGAAGAAAAGTCTAGACCAGATTAGAGAAGCCTTGGAAACTATTAAGACCGAGGGTGAAGAGGCTAGATTGAACCAGCAGAGTGCAAGGATTCATCAGGAACAAGCTGAAAATCGGCTGGCCCAAGTGACAGCCCAGTATGATTTGCAAATGAGTCAAGTCAGTCCAAGCATTCTGACGGAGTTGGAAGAAGAAGCTGCCAAGGAAGAAATCAATCTTCAAGCCTTGATGGAGAAAAAACAAGCCTTGGATCAGCAAATCAATCAGGTGCGCGACAATCGTGACAGTATTCAAGAAAGTTTGCAGAAACTACAGACTCAGAAGAGTCAACTAACTTTGGAACAGGCTGAACTCACTAGCCAACTTCGTTTTGAACAGACAGATCTGAGACGTTTGCAAGAAGAAAAAGTGGTTGCAGATAAGGAAATTTCTCTTTTAGAAGATATGATTGACCAGAAGCTAGAAGCTCTTGAAGATACTAGTATTGAGATTCTTGAAGAACAATTGCAGGCGGCATCTGATAAGCAAAACCAGACCAATCAGATTCTAATTCGCTTAAAGTTTGAATTGGAAGATATTGATGGGCAGTTTGAAGACTTGGAAGAAAGATTGCAACAAGCTCGGACTAAGAATGATGACTTGATTCGTAAGCAGGCTAAGTTAGAGGCGGATTGTGAGCAAGCGGGCGATAAATTACGGACTTTACTTGGTAATTTGACCGAGCATTTTAAATTGAGTTTTGAAGCTGCCCAGTCTCAGGCCAAGGAAGTTGAGAATCTTGCAGTTGCTGAACAAAGCCTCAAAGACCTAGAAAGAGCTATTCGTGCTTTGGGTCCAGTCAATTTGGATGCTATTGAGCAGTATGACGAAGTCAATAATCGCCTTACCTTCCTCAATGAGCAACGGACAGATATTTTGTCGGCACGTGATTTACTACTAGATACTATCCATGAGATGGATGATGAAGTCAAAGAGCGCTTCAAGGTTACTTTTGAAGCTATTCGTGAAAGCTTTAAGCAGACATTCAAACAAATGTTTGGCGGTGGTTCAGCGGATTTGATTTTGACAGAAGGTGACCTATTGACTGCGGGTGTGGAGATTTCAGTTCAGCCTCCGGGTAAGAAAATTCAATCTCTCAATCTTATGTCAGGTGGCGAAAAAGCCCTTTCGGCCCTCGCTCTGCTATTTTCCATTATCCGTGTTAAGACCATTCCTTTTGTAATTCTCGATGAGGTGGAGGCAGCCTTGGATGAGGCGAATGTCAAACGTTTTGGTGACTACCTCAACCGTTTTGATAAGGAGAGTCAGTTTATCGTCGTGACCCACCGTAAAGGGACCATGGCGGCAGCGGATGCCATGTATGGGGTGACCATGCAGGAATCTGGCGTGTCCAAGATTGTTTCCGTTAAGCTGAAAGATGTGGAGAAATTATGATTAACAAAATTTACGCCAGTGATATGGATGGTACCTTTTTACGAGAAGACCATAGTTTTGATAAGGAACGGTTTCGTCGTATACTGAATCAGTTTAAAGAAAAAGGTTATTTATTTGTGGCAGCAAGTGGGCGATCTATGCAAAGCCTGAAACTTGTTTTTGAAGATTTTGTAGATGAAATCGGTTTTGTGGCAGAAAATGGTTCAATCGTTGAATATCAGGGGCAGACTATCTTTATGGATGATCCAATTAGTCCTGAAATCTATCTGCCGATTATCGCGGGTATTGATGCAGGTCCCTTTGGTAGCAGTCGGTCCATGGTGCTGTCTGGTCTCGAAAACTTTTATTTATTAAAAAATGCTGAGCCTCAGTTTTTAGAAGCGATGACGAATTATTACGCACATTTTCGATTGGTAGACAGATTTGAAGACGTTCAAGAAGAGATTATAAAAATCAATGCCAAATTTTCTCCTGAGGAAATGGACAATGCCAGACGATGGTTAAATGATACATTTGAAGGTGTAACGGCCATGACAACTGGTTTTGACAATATTGATATAATTCCAAATGGTTCAAATAAATCAGTTGGATTGAGCCATCTCTGTGCTCATTTTGGAATTGCCCATCAGGATGTAGTGGCATTTGGTGATAATCAAAATGATTTGGATATGTTTGACTTTGCAGGTCTGGCTCTTGCGACAGAAAATGCAAGAGAGGAAGTGAAAGCACGGGCAGATTTGATGATTGGTCATTGCAATGATGGAGCAGTATTAGCCTATTTAGAGGAGGAAGTAAATGGCAATTAAGTTGATTGCATTGGATTTGGATGGAACACTTCTGACATCGGACAAACGGATTTCAGAAGCTAATAAAAAGGCCTTGCAGGCAGCGCGTGAGCGTGGAGTTTATGTAGTTCTGACAACAGGACGGCCTTTGCAAGCTATCGGTAGTTTTCTAGAAGAATTGGATTTGCTAGGTGAAAGCCAGTATTCCATCACCTTTAACGGTGGTTTAGTCCAGGAAAATACAGGTCGGGTTTTGGATAAGGTTGGCTTCACTATTGAAGATGTGCGCACCATCCGTCGTGTGACAAATGATTTGGACCTGCCACTGGATGTTCTCTATGGTGGTGATGTCTATTCTCTACCATCAGCTCATGAATCACTTTATCTAACTTGTAATCCATTGCTTAATAAAATTGTGGCAAGTGATGAGGAAATGCCAGAAGATTTTGTCTACAATAAGGCAGTTTCCGCAGTAGATGCAGCATTTCTAGATGGACAAATTCCAAAAATTCCTGTGGAACTTCACGAACGTTTCGAGATTTTCAAATCGCGTGATATCTTGCTCGAATGGAGTCCAAAAGGTGTCCACAAGGCAAATGGTTTGGCTAAGTTGATTGGACATCTGGGGATTGACCAGTCAGAAGTTATGGCTTGTGGCGATGAAGGAAATGATCTTTCGATGATTGAATGGGCTGGCTTGGGTGTTGCCATGGCGAATGCGACTGATGAAATCAAGTCTGCGGCCAACCTTGTCCTGCCAAAAACCAATGATGAAGATGGCATTGCTTGGGCCATCGAGCACTATGTATTGAATGAGGACTAGTATGGGATTATTTGATCGATTATTTGGACAAGAAAAACAAGAGGAGCAAGTCGCTCTTGTTGAAGAAGTAGAAACGGAGCAGTCGGCTTCTAGCGAAGATACTGTAACTGCTGAGGTTGAGTCAGCTGGTCAAGAAAAGGAAGAGTTCCAGTCTGAAGTAGTAGAGTCTGAATTGACTGCTGAGCAAGAAGCTCAGAAACAACGGACCTTAGACATGATGGCTCAGTATTATGCAGCCAAAGAAGCTGCTGCGGCTCGAGTGAAGGAAGCGCAGGAACAAGGCTTTGACCCTGCTATTCAAACCAAGGTCAAGGAAGAGCCTGTTGAGGAAGTTGCTCCAGTAGAGCAAGAAAGTGAGCAGGACAAGTATCAGCGGACCTTGAAAAAGACCCGTACAGGCTTTGGAGCACGGCTCAATGAATTCTTTGCCAATTTCCGTTCGGTTGATGAAGAATTTTTCGAAGAGTTGGAAGAAATGCTGATTTTGTCAGACGTAGGTGTGCAGGTTGCTTCTACTCTGACAGAGGAGCTCCGCTATGAAGCCAAGCTACAAAATGCCAAGAAGACAGATGAACTCCGTCGGGTTATCATCGAAAAATTGGTGGATATTTACGAAAAAGACGGCCAGTTCAGCGAGCAAATCAATTTCCAAGATGATTTGACCGTCATGCTCTTTGTCGGTGTCAACGGCGTTGGGAAGACGACGTCTATCGGTAAGTTAGCCTACAAGTACAAGCGGGCTGGCAAGAAGGTCATGTTGGTCGCAGCGGACACCTTCCGTGCGGGTGCGGTAGCCCAGCTGGTCGAGTGGGGTCGCCGTGTCGATGTGCCTGTGGTCACAGGACCTGAAAAATCAGATCCCGCAAGCGTGGTCTTTGATGGGGTAAAACGTGCCGTGGCAGAAGGCGTGGATATTCTCATGATTGACACAGCAGGTCGTTTGCAAAATAAAGAAAACCTCATGGCAGAGCTGGAAAAAATCGGTCGCATTATTAAACGGACTCTGCCTGATGCACCGCATGAAACCCTTTTAGCACTTGATGCCTCCACAGGTCAAAATGCCCTCAGTCAAGCCAAGGAATTTGCAAAAATTACCCCATTGACAGGCTTAGTCTTGACCAAGCTAGATGGTACTGCAAAAGGTGGTGTCGTCCTTGCCATCCGTCAGGAACTGGATATTCCAGTCAAGCTGATTGGTTTCGGTGAGAAAATTGATGACATCGGAGAATTCAAATCCGAAGAGTTCATGCGTGGGCTCTTGGAAGGATTGGTATAGAAAAAAGTCGTTAGTTCAATGAACTAGCGACTTTTTCTATCTGTATGCAGCAGTGAGTAAATGGCAATATCCACAATACCACGATTATTTCCTCTTCAACAATGCTTCTATCCAGTCTGGTGCGTAGGCAGAAGTACAGCCTTTTGGTACTTTCATATCTGCATAGACAGCTAACTCCTGACCGATTGCAAGACCTTGTTCTAGATAGTCGGGGTAAGCAACGGCAATCTCCACCAAGCATTGGTTCATAGTCCATTGGATAAGCGGGTCTGCGGTTTGCAAATGCTCGTTAATGTAGGTTAGCGTTTCTTCAATTTCTTGGTTTGTTGCTGTTTTTCCAGCAAAATATTTGGCACGAAGGAACCAACCAAGTCGCTGAAAAATAGCTTGGTCTTGGATGAGTAAGTATTCTTCCCAGTCTTTGCTATCCTTGCGTTTGCTAAGAATGATGGAAGCTAGCTTATCGAGGACGTTGACCGAAACTTGTTCATTGAGGCAAGTTTCTAAAGTAGTAGAAGTCAGCTGGTCAGGTTTTGTTTTGGCAATTTGAATAGCTAAATATTGTGCCTCAAGGATACCTGTTTGCCAGAGTGGAGCAAACAAGTCCAGTCGATTTTTATAGGCCTTGGCGATACCAGAAATAGCTCCCATCGGAACGCCGTAGTAGGGTTTAGTTTCGCCAATTTTTTCATAACGCTTGAGGGTGCCAGCATGGCTGGCTGCTTCAAGTTGGGTGAGAATGGTGTTTATTTCAGTCATGAGTACCTCCGAAAAAAACTGGATTGCTCCAGTTTTTATATTATTATTTCAACAAACCACGTTCACGATACCAGACATCTGGTGTCCAGACCCACTTGCAACCGTAGCTTTCTAGCAAATCAAAGGCTGCCTCAGGTCCCATAGTTCCAGCTGGATAGGTGTGGAGTGGGACTTGGTTGCTTGCCCACAAATCAACAATACGGTCAATCAAGCTCCAGCTTGCTTTCACCTCTTCCCAGTGGCTAAAGTTAGTAGAATCACCATTTAGGACATCGAAAAATAGTTTTTCGTAGGCTTCGGGTGAATTACCAAGCGCAGTTGCATTGTGGCGGAAGTTGAGTTTGGCAGGAGTAAGAGCAAAGTGAGAACCAACTTCCTTACCGTTGATAGATAGCATGAAGCCTTCGGTTGGTTGGATGAAGATGGTCAAGACATTGGCTTCAGAAGGCTGACCAAAAATATCTTCCGCATGCTTGAAAGTGATGGTCACGCGCGTGCCCTTTTCTGTCAGGCGTTTACCTGTACGGAAGAAGAAAGGGACATCACGGAAACGGTCAGTATCAACGAAGAAGACACCTCCTGCAAAGGTTTCTGTCTGAGAACCTTCGGCAATATTTGGTTCATCCAAGTAGCTAACATAGTCTTTTCCGTCGATGGAACCTGCTGCATATTGACCACGGATGAAGTTGCGTTTGAGGTCCTCATCAGAAGGCTGACGAAGGTGTTGGAAGACCTTGATCTTTTCGGCGCGGACATCTTCCTCCTTGAAGCTGGCTGGCTTATCCATTGCTAGAAGTGAAAGAACTTGAAGGGCATGGTTTTGCACCATGTCTTTTAAGGCGCCAGAATGGTCGTAGTAGCCCCCACGATCTTCAACGCCAATCGATTCGGCAAACGTAATCTGAATATTGTCAATAAAATCACGATTCCAGATATGCTCAAAGATAATATTGGCAAAGCGAACCGCAAAGATATTTTGCACCATTTCCTTGCCTAGGTAATGGTCGATACGATAGATTTGATCTTCATTGAAAGCAGCCGCCAATTCATCGTTGAGTTTGCTTGCGGTTGCAAGGCTAGTTCCGAAAGGTTTTTCAATAATCAAGCGTTCAAAACCTTGTCCATCAACGATTTGCTCAGATTTGAGGTGTTTGGCAATGGTTCCGAAAAATTCAGGTGCCATAGAGAGGAAGAAGACCTTGTTGTGCTGGGTATCATATTTTTCACACAAGTCGTCCTGCAATTTACGAAGAGCTACATATTGTTCCGTGTCATTGACATCATGGCTTTGATAGTAGAAATGACTAGCAAATTCATGAGCTTGACGTGGTGTATCAGGCAAATCACCTAGTGATTCAATGACGGTTTGCTCAAAAAATTCCTTGGTCCAGGGTCTGCGAGCTGTACCAATTACTGCAAAGTTTTCCTTGATGTGTCCGGCCTTATAGAGGCGAAATAAAGATGGGTAAAGTTTGCGTTTGGCAAGGTCGCCACTAGCACCAAAAATTGTAAACAATACATGTGATGACATAATTTCATTCCTATCTGTTGAATATCATTAATAGTATACCACAAATTGTCAGAAAATTCACTTTTTGAGTTGGGATTATTAGAAAACACGGTAGACGTATGGGGAATCTGGCTGTTCAATCTGAACCATCGATTGTAATTCAAGTGTTGGGAGATTTTGTTTCAACGATGTGTGGTAGGAAACCTTGATTGTTCCTCTGGTTTTTACCCAAGTATTGTTAGGAAATTCTGTGGTAGCCCCCGTAGAGAGTAAGCCATATACCCCAGAATCAGCAATGCAGTGAATAATACCAAAGCGGAAAAGGAAAAATTGCTGGCTATTGTCAGGGTCATTGTAGACAAATCCAATCATTTCAATCGTTTTTCCTGAAAATTCCGTAGGATAGTCGTAGATTGCTTCCATCACTTCCATATAGTTTTCATTAGTAACAACAATGGTTTCTTCAGCCAAGTATCTATCAGCAATTTCACGCATCTGGTTTTGATAGGCAGATTTTGTAAAATAAATAGAAGTATCAGGCTTGAGATACTGAACAGTCGTCCCTTCTTGGTTTTGTGTATTAGCATCGTTTTCTGCTGCTAGTGGGAAATGATAGCCCTTGGCAGCAACAGTTGTTGAATCCAGGCTTACCGTAGGAAAGAGCCAGGCTATAGCAAGAGGAATGAGCAATAGTCCAATGCTTGATAGTTTGGCAATTTTGCTTTTTAAATGGCTATGTACTCGAATTTCTTTTACCCAGACATACAATTGTACGATGGCAAGTATGAAAGATAAAATCATGGATAGATAGGCTAGATAGCTATAGTGCAGATTGATGTATTGGTCTAATTTTCCAGAAATATAGAGATACATGGTCATCTCAAAATAGCCTGCAAGAATTAAAAAACGAATCATACTACACCTCCAAGTATCAGACTATATCCCAAAATAACGAGAGTGATAGTAATGATAAAACCGGCTATAAATTTTCCCTTGAAATAATGTTTCATCATGAGCAAGTTTTTAACATCCACCATGGGTCCGATAACTAAGAAAGCCATTACTGGGGCAAATCCGAAGCTGGATAGTAGGGATGCACCAATAAAGGCATCGGCTTCAGAACATAGGGAAAGAAGAAAGGCCAGCAACATCATCAGTATAATAGCTGTTAATGGACTGTGACCGATGGTAGTCAGGACAGCAGTTGGAATATAGACTTGTACGAGACTGGCAAATAGACAACCAAAGACTAGGTAACGTCCCGTATCAAAAAATTCATCAATGGCATGAATAAGTGCGAAGCCAACTTTTTGCCAGCTGGTTTTATCTGAATAATCATGCTGGTGATGGTCAAACTTGCTTCCTTTAAGAATTTGTCCTTTTACGAAAAAACCAAGAATGATTCCCAATACTAGGGATACAATGATGGCTCCTAGGGCTCTATAGAGGGCGAAAAGTAGGGAATTGCCAAAAGCGGTAAAGGTTGCAAAAAGGACGATAGGATTAATGACAGGCGCCGTTACTAAAAAGGGAACAGCAGTGTAACTCGGCACTTTTTTCTCTAATAGCCGATTGACAATAGGGACAATACCACATTCGCAAGACGGAAAAATGAAGCCGATAAAGGTTCCAAATAGAATGGCAAGAAACTTGTTTTTAGGTAAGAGTTTACGAACCTTATCTGGTGTTATAAACACATCGATAAAACCTGAAATAATAGCTCCAATCAAGACAAAGGGCAAGGCTTCAATCATGATAGACAGGGAAATAGCCCCCGCCTGTAGGACGGAGGTAGGTAATTGATCAAGACCAAACATATTATTTTTTATCCTGATTCAAGTTGTTTTTCTCGGAATTTTCTTTTGATTTTGAATCTGGATACTCAATTTCTTCCAATTTTTCAAATGAAGCAAATTCTTCCAGCATCTTTTCTAAATCATCTTGTCGTTTATAGGTTACAGCCATAGGGCACCTCCAAAAATTTTATATACACATTATACATTTTTTACTGAAAATTATCTAAAGGAATCTGTTTTTATTGAAGCGCAAATATAGTTCGCACCCTCAAATCATGATATAATATTCTTATGAAAACAAGAATATCAGAATTAGTTAGCGTGCTCAATCAATACGCTAAAGAGTATTATCAATTGGACCAACCTAGCGTATCAGATGCAGAATATGATACGCTTTATCGTGAATTAGTAGAGCTAGAAACGGCTCATCCAGAACTGATTTTACCAGATAGTCCTACCCATCGGGTCGGAGGAAAGGTGCTAGACGGATTTGAAAAATATAGTCATGTTTATCCTCTTTTTAGTTTGCAGGATGCCTTTTCTCGTGAAGAGTTAGAAGCTTTTGACCAGCGAGTTCGCAAGGAATTTCCTCAAGCAACGTATATCTGTGAATTGAAGATTGATGGTCTATCTATTTCCCTGACCTATGAAGCGGGTAATTTAGTCGTGGGTGCTACACGTGGTGACGGTAGTGTCGGTGAAAATATCACAGAAAATCTCAAACGAGTGGCTGATATTCCTTTGACCCTACCCGAAGCTGTGGACATCACTGTCCGAGGTGAGTGTTATATGCCAAAGGCTTCCTTTGACCGTGTTAACAAACAGCGTCAGGAGGCTGGTGAAGCTGAATTTGCTAATCCGCGTAATGCAGCAGCAGGGACCCTCCGCCAGCTTGATACGGGAGTGGTGGCCCAGCGTGGTCTCGCTACCTTCCTCTACCAAGAAGCTAGTCCATCTGAAGCGACTAGTCAGTCACAAGTACTGGAGAAACTGGATGCTCTGGGATTTGTGACCAACCACGAATATTGCTTGGCGGAGTCGATTGATGACACGTGGGATTTTATTGAAAAAATAGCAGAGCGTAGAGATGATTTACCCTATGAGATAGATGGTGTTGTCATCAAGGTAAATGATTTAGCTATACAAGAAGAACTAGGATTTACAGTAAAAGCGCCACGATGGGCAGTAGCTTACAAGTTTCCAGCTGAGGAAAAAGAAGCAGAAATCTTGTCGGTTGATTGGACTGTTGGCCGAACAGGTGTTGTGACACCAACTGCCAATCTTAGTCCTGTTCAACTGGCAGGAACGACTGTCAGTCGAGCGACCTTGCACAACGTAGATTATATCGCCGAAAAAGATATTCGTATTGGCGATACGGTCATTGTTTATAAGGCGGGAGATATTATTCCAGCAGTTCTGAAAGTGGTGGACAAGTATCGAAAAGAGCAAGAAATCATGCCCATTCCTAGTCATTGTCCGTCTTGTCAGAGCGACCTACAACACTATGAGGACGAAGTTGCCCTCCGCTGTATCAACCCTATTTGTCCTAGCCAGCTGATGAGTAAGTTGGAACATTTTGCAAGTCGGGATGCCATGAACATCGCAGGGCTAGGGTCTTCAATCGTTGAAAAACTCTTTGGAGCAGGCTTGGTACACGATGTTGCTGATATTTATAAATTAACTGTTGATGACCTATTGACCTTGGAAGGTTTCAAAGAAAAATCAGCTGACAAGCTCTATCAAGCCATTCAAACTTCTAAGAGCAACTCAGCAGAACGCCTCCTATTTGGACTAGGTATTCGCCATGTGGGTAGTAAGGCAAGTAAGATTTTAGTAGAAAAATTTGGTGATTTAGAAACTCTAGCATTTACTGATCAAGAAGCAATTGCTTCGCTAGAAGGGCTTGGTCAGGTTATTGCTAAGTCTTTGACAACTTTTTTTGCTAGTGAGGGTGCGCAACAACTTTTAGCCGAACTTAAGGAAGCTAAGGTAAACTTAACCTATCTCGGACAAGTAGTAGATGAAAATGCTGCGCTATCGGGTATGACAGTTGTACTGACTGGTAAATTGGAGCGAATGAAACGAAACGAAGCCAAAGCCAAATTAGAAGCTTTAGGGGCAAATGTAGCGGGATCTGTTTCTAAAAAAACTAATCTTGTGGTTGCCGGAACAGATGCAGGCAGTAAATTGACCAAAGCACAGGAGCTAGGTATCGAAATTAAAGATGAGGCTTGGTTAGAGAGCTTGTAAAGGTAAAACGATGGAAGAAAGAAAACGTGCTAGACTAATATATAATCCGACCTCAGGTCAAGAAATCATGAAGAAAAATGTGGCCGAAGTATTGGAAATTTTGGAAGGCTACGGTTATGAAACTTCAGCTTTCCAAACAACTGCTGAGAAAGACTCTGCAAAGAATGAAGCTACACGTGCGGCGCTTGCAGGCTTTGACTTGATTATAGCGGCTGGTGGAGATGGAACGATCAACGAAGTCGTCAATGGAATTGCTCCGCTTGAAAAACGTCCGCAGATGGCCATCATACCGACTGGCACCACCAATGACTATGCGCGTGCCTTAAAAGTGCCTAGGGGAAATCCTGTAGAAGCAGCTAAGGTTATCGGTAAGCAGCAGACCATTTTAATGGATATTGGTTTAGCCAAAAATCAAAAAAATGGTTTTCATCAAGAACATTATTTTATCAACATTGCTGCGGCAGGTACACTTACGGAGTTGACCTACAGTGTTCCCAGTCAACTTAAGACCATGTTTGGCTATTTGGCCTATGTAGTAAAAGGAGCAGAACTCCTGCCACAAGTACAATTTACACCTGTTCGTGTAGAACATGACGAGGGAGTATTTGAAGGCTCGGTTTCAATGATTTTTGTTGCCTTAACCAATTCAATTGGAGGTTTTGAACAGATCGTTCCAGATGCTAAGTTAGATGATGGTAATTTTACCTTATTGATGGTTAAAACAGGGAATCTATTTGAAATTCTGCATCTGATTCGTCAAGTCTTAGACGGTGGCAAACACATTGAGAGTGATTTAGTTGAATACATAAAAACAAAGAGCCTATCCATCGAAAATCTGAACCCAGATAACCGTCTACTGCTCAATCTAGATGGAGAGTTTGGTGGGGAAGCCCCTGTTCGTCTGTACAACCTATCAAACCATATAGAGTTTTTCGCGGATACAGATCTGGTTTCTGACCATGCAATCACTCTTGATACTGATCAGATGAATCGAGAAGATATGGCCAAACGATTCATTGAAGAAACAGACCATATTGATGAAGCTATTAAATAGGAAGAAAAGATGAAATACTCTTTTCTTTTTATTTTACAAAAACGAATTAAACGCTTACAATGGCGGTATTTTCTTGACAAATAGATGTTTTAGGAGTATCCTTACATGGTATTAAATTTTAAAAGGAGAATTCGTTATGAGTTTAGGCGCATTGGCCCTTGGATTGGCCTGTCTTGGTGTAAGTATCGGTGAGGGACTGTTGGTGGCTTCATACCTTAGTTCGACTGCACGTCAACCAGAAATGCAAAGTAAATTGATGGCTGGTGTATTTTTGGGTGTTGCCTTTATCGAGGGAACTTTCTTCGTAACCTTGGCTATGACATTTGTCTTGAAATAGTAGAAAATAGAGAAATAGAAAAGGGGGGAACCTCCATTGGAAGAACATTTAAGTCCAACCCTTACCCTTGGTCCCGTAACCTTTGACCTGACCATGGTATTGGTTTCTGTCATTACCATTTCCATTATTTTCTTACTTGTTTTTTGGGCTAGTCGTCGGATGGAGCTCAAGCCTAAAGGAAAACAGAATGTTTTGGAGTACGTTTACGAATTGACCATCAATTTTACAAAAGGGAATCTTGGCGATGCGGAAGCAAAGCGGTATTCCTTGTTCTTCTTTACAGTCTTTACTTTTCTTTTGGTTGCCAATAATCTAGGTTTGATGACCAAATTGGAAACAGCAGAAGGACATAATTTGTGGACTTCTCCAACGGCCAATATGGCTTACGATTTCGGTTTGGCAACAATTGCAACAGTATTTTGTCATGTTGAGGGTATTCGTCGTCGCGGTTTCAAGGCATACCTCAAATCTTTTGTGACACCTTGGGCTATGGCTCCAATGAACATTTTGGAAGAAGTGACCAACCTTGTGTCGCTTGCTCTTCGTCTGTACGGTAACATTTATGCTGGTGAAGTGCTTGTCTCTCTTCTTCTACAATTATCTCAACAAAGTGCACTTGCATATCCAATTGCCTTTGCTCTGAACGTTGTTTGGACAGCATTTTCTGTATTCATTTCATGCTTGCAGGGATATGTATTTATCATGTTGGTATCTATGTACTTAAATAAAAAAATCAGTAGTGAGAGTGAATAGGAAAGGGAAAGACAACTATGGCAACAACTATTACAATGCAATCTAGTACCATTCTTGGAAACTTTATCTTGGTAACAGTCTCATTTGCAGTACTTATTATTCTTATTCGTGTTTTTGCATGGGATAAAATTACAGGTATTTTTGAAGAACGTGCCAATAAAATTGCGAACGATATTGATGCTGCAGAAGAAAAATTAACAGCAGCAGCAAACCTTGTTCAACAACGTGAAGATGAGTTGGTACAGGGACGTATCGAAAGTCAAAAGATTATTCAAGATGCGGTTGAACGTGCAAAACTAGAGAAAAAACGTATTCTTGAGCAAGCAGATGTTGAAATTCAAGGATTGAAGCAAAAAGCTCAATTGGAAATTGAAGCTGAAAAACGTGAAGCACAAGAAAACTTGCGTGTTCAAGTTGCTGAATTGGCAGTTGATCTTGCAAGCAAAATTATTTTGGAAGATTTGGACCAACAAGCTCATAGTAACTTGATTGACCGTTATTTGGACAAACTAGGAGACAAGTAGATGAACGCTAGAGAAAATGCCATCGTGCAAAAATATGCTCTATCATTTGTTGAAAAAGTCAGTGATCATGCAGATATTTGGGATATGTATGACCAGATTTCTGACTTGATTTCCATCATTCATGATAGTAAGCTGAATCGAATCTTGCTGTCAGCGACAGTATCGAGAGAAGAAAAGGCTGACTTTGTAAGGACGGTACGTCAATCTAGTTTCTGGCAAATCAATGACTTGATTGAAGATGTTATTCGTGATGGTCATGCAGACTTGCTTCTTGAAACCCTTGAGCGTGTCCAATTACAAATCAGTAAATTTAAAAATGAATTTGAAGCCCGTGTGGTTTCAGTCTATCCGTTGACAGAAGCTCAAAAAGAGCGTCTCCGTCACTTGGTAGAACAACGATTTTCCTTGCGTGTACGCAATATCACGGAAGAACTTGATCAAAGTCTCCTCGGTGGTTTTATTGTAACGGTTAACCATAAGGTAATCGATGCAAGCGTTCGGACACAGTTGAAGGACGTTAGAAAAAAACTTTAGAAAATAGAAAGTGGTGTTCTTTTGATTAATGCACAAGAAATTAGCGCTTTACTAAAACAACAAATTGAAGGCTTTCAGCCTGACTTTGACTACACAGAGACTGGTGTCGTAACCTATATCGGTGACGGTATCGCTCGTGCGCAAGGTCTTGACAATGCCATGAGTGGAGAGCTTTTGGTATTTGAAAATGGCACCATTGGTATGGCACAAAACTTAGAAACCAACGATGTTGGTATCATCATTCTGGGTGAATTTACAGATATCCGAGAGGGTTCTGTTGTTCGTAGGACTGGTAAAATTATGGAAGTACCAGTTGGTTCGGCTTTGATTGGTCGTGTCATCAACCCACTTGGTCAACCAGTGGATGGTCTTGGTGAAATTCGTACTAGTAAGACTCGTCCGATTGAATATCCAGCACCAGGTGTTATGCAACGTAAGTCGGTTAATGAACCGCTTCAAACTGGTCTTAAGGCTATTGACGCTTTGGTTCCGATTGGTCGGGGTCAGCGTGAATTGATTATCGGTGACCGTCAGACAGGGAAGACGTCTGTAGCTATCGATGCTATTCTCAACCAAAAAGGCCAAGATATGATTTGTATCTATGTGGCTATCGGTCAGAAAGAGTCAACTGTTCGTACTCAGGTTGAAACCCTTCGTCAATATGGTGCTTTGGATTACACAATCGTAGTAACAGCATCTGCTTCACAACCATCTCCATTGCTTTTCTTGGCTCCTTATGCTGGTGTTGCGATGGCAGAAGAGTTCATGTATGAAGGCAAACACGTCTTGATTGTTTACGATGATTTGTCAAAACAAGCGGTAGCTTACCGTGAATTATCTCTCTTGCTTCGTCGTCCTCCGGGTCGTGAAGCCTATCCAGGGGATGTATTCTACTTGCACAGCCGCTTGCTAGAGCGTTCAGCAAAGGTTTCAGATGAACTGGGTGGCGGCTCCATTACAGCACTACCATTTATCGAAACACAAGCGGGAGATATTTCAGCTTACATCGCGACCAACGTGATTTCAATCACGGATGGACAAATCTTCTTGAAGGACGATTTATTCAACTCTGGTATCCGTCCAGCGATTGATGCGGGTTCTTCCGTATCGCGTGTAGGTGGTTCGGCACAGATTAAGGCCATGAAAAAGGTTGCAGGTACCCTTCGTATCGATTTGGCTTCATACCGTGAATTAGAAGCCTTTACGCAATTTGGTTCCGATTTGGATGCGGCTACTCAGGCCAAACTCAACCGTGGTCGTCGGACTGTGGAAGTGTTGAAACAACCATTGCATAAGCCGCTTCCAGTTGAAAAACAGGTTTTGATTTTGTATGCTTTGACAAACGGCTTCTTGGATTCAGTGCCAATTGATGATATCTTGGCATTTGAAGAAGAGTTGTATGCTTATTTTGATTTGCATTATGATAATCTTTTGGATGTCATTCGTACAACCAAAGATCTACCTGATACAGATGAGTTGAACGCTGCAATTCAAGCCTTCAAAGACCAGTCTGTCTTTAAGTAAAGGAGTGAATAATGGCAGGTTCTCTAAATGAAATCAAGTCAAAAATTGCATCTACTAAGAAAACCAGTCAAATCACCGGTGCCATGCAGATGGTTTCGGCTTCTAAACTAGCCAAATCAGAGCAATTAGCGCAATCCTTTCAGATCTACGCTAGTAAGGTTCGTCAGATTACAACAGACCTCTTGCGTGGAGAATTGATGGCTTCAGATACAAGCAATCCAATGCTGATTCGCCGTCCAGTTCAAAAATCTGGTTATATTGTCATTACATCTGATAGTGGACTAAAAGGTTCTTATAATTCCAGTATTTTGAAGGCTGTGATGGGGATGATTGAACAGGATCATGAGTCGAAAGACGAGTATGAGATTATTGCTATTGGTAGTATGGGAGCTGATTTCTTCCGTGCGCGTGGTATCAATCCTGTCTTTGAATTGCGTGGTTTAGCAGATAATCCAAGTTTTGAAGAGGTTCAAAAAATCATTTCCAAGTCTGTTGAAATGTATAAGAATGAACTGTTTGATGAGTTGTATGTTTGTTACAACCACCATGTCAATAGCTTGACCAGTCAGGTCCGTGTGCAACAGATGCTTCCTGTAGAAGATTTGGACCACAATGAAGCGGACGGCTACACAGCCACTTTTGAACTGGAGCCAAACCGTGAAGTGATTCTGGAGCAACTCTTGACGCAGTATGCAGAGTCAACTATTTACGGAGCGATTTTGGATGCCAAAACTGCTGAAAATGCAGCAGGTATGACAGCCATGCAGACAGCGACGGATAATGCTAAGAATGTCATTAACGATTTGACAATCCAATACAATAGGGCTCGTCAGGCAGCGATTACTCAGGAAATTACTGAGATTGTAGCTGGTGCCTCAGCCCTTGAGTAATAGAAATAGAGGAAATAGAATGAGTTCAGGCAAAATTACTCAGGTTGTCGGACCAGTTGTAGACGTTGCGTTTGCAGCAGAAGATAAACTTCCTGAGATTAACAACGCACTCGTTGTATATAAAAATGATGATTCCAAACAAAAAGTCGTGCTTGAAGTGGCTTTGGAACTTGGTGATGGCGTTGTACGGACCATTGCCATGGAATCAACGGATGGATTGACACGTGGGATGGAAGTTCTCGATACAGGTCGTCCTATCTCTGTTCCAGTCGGTAAAGAAACGCTGGGTCGTGTCTTCAATGTGTTGGGAGATACCATTGACCTTGAAGAGTCTTTTCCGGCAGATTTTGAACGTGAGCCTATCCATAAGAAAGCGCCAGCTTTTGACGAATTATCTACTTCAAGCGAAATTTTGGAAACAGGGATTAAGGTTATCGACCTCCTAGCACCTTATCTAAAAGGTGGTAAGGTTGGTCTCTTCGGTGGTGCCGGTGTTGGTAAAACCGTTCTTATCCAAGAATTGATTCACAATATTGCCCAAGAACACGGTGGTATCTCTGTGTTTACCGGAGTTGGCGAGCGTACCCGTGAAGGGAACGATCTTTACTGGGAAATGAAAGAATCAGGTGTTATTGAAAAAACGGCCATGGTATTTGGTCAGATGAATGAGCCACCAGGAGCCCGTATGCGTGTTGCTCTTACTGGTTTGACCATTGCGGAATACTTCCGTGATGTAGAAGGTCAGGACGTTCTTCTGTTCATCGATAACATCTTCCGTTTCACTCAGGCTGGTTCAGAAGTGTCTGCCCTCTTGGGTCGTATGCCATCAGCCGTTGGTTATCAGCCAACACTTGCAACTGAGATGGGACAATTGCAGGAGCGTATTACCTCAACTAAGAAGGGTTCTGTTACATCTATTCAGGCCATTTACGTACCTGCGGATGACTATACAGACCCAGCTCCAGCGACAGCTTTCGCTCACTTGGACTCGACTACCAACTTGGAACGTAAGTTGACTCAGCTTGGTATCTACCCTGCGGTGGATCCATTGGCATCATCATCTCGTGCGCTTTCTCCACAAATCGTTGGTGAAGAGCACTATGCAGTGGCCATGGAAGTAAAACGTGTTCTTCAACGTTACCAAGAATTGCAAGATATTATTGCCATTCTCGGTATGGACGAATTGTCAGATGAAGAGAAGACCTTGGTTGGTCGCGCTCGTCGTATCCAATTCTTCCTCTCTCAAAACTTCAATGTTGCGGAGCAATTTACAGGTATGCCAGGTTCTTATGTGCCAGTAGCTGAAACGGTGAAAGGCTTTAAGGAAATCTTGGACGGCAAACACGACCATCTACCAGAAGATGCCTTCCGAAATGTTGGTTCAATTGAGGATGTGGTCGCTAAAGCTGCTAAAATGAAATTCTAGAGGTGGCTTATGGGACAAATGACTGTACAAATCGTAACACCAGACGGTATCAAATATGACCATCATGCAGCATTTGTTTTGGTCAAAACGGTTGATGGTGAGATGGGTGTCTATTCTGGACATGAAGAACTGATTGCAGTTTTGGAAATCGGTGAAATGAAAGTGCGTCGTGTTGATGATGAAAACCATGTAGACTGGATTGCGGTCAATGGTGGAATCATTGAAGTCAACAAGGATATTATTACGGTCATTTCTGATTCTGCTGAGCGGGAACGGGATATTGATATTAGTCGTGCGGAACGTGCCAAATTGCGCGCGGAACGTGAATTGGAAGAAGCACAGACTGCTCGTAATATTGATATGGAGATGCGTGCAACAGTCGCCCTCCAACGTGCGATAAATCGTATTCGTGTTGGAAAACATTAATCTATATGGAATTGAACTTGGTTCAGTTCCATTTTTTAATTTCATGGTATAATGGAAACATGGTAATTTCAATTTTACAGTTTTTTAGTCATCTACTTTTTATCTATTTGAGCTATCATCTGTTAGTTTCAACAGTTGATTGGTCAAATTTTTTAAAAGTAACAGGTGAAAATCAGCGCAAAATCAACCTACTAATCTTGTTTCTAGCTATTGCTCTAGGATATTTGGTTTCAACATTTTTCTTGGAATTATTGGTCGTAGGTCGTTCTTTTGCTAATATTTAAATAGAAATGAGTAATATATGGATACAATTATTGTTACAGGTAGTAAAACTGGCTTGAAAGGTCAGGTGGAAATCGAAGGAGCTAAGAATGCTGTTCTACCTTTGTTGGCGGCGACTGTCCTAGCAAGTCAAGGGCAAACCAAATTGACTCAGGTTCCTATTTTGTCTGATGTCTATACAATGAATAATGTTGTACGTGGTCTGGGAGTTCGTGTGAAATTTGACGAGGAAACAAAGACTATCGATATTGACGCAACAGGTAAACTTGGTAGTGAAACTCCTTATAAGTATGTGAGTCAAATGCGGGCTTCTATTGTCATTCTGGGGCCAATTTTGGCTCGGAATGGCTATGCCAAGGTTTCTATGCCAGGAGGTTGTACAATTGGTAGTCGTCCTATTGATTTGCATTTGAAAGGGCTCCAAGCTATGGGGGCTAAGATTAAGCAACGGGCTGGCTACATTGAGGCAAGTGCAGAGAACTTGCAGGGCGCCCATATCTATCTGGACTTCCCAAGTGTTGGGGCAACGCAAAATTTGATGATGGCTGCAACGCTGGCGCAGGGTACAACTGTTTTGGAGAATGCTGCGCGGGAACCAGAAATCGTTGACCTGGCAATTTTCCTCAACAAAATGGGGGCAAATGTCAAGGGAGCAGGAACAGAAACCATTACCATTACTGGTGTGGACCAACTACATGGAGCAGAACACCAAGTGGTGCAAGACCGCATCGAAGCAGGTACCTTTATGGTGGCAGCGGCAATGACTGGTGGCGATGTCTTGGTTAAGGATGCTGTCTGGGAGCACAACCGTCCACTCATTTCTAAGATGTTGGAAATGGGAGTTGAGGTGACGGAAGAAGCTGAAGGGATTCGAGTACGTTCACAGGTGGACAAGCTCAAACCCGTAACAGTAAAAACCTTGCCACACCCAGGCTTCCCAACGGATATGCAGGCTCAATTTACAGCTCTAATGGCAGTTGCAAAGGGTGAATCTACCATGATTGAAACGGTATTTGAGAATCGTTTCCAGCATTTGGAAGAAATGCGTCGGATGGATTTGCATTCGGAAATTTTACGAGATACAGCTATCATCACGGGAGGACAAGCTCTGCAAGGTGCTCAGGTTATGTCTACTGATTTGCGAGCTAGTGCTGCATTGATTTTGGCAGGTTTGGTTGCTGAAGGTGAGACGATTGTAGGTAAATTAACGCACTTAGATCGAGGTTATTATCGTTTTCATGAGAAATTAGCTGCTTTAGGTGCAACGATTGAACGTGTGAGTGGAGAATATGAAAATGTATAAGGATAATCTTAGCTATGTTGGTAAAAATTTAATCTTAGTAGCAGTTGTTTTGTTGATTGCTATTTTGGTGTTTATTTTAGGATTAATGGTTGGTTACGGTGTCATAGGAGATGGAGACAATGTATTTGCGGTGTTGTCACCAGCTAAGTGGCAAGAACTAATCGGTAAATTTACAGGAAAGTAGGCTGGACCTGCTTTTTTGATGGAGAGAAAATGGCGAAGAAAAATGTAAAAAAACAAGCAATGAGTCTGCTCAGCTTATTGGCTACGATTGTTGTAGTAGCGGGTGGCTATCTTTTAAGTGATAACAAGAGCAGTAACGTTGCTGATTATTCCTATTATGTCAATCAGTCTAAGGCAAGTGAGAGCACACCTAGTCAGGAACTGGCTAGTTCGGTATTGACAGAAGATGTAAAAAAACAACTGGGCAATTCGATTGACTGGAATGGAGCTGGTGCTTTTATTATCAACGGCAATAAGACCGATTTGGATGCTTCGGTTACAAGTAAGCCTTATGCGGATAACAAGACAAAGACTGTGCAGGGAGAAACGGTTCCAACGGTGGCAAATGCTCTTTTGGCGAAATCAACGCGGCAGTACAAGAGTCGTGAAGAAACAGGAAATGGTTCAACCTCATGGACTCCAGCAGGTTGGCATCAGGTGCAGGATTTGGAAGGTTCCTATGATCATGCGATTGATAGAGGGCATCTGCTGGGCTATGCCTTGATTGGCGGTTTAAAAGGCTACGATGCTTCGACTAGTAATCCTAAAAATATCGCTGTTCAAACAGCTTGGGCTAATCAGTCAAGGGCTGAGGATTCGACGGGGCAAAACTATTTTGAAACCTTAGTACGAAAAGCCTTAGACAAGAACAAACGTGTTCGCTACCGTGTAACCTTGATCTATGCTGATGAGGATGATTTGCTTCCAGTTGGAAGTCATCTGGAAGCAAAATCATCCGATGGCAGCTTGGAGTTTAATGTCTTTGTGCCGAATGTGCAGAGTGGCCTCAGCATTAACTACAATAGTGGGGAAATTGTAGCGAATCAATAAATAGTCAGACGAATTCTCCCTCGCTAAATCAAATATATCAGACGATTTTCACGTAAAATCGTCTTTTTTTGCGTATAATTAAAAAAATTTACAAAAACAGTTGACAAATCATCTGATGAATATTAGAATATAGTTAAAGAAAACGCTTACGACTTTGTCGTAGAAAACATTTAGGAGGAATTTCCAATGGAAAAACATGTTGAGCAACGTGTCGAAGACGTTACTTATAACAAAGCCAAGTTATGGCAAATTATATTATTTGCGATGAACAATTCATCGACGAATATTTACTTGGTTGCCTTTACTTTCGTGACTTATTTATCGACAGGCGTGCTTGGTCTGGCAGCCCTGTTTGTTAGTCAACTCATGGGCTATATTCGTATCTTTGATGGTTTCATCGATCCTACAATCGGAGTTATCATTGATAAAACGGATACTAAGTTTGGTAAATATCGTCCTATCTTGGTTTTGGGAAATATCATTACAGCAGCTTCTCTCTTTATGATGTTGGGCTTAAGCGGTGTGAGTGAAAACCTCCGTCTTCCTCTATTCATCCTTGTTTTGATTATCCATAAAATTGGTTATTCATTGCAACAGACTATTACAAAAGCAGGACAAGTTGCGCTTACCAATGATCCAAAGCAACGTCCAATCTTTAATATTGTTGATGGTATTGCCACAACTGTATTGATGACTGGTAGTCAGGTTGTTGTGTCAGGGACATTGGTTCCGAAACATGGTGGTTTCACTCCAAGTTTCTTCCAAGAATTGTTCCTCGGTGTAGTAGTAATTTCAGCTGTTCTGGGTATTCTTGCTATTATCGGTATTTGGGAGAAAGACAATAAGAAATACTTTGGTCTTGGTGAGAAGACACAGGAAACTAAGTTGAAAGACTACTGGAAAGTTATCAAAGGAAACAAACCTTTGCAGGTTCTTTCAATCTCTGCAGCCTTTGTAAAATTTGTTGCTCAACTGTTTGGAGATTCCGTTATCGGGGTTATGTTGTATGGTATTATCTTCGGTGACTATGCTCTTTCTGGAAAAATGTCTATGCTTTTGATTTTGCCAGGTATTCTTGTAACAGTTGGTGCTGCGCAATTGGCTCGTCGTAAAGGTTTACGTTTTGCTTATATTACAGCGCTTCAACTTGGGATTGCTGGTCTTGTGACCTTGGCAGCAATGCTCTTTTCAGCTAAACCAGGTATGTTGGATTTGACA
Organism: Streptococcus suis; assembly: GCF_046032115.1. Taxonomy (GTDB): domain Bacteria; phylum Bacillota; class Bacilli; order Lactobacillales; family Streptococcaceae; genus Streptococcus; species Streptococcus suis_AJ. The sequence continues at coordinate 104,721 of NZ_JARQOZ010000002.1, read as the reverse complement.
AATTGGAATCTCTACACAATCGGTTTCTTTGTTGTTTATATCATTGCTCGCTACGCATCCAGTGCTCCATCTGGTTTGGTATTGACCATGGGTGCGGATATTACAGACTATGAAACATCAGTATCTGGTCGTTACTTGTCAGGTATGATTGGGACTATCTTCTCATTGACAGACTCAATTGCTTCTTCATTTGCTCCAATGGTTGTTGGATTTGTATTAGCAGGTATCGGTTTTGGTAAAGAGTACCCAACTGTTGAAACAGCATTCTCAACAGATTTGAGACTGGCACTGATTGTCCTGTTGACAGTGATTCCAGCAGTGGTATTGAGCGTATCCTTGTTCTTGATGAAATTCTACAAACTAGATCGTGAAGAAATGGCTCGTATTCAAGAAAAAATCCATGTTATGAAAGCGGCAAAAGATGAAGAACGTGTGCGTGCGATTGCGAAAAATGTTCCATTATCTGATATGGATTATGTTGATGTAACTCAATATAAGGTTGATCAATACGACGATAAATAATACATTAACGACCTAGTTGGAGGCTTCCAGCTGGGTCTTTCATCTAGGAGGCGGTATGAAAAAAATCTTAGCGTTTGGAGAAGTTTTATTGCGGCTATCTCCTCCTCATTATCAGACCTTAACACAGGCCACGAGTTTAGATTGTCAGTTTGGTGGTTCGGAGTTGAATGTTTTAGCCAGCTTGGCTCAGCTTGGTCACTCAGTCGAGTTGGTGACGGCACTGCCTAAGAATGAAGTGGGAAAAATGGCAGAACACTTTCTATTTGCAAGGCAGATTGGACAGAAAAATGTGATTCGAAAAGAGGGAAGGCTGGGGCTTTATTATTATCAAAAGGGTTTCTCTCTTAGACCTAGCCAGGTGACCTACGACCGTGATTATTCTGCTTTCAACTTATCCAAGGAAGAAGACTATGATTTGGAAGGTATGTTTGACGGTGTCGATTGGTTTCATGTGAGTGGTATAACGGTCGCTTTGAATCCAGATATTTATCGCCTAGCCTTTCGTTTGATGGAAATGGCAAAGGGGCAGGGTGTTAAGGTTTCCTTTGACTTGAATTATCGAGAAAGTTTGTGGTCTTCTTTTGAAGAAGCGAGGGAGAAATTATCTCCTTTTGTAGGTTTAGCAGATATTTGCTTTGGTCTAGAGCCTATTCAACTCTTCAATGAATCTGGTCAAGATGTGAAGGATGAACTGGGGTTGAAGCGCCCTTATGAAAATAAAGAAGTCTTGTTGGCGGTGGTTAAAGGTCTAGCGGAGGCGTATTCTTTGCAAAGTCTTGCTTTTACCCAGAGGGAAATGACCTACAATAATGAATATTTGCTGAAAGCATACTTGTATCAAGATGGTATTCTTTATGAAACGGAAAAAGAATCCATTCAAGTTTTGGACCGAGTTGGGACAGGGGATGCCTTTACAGCAGGAATTATTTTGGGCTATTTGCAGGAAAAAACGCCACAGGAAATAGTCGACTTGGGGATGGCTAGTTTTCAATTCAAACATACCATTGAAGGGGACATTAATGTCATCAGTCAATCAGATATTGATTTGCTATTGAAAAAAGGGTCACGTGAAATAAAACGATAGAAAGAAGGAAAAAGTATGTTGTATCCTATACAAACAAAAACACGCTCAGTTTATTCTTTAAATGGAATATGGGCTTTTAAGCAAGGGAGCAATGATGTTCATAGTCTGTTAGATACAGATGAAGTAATGGTTGTACCGAGTTCCTTTAATGATGTTGTTGTCGATAAAGCAAAGCGTCGTTTTGTCGGAGATAATTGGTATGAACTCATGGTAGCTCTCCCTGTCGTATCAGCTGATGAGGAGTTGGTTGTGCGTTTTGGTTCGGTGACGCATCAGGCCAAAGTCTATGCAGATGGTCAGTTAATCGGGGAGCACAAGGGTGGATTCACACCTTTTGAATGCTTGATTCCATCAAACTTATACGACGCTGACCAATTCCGTTTGACAGTCTGTGCCAATAATGAGTTGAATTACACAACCCTTCCAGTAGGGAATTATAGCGAAGAAGTGGATGAGAATGGTCAAATTGTGAAGACCGTCAAGGAGAATTTTGACTTTTTCAACTATGCTGGTATCCAGCGGACAGTCCATCTCTATAAACGTCCCAAAAATAGGATTGAGGATATTGTTATTCGGACGGAGCTAAATCAAGATTTGACTCAGGCGGTAGTGAATGTTGATGTGAAGATAGTTGGGCAGTACGATTCCATCCGTATGTCTATTTTAGATCAAGAGGGACAGGAAGTAGGTCTTCTTGAAAATGGACAAATGGTCATTGAACATCCACGCCTTTGGGAGGTCTTGGATGCCTATCTCTATACTGCTAAAGTTGAATTATTTGACGGAGAAAACTTGCTAGATACCTACTCAGAACAATTCGGCATTCGTAGTGTTGCGGTTGAAAATGGGCAGTTTTTTATCAATGGAAAACCGTTCTATTTCAAGGGATTTGGTAAACATGAAGATACCTTTATTAATGGTCGTGGTTTCAATGAAGCAGCCAATCTGATGGATTTGAACTTACTGAAGGATATTGGAGCAAATTCTTTTAGGACATCTCATTATCCCTATTCTGAGGAAATGATGCGGCTGGCAGATCGTTTGGGAATCGTCGTTATTGATGAAGTGCCAGCAGTTGGCCTGTTCCAGCTTTTCAATGCAGCCTTGAATTTGACAGGTGATTCTGAAGAAGTAAAAAATACTTGGGAAGTTATGCAAACCAAGGAGGCTCATGAGCTGGTGATTGATGAATTGATAGCGCGTGATAAGAATCATCCTTCTGTAGTGATGTGGGTTGTTGCCAATGAACCGGCAGGGCATGAAAAGGGAGCACGTGCTTACTTTGAACCTCTGATTCAGCGCATGAGGGACAGAGATCCTTCTAAGCGTCCTGTGACCTTGGTCAATATTATGACAGCAACGCCTGATAAGGATGAGGTTATGGATTTGGTCGATGTTGTCTGTCTCAATCGTTATTATGGTTGGTATGTTGCTCAAGGTGACTTGAAGGCGGCAGAGAAAGGGCTCCGTCAAGAGTTGGAGACTTGGCAAAAACTTTATCCTGACAAGCCGATTTTGATTACGGAATATGGTGCAGATACTCTTCCAGGCTTGCATTCGATGTGGGATATTCCTTATACAGAGGAATTTCAGGTGGATTACTATGAGATGAACCATCGAGTCTTTGATTCTATTCCTAATTTGGTTGGTGAGCAGGTCTGGAATTTTGCTGATTTTGAAACCACGGTTGGTATTATTCGGATTCAAGGAAATCATAAGGGGTTATTCTCACGGAACCGTCAACCGAAGCAAATTGTTAGAGAAATAAAGAAACGTTGGACTGCCATTCCAAACTACCATTATAAGAGGAAATGAGCTATAATAGTAGCAAATAGAAAGTTGTATTGGAGGACCAAGCACATGGCGAAACCCTTGGTAGAAAAAGCATCGGAACGCTTATTGGAATTGATTTTGGAAAGAGGATATAAAGTTGGTGACAAGCTTCCAAATGAGTATGAATTGGCCCAAGATTTAGAAGTTGGACGTTCGACTGTTCGTGAAGCTGTTCGAAGTTTGGCTACTCGAAATATTCTGGAGGTGCGCCAAGGGTCGGGAACCTATATCAGCTCTAAAAAAGGAGTATCAGAGGATCCCCTAGGTTTTTCTTTGGTAAGAGACCGTGTAAAGTTGACGACGGATTTGTTTGAGGTGCGGTATTTGCTTGAACCGAGAATTGCGGAGCGTGTCGCTCAGTTTGCTTCGGACGAAGATATTGCTCGACTAGAAGAAATTGTCCTTGCTATTGAAGAGGCCGTTGCAGCTGGAGACACGAAGCATCTGGAGTTGGATGTGAAATTCCACTGTATGCTGGCTGAGATGAGTGGGAATCTGGCAATGACTAGTCTGATGCCAGTCATTAATCAATCTATTCATCTGATCAATGAAAATTACTCAAATCGTCAGATGAAATCGGATAGTTTACAGGCCCACAGGAACATCTTAATGGCTATCAAGCAACGCCACCCTGTTGCGGCTTATGATAGCATGTTAGCACATATTATATCAGTAAGACAGGTTGTTTTAGGCGAATGGTTCGATAAAGATATGACCTTGCATGGTCTCAATGATCGTAAATAGAAAAACAAAATAGACTGCCCAGAAGAATTCTTCTGGGTATTTTTTGCTTTTTTATTGACAAATCATCTGATGAATTGTATACTATAACTATAAATGACAACGCTTTCTAATTGGAGGTCAAGATGTTAAAGCAATTAAAAGAAAATTACTTTTTCGCAGTGATTCGCGGAAAAGATGAAGAAGATGCGAAAGAAATCGCTCGCCATGCGATTTTGGGAGGTATTCGAAATATTGAAATTACATTTTCGACTCCAAATGCAGCGACAGTTATCAAAGAATTACAAGAGGAGTTCTCAGACGATTCTTCCGTAGTCATCGGGGCGGGAACAGTAATGAATCTTAAGCTGACACAAGCGGCCATTGATGCAGGTGCTAGTTTCCTGGTTAGTCCTCATTTTGATAAAGAAATTCAAGACTTGGCGCAAGAGGCTGAGGTATTCTACTTCCCAGGCTGTGCAACTGCAACAGAGATTGTCACAGCTAGTCAGGCGGGATGTCCTATTATCAAGCTTTTCCCTGGTGGCGTGTTGGGTCCTGGATTTATCAAGGATATTCACGGTCCTATTCCTGACGTAGATTTGATGCCTTCAGGCGGAGTGTCAGTTGAAAATGTTGCAGATTGGAAAAAGGCAGGCGCTTGTGCTGTTGGAGTCGGTTCAGCTCTGGCAAGTCGAGTGCAGGCTGAAGGCTATGAAAGTGTAACGACGATTGCTCGCAGTTTTGTTGCAGCTTTGGAGGGATGAAATGAGTTTTAATGATAAAAACTTTATGCTAAAAAATGAGCCTGCTAAGGAGCTTTACGGGAAAATAGCAGAGCTTCCTATCTATGATTTCCATTGCCACTTGGATCCTAAGGAAATTTTTGAAGATAAGGTTTATGAAGATATTGTTGATCTGTGGCTGGGTGGGGACCATTATAAGTGGCGCTTGATGCGGGCAAATGGTATCTCAGAAGAAGAAATCACAGGTTCAGCAAGTAAATTAGATAAGTTTAAGGCTTGGGCAAGAACCTTGGAACGGGCTTTCGGAAATCCTCTCTATCATTGGAGTCATTTGGAATTGCGACAGGTTTTCGGTGTTGAGGAATTGTTGACCGAAGAAAATGCAGAGCGACTCTATCATCAGCTCAATGCCTTTTTGCAAGAACATCAAGTTAGTCCACGGAAGCTGATTGCGGATGCTAGGGTGACCTTTATTGGGACAACTGACCATCCACTAGATAGCTTGGAATGGCATAAGCGTTTGGCTGAGGACTCAACTATAGATACTGTAGTGGCACCAACTTTCCGCCCAGATGAAGCCTTTATAGAACATCGAAATTTCAATTCATTTATTAAACGCTTGGAGGAAGCAACAGGGGTAGCAGTAAGAGACTTTGCAAGTTTTGTAGAGGCACTTGGTCAGCGCGTTTCCTATTTTGTTCAACATGGTTGTCGAGCAAGTGACATCAGTTTTACGGCTATTTCATACGAAGAAGCAAGCCTTGAAGAGCTTGATGATATTTTACTAGCAAGACTTGCAGGTAAAGAGGTTGGCCAATCCAGTATCAATAAATGGCAGACTGCTATCTTTAGAGAATTGTGCCGATTGTACAAGAAACATGGCTTTGTGACACAAGTTCACTTTGGTGCCTTACGGAACAACCATACCGGACTGTTTGAAAAACTTGGAGCAGATGTAGGTGTGGATTCGATTGGAGACCAGACATGTCTGACTGTGAATTTGAATCGTTTGTTAGATAACTTGGTCAAGGAAAATGCCCTTCCAAAAATGATTTGGTACAATCTCAATCCAAGTTACAACATTGCTCTGGCCAATACTTTGGCGAATTTCCAGTCCAATGAGGAAGGGCTTCGTAGCCAGCTACAATTTGGTGCTGGTTGGTGGTTCAATGACACCAAGTTGGGCATGATTGACCAGATGAATGCCTATGCAGAACAGGGTATGCTTGCTAATTTTGTTGGTATGTTGACCGATTCGCGTAGCTTTTTATCTTATCAACGGCATGATTATTTCAGACGCATTTTAGCGACTTATGTCGGCCAATGGATTGTTGATGAAGAAGTGCCTGAAGATTACAATCGTTTAGGGCGGTTTGTAGAAGCCATATCCTATTACAATGCCAAAGAATTTTTTGAACAATAAAGGAGAGTAAATCATGAAAATGTCATTTCGATGGTATGGGAAAAAGGATCCTGTGACACTTGAGGAGATTAAGGCGATTCCTGGTATGCAGGGAATTGTGACTGCTGTCTATGATGTGCCAGTTGGTCAAGCTTGGCCCCTTGAAAACATACTAGAGCTGAAAAAAATGGTAGAAGAGGCAGGACTTGAAATTACTGTTATTGAATCCATTCCTGTTCATGAAGACATCAAACAAGGGAAGTCAAATCGCGATGAGTTAATCGAAAACTATAAAACTTCCATCCGTAATGTAGGGGCTGCAGGTATTCCAGTTGTGTGCTACAATTTCATGCCTGTGTTTGACTGGACCCGTTCAGACTTGCATCACCCACTTCCAGATGGATCGACCTCTTTAGCTTTCCTCAAATCTGATTTGGCAGGTGTTGATCCTGTGGCGGATGATTTGAACTTACCAGGTTGGGATTCATCCTATTCCAAGGAAGAAATGAAGGCTATTATCGAAAATTATCGTCAGAATATTTCCGAAGAAGATTTATGGGCGAATTTGGAGTATTTTATCAAAGCGATTATGCCAACGGCTGAGGAGGCTGGCGTCAAAATGGCCATTCATCCTGATGATCCGCCCTACGGAATCTTTGGTTTACCGCGCATCATCACTGGTCAAGAAGCCGTTGAACGATTTTTGAATCTCTATGATTCAGAGCACAATGGAATTACCATGTGTGTCGGATCCTATGCTTCTGATCCGAAAAATAATGTCCTTGCCATGACAGAATATGCTCTCAAACGCAATCGCATCAATTTTATGCATACGCGCAATGTGACGGCAGGTGCTTGGGGCTTCCAAGAAACTGCACATTTGTCACAGGCTGGTGACATTGACATGAACGCTGTTGTTAAATTATTGGTAGACTATGACTGGACTGGTGCCTTGCGTCCAGACCACGGTCGTCGTATCTGGGGAGACCAGACCAAGACACCTGGTTATGGTCTGTATGACCGAGCCCTTGGGGCAACCTACTTTAACGGTCTCTATGAAGCCAATATGCGAGCAGCAGGCAAGACACCAGATTTTGGAATTACAGTCAAAACAGTTGGAAATAAGGAGAGCTAATATGTCACGTGTTATTGAGTTTAAGGATAAGGTCGTTGTTATTACAGGTGCAGGAGGCGTTCTTTGTGGCTATTTGGCAAAAGAATTTGCTAAGGCAGGTGCAAAGGTTGCGCTTTTGGACTTGAATGAGGCTGCGGCTCAGGTCTTCGTTGATGAGATTGCAGCAGCAGGAGGCGTTGCGAAAGCCTATAAATCTAACGTTCTTTCTAAGGAAAATTTGGAAGAAGTTCGCAAGCAAGTCCTAGCAGATTTTGGTCCTGTAGATATTTTGATCAATGGTGCTGGAGGCAATAGTCCCAAAGCGACAACTGACAATGAATTCCATGAGATTGGACTGCCAGCTGATACCAAAACTTTCTTCGACTTGGATGAAGCAGGTATCAACTTTGTGTTCAATCTAAATTATCTAGGAACCTTATTGCCAACACAGGTCTTTGCACAGGATATGATCGGTCGCTCTGGAGCAAATATTATCAATATTTCCAGCATGAACGCTTTTACTCCTTTGACAAAAATTCCAGCCTATTCAGGTGCCAAGGCTGCTATTAGTAATTTTACCCAATGGTTAGCAGTCCATTTTTCAAAAGTTGGCATCCGTTGTAATGCGATTGCGCCTGGATTCTTGGTTACCAACCAAAACCGTGGTTTGCTGTTTGATGAGGCAGGTCAACCGACCGCACGTGCCAACAAGATTTTGACCAATACACCAATGGGACGGTTTGGTGAAGCCGAAGAGTTGGTCGGAGGAGTCTTCTTCTTGGCAGATGAGAATTTGGCAAGTTTTGTCAATGGTGTTGTTTTACCGATTGACGGTGGCTTCTCAGCCTATTCAGGAGTCTAATGATGAAGATGGAATACGTATTTTGTGTGGACTCTGATGGCTGCGCCATGGACACCATGACCTACAAACATAAACTTTTTTTCGGCCCCTTGGCTGCAGATGTTTTTGATGTCAAAGATAAAGAACCGTTTTTAGCTGAATGGAATCGAGTTAATCTGTACTCGCGAGAACGTGGCATTAACCGTTTTGTAGGCTTAGTCAAAGGCCTAGAATTTGCAGGTGTGACGGGTATAGACAACTTGAAAAATTGGGTCGCGACCACAGATTCTTTGTCAAATGCTTCTCTGGAAAGATTGATAGAGGAGCAGCCGTCTAAAGATTTGGAACTCGCTTTAAAATGGTCCACTCAAGTCAATCAAGCCATTAAGCAGTATAGCGGTCCTGTTTTAGCCTTCATCGGCGTTCACAAGGGCTTGGAAAAATTGAGCCAGTTAGGAAAAGTCTACGTTGTTTCTTCTGCTAATAAGGAAGCAGTAGAAGAAGAGTGGACAGACCAAGGTTTGATGGACTATGTTACAGAATTGTACTGTCAAGACCGTGGTAAGAAAGAAGATGTCATCAAACTGTTAATAGAGGAAGGGTATTGTCCTGATAAGATTATGATGATTGGTGACTCGCCTGGTGATTTAAAGGCAGCGGAATTGAACGGTGTCCATTTCTATCCTATTTTAGTAGGACGAGAGATGCAATCTTGGACAGATTTGACAGAAAAAATTGCAGATGAATTTGCTCATCAAGCATTCACAGGTGAGAAAGAAACAAAATTGACACAGGCATTTTGGAATAATTTAGACGACTAGAGAGAAGGGGGAGCAGGAAAGAACTCGACCATTCAAAAAAGAGTTCGTCAACAAGTCTTTATTTCTAGTTGTTGAGCTGAAACAGTCTATCCCCAGACTGTTTCACTCCCACCCCCGCACAGCTCAAACTGTCTGGGAGACAGTTTGAGGTTGGAAATGGAGCGAACTTTGTTCGCAACTGTCGTAATGGTCAGATTTGGAGTGTAGTACACGAATTGCTGAGATTTGCTTCGCAAATCTTATCTCCAACCTTTAACAGTCCACTGGACTGTTAAAGCCAATCAACCACTGCGCTGAGATGTTGACACTAACTTTGAGAAGTAGTGTTAGGACTTTTTCTCAGTTTCTTTTTTGGAGGCAAATATGACACATTTAGTAGATTTACGGAAGAAACCTTACAGCCTTGACGAAGAGGCTATTTCTTGGATTGAAGAAACCATTGCTCAGATGACCTTGGATGAAAAAATCGGTCATCTCTTTGTCAACATGGGGAGCCAGCGGACGGAAGACTATCTGACTGGAGTATTAAATGATTATAAGATTGCTGCTGTTCGTTACAATCCTGGACCTGCTGCAGATATTTGGGAGCAAAACTATATTTTGCAGACCAAGTCTAAGATTCCCCTTTTGATTGCAGCCAATACCGAATCTGGTGGGAATGGCGCTGTTACGGATGGAACGAAAATTGGGGATGAAATCAAGATTGCTGCGACAGCTGATCCCCGCTATGCTTATGAAATGGGGAAAGTTGCAGGACTTGAAGCAGCTGCGGTAGGCTGCAATGCCTCCTTTGCACCGATTATGGACCTCAGCCGTAATTGGCGCAATCCAATCATTGCAAACCGAACTTGGGGAGCTAATGTAGACCAAGTCATTGAATTATCCAAAGAATACATGCGTGGCATTATGGAACACGGAATTGTGTCGTTTGCTAAGCATTTCCCAGGCGATGGTATTGATGAACGTGACCATCATCTTTCTTTTGCTTCGAATCCCATGACCAAGTCTGAATGGATGGAAACATTTGGACGGATTTACGGTGAGATGGCTGACGCAGGTCTTCCAGGTATTATGGCGGGGCACATTCATTTGCCAAATGTTGAGAAAGAAATGCATCCAGAACGTGAATTGGATGACATGTTGCCAGCTTCGCTGAATAAAACCCTCTTGGATGAGTTGCTTCGTGGAGAGTTAGGTTACAATGGTGCCATTGTAACGGATGCCAGTCACATGATCGGTATGACAGCATCTATGCCGCGTCGAGAGCTATTGCCTACAGCAATTGAGGCAGGATGTGATCTTTTCCTTTTCTTCAACGATCCAGAAGAAGATTTGCAATGGATGAAAGAAGGATTGGAAAATGGTCTGCTTTCTGAGGAACGCCTCCATGATGCTCTTCGTCGTACCTTGGGCTTGAAAGCTAAACTCGGTCTTCACTTGTTTGAAGGTCGTCGTCAGGAAATCATGTTGCCAAAAGAAGAAGCACTGGCTTTGATTGGTAGAGATGAGGCAAAACAGCTTGCAAAAGAAGTAGCTGACAAGGCGATTACCTTGGTAAAAGCCAAACAAGAAGGAATTTTCCCAGTCAATCCAGAACGCTACAAACGTATTTTGTTGGTAGAAGTAGATGGCTATAAGGGTGGTTTTGGCGCCATGATCAATGCTGGCAAGAAGAGAGCAGCCGATACGCTGAAAGAACTATTAGAAGCTCGAGGGCACCAAGTATCTATCTGGGAAAATACAGAAGTACGGATTGCCAAATTGCCAGAAGAAGAAAGACCAGCAGCGATTGCAAATGTCTATGCTTCTAAGCGTCCTATTGCAGAAATCACAGATAACTATGATTTGATTATCAATTTAGTCGATGTCAACTCAGGAGGGACAACTCAGCGGATTATTTGGCCAGCTGCCAAGGGAACACCAGACCAGCCTTTCTATGTTCACGAAATTCCAACCATTGTTGTCTCTGTTCAGCACCCGTTTGCACTTGCAGATATGCCACAGGTTGCAACCTATATCAATGCCTATGATGGCTTGCCTGTCACTTTAGAAGCCTTGGTTACCAAATTAGCAGGAGAGTCAGCCTTTACAGGAGTATCGCCTGTAGATGCCTACTGTGGTTTGGTAGATACACGTATTTGGCGAGGAAAATAAGGAGGAAATAATGCCTAGATTGGTTGATTTGCGGAAGAAACCCTATTGTTTGAATGAAGAGCAGATTGTTTGGGTGGAAAATACCTTGGCTCATCTGACTGATGAAGAAAAAATCGGTCAATTGTTTGTCAATCTATTCTTCTTCGGAGGAGATGCTTTTAGCGGAAATAATTTGAGTAATCAGGAATTGATTGACCGGTACCACATAGGTGGCGCCCGCTATATGAATGGTAGTCCAGAACAGGTACAAGGACTGATTAACGACTTGCAAAGCTATTCAAAAGTACCTCTCTTGGTTGCAGCGAACTGCGACTCAGGTGGAGATGGAGCTGTGAAAGGAGGAACCTATATTTCCTCAGGCGCTCAATCTGAAGCCAGTCGGGATCCTCGTATCCCCTACCTAGCAGGTCTCGTATCTGCGCGAGAGGAGACTGCATTAGGTGTAAATGTCAACTTTGACCCTTGTGTGGATATTGTTCAGAACTGGCGCAATACTATCGTCAATACCAGAGCCTACGGTACCAATGCTGATGATGTTATTGCCTATACCAGTGCCTATTTGGAAGGATTGACTGCTGAAAGAGATGTAATTCAATGTATCAAGCATTTCCCAGGAGATGGTACAGAAGAACGTGATCAGCACCTAGTCCTCGGTGTCAATGAGCTCTCTCCAGAAGAATGGGACAAGAGTTTTGGTCGTGTCTATCGTCATCATATTGAAGCTGGTGTTGAGATGATTATGGCGGGTCATATAGCCTTGCCTTACTATCAACAAACATTGAATCCAAGTTTGAAGGACGAAGATATTTTGCCTGCAACACTAGCTCCCGAATTGATTCAAGATTTATTGAAAGAAAAACTGGAATTCAATGGCTTGGTCATAACAGATGCCAGCCACATGTTGGGGATGACAGCAGCGATGCGTCGTGAAGATTATGTCCCAGCAGCCATTGCTGCGGGTTGCGATATGTTCTTATTCTTCAATAACTTGGAAGAAGATTTTGAATTTATGCTCAATGGCTACCGCAAGGGAGTGATTACTGAAGAACGCCTTCAAGATGCTCTCCGTCGCATTTTAGGTCTGAAAGCCAAACTCAATCTGCATATCAAGCAAGCGGAAGGAACTTTACTAAAATCAGCTGATGAATTGGCTATTATCGGCTGTGAAGAACACTTGGCTTGGCAACGTGAAGCAGCAGACAAAGCAATTACGCTGTTGAAAGATACACAGAAAAATCTTCCAATCAGTCCAGAAACCCATCGCAGAATCCGTTTGTATTACCTAGAAGGTGAAAAAGAAGGGATTATGGCGGCAAGTACCGAAGTGGTTGATAACCTTAAAGCTGCCTTGGAAGCGCGTGGTTATGAAGTGACCGTCAATGATGGTACGACTCGGATCAAAGGAAAAACGCTGCAATACCGAGAAGAAGTTGATTTAGCTTTAACGGTTGCCAATATCATTGGATATGGAGCGCAGAATAATTACCGCATCCAGTGGAAAACGGCCATGTCCAATGAAGTTCCTTGGTATGTACATGAAGTTCCAACTATTTTCGTTTCACTAAACTATACAACTCACCTTCACGATGTTACCATGGTCAAAACTGCTATCAATGCCTACCATCATAATAAAAACACGATTGAATCCCTCCTTGATAAATTAGAAGGGAAAGATGCATTCTATGGTGTGCCAAATGAAAATGTTTGGACCAATAAATGGCAGGCAAAACTATAAAAACCTGTATCAACAGTTCAGCACTTCCATCTAAGGATAGTTTTTGGCAAAATACAGCCAGAATTCCTTCAAAAAACAGCCTTGATGAGCGAAAAACTAGTTCTTATTTTTAAGTACTTCGCTTATGAATACATGTTCTAAATGTAAACTCCTTTCTATCCTAGATAGAAGGAGTTTTTATGGGAAGATTTCTTGCCAAACTTTCTTATTTTTGATAGAATACTCTTAATTGAATAGAAGTCTGTGAGACTAGTACACCTATGGAAACTGTCCAGGGAGTTGAGCCGTGACTGCAAGCTCAATCAGTGAAAGTTGGTCGAATTCACTCACGCAAGGACTTAGAACCTTTATTCACCGTGCGACACTTCACTTGTGAATACAGGTTCATAGAACTAAGATCTGCCTAGCAGATGAAAACGGATGGTACCGCGTGACAACGCTCCGATACGAGTGGTGTCATGCGTTTTTTTATTGGAGGAATTATGTCAAACATTGAACAACAGTTGGCTGAATTAAGCCAAACTACACTTGAAAAGTTAAAAGAAATCCAGCACCAAGGAGAAAAAGAACTACAAGACCTGCGTGTTGCGGTTTTGGGTAAAAAAGGGTCCTTGACTGACTTGTTGAAAGGTTTGAAAGACCTATCTAACGACATGAAACCAATCGTTGGTAAGCAGGTCAATGAAGTACGTGACGTGCTGACAGCTGCCTTTGAAGAAACAGCTCAGAAGGTTGCTGCAGCCAAAATTCAGCAGCAATTAGCTTCAGAAACCATTGATGTGACCTTGCCAGGTCGTCAGGTCAAGGTCGGGAAACGCCATGTCTTGACTCAGACTTCTGAAGAAATCGAAGATATTTTCTTGGGCATGGGCTTCCAAATCGTTGACGGATTTGAAGTGGAGAAAGACTACTACAACTTTGAGCGCATGAATTTGCCAAAAGACCACCCAGCACGTGATATGCAGGATACCTTCTACATCACAGAAGAAATCCTTATGCGGACCCATACGTCGCCTGTTCAGGCACGGACCATGGATCAGCATGATTTCTCAAAAGGTGCCTTGAAGATGATTTCGCCAGGCCGTGTTTTCCGTCGTGATACGGACGATGCGACCCACAGCCACCAGTTCCACCAGATTGAAGGTTTGGTTGTCGGTGAAAATGTATCCATGGGTGATCTCAAAGGTACGCTTGAAATGATCATCAAGAAAATGTTTGGTGAAGAGCGTCAAATTCGTCTCCGTCCATCTTACTTCCCATTCACTGAGCCATCTGTTGAGGTGGATGTTTCTTGCTTCAAGTGTGGCGGTGACGGCTGTAACGTATGTAAGAAAACAGGCTGGATTGAAATCCTCGGTGCCGGCATGGTCCACCCACAAGTATTGGAAATGAGTGGGATTGACTCAACCAAGTACTCTGGCTTTGCCTTCGGTCTCGGTCAGGAACGTATTGCCATGCTCCGTTACGGTATCAACGATATTCGTGGATTCTACCAAGGCGATGTACGATTCTCGGAGCAATTTTAACGTAGCACTACTTAAGGCTGACAAAGTCAGCTCTTAAGTAGACGGGAATCGCTATTCTGCGACTTCCCTAGCTACCTTACTAGGATTTCAAGCAAAAAATATCGTTTTGCTTGAAATCCGTCGTAATTCGATACTCATAAATGGTGCTAAAGCACCTATTTATGAGACGACAGTCGCTATGGCGAACTGTCTAATCGTCTCACTAGCTCTAAGGTTGAAAAAATGTCGTTTTCAACCTTAGAGCGTCGTAACCACGGACGGTCGTAATCCGATAAAATTAGTTGATTGTTGTTTGAGAGAAACGATAGCCGCTATAGCGGTCTACCTACTCCCCTCACTAGTTCTAAGGTTGAAAGAGTATCGTTTTCAACCTAAGAACGTCAGACTTCGATACTCATAAATGGTGCTAAAGCACCTATTTATGAGACGACAGTCGCTATGGCGAACTGTCTAATCGTCTCACTAGCTCTAAGGTTGAAAAAATGTCGTTTTCAACCTTAGAGCGTCGTAACTCCGTAGGAGTGAGTAGAAGGAAATCGCTATTCTGCGACTTTCCAGGCATATTTAGAAAAGGGAGGTGCCAAAGTGCAGATTGACCCAATACAATTAGAAGAAGTTTCTATTCTACAAGACCTTGCTAAGCAGACTTTTGCCGAGACCTTTGCTCACGATAATGACCCTGAAGAATTAGAAAACTTCTTCGAGGAAGCTTATTCGCTGGAAGTCTTGACTAGGGAGTTATCGGATCCCAACTGCCAGCACTATTTTCTAAGAGTTGATCATCAGATAGCTGGTTATCTCAAGCTCAACCAGGGTCCTGCCCAGACGGAGCAGGAGCTGGAAAACGCCTTTGAAATCCAGCGTATCTATCTCTTGCATGCTTTTCAAGGCCGCGGTCTTGGGAAGGTCTTGTTTGATTTTGCTTTGGAAAAAGCAGAGCAGTCAAGCTGTGATTGGGTTTGGCTGGGAGTTTGGGAACATAATTACAAGGCTCAGAAATTCTATTCCAAATACGGATTTGAAAAATTTGGCCAGCATGAATTTGCGGTCGGTGATAAAATAGATGTGGATTGGCTACTAAAACGGCCTTTGCACCAGAAAGGATAATATGTTAGTAAGTTACAAATGGTTAAAAGAACTCGTTGACTTTGATGCGACAAGCCATGATTTGTCTGAAAAAATGTCAACAACAGGGATTGAGGTAGAAGGGGTTGAGCAAAAGAGTGCTGGCCTGTCTAAGTTGGTTGTCGGTCAGGTTGTGTCTGCTGAGCCGATTCCAGATACCCACCTCAACATTTGCCAGGTCAATGTCGGTGAGGAAGTTACGCAAATCGTTTGCGGTGCTCCAAATGTCAAGCCAGGCATCAAGGTGATCGTCGCTCTGCCAGGAGCTCGTATCGCTGGCAACTACAAGATCAAGAAAGGTAAAATCCGCGGCGTTGAGTCCTTGGGGATGCTCTGCTCATTGAGCGAAATCGGCGTGTCCGACTCTGTGGTGCCAAAAGTATATGCGGATGGAATCTACCACCTGCCTGAAGATGCAGTCGTAGGTGAGCCAGTCTTTTCATACCTTGACCTCGATGACGAGATTATCGAGCTGTCTATCACACCAAACCGTGCCGACGCCCTTTCTATGCGTGGTGTGGCTCACGAAGTGGCTGCTATCTATGACAGCAAGGTCAACTTCAAGCCTGTAGCCTTGGAGGAAAGCGACAAGAAGGCCAGCGATGTGATTGAAGTGGCCATTGAGTCAGACAAGGTGGCTGCCTACACGGCTCGTGTCATTGAAAATGTGACTATCGCACCGAGCCCACAGTGGTTGCAAAACCTGCTCATGAACGCAGGTATCCGCCCACTCAACAACGTGGTGGACATCACCAACTACATCTTGCTCTACTTCGGTCAGCCAATGCATGCCTTTGACTTTGATAAGTTTGACGGCAAGAAAATCGTGGCTCGTCAGGCAAAAGAGGGTGAAAACTTGGTAACGCTTGACGGCGAAGAGCGTGACTTGATTGCTGATGACATCGTCATTTCCGTTGCGGACAAGGCAGTTGCCCTTGGTGGTGTCATGGGTGGTGCCAACACAGAGATTGACAACAACTCTAAGACGGTTGTGCTGGAAGCTGCCCTTTTTGACGGCAAGTCTATCCGCAAGACCTCAGGTCGCCTCAACCTTCGCTCAGAGTCCTCTTCTCGCTTTGAAAAAGGCATCAACGTGTCAACCTTGACGGAGGCTATGGACACAGCAGCGGCTATGATTGCAGAACTAGCTGGCGGTCAGGTCTTGTCTGGCATCGTTTCTGCGGGTAGCGTGGACACTTCTGATGTCCCAGTCACAGCGACCATTGATTATGTCAACCGCTCGCTCGGGACCAATCTGGACTATGCTCAAATCGCAGACATTTTCCGTCGTTTAGGTATGGAAACAACTGGCGATGCAAGTCAGTTTACAGTCGCAGTACCGCGTCGCCGTTGGGACATTCGCATTCCAGCAGACTTGGTGGAGGAAATCGCTCGTATTTATGGTTATAATAATCTACCGACCACTCTTCCGAAAGAGGACGGAACAGCAGGTGAGTTGACCCTGACCCAGAAAATCCGTCGCCAAGTGCGTAGCCTGGCAGAAGGTGCAGGCCTGACAGAAATTATTTCTTATGCCCTGACAACACCTGAAAAGGCAGTGGAGTTTGCGGCTCGTCCAACCACAGTCACCGAACTCATGTGGCCGATGACCGTTGACCGCTCTGCCCTCCGTCAGAACATGGTGTCTGGTATGCTGGAAACAGTAGCCTACAACGTGGCTCGTAAGAACAAGAACTTGGCCCTCTACGAAATCGGAAAAATCTTTGAACAGTCTGGCAATCCAAAAGAGGACCTGCCACAAGAAATCAATAAGTTCGCCCTTGTCTTGACTGGCTTGGTAGCTGAGAAAGACTTCCAGACACCAGCTGTACCAGTCGATTTCTTCCATGCCAAAGGGATTTTGGAAGCTATCTTTGGTCACTACAAGTTGGCAGTTGACTTTGTGGCAACCAGTGAGATTGCGGCCTTGCACCCAGGTCGTACAGCTGAAATCCATTTGAATGGGGCGGTAATCGGCTTTGTCAGTCAGGTACACCCTCAAACGGCTAAGGACTACGGTATTCCTGAGACTTATGTGGCTGAAATCAATCTGGATGCGATTGAAGAAGCCCTCCAGCCTGCTCAGCCATTTACCGAAATCTCCAAATTCCCAGCGGTTAGCCGTGATATTGCCCTGCTTTTGAGCAGCGATGTCAAGCATCAGGATGTCCTGGATGCGATTGCCGGTGCTGGCGTCAAACGCTTGACCAAGGTGACCCTCTTTGATGTCTATGCTGGTAGCAATATTGAGGCTGGTAAGAAGTCTATGGCTTACAACCTGACCTTCCAAAATCCTGCGGACAGCCTGACGGACGAAGAAGTGGCCAAGTACATGGAGAAAATCAGTAAGGCGCTGGTAGAGCTTGGTGCTGAAATTCGTTAATTTGTAAATATTGTGAAATCCTAGTCTGCGGGCTAGGATTTTTGGGAGGGTAATATGAAGGCTCAAGATATTCAAGAAAAATTTTTCCGAGATGGGAAGTTGCTTGTCATTCCGAAAAAGTTGAAAAGTAAGCAGGTCTTGTTTGCTTATTTACAGGAAGAGTTAGCTAAGAAAGGCTCGGTATTCACCGAAAAGGAGGTCAATGCCTTTCTAGCTGAGATTTATGATGATTATGCTATATTGAGACGCTACTTGGTGGATTATGGCTACTTGTCGCGTGACCAGTATGGTTTGGAACACAGAATAGAAGAAAAGAGATGATTGCGGTCATCTCTTTTGTCTTACAAAATAAAGGGTTCAATCTTCAATGCTATCTGGTTGCCATACTTGGCCAGTAAATCGTCTGCCAGGGGATGATAGAGTGTTCGTAGTTGTTCAATCTTGTTAGGGAATTGCTTGCCGATGTAGTCAAACTTGCATTCGATGGTTAAGAAAAGTTGGTGGAAGAGTTCGTTCATCTCGTTCAATCGGGCAATCATTTCTTCGTCTTCTTTGAGAAAATCAGGGATTTCTGAGCGATTGTTGATAAAACCGTCGATGAGTTTTACGGGGAAAGAGCCGTATTCTAGGACAAATTCGTACATGGGGTTCTCCTTGCCTTACTATTGATAAGACTATTGTAGCATAGTTTGGAATGTGACAAAAGAATTTCAACCTTATTGCAGTTTAAGTTTTGTTTAACATTACTTTCAGTTTCGTTTAAAGGTTGTTCAGTAAACTAAGTATTGTAAATGAGGCAGGCAACTGCTAAGAAGTTTTGAGATAAAGAGGGAAAAACATGAAAACTAGAATCGTACAAAAACAATTTAAACGTAAAGAAACAAAATACATCGTTGATAAAGAAACATTTGCCCTACTTGAGAAAGATTTACTGAAACATATGGTTTCAGACGAGTTTGCAACGTCAACCATTACAAATATATATTTCGATAATGAAGATTTCGATATGATTCAAGATTCTATTGCTAAAAAGAATGGTCGTGAGAAGATTCGCATGCGTGTCTATGATGCCAAACCATCTGAATCTAGTCAGGCCTTCCTTGAAATCAAGAAAAAAGAAAACAAAATCGGTTACAAATACCGTCTAACTTCAAACCCAGTTTCCGTAACAAATTATATTGAAAACGGAGTGATTGATTCTACCATTAAAGATGAAAAAGTCACCTCAGAATTGGAACAATTGAGAGAACGCTATGGTACAATTAAACCTAAAATGTATATTTACTATGATCGCGTATCCTATAAAGGGATTGAAGATAGAAAAGTTCGACTCACAATTGACAAGAATTTGCTCTACCGCGATTATGATGTAGATGCCATGGAAGGTAAGTTTGGTAAAGACCTTTTGGATCCTACAAAAGTTATCATGGAAGTAAAGGTTCCTGAAGAACGACCAGAATGGTTGGTAGCCTTGCTTGAAAAATATCGAATCGAAAAACAATCATTCTCAAAATATGGCAATGCCTATAAACTTGCCCACAACATAACCGGAGAGGAAGTAAATCAACATGCAGCTGTTTAATAGCATTTTTTCAACAGCCAATAGCAGTATCACCTTAGCACAGATGTCCATGGTCTTTGGAGTCAGTCTGGCCATGGGTATCCTACATGCGGCTGTGTATAAATACAAAGCCAATTACACGAAAGAATTCGTCATTACATTAAGCCTAATGCCAACCCTAATTGCTGTTATCATTGCCTTGGTAAATGGTAATTTGGGTGCAGGTGTTGCGGTTGCTGGGACCTTTAGTTTGATTAAGTTCCGTTCTGCCGCAGGTTCCTCAAAAGAGATGTTGGCTATCTTGCTAGCAATGGCAATCGGTTTGGCAACGGGTATGGGATTCCTAGGTTTGGCGATCTTTATGACTCTTGTTTTATCGGTATGTATCCTTATTTTTGAAAATAGTAGTTTTGCACAAGTCAATCAAAATCGTCGTCATCTTTTGGTAACTGTACCAATGAATTTTGATTACGATCAATTTTTTGAAAAACAATTTGGCAAGTCTTGTAAGCAATCTGATTTAATTTCCCTCAAGTATAAAAAGAAAAAAGAAGCACTTGTCTTAGAATATCAAGTCCTTCTCGATAAGAAAATTACAGACAAACAATTGGTCGATACAGTATTATCAGCCGGTCCCTTGGATGTCGTATTGAACAAGCAAATGCCTAAGAAGAAATATTTGTAATAGCAAAGAAGCCCTGGATTTCCAAGGCTTTTTCTGTTTCACTGTCTAAGATTATTCTTCATAAAAATCAACGCTGTAATCCAGCAGTTTGTCCCCATCATAGCGGAAGCAGGCAGAGAAGAAGGGACGGTTTTCCAAGAGCCATTCTTGAAAATGACGGTCGCCTTCCCAGGTTGGCTTGGTTAAGACCTGGTCGTAAGGTACCCACTCCAAATCTCCTTCGTTGCATTCTATTAGGTTTCCCTCAAAACCAGTTATCTTAAAGACATAGGTGTACCAGTCAGTGTTTGGAGTAAAGTCTGGAAAGGTGATGACCCCTTTGAGAGCATGCTTGGTGACGGTAAGTCCCGTTTCTTCAAAGACCTCGCGAATGGCACAAGCTTGCGGTGTTTCACCAGGCTCCAACTTGCCACCGACCCCAATCCATTTTCCCTTGTGGACATCATTTTCTTTTTTATTGCGATGGAGTAGGAGAAATTCTTTGCCATTATCAATGTAGCAAATCGTCGCTAGTTGGACAGGTTTTTTGGTCATAGTAGCTCCTTGAAAATCATTTCCTCCATTATACCATAAAGCTAGTCGATGGGTATGGGCTAGTTGAAAATTGGTCGGGGACAGTTTCTGCATTCGGAAGTTGAAAGCCCTTTTCTGAAAGGGGATTTTGCGGTATAATAAGAACATCAAACTATTTAGGATGCATTATGTCAAAACAAGAACAAATCGAACAAACCATTTATCAATTATTGGAATTATTGGGTGAGGACCCGAATCGTGAAGGTTTATTAGATACGCCAAAACGTGTAGCTAAAATGTATTTAGAGATGTTTAACGGCCTACAAGAGGACCCTAAAGACCAATTTACAGCCGTCTTTTCAGAAGGGCATGAAGAGGTTGTTTTGGTCAAGGATATTCTCTTCCACTCCATGTGTGAACACCATTTGGTACCCTTTTATGGTATTGCTCATGTTGCCTATATTCCAAGCAAGGGGCGTGTGACAGGTCTGAGTAAATTGGCGCGTGCAGTCGAAGTAGCTAGCCGTCGTCCCCAGTTGCAGGAACGCTTGACCCATCAGGTTGCCCATGCCCTTCAAGATGCTCTCGAGCCAGAAGGTGTTTTTGTCATGGTAGAAGCAGAGCATATGTGCATGAGTATGCGTGGCATTCGCAAGCCGGGTAGTAAAACAGTGACCACAGTTGCCCTTGGCAAATACAAGGAAGATGCCATCTTGCGCCGTGAACTCTTATCCATGATCCACAATAAATAGGAGGTTCTATGTCAATTGATCAATTAGCCCATCAAGTAACCATTATGGGGATTCTCAATGTGACCCCAGACTCATTTTCAGATGGGGGTAACTATAATGAGGTAGAAGCAGCCCTGGTTCAAGTAGAAAAGTTGTTGGCAGACGGCGCGACTGTCATCGATGTTGGTGGTGAGTCCACTCGTCCAGGTGCAAGCTTTGTGTCTGAAGAAGACGAGATTGCTCGCGTGGTTCCGATTATCCGCGCTATCAAAGAAAACTATGACTGTCTTGTCAGCATCGACACCTATAAAACAGGCACAGCACGAGCAGCGATTGAAGCAGGCGCAGATATTTTAAATGATGTCTGGGCAGGACTTTATGATGGAGATATGCTAGCACTGGCTGCGGAGTACAAGGTACCAATTATTCTCATGCACAACCAGAAAGAAGAAAGCTATGCGGATGTTGTTGGAGAGGTCAAAAACTTTCTAGCTGAACGAGCTCAAGCAGCACTTGATGCTGGTGTTTCCGAAGACAAGATTTGGTTGGATCCAGGATTTGGCTTTTCTAAGAATGTTCAGCATAATTTGGATCTCTTGCAAGGTTTGGATCAGATTACTGGTCTTGGTTATCCTGTTTTATTCGGGATTTCCCGTAAGCGCGTGGTGGATTACCTGCTTGGGGGAAATAGTTTACCGACTGATCGGGATCAAGCTACAGCAGCCCTGTCCGCCTGGGCAGTTCAAAAAGGTTGCAAAATGGTCCGTGTCCACAATGTCGCTGCCAACCGTGACATTGTTAAGGTTTGGGATCAGTTGAGCCAGGGAGGTCAACATGGATAAGATTTCACTTAATAAATGCCGTTTTTACGGCTACCATGGCGCCTTCAAAGAAGAACAAGTTCTTGGTCAAATTTTCACAGTTGATTGTGATTTGTTTGTTGACTTGGCAGCAGCTTCACAAACTGACAATTTAGAAGACACAGTTCACTACGGAATGGTCTTTGAAACCATTAAAGCAGTTGTGGAAGGCAAACCCTACATCCTTATAGAAAAGGTAGCAGGTGTTATTTGTCAGGAGATTTTTGATCAATTTCCAAAGGTGGAGAAGATTCGCTTGGCCATTTACAAGGAAAATCCGCCCATTGCTGGACACTATGATTCTGTCGGAATTGAATTGGAGCGTGAACGACCATGAAGCATCTAGCTTATCTTAGTATTGGCGGAAATATGGGGGACCGTCTAGCTTATTTAAAGGCGGCTTTAGAGGCTGTAGATCGTCATCCTGACTGCCGACTAGGTTTGGTTTCTCCCATCTATGAAACTCCAGCTTGGGGTAAGACAGATCAAGCTGATTTCCTCAATCTGGCCTGTCAGGTTGAAACAGATTTATCTGCCCAAGACTTTCTAGCCCTTTGCCAGCAGATTGAACTGAACCTGGATCGGGTCAGGATTGAGAAGTGGGGGCAACGCACCATTGATTTGGATATTATTTTTTGGGATGAGCAAGTGATTGAAGAAGAAAACCTCATCGTTCCCCATCCCTATGCTCATGAGAGGGCATTTGTTCTTTTACCACTGGCTGATATTGCAGCAGATTATCGACATCCAAGTTTTGGTCAAAGTGTAGAAGAGCTAGTAAGAAATTTAGGAGATACGTCAGACATTAAAAAAATTTCCCTTGACTAAAAAGGGAAACTAAGGAGACCTATGGAAATTTTAGCAATATTAGGAGTTTTACTGGCCGTAGTGGCCATTATTTATTGGACTGCAAAGAATCTACATGTGATTGTTGCAGCACCATTGGCTAGTTTGATTATCATCTTGACCAATCAGATGAATGTGTTAGAGGTCATGTTAGGACAAGAAAAATCTTACATGACGGGTCTGGCAGGATTTCTGATTAATAACTTTGCCATTTTTATGCTGGGGTCTATCTTAGCTCGTTATATGGAAGTTAGTGGTGCCACTCAGACTATTGCCAATAGTATTTTGAAATTGATGGGCAAAGACAGTCCTTATAGAGGTTTACTTGCGATTACCTTGATAGCTTCAATTTTGACCTACGGTGGTGTCAGTATCTTTGTTGTAATCTTTACTTTACTACCATTATCACGTCCACTTTTTAAAGAATTAAATATTAATTGGGCCCTTTTCCCTATTCCTGTCTTTTTAGGAGCGGGAACCTACACGATGACCACGCTTCCAGGTGCTCCGTCTATTCAAAATGTTATTCCGACAAAGGTTTTGGGAACAAGTTTGACGGCAGCTCCATTGATTAGTTTGGCAGCTAGCTTGACACTTCTCGTATTCGGTTTGCTTTATATGGCCTATTGTCTCAAGAAGAGTCTGGCAAATGGTGAAACCTATTCTGAAGAAGAGGATGAAGTAGCAGTAATGGTGGCTGATAAGAAACCTAATCTGTTTCTGTCAGTATTACCGCTCATTAGTCTGATTGGAACAATCTTTCTTCTAAACAAGTTGCCAAATGTCTTGGCAATCGGTTTGCTAGTTTCAATTCTCTTATCAGCCTTGATTTTCTATCCCTATCTGCCAAATCAAAAAGAAATCTTGAACACTGCTGCGACAGCGTCTATTGTACCAGCCTTTGCCACATCTAGTACGGTAGCATTTGGGACGGTGTTAACCTTGTCAACTGGATTTGCATTTATTCAAGATTGGATTCAACAAATTCCGGGCTCTCCCTTGATTAGTTTATCAGTTTCTACAGCTCTTGTTAGTGGTATTATTGGTTCATCCTCTGGTGCGGTTGGGATTGCTTCAAGTAATTTCTTGCCAGCCTACTTGGAAATGGGGATAAATCCTGAAATCCTGCACCGTGTTGTTGTTGTTGTTGCATCAGCTATCTTGACAGTTGTGCCTCAGTCTGGCGTGATGATTACCTTCCACAATCTTTCGAAATTAAGTATGAAACGTGGACTCAAGTATTCGTTTACCCTAGTGACAGTTGGGCATTTGTTAGCCTTACTTGTGATTTTACTGTTGGCACCTTTGCTATATTAGGATTGATTAACAAATAAATAAAAGCCCTGCCAAATGGCGGGGCTTTTATGCACGAATAACAAGAAGTGGCTTAAGACCAAAACTTCTCTGCAATTTCTTGGCCTTGTTTAATTTTTGCCCACTGTTGCGGGATGGCCAATTCATTACCTGAATCACATGAAGCGAATCCACATTGATGTGACAAGTAGAGACGCTCTTTTGGAATAATCTTGCTTGCTTCCTCGAGTAATTTATAAACACGTTCTTCATCATCCAAATCAGAAGTTTTACTTGAAAGTAGACCAAGAACGACTTCGACATTCTTATCACGCAAGCTTTCCAAAGCTTTTAAATCACCTGCACGTTCATCATCCCACTCAAGGAAGAATCGATCGTATTTTTGGTCACGCAGGAATTTTTCAGCAATAGCTTCGTAAGTTCCGCCAGCTGCTGAGCGGCTTTCATAGTTACCACGGCAGTTGTGCGTCCAGACGGTTAAGCCAATTTCATGTCCGTAATCAATAACAGCATTATTGATAGCAACAAACTCGTCAGCCAAAGCAGCCAATGCTTCAGAATCGTCTTGTGGCAAGAAAGGTACAGGGTTAGCAGGGTCGAATAATTCCCAAAGGCAGTCATCAAATTGAACGATTTGTCCACCAGCTTCCTTGTACTGGTCTAAAAATTCTCTATACGCAGCCAATAAACCTTCTTTCAAATCCTCACGTGTTTTATAAACTTGGTCTGGACCGACTTGACTATTGAAGAGAACAAGCTCGGTAAAGGCATGGGCAGGTCCCCATACAGTTAACTTTGTATCAGTTTCACCAGCTAGTTCTTTAACTTTTTTATAAATGTCAATGAAATGGTGATTTTTTGCTGAAAGAGGACCGGTGATACGTAATCCAATATCCTTACGTGTTTCAAAAATTTGTCCATCATGGTCTTTAAAAGGATAACCATGCTCAGCAATGTAACGCTCGATACCATCGAAGCCCCAGACAAAGTCAAGATGCCACATTGATTTTGAAAACTCACCGTCTGTTACAATATCAATACCATTTGCTTTTTGTTCAGCGACAATCGCTTCGATAGTTGCAGCTTCAGTTTCTTGATAGCCATCAAAGGCGTCGTAGAATGGGTATTGGATATTGTCACGATGCTCAATTTTACGTTTAAATTCTCCTAAGTTTGCTGGTCGAAGAAGTGAACCGACTAATTGGAATCTTGATGTTGTCATGTAAAATCTCTCTTTCGATTTGTGATGAACTTATTCTAACCTAGAAAGTCTCATTTGAAAAATAGTTATTTTTGGGTCAAATCCATAGTTAAAAACTATAACAAAATAAAATAGAGAAATCCCTTTCTATCAATTGTCAAGTATGTTATAATCGAAAGAGTGTAAATTCCGAACATTATATATATTAGGAGAATTAAAAATGAAAAAACAATCACCCTTTATAATTGCAGGAATCGTCATGCTAGGGGTCGTGATGCGTGCCCCCTTTACAGCTTTACCTGCTATTTTGACAGATGTGGCAGCAGGACTGGGAGTAGAAGTGAGTTCATTAGGAATTTTAACCTCTATTCCGCTCATCATGTTTGCTCTCTGTTCATCCTTAGCACCGCGTCTTGCGGCTAAGTTTGGCATGGAAAAACTAATGGCCCTGGTCTTACTGGTCATGGTGCTTGGTTCAGGAATGCGAGTTCTCAACTTACCAGCCCTTTACATTGGTACTATGCTTGTTGGTGCTACAATAGCGTTTATTAATGTTTTGCTACCAAGTTTGGTTGCGGCTAATTTTCCAAAGAAAATTGGTCTGTATACGACGATTTATATCACTCTCATGGGGGTGGCGGCAACAGTTGCATCCATGATTGCTGTTCCAATTGTATCCTCTAGTTCTTGGGAATTTTTTATTCTATTAATTACAGGATTGGTGTTTATAGCTTTCCTAATCTGGTTGCCTAATGTAAAAAATAACCATCGATTTGCAAGTGAGAACCAAGGAAAACAGAAATCATCTATCTGGAAAAATAAAGCAGCGATTGCCTTTTTGATATTTGGTGGGCTACAATCAGTTCTCTACTATACAGAGATTACCTGGCTGCCAACCATTTCTCAATCAGTTGGCTTTAGTAAGGCAGAAGCAGGTCTAATGGCTGGTTTCTTTAATATGACAGCTATTCCTATGTCTATGATTATCCCAGCTGTTCTTTCCCGTCAGACAAAAGAAATGCGTCGAAATATCATGCTGGCTATTTCATCTGTTACCTTGCTTGGCTTGGCTATGATGGCATTGATTCCGACCAATCTCATTCTTTGGTCAGCGCTTCACATTATTTTAAGTTTTTCAAATGCAGCCCTCTTCCCTTATATGATGTTGAGCTTTACTTTGAAAACAAGCAACAGCCAGGCTACTGCCCAGTTATCAGGAATGGTGCAGACAGGTGGCTATCTCATTGCAGCATTTGGACCTGGTCTTCTCGGTTATAGCTATCCAATCTTCGGAAACTGGATGCCATTGATTCTTGCTCTGGCTATCGTCACACTTGCCATGATGTGGACTATTGTTCTCATTGAAAGAGAAGATATTATCTTATAAAGTATAATTCCTTAAGAAGGCTGGCATTTTCTGTGAAAATGGCAGAGCTTCTAAGGGATTTTTTGTCAAACAAAAAAAGCTGGACATTTGCCAGCTTTTTAGTGTGCTACACGTTTACGTGCAGCTTTTTTACGATTTTCCTCGATGAAGGCTTCTTTCTTTTCTTCTGGTTCGATGATTGTTTTATGAACGGTGAAGATTGCACCAGCTGCAAGAGCAACAGTAGAAAGAACACCTGTCAAGAAACCTTTTCCAAAACCTTTAGCCATAGTTATTTCTCCTTTACTTGTGTTATAATAGATTTTAGCGAAAAAACAAAATATTTTCAAGGAAAAAGATGAAAACTAAAGTTATTGTGGTCATTGGACCAACTGCGGTAGGAAAAACTGCTTTAGGCATAGACTTGGCCCAGCGCTACAATGGAGAGATTATCAGCGGTGATAGCCAGCAAGTCTATCGCAAACTAGATATTGGTACGGCAAAAGCTAGTCCTGAAGAGCAGGCTGCTGCGGTTCATCACTTGATTGATGTCCGAGATGTGACCGAGGGCTACTCGGCTTATGAATTTGTAGCAGAAGCCAAGGTCTTAATTGCAGACATTACTAGTCGTGGCAAGCTACCCATTATCGTTGGAGGAACTGGGCTTTACATTCAGAGCTTACTTGAAGGCTACCATCTGGGCGGGCTGGTTGACCAGGAGCAAGTTCTCGCCTATCGGGCGGAACTCGACTGCTTGTCTGACGAGGTTTTGGAAACAATGGCAGAGCAGGCAGGTTTAATGGTCGAAGGAAACAGCCGACGGAGAATCATTCGTGGCCTTGAGCTGAAAAAATTTGGCAAAAACTTAGAAAATACAGAGTCAGAATATGTGCCTCTTTACATATGCCTGACGGATGACAGACAGGTTCTTTACGACCGCATCAATCAGC
The DNA here is from genome assembly GCF_046032115.1 of Streptococcus suis. Lineage (GTDB taxonomy): Bacteria > Bacillota > Bacilli > Lactobacillales > Streptococcaceae > Streptococcus > Streptococcus suis_AJ. The sequence continues at coordinate 76,688 of NZ_JARQOZ010000002.1, read as the reverse complement.
GAGTGGATAAGATGATGGCGGCGGGCTTGCTAGAAGAAGTTAGCTGGCTCTACAAAGCGCATCCTCAAGCTCAAGCCACTATGGGAATTGGCTACAAGGAGTTTTTCCCCTACTTAGCAGGTCAAATCAGCCTAGAAGAAGCAGTTGATAAGGTCAAGCAAAATAGTCGCCGCTTTGCCAAACGCCAATTGACCTGGTTCAGAAATCGCATGCAGGTCCCCTTTTATTCAGTAGGCGAGCCAGATTACAAGTCGCAGATTTTCACCACCGTGGAGGAATTTTTAAATGATTGAAACGCAGAAAGAACAAGAACGCGCCCTCCTGGTTGGAGTGGAACTACAGCAGACAGATAATTTTGACATGTCCATGGAGGAGTTGGCAAGTCTGGCTAAAACAGCAGGCGCTCTGGTCAAGGGAGTCTACACTCAAAAACGAGAAAAATACGACAGCAAGACTTTTGTCGGCTCAGGGAAACTAGAAGAAATTGCCCAGATGGTCGAGGCCGATGAGATTGATACGGTTATTGTCAATAACCGACTGACACCCCGTCAGAATGTCAATTTGGAGGAGATTCTGGGGGTCAAGGTCATTGACCGTATGCAGTTGATTTTAGATATTTTTGCCATGCGAGCACGGAGCCACGAGGGAAAACTGCAGGTCCACTTGGCCCAGCTCAAGTATATGTTGCCACGCTTGGTTGGACAAGGCATCATGCTCAGCCGTCAGGCCGGTGGTATCGGCTCTCGTGGACCAGGTGAAAGTCAGTTGGAGCTTAACCGTCGAAGTATCCGCAATCAAATTCATGACATCGAACGCCAACTCAAAACGGTGGAGAAGAACCGAGCGACTGTTCGCGAACGCCGCCTGCAATCAGGCGTGTTCAAAATCGGCTTGATTGGCTATACCAATGCTGGTAAGTCCACTATCATGAATGCCATGACGGATAAGCGACAGTACGAGGCAGACGAACTCTTTGCCACACTTGATGCCACGACCAAGCAGATTAACTTGGCTGACAAGTTCAACGTGACCTTGACCGATACGGTTGGTTTCATTCAGGACCTGCCGACTGAGTTGATTTCTGCCTTCAAATCCACCTTGGAGGAGTCCATGAACGTGGACCTCTTGCTCCATGTCATCGACGCCTCTGACCCCAATCATAGCGAGCAGGAGCAGGTGGTCTTGGACATTTTGAAAGACCTGGATATGCTGGATATTCCCCGTCTGGCCCTTTATAACAAGCTGGACAAGACGGACGACAGCTTTACCCCCAGTCAGTTTCCTCATGTCATGCTGTCCGCTAAGGATGAAAATGCCAAAGGCCATATACAAATGATGGTCTTGGCCAAGATTAAGACCATGTTTGAACGATTTGAGGTCAGAGTGCCACTTGCTGAATCTTATAAATTGCATGATTTAGCAACTCTTGCCCTGATAGAAAATCGGACCTATGAAGAGGATGTGGAAGTGGTATCAGGCTATATCGCTTCCAGCAATAAATGGAAGTTGGAAGAATTTTATGACGGATTATCTTGATTTGGCAATCAAATACGGTGGCTTTACTAGCCTGGACAAGGTCTATCTGGCTAAGAAATTAGCTGATTTGACTGACCAACAAAAACTAGATTTTATCACGCCACCGCCTTCAGTTATCAATGCCTATTTTGCGGAAATCTACCAGAAACAAGGAGCAGAAGAGGCGACGGACTACTATCTGACCCTCTCACAGCAGCTCTGCCTTTTTCCAAAAGAACCCAGCTTTGCTGAAAGCAAACCCTTTGTCCGCCTGAATTTATCAGGCAAGTCTTTCGGATTTGCCTATGTGTCGGCTGACGGTCTGGCCCAGGTTTTTTCGGAGCAAGAGGAGGAAGTGACAGATAGCCTACTCTTTGAAATCGCCCAAGTCTTTCCCCACTATGTTGTCTTTGTGGAGGAGGGCAAGATTTTTATGAAAGTCAATCCCTTTGAGGACGCCGAGTTAGAGGAAGTTGAAACAGACTACCTCTTGACCCAGGTGGAAAAGACAGAGGGTTTGGTCAAGATTTCAGGCTTTAATCAGGAAGAAGTGCTGGAAGTGGCGGACGGATATGCTGGTCAGTATTACTATGTCTGGTCGGGTCGCTCTGCAATTTTATATATAAAACATTAGAAAGTAAACAATGCAAATTCAATTTTTAGGTACGGGGGCTGGTCAGCCCTCCAAGGCTCGAAATGTATCCAGTTTGGCCTTGAAACTCTTGGATGAAATCAATCAGGTTTGGCTTTTTGATTGTGGCGAGGGAACTCAAAATCAAATTTTGGAAACGACTATTCGTCCACGAAAGGTCGCAAAAATCTTTATCACTCACCTGCACGGAGACCATATTTTTGGTCTACCTGGTTTTTTATCCAGTCGTTCTTTCCAGTCAAGTGAGGAGCAAACTGATATTGATATTTATGGTCCTGTGGGCATTCGTTCCTTTGTCTTGGCAAGTCTTAAAGTATCAGGGACACGCCTACCTTATCGCATTCATTTTCATGAGTTTGATGTGGATACGGTAGGTCAGGTCTTAGAAACCGACAAATTCACGGTATTCGCTGAAAAGCTGGATCATACCATACCTTGTGTCGGCTATCGTGTTATCCAGAAAGATTTGGAAGGGACTCTGGATGCAGATGCTCTGCGCGCGGCGGGTGTACCATTTGGTCCCCTCTTTGGGCAAATAAAAAATGGTCAAAATGTAACGCTAGAAGATGGGACTGAAATTATCGCAAGTGATTATCTTTCTCCTCCACGGCCTGGTAAGGTAGTGACCATTCTTGGTGATACACGCAAGTGCTATGCTAGTGTACGTTTGGCAGTTAATGCTGATGTGCTGGTGCATGAGGCGACTTACGGAAAAGGCGATGAGAAGATTGCTCGCAAGCATGGGCATTCGACCAATATGGAAGCCGCTCAGATTGCTAAGGATGCGGGTGTCAAACAGCTGCTTCTCAATCACATTAGTCCTCGCTTTTTAGCCAAGGATGTCAGTCAGCTGCGCAAGGATGCTAGCACCGTCTTCGAAAATGTCCACATTGTTAAGGATTTAGAGGAAATTGAGCTATGAGAACCATTCTGATAACAGGTGCTTCTGGTGGTTTGGTGCAGGAGATGGTACCTTTGCTCAAAGATGATTTCTTGATTCTATTAGGGCGAGATGTGGAGAAAATCGAGCAACTCTATACCTTTCATGACAAGAAGGCTGTCTTTGATGTAGACATCCGAGATGAAGCAGCCCTGACGGCATTTTTCGATGAACTGGATAGTCAGTTTGGTCAGATTGATATTTTAGTCAATAATGCTGGCTATGCCATTTACGATGATTTTGAGAATTTTTCCAGCCAGCAGGTGCAGGCTATGTTTGACATCAATACCTTTGCTCTGATGACCATGTGTCGTTTAGTAGGAAAACAAATGAAGGCTAGACGGAGCGGGCAGATGATCAATATCATTTCCATGTCAGGCTTGATCGCTTCAAGCAAGTCATCTGTTTATTCTGCGACCAAGTTTGCGGCCATGGGATTTTCCAATACTATTCGCTTGGAATTAGCTCAGTATGGTGTGACGGTTACAACTGTTAACCCAGGACCTATTGCGACTAGCTTTTTCGACCAGGCAGACCCGGATGGAAGCTACCAAGAGAGCGTCAAGGCTTTCTTGCTGCAACCAGACTATGTGGCTCGTAAAATTGTTGCAGCCATGGGAACCAGAAAGAGAGACATCAACCTGCCTTGGTCACTAGCGGTTGCTCACAAGCTCTATACGCTTTTTCCAAGACTGGCGGACTATCTAGCCAGCACGGTTTTTAATTTGAAATAAAGAAAAGTGAACACATAATATGACCTAGATGGATTAATGCCATTCTAGGTTTTTTTGATCTAATCGGTTGACATTTTTTGACTACAAGTGTAAACTATAATTATAAATCGATTACAAATGTAGACAGAAATAGGAGTTATCTTATGAACTATTCAAAAGAAAATAAGCAGGAACACCAACATATGATGCATTCTGAGGAAGTTGGTCAGACCAGCCATCATTCTCATCAGCAGGAGCATCCTCATGAAGAGGGGGTTCACGCCAATCATCATTCTGACCATCACGTCCATCACGACCATCATCATGTAGGGGGCTCTGACATCAGTCATCATTCTCATCATACTCATGATGCTCATCAGCATCACCAAGGGCATGATCATGACATGATGGAGCATGGTGGGCACATGATGCACATGGGGGATATGAATACAAAACTCAAAGTCGCAGTGGCAGTCATGATTCCCCTACTGGCCATTTCTCCAATTGCAGGTTTCACTCTCTTACGTTTTCCGGGTGTTGAACTTGTCCAGCTGATACTAGGTTCTATTATCTTCTTCTACTCAGGAACACCTTTCTTTAACGGAGCTAGAGGGGAGTTGCGAGCTAAAAAACCGGCAATGATGACCCTGATTTCCATGGGGATTATTGTTTCCTATCTTTACTCCGTTTATGCGACCATTTTAGCGTTATTGGGACAAGAAAGCATGAACTTTTGGTTTGAGTTGTCTACGCTGATTGTCATTATGCTGATTGGGCATATCATTGAGATGAAGGCGGTTATGGGAGCAGGCGATGCCCTGAAAGACTTGGCCTCTCTCATTCCGAAAAAAGCCCATCTCAAGGATGGGACAGATGTTGCGGTAGAGGACTTGCAGATTGGGGATTTCCTCCTAGTCAAGGAAAATGAAAAAATTCCGGCTGACGGTAAGATTTTGAGTGTTGCTCATATTGATGAATCCATGATTACTGGGGAATCTCGAGCTGTCAAAAAAGAGGCAGGAGATAGAGTATTCGGTGGTTCGCTCAATCAAAACACGCCCTTTGAAATGGAAGTGACCACTCTTGGTAAGGACAGCTTTTTGGCGGAGGTGACCGAAATGGTCCGTCAAGCGCAAAACCAGAAATCCAAGCTTGAAAATATGGCTGACCGCGTAGCCTCTTGGCTCTTCTATGCAGCTTTAATTGTGGGGATTTTGGCCTTTATTTATTGGACCATGACGGCTAATCTTGCCTTTGCCTTGATGATGGCAGTTTCTGTTTTTGTCATTGCCTGTCCGCATGCCCTTGGTTTAGCCATCCCTCTTGTTGTGGCGCGTTTGACCACGATTTCTTCAAAAAATGGTCTTTTGGTTCAGAACCGAACAGCTCTTGAACAGGTTAACCAGATTCGGTTTGCCTTGATGGATAAGACCGGAACCTTGACCGACGGAAAATTTCAAGTTCGCCACAGTCAAGATTTGGTTGAGGGAGCGGATGTGCTGGCCAAAATGGCAGCCCTAGAAGTTCATTCAACCCACCCAATTGCCCTTTCCATAGTGGAGGCGGCAGGTCAACATTCCTATCAAGTAGAGCAGGTTGAGAATATCCCTGGTAGTGGGATTCGAGGAGTCTTGGATGGAAGGGTTTATGAAATCATGTCCTACAAAGGTCTGCAGGAAATAGGTTTGTCAGTGGATCAGGACGTGATTGCTCCCTATCTTGATTTGGGTCTAACCGTGAGTTTTTTGGTGACTGATCATGTGGTCTTGGGATTTGTAGCCTTGGGAGACCAGATAAAAGAAGATGCTAAAGATTTTGTAGCAGGCTTGAAAGCGCAGGGTATTAGTCCTGTGATGTTAACGGGTGACAATCCAGCTACCGCACAAAAAGTGGCCAGTCAGTTGGGCATAGAGGATTACCGAGCTGAACTTAAACCAGAGGATAAGGCAAAACTGGTCAAGGACTATCAGGCGCGTGGGGCAGTTCTTTTCATCGGCGATGGGGTCAATGATTCGCCTGCTCTAGCGACGGCAGATTTAGGCTTTGCCATTGGCGCAGGAACTTCTGTTGCCATTCACTCTGCAGACGTGGTCTTGGTTCAATCCAATCCATCAGCAGTCTTGGATATGTTGAGCATTGCCAAGACAACCATCCGCAAAATGAGGCAAAATCTCTGGTTTGGGGCAGGATACAACATCATTGCCATTCCTTTAGCTGCTGGAATCCTTTATCCAAGCATGGGCATTATGGTGGATCCTTTATTGGCGGCCGTGCTCATGAGTCTATCGACGGTTATTGTCGCTATCAATGCTATGGGTTTACGTTACGGTAAACCGTAGAAATTTTGACAGATAATATATATAAGTAAAACACCGGTCTATGTCGGTGTTTTATGATGTAGGAGATAGGGGTGCTGTTTTCAAGTAAGAACTGCGAGAAATCTACTGCGATAATTAGTAGGATAATGAACTAAAATCTGTTATAATGGTAAAAAAAATAAGGGAGAGATGTATGGAAAAACTTTGGAAAATTATATACAGTCGGACCTTTATCGTCATTAGTTTGATTGTTCTAACCATTTTCCTTATTCTATGGTTGGTAGGTTCGGCAGCTACCTATATGCCTGCTTTATTGATTGTTTTGCAAATTTTTTCGATTTTTGTAGCTATTTCAATCATCAATAGACCGATGAATACCAGTTTTAAGTTAACCTGGATTGTTTTTGTCATTGGTATTCCGATTTTTGGTGCTCTATTCTATTTTATTTTGCAGTCCAACATCGAAACCAAACGCTATCGTAAAAATTTTCATAAGCAAGCACAAAGACTTCGGGAGTATAGTAAGACGTCTGAAAAGGTCATGAAGGCATTAGAGCGGGAAGATAAGGAGCAACTGAAATTAGCTCACTTCATGAGTGAGTACGTTGGCTACCCAATTCATACCAATACGGATGCCGTCTATTTTTCGACAGGTCAGGAAAAATTTGAAGCTCTACTAGAAGAATTGAAAAAGGCAGAGCAGTATATTTTCATGGAGTACTTTATTGTCGATATGGGATATATGTGGGATTCTATCCTTGACATTTTGAAGGAAAAGGCAGCGCAAGGGGTGGAAGTTCGTTTTATGTATGATGGGATGAATTCACTGACCAATCTTCCCTATAATTACTATAAAACCTTGAGAAAATATGGGATAAAAGCCAAAGTATTTTCTCAAATTATCCCAGCCTTATCTACGGTGCAAAATAACCGTGACCATAGAAAAATTGCGATTATTGATGGAAAGGTTGCCTTTACTGGTGGCATTAATATCGCAGATGAATACATCAACAAGAAAGTGCGTTTTGGTTACTGGAAAGACGCAGCGATTATGATTAGGGGAGAAGCTGTTGCAAACTTTACGTTGATGTTCCTTCAAATGTGGAATTACAATGAAAAGACAGAGACAGATGATCTACAATACCTCAAAACGCATAAAGATTTAGAGACGGAAACCATTGATGCTGAAGGTTTCTTCCTTCCGTATGGCGAGAATCCATTTGATGGAGATGAGGTAGCCAAACGAGTCTGCCTAGACATGATTCAGTCGGCAACGGATTATATTTATATCATGACACCCTACTTAGTGTTGGATGATGAAATGATTGATAATTTGACTTATGCTGCGAAGCGTGGAGTCGAGGTTCGCATTCTGCTCCCGCATATCTACGATAAAAAATCGGCTTATTTGGCTGCTCGTACTGATTTTCCGACTTACTTGGAAGCAGGAATTGAAATCTTTGAATTCCAGCCTGGGTTTGTCCATTCCAAAGTTGTTTTGGTCGATGATAAGAAAGCTACTGTTGGTACGGTGAATATGGATTTTCGCTCTTTTTATCTTAATTTTGAGTGCGGTCTCTATATTTACAATCACTCGGCAGTTTTGGCAGCTATTAAGGATGACTTTACTCATTCCTTCAAAAAATCACAGCAAATTAACCTTCTAACCTTCCATAAAACGTACTCTTGGTATAAGCGTTTGGGAGGAGCCCTACTGCGAATTATTTCACCTTTATTATAAATTGCACTATTAGTTCTTCATGGAGCAAGGGAACGACATTCTGTTTCGGTCTTACCTTGCTCCATTTTTCTTGGAAAATGATATAATAGAAAGATAGTTTATACTCGGAAAAGTTACAGGTTACTTGTGATTTTGAGTATTAAGGAGTAAAAAAACGTGATAAAACCCAATTATGACTGGCAATTATTGACCGGTTTTTCTGATGAACAATTTGTCAAAGTGGCGAAAAAAGAAGGATTGGATCCTGTAGCTGCAAAGTTACTCTATGAACGTGGCATTCAGTCAGCTGAAGATTTACAGGCCTTTTTACAACCAAGCCTAGAAGATCTCCACGACCCCTACCTCCTTCACGATATGGATAAGGCAGTAGAGCGCATTCGTCGAGCCATCGAAGATTACGAACAGATTCTGATTTATGGGGATTATGATGCAGATGGCATGACCTCGGCATCTATTCTGAAAGAAACCCTGGAGGAAATGGGGGCAGAAGTCCAAGTTTATCTTCCCAACCGTTTCACAGACGGCTATGGGCCAAATCAGTCAGTTTACAAGTATTTTATCGAGCAGCAGGGGATTTCTCTTATTGTGACGGTGGACAATGGCGTAGCGGGCCATGAAGCGATTGCCTATGCCCAGGAAATGGGTGTCGATGTTGTCGTGACAGACCACCATTCCATGCAGGAAACCCTTCCCAATGCCTATGCGATTGTACATCCAGAGCATCCAGAGGGAAATTATCCCTTCAAACATTTGGCAGGTTGCGGTGTGGCTTTCAAATTGGCCTGTGCCCTTCTTGAAACGGTTCATGCAGACTTGCTGGATTTGGTCGCAATTGGCACCATCGCTGATATGGTTAGCTTGACCGATGAGAATCGTGTCATGGTCAAATATGGTCTGTCCCTTCTCAAACAGACTGAGCGAGCAGGTTTGCAAGAGTTGATAAAGATAGCTGGTATTGACATAGACAGTATTGATGAAGAAACTGTTGGTTTCCAACTTGCTCCGAGGTTGAATGCCCTTGGTCGACTTGATGATCCTAATCCAGCCATCGAATTACTGACTGGTTTTGATGACGAAGAGGCCCATGAGATTGCTCTCATGATTGACAGTAAGAATGTCGAGCGTAAGGATGTCGTCCAAGCAATTTACGATGAAGCAAAAACCATGCTCCGTCATGATAGACCTGTTCAAGTTCTGGCTAAAGAAGGTTGGAACCCAGGTGTTTTAGGGATTGTAGCAGGACGCCTACTAGAAGAATTGCACCAGCCTGTTATCGTCTTGTCCATTGAAGATGGTAAGGCAAAGGGTTCGGCTCGTTCTGTTGAAGCGGTTGACATTTTCAAGGCCCTTAAAGATCATCAGGACCTATTTATCGCCTTTGGTGGCCATGCTGGTGCAGCAGGTATGACCTTGGAAGTTGACAAACTTGAAGAGCTTGCTCTAACCTTGGCAGACTACATTATCGAAAATAAATTGGATTTATCCAGCAAGTCTTCGCTGGTCTTAGATGAAGAATTGGATTTAGAGGAATTAACCCTAGATACTCTAAAATCTTTCGAGAAGCTTGCGCCTTACGGCATGGATAATAAAAAGCCTGTATTCTACATCAGAGACTTTCAGGTAGAATCAGCAAGAACCATGGGGCAGAATAATGCTCATCTGAAGATACGGATTACAAAAGGGGTTGCTGGATTTGATGTGGTTGCTTTTGGTAAGGGTAATCTAGCCTTGGAATTTTCACAGGCCAAGGGCTTAGAACTAGCTGTCACCTTGTCTGTCAATCAATGGAATGGCAATACCAGTCTTCAGCTCATGTTGGTTGATGCTCGGGTCAATGGTGTTCAACTTTATAATATTCGTGGAAAGCAACATCCTATTCCTGCAGGAGTCCCAATTTTGGACATTGAAAATCCAGTAGCAGATAACAAAGCAATTGTCTTAGCTAACTTGCCTGAGGACCTCAGTAGTCTGCGTAGCTATTTTCAGGAAAGAGAATTTGAAGCCATTTATTTTAAAAATGAAATTGCCAAACCGTACTATCTAGATGGTTATGGTAGCCGAGAACAATTCGCTAAATTGTATAAGACTATTTACCAATTTGATGAGTTTGATGTCCGCTACAAACTGAAAGATTTGGCTGGTTACTTAAAAATTAAGGACAGTCTCTTGGTCAAAATGATTCAGATTTTCCAAGAATTAGAATTCGTCACGATTACGGATGGGGTCATGCGGGTCAACAAAGAGGCGCAGAAGCGAGAGATTTCAGAAAGTCAAATATATCAAGAATTGAAAGAAACAGTTATCCAACAAGAGTTGATGGCGCTTGGCACCGTTCAGGAAATTTATGAATGGCTATGTGGTCGCGTTTGATGACAGTAGAAGCTCTGGTTGTTGTTGGAGTGATTGGAACGCTTCTCTACACTTATAGGTTTATCAGGCAAAAAAGCCTGTTGAAAAATCTTGAACAGATAACCGAAATAAAGCACGCACTGATTGAATTACGGCGAGTAGGATGGTCAGAAAGAGCCATCAAAAAGGTTTTCCTGAAACAACTGTTGCCTCTAAAACAAGAAGACATCCCAGCATTTGTTCAAAATTTCATAAAAGAAGCTACTATTTTTGCCTCAACTAGCTTTTATCAGTTGATAAAAGTTGACAGTCGCTCTTTAAACCAAGAGAAAGCGACGGCTTTATTGGAGCAAAGTATGAATATGTTAGATTTTCCTGAGGAATTAAGTCACGGGCTATTACCTGAACTTTTGCAGAAGATGAATGTGAATTGTCCTCCACACCATCCATTTTGGCGGTATTTTGCTAAGCTAGTTGATAAAGCTTTTCCAGTTCGGGAATTAGAAGTCAAACGGCCGTTAAACAGACAGGTCCATCAACTGCGCTACCTTATTTCCTATCAGCAGGCTTTTTGGGTACGTCAGCAGTTTGGAAGAGGAAAAACAGACTGGCAGGCTCTGGTAGCCTATTTACGTAGCCTACCTCGCTGGTCTTACCGCTTACGAGAATCTGCCCGCCTACACAATAAACAACTGTTCGGCAAGAAAAATCAGAAGACCTTGCCAGTCAATATGAAGATTTTGATTCATTTTCACAGCGAATTTATCCTAAATCAAGATGGACAATTTGCCTTGATTTTAGAAGAACGACCTCAGGTCAATGGCGTGGTAAACGGGGCTTCCTTCAATTATGCCAGAGCTAATAATAAGCGCCATAGACAACTTGATATGGCTCCAGTTGGCACGCAGGATCCCGTTTTTCGGAAAGAATTGCTACGCTCAAAGATGGGAGTCTATTTATCGCCTACTCGCTTTCGTCGCTACCAAAAAGGAAGAAATGAGGTTGGCTGGGAGCAGTCTTACTTTAATCAGCAAGGAAGCTTTTCCTATGGTGGACATAGCAGGGCAGCTTGTGTGGCGAATGTGAGGAGACGATTTGCTAAAGATATAGGTCTGAAATGTACCAAAAAACAATTTCATGGTATAATGAAGAGTAAAAATTATTTTTAAAAAGAGAGAGACAAATGAACTTAAAAGATTACATCGCAACAATTCCTAACTATCCAAAAGAAGGTATCGAATTCCGTGACATTAGCCCTTTGATGGCAGATGGAAATGCTTATAGCTATGCAGTACGTGAAATCGTTCAGTATGCGACAGATAAGCAAATCGATATGATTGTTGGGCCAGAGGCGCGTGGTTTCATTGTTGGATGTCCAGTTGCCTTTGAATTGGGAATCGGTTTTGCACCAGTTCGTAAGCCAGGTAAGTTACCACGTGAGGTTATCTCAGCTGACTATGAAAAAGAATATGGTGTAGATACATTGACGATGCATGCAGACGCAATCAAACCAGGACAACGTGTCTTGATTGTCGATGACTTGTTGGCAACTGGTGGTACTGTAAAAGCAACAATCGAAATGATTGAAAAGCTTGGCGGTATCGTTGCTGGCTGTGCCTTCTTGATTGAGCTAGATGATTTGAAAGGCCGCGAAGCAATCGGCGATTACGACTACAAGGTTTTGATGCACTATTAATCTAAGGTTATAGCCAAAACTTATAACTGGTCCTATTTTTATTCTAATTGAATTGCATAGCAACCTGTCTTATAATAAATATAAGAAAATTGGGAGGTTGCTTATGCCAATTAAAATTGAAAAATCATTACCAGCAGTTGAAATTTTGAGAAAAGAGAATATTTTTGTGATGGATAGTGACCGAGCTAGTCATCAGGACATTCGTCCTATCAAAATCCTTATTCTCAATCTCATGCCACAGAAGATAGTGACGGAGACTCAGTTGCTCCGTCTTTTGGCTAACACTCCTTTACAGCTAGAGGTTGAATTTCTCTATATGGCTAGTCACGAGTCCAAAAATACACACTCGGACCATTTGAAGCAGTTTTATAAGACTTTTGAGCAGGTCAGGGATAGCTATTTTGATGGGCTCATCGTGACAGGAGCACCAGTTGAAAACTTACCCTTTGAGGAAGTTGATTACTGGCAAGAACTTACCCAAGTTTTTGATTGGTCAAAAACACATGTTTATTCAACATTGCACATTTGTTGGGGAGCACAGGCTGGTTTGTATGCACGCTATGGTGTACCCAAACACAGTATGTCTCGAAAACTATCAGGCGTATATTGTCAAGAAGTGACTAATCCAACTAGCCCTCTTATGCGTGGATTTGACGATGAATTTCGTTCGCCACACTCCCGTTATACGGAAGTAAGAGAAGCAGATATTGCCCATCTGAGTGGGTTGACGATTTTATCACAAGGTCCAGAAGTTGGTCTATCCATTTTAGCCAGCAAGGATTTAAGAGAAATTTATAGTTTTGGACATTTAGAGTATGATAGGGATACCCTAGCTAAGGAATACCAACGTGATTGTATAGCTGGAAAAAATCCCCATTTACCGGAAAATTATTTCAAAGAAGATGACCCTACAAGCAAACCATCTCTCTCTTGGAATTTACCAGCAGCACAATTCTTTACCAATTGGGTGAATTACGCTGTCTATCAAGAAACTCCATACGACTGGCATATCTTTGAACAATCAGCCCAGTCAGCTAGTCTTTAAAGAGGAAGTATGAACTATTCACAGCAATTTCGTCAGGGACATTTGGTCCTGCCAGCAGCAATATTATTCCACTATCAAGAGCTTTTTCCGTCGGCAGATGATTTTTTGATTTGGCAGTTTTTCTTTTATCAAAATTCTTCAGCTATCGAATCATTAGCACCTAGTGAGATCGCTCAAGCTACTGGTAAAACAGTTGCCCAGGTCAATCAAGCTATTGAAAATCTCCAAGATGCTGGACTCTTAGAATTTAAGACAATCAGTATTGCTGGTGAAATTGAAATGATATTCGATGCGCTTCCTGCTTTTGAAAAATTGGATGCTCTGTTAACTCCAAAACAGGCAGTTGAGATTGTGCAGCCAGAGAATGATTTGAAGACCTTGGTGGGTGATTTTGAACGTGAATTGGGCCGCTTTTTATCGCCGTTTGAAATCGAAGATTTGCAGAAGACTATTGAGGATGACAAAACTTCGATTGATTTGGTTCGTGCAGCCTTGAAAGAAGCTGTTTTTAACAACAAAACAAATTGGAAATACATCCAAGCTATTCTACGAAACTGGCGCCGCGAGGGAATTGCTACAGTTGCGCAAGTAGAAGCGAAAAATGCAGAAAGAGAAATTCAGACTCCTAAGAATGTGACTGTTTCAAGTGACTTTCTTGATGCAATGGATCTCTGGAAAGATTGATATGGAAACAAAATTATCTAAAAGGCTGGAAACAGTCGCAAGTTTTGTCCCACAAGGGGCACGTCTAGTCGATGTAGGGAGTGACCATGCTTATCTCCCTCTTTTTTTGGTAGAGCAGGGGCGTATTGATTTTGCCATTGCGGGGGAAGTCGTTCAAGGCCCCTATCAGTCAGCGCTCCAGAATGTAGAGCAGGCGGGACAAACAGAAAAAATTCTAGTCCGTTTAGCAAATGGCTTAGGTGCGTTTGAGACGTCTGATCAGATGACTGCCGTGACCATAGCAGGTATGGGAGGACGCTTGATTGCAGAAATCTTAGAAGCAGGAAAAGAAAAGCTTGCGACCATTGAACGGTTGATACTCCAGCCAAATAATCGTGAAGATGATGTGCGTCGATGGTTGGAAAAAAATGGTTTTAGATTGGTTGCTGAAAAGATTCTGGAAGAAAATGGTAAGTTATATGAAATCCTCGTTGCAGAATCAGGACAGATGAGATTATCAGAAGTTGAACATCGTTTTGGTCCCTATTTACTAGAGGAGGTTTCGCCAGTTTTCGTCAAAAAGTGGAGAAGAGAACTTGAAAAACTAAGTTTTGCTTTGGAACAAGTTCCATCTGAACGCCAAGGTGACCGCTTTGCCATTTCCCAAAAAATCCAACAAATTCAGGAGGTACTCCATGTTAGCTAGTCAGGTTATTGAGCGCTATCAAGCCTTTTGTCCCCCTTCTTTAGCTATGGAAGGCGATGTCAAAGGGCTGCAAATTGGTACCCTTAATAAAGAGATTCAACGTGTCATGGTGGCTCTGGATATTCGTGAGACAACAGTGGCAGAGGCGATTGATAAAAAGGTGGATTTGATTATCGTCAAGCACGCTCCGATTTTTCGTCCAATAAAGGATTTGGTGGCTGACAATCCGCAAACTAAAATGTATCTTGATTTGATTAAGCATGATATTGCAGTCTATGTCAGTCATACAGATATTGATGTGGTTGAGGGTGGTCTCAACGACTGGTTCTGTGAACTATTAGAAATTCAAGATACTACCTACTTGATTGAAACTGCCGAGGGGCAGGGGCTTGGTCGTGTGGGGACAATAGCAGAGCAGACTTTGGAGGATTTGGCTTTGAAAGTCAAGTCTGTCTTTGGTCTAGATGCTGTCCGTCTGGTGACCTATGGGCACCAAGCTCAGCAATATGTCAATCGTGTGGCGATTTGTGGTGGCAGTGGTGGTTCCTATTACCATGAGGCTCTTGCCAAGGGAGCAGATGTTTACATCACAGGCGATATTTACTACCATACGGGTCAGGATATGTTGACACAAGGCTTGCTGGCTATTGATCCAGGCCATCATATCGAAGCCTTGTTTATCAAGAAAATTGCAGATTTACTGGAAACTTGGAAAGCAGAAGAGGGCTGGGATGTGGACATTCTTCCTTCAACTGTTTCGACCAATCCGTTTAGACATTTGTGATAAATTAATCAGTACCTAATTATGGAAAGACCAAGACGACATTTAATGTAGCTTTAGGTCTTTTAGTTTTTAGATATTTTCTTATTTATTTAAGTGAAAAAAGCTTGAATTTTATAATAAATTAGGGTATCTTAATTTATAGGATATGCAAGATTAAACAGGATAGGATGTTAGTTATGACTTGGTTTACTAATCAGTCTGTAGTTCTACAGGCTTTGCTAGGTGGTTTATTCACATGGTTTTGTACGATTATGGGATCTGCCGTTGTATTTTTCTTTAAGACAGTTAGTCGTCGTTTGCTAGACACCATGCTAGGCTTTGCAGCTGGTGTTATGATTGCGGCTTCTTTTTGGTCATTATTAGCTCCATCGATTGAGTATGCTGAAAGTTCATACGGCAATTTAGCTTGGATACCAGCAGCAGTAGGTTTTGCAGCAGGTGGTATTTTTTTACGCTTGGTAGATGCCTGGGTTCCGCATTTGCATTTGGGAAATGATAAAGATAAGGCAGAAGGCGGTGGTGAGAAGGAGAGAAAAAATCTATCAAAAACAGCCCTGCTCTTCTTAGCTATTACGATCCACAATATTCCTGAAGGCTTGGCGGTCGGTGTTACATTTGGTGCACTTGCTTCTAACTATAGTCCAGCAGCTCTTATCGGCGCAATCGGTCTTGCTATTGGGATCGGTATACAAAATATTCCTGAAGGTGCAGCCTTGGCTATTCCAATTCGTACAGACGGTGCATCTAGGTGGAAAGCTTTTTACTGGGGATCAATGTCAGCAATTGTCGAGCCGATTGCAGCAGTCATAGGGGCTTTTGCGGTCACCTTTATGACACCTATTTTACCATATGCCCTCTCCTTTGCGGCAGGAGCCATGATTTTTGTCGTTGTAGAAGAGCTCATTCCAGAGTCGCAGACAAATGGCAATACGGACATTGCAACACTGGGCTTAATGGCCGGTTTTATCATCATGATGATTTTGGATGTTGCCTTAGGATAATTTGTTAAAGCCTGTCGTCACAGGCTTTTTTCTTATGACAATATCTTTAAAAATATGGTATAATGAACTGATATTAATTTAGGGAAGGTACTCTTATATGAAAGGTATTATTCTAGCTGGTGGGTCAGGTACACGCTTGTATCCTTTAACGCGCGCAGCTTCAAAACAGTTGATGCCAATTTACGATAAACCAATGATCTATTATCCATTGTCAACATTGATGTTGGCTGGAATCAAAGATATTTTGATTATTTCAACTCCGCAAGATCTTCCACGTTTTAAGGATATGTTAGGAGATGGTTCTGAACTTGGAATTTCACTTTCATATGCAGAACAACCAAGTCCAGATGGTTTGGCGCAAGCCTTCATTATCGGTGAAGAATTTATCGGTGATGACAATGTGGCTTTGATCCTTGGTGATAACATCTACCACGGCAATGGATTGACCAAGATGTTGCAACGTGCAGCAAGCAAAGAAAAAGGTGCAACTGTCTTTGGTTACCAAGTTAAAGACCCAGAACGCTTTGGCGTTGTAGAATTTGACGCTGACATGAATGCCATCTCTATCGAAGAAAAACCAGAAGTGCCAAAATCAAACTTTGCAGTTACTGGTCTTTATTTCTATGACAATGATGTAGTAGAAATTGCTAAAAATATCAAACCTTCTCCACGCGGTGAGTTGGAAATCACAGATGTCAACAAGGCTTACTTAGATCGCGGCGACTTATCTGTTGAGCTTATGGGCCGTGGATTTGCTTGGTTGGATACAGGTACGCATGAAAGCCTTTTGGAAGCGGCTCAGTACATCGAAACCGTTCAACGCTTGCAAAACGTTCAAGTGGCTAACTTGGAAGAAATTGCCTACCGCATGGGTTACATTACAAAAGAACAAGTACATGAATTGGCACAGCCACTTAAGAAAAATGAATACGGACAATACTTGCTCCGTTTGATTGGAGAAGCCTAATGACAGAAAACTTTTTCGGTAAAACACTTGCAGCTCGCCCAGTTGAAGCTATTCCAGGAATGTTAGAATTCGACATTCCTGTTCATGGCGACAACCGTGGCTGGTTTAAGGAAAACTTCCAGAAGGAAAAAATGCTTCCGCTCGGTTTCCCTGAAAGCTTCTTTGCAGAAGGAAAATTGCAAAATAACGTTTCCTTCTCTCGCAAAAATGTTCTTCGTGGTCTTCACGCAGAGCCTTGGGACAAGTATATTTCCGTAGCGGACGGCGGTAAGGTTTTGGGAACTTGGGTCGATCTTCGTGAAGGCGAAACCTTCGGTAATACCTACCAAACCGTTATTGATGCTTCAAAAGGTATCTTTGTCCCACGTGGCGTTGCCAATGGTTTCCAAGTTTTGTCAGATTTCGTGGCTTACAGCTACTTGGTTAATGACTACTGGGCTTTGGAACTCAAGCCTAAGTATGCCTTCGTCAACTACGCTGACCCTAGCCTCGACATCCAGTGGGAAAACCTAGAAGAAGCAGAAGTTTCAGAAGCAGATGAGAATCACCCACTTCTCAAAGATGTGAAGCCTTTGAGAAAAGAGGACCTCTAATGTTTCAAGCCTTTTTGGAAATAGCAGAGCAGTTAAACAAGTTAGGAATCACTCCCTTGTTAATGGGCTCAGTTGGTTTGGAAAGGCGAACAGGGAAGGACTGGCAGGCAGGAGATTTAGATATTCATGTTCCAAGTGATCCACGTGGCTGGGAAGTCCCAGATGACGAACGGATTTACCGTGCAGATGAGCTGATAGCCATGATGAACCAACTAGGCTATGTCCTTGTTGACCGTCACGAACATGAATTTCATAAAGATGGCTTATCTGTTGAATTCGGAGGCCTTCATTCACTTCCTGAATTTGCAGGTGTGGAATTAGATGAACTGGAAGAGTTAGAAACTGCGGGTGTCCGTTATTACCTACCGACACTTGAGCAATACCTAAAAATCTACCAGGCCTCTTCAAAAGATTCCTACCGAGCAGAAAACAATAATCAAAAAGACTTTACCAAGATTGCTTACTTGAAAGAAATCTTGAAGTAAAGAAAGCGAGCATAGCGAGTCGCTTCGTGTGTCATCGCCGTAGTGAGAAGCTCTTTTGCTTTGCTAAGGAGCGGGGGAATCCATGAGACCGTTGGCTCATGGGTTAGTAATAAAACACCTTGGTGGTTGCTTACGACCCCACTACTTAAGATGACACACAAAAAAGAAAAAACTTTTCGGAGAAAAAAATGTCTCAATTCAAAAATATTATCGTAACTGGTGGAGCTGGTTTCATCGGTTCAAACTTTGTACACTATGTTTATAATAATCATCCAGACGTTCACGTAACTGTTTTGGATAAACTTACTTATGCTGGTAACAAGGCTAACATCGAAGCCATTCTTGGTGACCGTGTTGAGCTAGTTGTTGGCGACATTGCAGATGCTGAGTTGGTTGACAAATTGGCTGCTAAGGCAGATGCAATCGTTCACTATGCGGCAGAAAGCCACAACGACAACTCTCTCAACGATCCAAGCCCATTCATCCATACCAACTTTATCGGTACTTACACCTTGCTTGAAGCGGCTCGTAAATACGATATTCGTTTCCACCATGTATCGACTGACGAAGTATACGGTGACCTTCCTTTGCGTGAAGATTTGCCAGGTCATGGCGAGGGTCCGGGTGAGAAATTTACAGCAGAAACCAACTACAACCCATCATCACCATACTCATCAACCAAGGCTGCTTCAGACTTGATTGTTAAAGCATGGGTGCGTTCATTTGGTGTTAAAGCGACTATTTCAAACTGTTCAAACAACTACGGTCCATACCAACACATCGAGAAATTTATCCCACGCCAAATCACCAACATCTTGGCGGGTATCAAGCCAAAACTGTACGGTGAAGGTAAAAACGTCCGTGACTGGATTCATACCAACGACCACTCGACTGGTGTTTGGGCAATCTTGACAAAAGGCCGTATGGGTGAAACTTACTTGATTGGTGCTGACGGTGAGAAGAACAACAAAGAAGTGCTTGAATTGATTCTTGAAAAAATGGGTCAACCAAAAGATGCATACGACCACGTGACTGACCGTGCAGGACATGATTTGCGCTATGCTATTGACGCAAGCAAACTTCGTGATGAGCTTGGTTGGACACCACAATTCACAGACTTCTCTCAAGGTTTGGAAGAAACAATCCAGTGGTACACAGACAACCAAGACTGGTGGAAGGCTGAAAAAGAAGCAGTTGAAGCCAACTATGCTAAGACACAGGAAGTTATTAAATAAGACTATTAAAGGCTAGGGCTCTTGCCCAAGCCTTTCTTGAAATAAGGAGCAAATATGATTTTAATTACAGGTGCAAATGGTCAGTTAGGTACAGAGTTGCGTTATCTCTTGGATGAGCGTGGTGTTGAGTATGTTGCCGCTGACGTAGCAGAAATGGACATCACGGATGCAGACAAGGTGGATGCCTTCTTTGCAGAAGTCAAACCAAGCGTTGTTTACCATTGTGCAGCCTATACAGCTGTTGATATGGCTGAAGACGAAGGTAAAGAACTCAACTACAAGATTAACGTAACAGGCTCTGAAAATGTTGCCAAGGCAGCAGCAAAATACGGTGCAACCCTTGTCTATATCTCTACAGACTATGTCTTCAATGGTGATTTGCCAGTCGGTCAAGAGTGGCAAGTAGATGACCAACCAGATCCGCAATCTGAATACGGTCGTACCAAGCGCTTGGGTGAAGAAGCAGTTGAGAAGTTTGCAGACAAATTCTACACTGTTCGCACGGCTTGGGTTTTTGGTAACTACGGTAAAAACTTTGTTTTCACCATGCAAAATCTTGCGGAAACCCGCGACACTTTGACGGTTGTCAATGACCAACACGGTCGCCCAACCTGGACACGCACACTTGCGGAATTCATGGTACACTTGGTGGACACCAAGCAAGCATTTGGTTACTACCATTTGTCAAACGATGCAGCAGAAGATACAACTTGGTTTGATTTTGCAACAGAAATCCTAAAGGATACCAACACTAAGGTATTGCCAGTGGATTCTAGCCAATTCCCAGCTAAGGCAAAACGTCCCTTCAACTCAACCATGAGCTTGGATAAGGCAAAGGCGACAGGCTTTGTCATCCCAACCTGGCAAGAAGCCCTCGAAGCTTTTTATAAGCAGGAGAAGCGATAGAAATTCTCTTTCGTTAATTATTCACTTGCTATCATTAGTGATTGTAATTTTATTGCTATATATACTGAAATGGTTTGCTTCTTGTCTGATGTATGTAGTAGTTTGACATTGTCAGATTAAGTTAGACATTTAGAGAGTTCTCATAGAGTAAGGAATCCTGTTAGGACAGATTCCTTTTATCACCGTCAAGTTCCAATCTTCTTCTGAATGAGATTGGATAAAGGCTTTTTCTGATGATGTTAGGTTCGTTCTACTCAGATTATAACGTTTCTTATTTAGCTAATAGTAGTCGTAAGCTGAATTTCCATTTTTGAGAAAGTGCATTATACATTATAGATAGTCTATTTTGAATTATCTAAAATTTTCAGTTTTGTCAATTTTTTTGTCTTCTTGAAAGCAAGCCTTTATCATAATGAGTTCATTTGTGGTAAGAAGGGGACCTGCATTTATGTTAGTCATTTCAGATAAATGTGGTAGTTTATCTGAGCCTAACATAGATGTTTTTTTGTCTAGCTTAATTTTACAAATTTCGGGGCTTAATAAAACCGAATAATTATTGTTTGTATGATAAAATTTTTGTTTAAAAATGAGAAATTGTGCTATAATTTAGAATATAGATTTTAGTTTTGTTAGTGTAGCTATGGCTATTATCTTAACTGAAATTAAGGAGGGTAATGTGAAAAAGAAAACGATATTCTTACTATCTGTATGTGCGATTGTTTTGAGTGGTTATGTCGTACAAGCGGATAGTTTAGAAGCTTCAAGTCAGTTAATGAGTGTTCCTAGTTCACCGGAAACCGGAGGACAGTTATCCGTTATAGAAGAAGCTGGTCAGATGAAAGCTGTTCTTTCACATATTACTGGGGAAATCATTGGAGTAACAGGACAGTTTAAATCAAGTTCAAACTCAGGAAAAACTATTGCCTTCACTATTGATGCTCAGGGACAGTATGTTGCTTATTTAAATCGCTCTAATTTTTCAGATGAAGATCAAATATTTACTTTGACTTTAGTAGTTAATCTCCTAGATGGAAGTTCACATAGTTTGGATGAATATACATTCTCTTGGATAAAAGCCACAGATATTAGTCAAGAAGTAGCTATTGTTAAAGAAGATAGTGGAAAAGAGACGACAGCTTCAAATAGTTCGGTTACTTCTAGTATTTCATCTACTTTAGCTTCGACTACGACTAGTGGGACAACAATTTCTGAAAAAAATACTGTATCTTCAGATGATACCAATTCTGTAAGCACTTCTTTAGCAAAATTGGTAACGAGTACACAAACTGAGACGGTAGCAAGCACAAGTCAAATTTTAAGTAGCGTGGGAACACAGCTTCAATCGGCTTCTATGATGAGAGCAGCAACGAATACAAGTACGCAATCACAAACAGGTACAACACCGTCAAGTGTGATAACTGAAGTTGCACAAAAGAATCAGATATTGGAAATAAAATATACTCGTCCAATTAGTAGCGGAGAAGTTATTAAATTTGCAGTTTGGTCAGAAAAAAATTCTCAAGATGATCTTATTTGGTATGATGCCAATCAAACTGGTGCTGCTTATGTAGATTTGAGAAAACATCGTGATTATGGAAAGTATCAGATTCACACTTATGCAAATCGTAATGGTAAAATGGTTTATCTAGATGAAGTTGTATTTGATGTAGAAGCTAGTGGAAAAATTTCAGTTTCTAATATTGATTCAGTAACTGGGACTTTTGACGTCAATATTGAAAATATTTCAGCGCCACTCGGTTTGAGTAAAGTCCTTGTTCCAACTTGGACAAAGTCAGGTGGCCAAGATGACATTGTTTGGTATGAAGCACAACGTCAGACAAATGGTAACTATAAGGTAACAGTAAATAAACGAAATCATAAAAATGGTGTAGGTGATTACAATCTACATTTATATTATAAGGATAGTAATGGAAATTTAGTATACATTACTGAAACGATTGCTAATCTCCCTGAAGTTAAATTATCAGGAGATTTTACGATTTTGGATATCAATCCTCAGAGTGATAGTTTTAAAGTACGTATAACAAATATTGTAGCCCCTAATGGTATTAGCAAGGTTCTTGTTCCAACTTGGACAGAGTCAGGTGGCCAAGATGACATAAAGTGGTATGAAGCAAGCCGACAAACAGATGGCAGTTATATCCTAACTGTTAATAGAACCAAACATAATTATGAGGCTGGTAAATATAACTTACATCTATATTATAAGAGTGACGATGGTAGTCTAAGATATGTGAATGAAACAGTTATTGATTTTCCTTCCGCTAAAGCATCAGGTACTATTACGGTATCGGACATAAATCAACAACACGGTACTTTTAAAGTTCGTATAACAAATGTTTTAGCGCCTAATGGTATTAGCAAGGTTCTTGTTCCAATTTGGACAGATTCCAATGGTCAAGATGATATAAAATGGTACGAAGCTAATCGTCAGACGGATGGTAGTTATCTACTTACTATCAATAAGGCTCAGCATAAGTATGGTACTGGTAAATATAACATTCATTTGTATTATCGTGGTTTAGATAATCGTTTGGTATATGTTACTGAAGCTGTAGCAAATCTACCTGAAGCTAAAGTTTCTGGTAATATTAAGATTATTGAACAAGATAATTTAAAAGGTATTTTCAATGTCAGAGTAACAGACATTGTAGCACCTAATACATTAAGTAAAGTTATCATACCAACCTGGACAGAATTTAATGGTCAGGATGATATAAAATGGTATGAAGCCAGTCTTCAGGCGGATGGCAGTTATCTATTTACAGTCAATAAGGCTCAACATAAATATGAAACTGGTAAATACAATATTCATGTGTACTATCGTGATACAGATGGTAGACTGACTTTTGCTGGATCGACAACAACAGAATTGGCAGCTGTCAAGTCTTCAGGAAAGCTTTCAGTTTCTTCGTTAGATGCTAAGAACGGAACATTCAATCTTAAGGTTTCGGATATTGTACCATCATCTTCTTTAAAATATGTTGAGGTTGTTGTTTGGTCTCAAAAAAATCCTAGCGATTTAAAATCATATAATGCAGTTGCTCAAAGTGATGGTACTTACGCAGTGCAAATTGATAAAAAAAATCACAGTAATAATATCGGTGATTATCAGGTCTCTGTATATTATGTATATTCTGACTATAAAGATTATGTAACTTCGGCTGTTGTAAATATTCCGTCCTCCCGATCTTATACAATTTATATTGATCCAGGTCATGGCGGTTCAGATTCTGGTGCATCATATGATGGTATTTACGAGAAGAACTTAGCAATGTCGGTCGCCAACAAATTAAAAGCTAATTTGATACAAATGGGTTACCAAGTGTTAATGACGCGTACAGCAGACTATGATGTTGATTTCAAAACAGAACGTTCGAGAATGGCTAATCAAAGCAATGCTGATCTCTTCATAAGTATCCATTTCAATGCAACCGGTTTAGGGAAATCTAGTGCAACTGGTATCGAAACATACTGGTATCAATATGATCCAGAATACCAACCTAAAATTAATCAGAAAATGCATAACAATCCGACTCGTTTAGCTGAAAGTGAGATTTTGGCAAATCAAGTTCAAACTAGTCTAATTCGTGAAACTGGTGCGGTAAACCGAGGAGTTCGTAGAGAAACATTTGCAGTTTTACGCGAGACTTCAATTCCAGCGATATTAGTCGAACTTGGATTCATGGATAATCCATCTGAATTGCAAAAAATTAAACAAGAGGCATACCATACAAAACTTGCAAAAGCTTTGGCTACTGGTATTGATAATTGGTATAGTGTTGTTGGTAGCAAACCATCAGCAACTGAAACGACTAACCAGAAAAATACTGTTGAACGAGTTCAGATGACAACTAGCCAACAAGCATTTGTTAATAAAATATTACCTACAGTGCAGCAAGTTTCAAAAAATAAAGGTATAGTTACTAGTGTGATGTTAGCACAGACTATTTTAGAGAGTGCATGGGGAACGTCTCAACTAGCTACAAATGCGAATAATATTTTTGGAATTAAGGCCGATGTAAGTTGGAAAGGAAACACCTACACTGTTCAAACAAACGAAGTTGTAAGCGGAAAAACAGTTACGGTCGAGAAACAATTCCGTGCATATGGGACTATTTTTGAAAGTATAGCTGACTATGGTAATTTCTTTACTTCAACACCTTGGAGAATAAAAAATTATTCTAACTTTTTGCAAGCTAAGGATTATGAGTCTGCATTAACTAGCTTACTAGCTTCTGGTTATGCAACCGATCCAGCATACGCAGAGAAATTAAAATCGTTAATTCTTAGATATGGGCTTGATCAATACGATGTCAATTAGTTTGATTCGGATTGAGCAATAATATGAATAAGAATAGATTTTATTGGAAGTTTAATATCTAGTAGACTCTTTTGGCTCTTTGTCAACTGTAGTGGGTAGATGAAAAGCTAACACCTAGAGAGGACGAACTCGTTCTCTCTTTTTCTATCTCTTTCTTATTTTTAGGAGATAGGCTGAAAAGGGCTATCCCCAGCCCTTTTCACTGTTCAAAGCGATTAAAATCCGTTTTTTAAAGTTTTAATCTTCCTAAAGCCAAAAGTATTTCGCTTAATGACTTTGATGAGATTATTGGTAGCTTCCAGTTTGGCGTTGGAATAAGGTAATTCCAACGCGTTTAAAACCTTGTCTTTATCCTTTAGAAATGTCTTAAATACCGTCTGGAAAATAGGATTAACAGTAGCTATTTCTTGTTCGATTAGGTCAAAGAAATAGTTTGAGTTTTTCTCTCAGTAATGAAATAGGAGTAGCAGAAAGGGTCCATAGTTCTGTTTTAGCTCGTCCGAGTAGGATAGAAGTTTGTCTAGGATTGCCTGTTTGTTAGATGTATTCGAAACATGGGGCAATAGAATCGTTTATCGCTGAGCTTACGGTTATCCTGTTGGAGAGAAACAGTCTGGGGCTAGAAACTAGAGAGCGAGGGGGCTCATTTGTAGTAAATGCAAACTTTATTTGCTCCATTTCAACTCTTCCTAGGCAGGAGAAATAAATTCGTTGTAATGGCTTTTACACGATTTCTTGTCTCTCTAGGCTAGCATAGGAATCTGTAGAATTTAGCCTACAATAGCACACTAAGTAAACCACGTATAGAATTAGAAAAAAAAATAAAAAAATGGTATAATGAAAAGGACTGCAATTTGATGGAGAGGATTCATGAAACACGTTTTTATTATCGGTAGTCGTGGACTACCAGCAAAATATGGTGGCTTTGAGACCTTTGTCCAACAATTGGTCAGTTACCAGCAATCTGAGAAGATTTGCTATCATGTGGCTTGTTTATCGGATACAAGTCATCACCAACATTCGACCTACCTAGGCGCAGATTGCTTCACCATTAATCCACCAAAACTTGGACCAGCTCGTGTGATTGCTTATGATATGATGGCAATCACTTATGCCCTTAAAATCATTAAGGAACAGCAGATAGAGCGACCAATTTTCTATATCTTGGGAAATACCATAGGTGGTTTCATAGTACCTTTTGCGAAAAAGATTCACTCTGTTGGAGGTACCTTGTTTGTCAATCCAGACGGTTTGGAATGGAAACGGGCCAAGTGGGCTAAGCCAGTCCAAAGGTATCTAAAATTTTCTGAAAAAATGATGGTCAAATATGCTGATTTGATTATTGCTGATAATGAGGGAATTGAGGATTATATTCAATCTGAATACTCGGCTACCAATACACGCTTTATTGCCTATGGTACAGATTTAAGTCCGACTAAGTTAACAAAAGAATCTGAGCAAGTTCGCCAATATTTTACAAATTGGAACATTAAAGAGAAAGAATTTTATCTGATTATCGGTCGTTTTGTACCCGAGAATAACTATGTGACAGCAATTCGGGAGTTTATGGCAAGCAACACGAGACGTGATTTAGTCATCGTTGCAAACCATGAAGGCTCTGCCTATTTTCAAAAATTGAAAGATGAGACAGGCTTTATATCCGATAAGCGAATTAAGTTTGTAGGAACAGTATATGACCAAGAACTACTTAAGTATCTGCGCCAAGAATGTCGAGCTTATATTCATGGACATGAAGTTGGAGGAACCAATCCTAGTCTCCTAGAAGCACTGGCGCAAACCAATGAAAATTTGGTTTTAGGTGTTGATTTTAACCGCAAAGTTGCCCTAGAAGGGGCTCATTATTGGAGTAAAGAATCCGGTAATTTAAGTCAATTGATTAACCAGATAGATAAGCAGATGGAAGCAGAAGACCTAGGTAATATTGCCAAGAAGCACATGCACGAATCCTACACCTGGAGAAAAATTGTCCAAGAGTACGAGGAATTATTTTTAAAATGAAAGTAAACATACTCATGTCGACCTACAATGGTCAACAGTTTTTAACTGAGCAAATTCGCTCTATCCAAGAACAGACTTACACAGACTGGACACTATTTATTCGTGATGATGGTTCCAGTGATCGAACAAGAGAGCTTATTAAAGATTTTGTTGAACAAGATCAGCGAATTCATTTCATAGATGTTGAGACAGATGAAAATCTCGGTGTCATCAAAAGTTTCCATAGATTGGTTCATTATGATACTGCTGATTTCTATTTTTTCAGTGACCAAGATGATGTTTGGTTGCCAGATAAACTGGAAGTTAGTCTGAAAAAAGCACAAACCTATCCAACAAATTTGCCATTGATGGTTTATATGGACCTCAAAGTTGTCAATCAAAATCTAGAGGTTATGGCAGAAAGCATGGTAAAATCTCAATCTCATCATGCCAATACGGAATTGGTGCAAGAGTTGACTGAGAATACTGTGACTGGCGGTGTCGCCATGATTAATCACCATCTTGCTGAAATGTGGCAAGTAACTGAGGATATTTTGATGCATGATTGGTATCTGGCCCTGCTTGCGTCAGCCTTTGGAAATTTGGTATTTATTGATCAACCAGGGGAACTGTACCGCCAGCATTCTGATAATGTTTTAGGAGCTCGAACTCTCTCAAAACGCTTTAAAAAATGGATTCGCCCTCATATTTTATTTGCTATCTATTGGGATTTGATAAAGAATAGTCAAAAGCAAGCCAGCCATTTATTACAAATGTCGCTATCTCAGAAAAATAGAGAATTAGTCGAAGCGTTTGTAACAATTATGGATAAACCAGTGCTAGAACGCTATAAAACATTAAAAAAATATGGTTTGAGAAAAAATAAAACTTTCCATACCTTTGTTTTTTCGAGCTTAATAATTACAAAATTTGCTTATAAGGAATAGTTATGAATTTATTAAATAAAGAAAATCAAATACTCTTAAGAGAGATGATAAAAACAGATTTTAAACTACGTTATCAAGGTTCCTTTATTGGGCATCTATGGTCAATTTTGAAACCAATGTTACTATTTACAATCATGTATCTTGTCTTTATTCGATTTTTGAGAATTGATGATGGTACCCCACATGCTGCTGTTGGCGTTTTGTTTGCAATGGTCAATTGGAACTTTTTTGCTGAAGCAACTAATATGGGAATGTTATCCATTGTATCACGAGGAGACTTATTGAGGAAACTAAGTTTTCCCAAAGAGATTATAGTTATTTCCTCAGTTGCAGGAGCTGCTATTAACTATAGTATCAACTTAATTGTCGTTTTAGCCTTCTCAATTGTGAACGGAATTTATCCTAATGTCAATTTTCTCGTTTTAATTCCTCTCTTTATTGAACTAGTTATTTTGGCTACAGGGATTGCCTTCATTCTCTCAAGCCTGTTTGTAAAATATCGAGACATCGGTCCAATTTGGGAAGTTATCATGCAGGCTGGGATGTATGCTACACCGATTATCTATTCACTAACGTATCTTTTGGATAGAGGGCAAGAACAAGTAGCTAAATTTCTTATGCTTAATCCATTGGCTCAGATTGTCCAAGATATTCGTCACTATATCGTCTATGATGGAAACTTGCGTGGATGGGACCTAATTGGAAACAAGGTAATTGCCTCAGTTCCATATGTCATTCCATTTGTAATTTTTGGGATTGGACTGATTATCTTTAGAAAAAATTCTAAACGTTTTGCGGAGATTCTTTAATGACAAAAAATATTGCAGTAAAAGTTGAACATGTTTCAAAATATTTCAAATTGCCGACTGAAAGTACCCAGAGCCTTCGAACAGCTTTGGTAAATCGCTTTAAAGGGATAAAAGGTTATAAAAAACAACATGTACTCAGAGACATCAATTTTGAAGTAGAAGAAGGGGACTTTTTTGGGATTGTTGGACGTAATGGTTCAGGTAAATCAACACTCCTTAAAATTATTTCTCAAATTTATGTTCCAGAACAAGGAAAAGCAACTGTAAATGGTAAGTTAGTTTCGTTTATTGAACTTGGTGTAGGTTTTAACCCAGAATTAACAGGTAAAGAAAATGTATATTTGAATGGGGCCATGTTAGGATTTACCCAAAAGGAAATTGATGATATGTATGATGATATTGTTGATTTTGCTGAACTTGGTGAATTCATGAATCAAAAGCTGAAAAATTACTCCAGTGGTATGCAAGTACGCTTAGCTTTCTCCGTTGCGATTAAAGCTCAAGGAGATGTACTAATCCTTGATGAAGTATTAGCTGTTGGTGATGAAGCTTTCCAGAGAAAATGTAATGACTATTTCATGGAACGGAAAAAATCTGGTAAAACAACAATACTTGTAACTCATGATATGAGTGCTGTTAAAAAGTATTGTAACAAGGCGGTGCTTATCGAGAACGGTTTGGTAAAAGCTTATGGTGAACCATTTGATGTTGCAGGACAATACCAATTGGATAACACTCATACTAACACCCCTACTACCACATCGAATGAAGAGGAATCGCCATCAAAAGGTGAGCTTGAAACAAATCATCGAATTCAAAATTTGAAAGCAGTATTACTACATGATAAAATTTATCAGCCCGAGGATATACTTCAATTTGAAATCTCTTATGATCAGTTAGTTGATGATGATACTTATCTAGCATTTACATTTTTTGATCTTGATACAGGGCAACCTTTATACAATGATAATTCTATGTACCTGTCAACTACAGGGATTGGTAAAAAAACATTTAGTTATGAGTGTTGCTTAGATTACTTTAATAGTATTAAGGTTAGAATGGTGATGGTTGTGAAGAATAGGGCTTCTGAGATTTTAGCTGTAACACCATTGGATGAGTCGCCGATTGTAACTATCGTTCGCAAAATTGATCAAACTGATTTATCATTGGTGGATTCTGCAGATGGAATTCTTAAAAGACAGGGAACCTTTAAAACAATCTAAAACATGGACTCAGAGGTGTTAAATGAGAAGACTACTAGTATATGTTCACTATAATAAATATAATGCTTATAGTGAATATGTTGATTATCAATTGAGTACAATTACACCCATTTTTGATAGAACTATTTTCATCAGCAATAGTCAATTAAGCACATCAATAGTTGAAAGTTTAGAGAGTAAGTTTAAAATTTCAAATCCTATTATACGAGAAAATGTTGGCTTTGATTTCGCGGCTTGGAGGGATGGGATTTTCAATTTAGATAGTCAAGAACTTCTTGAATTTGATTCCATCACATTTATGAATGATACATGTTTTGGTCCAATTTGGGATTTGGAAGGTTACTATCAAATTTTTGAACAGCAAACTGATGTAGATTTTTGGGGTATGACAAATCATGCTGAGGTTCCAAATAGCGAGCCATTTATTCCAGAACATTTACAATCGTATTTCATGGTTTTTAAAAAGTCTGTTTTTAGTTCTGAAATATTCTTGAATTTTATGAAGAATGTAGAAAATTTTACAGATGTTCAAAATGTAATTAATCAGTATGAAACACAACTAACAAAAATATTGATAGATGCTGGATTTCATTATCAATCCATTTTAGATACAACAAAAATAGAAAATAATGGGAAGTTGAATTTTTCATTAGATCACCCTAAAACTTTGATTGAGGCCAAAATTCCATTCTTAAAAGTTAAACTTTTTGAAATGCACCAACCTATCTCTCCATATATTTTAGAGGAATTAAAGAGACAAACAGACTATCCAACAAACTTGATTATTGACCATCTATCTCAGGTTTACTATCCTGATTCGGTTTTCAAATTAAGTCAAAAACTATTAAAAAAAGAAACAAAGCTAGTAAACTTTGACGAATTTTCTAATGGTGCAGTAGTTATTCATCTTACTGACTTATGGACCTTTAACAGTATTATTGATAAAATAAAATCGTTAGCCAATAAATTCGATATAATTATTTCGGTTGAAAGTGAAGAACTGAAAAAGAGGATTCGCCTTGAATTGGAAAAATTTACTATCGTGGCTCAAATTTTTATTATAGAAAAATGTGGTTTTGCGTTTTCTCCTCTTTACCAACTAAAAGATAATATTACTCACTACAACTATATCGGTTTTTTGAACAGTTTTATGGTTGATTCGGATGACTTTTATAACGGACATTCAACTTACACTGAATTAGCTGATATGATGTTTACCGAGAGCGATAGCATTTTACTCGAATTTTTAAGTAAAAGTAATGTAGGGGTGCTCATTCCTGATGTACCGACTTCATTCCGAATGCAACGCTTGGTCGATGCTGATATGGAGAATAGGCTCTCAAACGAATTGAATCAAGTGTGGAGAGAAGTATCCGAGCGGAAAAATATTGATTTTTCATCATTTGATAGTTTTGTTTTGCCATATGGTGGAGCGGTTTGGATGAAAGATGAAGTGGTCAAGCATTTGCTAAATGTACCAATTAGCCAGTTACTTAGAGATGACTACTCTGATAAAAATAAACTATTTAGCATTATTGATAGACTAGTTGTTTACTTAGCTTGGGATAAAGGATATGATTTTCGAATTATTGAAAATCCAAATTCCCTACCTTCATTTCTAGATAATAAAGTATTGAATCGTCAAAAAGTTTATCATGAGGTTGAAATAATCAAGGAAATTGAGGTAGTAAAAGAAGTTAAAGTAGAAGTCATAAAAGAAGTCAAAATCCCAGTCTACCCAGATTTTTATATTAACATGTCAGACCTTAGTAATAGCAATATTAAAAATCTATTTATTGTTCCGTTTAAGGCGTTAAAATTTATTGTCAAATGGAATTATTACAAATGGAGAATAGGCCGAAAGGAGAAAAAATGAAAAAAATTATTCATAGTACTATTCGTACTTATCGCCAAGAAGGAACCAAGGCAACAATCCGAAAAATTAAAGCGCATCTACTAGGACAAAACCAAGTAGTTGTTACCCCTCCCTCTAAAATAAACATGGACGAACTTCCTCAAATGCCACAATTTTCAGATTTAGCTAGTGCTGATTATATTCATCATCCCTATATTAAACCTGAAAAATTATCCAAAGACAAGTTAAATATTGCTTGGGTATCTCCTCCAGTCGGACCTGGCGGCGGTGGTCATACGACCATTTCGCGATTTGTGAAATATTTACAAAGTCAGGGACATCACATTACATTTTATATCTATCATAACAATACTATTCCACAATCAGCAGGTGAAGCACAGCAGATTTTTTCTCGTTCTTATGGAATAGACGTGGATGTAGAAGAATTAGAAGACTTTAAAAATCAAGATGTAGTATTTGCTACGAGTTGGGAAACTGCTTACGCTGTTTTCAATCTACAAGATGACCATTTGCATAAGTTTTATTTTGTTCAGGATTTTGAACCAATATTCTTTGGTGTGGGATCTAGATACATGCTTGCTGAAGCAACCTATAAGTTTGGTTTTTATGGTATCACAGCAGGGAAGTGGCTTGTAGAAAAAGTTGGTCAATATGGAATGCAAGCAGATTATTTTGATTTCGGTGCAGATATCGATATTTATAAACCCAAAACACCAATTGTAAAGAAGAAGAAAATTTCATTTTATGCTAGGGCTCACACTGAGCGACGCGGTTTTGAAATTGGGGTTATGGCTTTGAAAATTTTCAAAGAAAAACATCCTGAATATGAAATCGAGTTTTTCGGTCAAGATATGTCAAATTACGATATTCCGTTCGAATTTACAGACCGTGGTATTTTAAATAAAGAGCAATTAGCAGCAATTTATCATGAAAGTGTAGCATGTTTAGTTCTTTCATTAACAAATGTATCATTATTGCCTTTAGAATTGTTGGTAGCAGGATGTGTTCCAGTCATGAACGATGGAGATAATAACCGTATGGTTCTCGGTGAGATTGATGATATCCTCTATACGGAAGCCTATCCCGTATCATTAGCAAATAAGTTATGTGAAGCTGTCGAAAGAGCCGATATTAATGAGCATGCCGAACAAATGAGTGATAAGTATACTGGTTTATCATGGGATGAAAGCTATAAAAAAGTGGAGAAAATTATTCGTCGAGAGGTTATAAATGGCTAACCAAATTAAAGCTACAGTATTTATTCCAGTTTATAATGGTGAAAATGACCATTTAGAAGAAACATTGTCTGCTCTTTACAATCAAAAGACAGATTTTAATTGGAATGTCCTTATAACAGATTCTGGTTCAAGCGATAATTCTGTTCCTATTATTCGTAAGTTTGCTGATAAATATGGGAACCTTACGTTAAAGCAGATTGATAAAAGTGAATATTCACATGGTGGAACTCGACAAATGGCGGCTGAAATATCAGACGGAGAGTATATGGTGTATCTTAGTCAGGATGCTGTTCCATACAATCAAAATTGGTTAAATGAGATGCTGGCACCGTTTGAAATTAGTGAAAAAGTCGTTGCGGTACTTGCACGTCAGAAACCTAGAGACTATTGTTTTCCTGCCATGAAATACGACATCAATGCGGTATTTGAGGAGCAAGGGACACCTGATGCGGTGACGATTTGGACTAGAACTGTTTCAGAACAGGTTGGAATGTACACAAAAGAATCATTTTATAGTGATGTGTGTTCAGCAGCTCCACGTCTTTTTCTAGTGAATGAAATAGGTTATCGCCCAGTCAAGTATTCCGAGGATTATGAGTATGGAAAAGATATTATAGATGCGGGATATTACAAGGCATATAATGGCCGAGCAATAGTCGAACACTCAAACGATGTTTTGTTAAAAGAGTATAAAAAACGTATCTTTGACGAAACATATAACGTTCGTCTAAATAGTGGAGCGCCAGAGTCACAAATGAGCTTGTGGTTTATATTCCGTCAAAGTTTGAAAGGGATTCTAAAAGATATACCTAAAATATTGAGTGATAAAGATTATTCTGTAAAGAAGAAATTATATTGGTCAGTTGTTAACCCCTTGTTCCATATTGAGAAATGGCGTGGAATTCGACTTGCAAATATGATAAAACTAGATGAGGATATATCAAGCTTTTCATTAGAACATCAGGGAAAAAAAAGAAAATAGTCTATTAGTTGACAATCTAAATGTTATTTAATTAGGAAGAGAAAGTATTCCAAATGCCTTATTTTAAGAAAATATTTTACGAAAATATGAGAAAAATAATGGATAGAGATTTGAAAATTCAATCAATGAAAAAGTATTTTAAAAAAAGCATACAAAAAGATATACTTATGAAAGTTGTTTTGATGCTAGCAGCTATTGTGATTGGAACATTTTCATTGAGTGAATATTTAGTAGATTATATCACTATTAGCCAGAGTGTAACCGAATTTCGGTATGTAT
Source organism: Streptococcus suis (assembly GCF_046032115.1). Lineage (GTDB taxonomy): Bacteria > Bacillota > Bacilli > Lactobacillales > Streptococcaceae > Streptococcus > Streptococcus suis_AJ. The sequence goes on along the minus strand of NZ_JARQOZ010000002.1, from coordinate 42,682 downwards.
TACAGGTCTTATCCGCTATTTCGATTCTCATTTTTTCATCCTATCTTTCTGTAACTATTGGAGGGGAATTTTTTAGAAAGTTAATAGATTCATATTTTGTATATTTACTCATCTCTTATTTTTTACTAATGACCCAAAATCTTAATAATGAATCTTTTGATATTACCACTTTTGATGTTGATTATTTTTTTGAGATAGGAAGTTTTGGAGTAATTTTTATTATCATTTCTTTAGCATTTGTTCTGAAGTATTTGACCAGCAAAGTTGAAGTGATTAGAAAGCATTCTAATTATTTAAATGAAAATAAGTCAACAAATTTATTATTAGCTTTATTAGTATCAGTAATCGTATTGCACGATAGCAAGCTGATAGAGAAGTTGAAGCAATTTTTAGCATTATCAGATTATAGTGATTATCAGCAGTTCTATTTGCAAATTTTATATTTCTCAGCAACCGTTATACTAATTGTTATTTTTATAACTATTTCATTTTGGCAAGCAATGAATAAGTTGCGAAATAATCAAACTAGCCTATCTTTAGTAATTATTAGTAGCTTATTTTTGGCGATGATTTTCAATTTTTTCATCCAATTTGGCATTCGGATGAACGAAGATTTTTATGGGGAATATATTTTTCCAGGAGCAACTGCATTTCAAATAATATTATTTGCGTTAATCAATTTGACCGTCTACCTACTTTTTAATCGCTATTGGCCATCAACTATTTTGATTATTTTTTCTGGAATTACAGTAGCGATTGTAAATGGAATGAAGTATTCCATGAGGCGTGAACCGCTATTGTTGACAGATTTTTCAATGGTATCTCAACTTGATTTAATCTTTAATTATATAGACTTAAAGATTTTAAGTGTAGCAATTTTATTAATTATTACATCCGTATTTATCACATTCTTTTTAAAGAGTAGATATCTGACGGGAAAAATCATAGCTAAGGTAAAAATCCAATTAGTAGTCCTTTCAGCAGTGTTCACGGTATTTGTTGGTATTCTGACAGTATTTTTTAATCAAGAAAACGGACGAATTGCGGATAATATTCCTATTTTATCCAGACTTAATAATAGTTATAATATTTCTTTCACAGGTCACGCAACTACAGCGCGTTTTCAATCACTATCTTATGTGTGGATGAAACAATTCACTCGTCCGATAATGGACAAGCCAAATAATTATAACCAGCAAACGATTCAAACGTTAGTTGAAAAATATAAAAAGAGGGCTGCCGAAATAAATGCTAGTCGTTCGCAATTGATAGAGGATGAAACAGTCATCTTTATATTAAGTGAGAGTCTAGCCGATCCCACTAGACTTGAAGGAGTAACACTAAGCCAAGACGTTTTGCCTAATTTTAAAGAAATTGCTTCCGAAACGACGAGCGGTTTAATGAAATCGGACGCTTATGGCGGTGGTACTGCGAATATTGAAATTCAAACGCTACTTGGTTTACCATATTATAATTTGTCTTCGTCAATCTCAATATATAATACTGAAGTTGTTCCTAAAATGAAAAAATTACCTTCTATTAGTTATGTCTATCATTCTCAGAATCGCTATGTTATTCATCTTGGAGAAACAAAATTATACTCTAGAGGAGAAGTTTATGGTAAATTAGGCTTCGATAGCTTTATAGCAAACGATAATCTTGCGTTACCACCAACGGAAAGTATAAAATATGGTAATTTTCCAAGCGATAGTTCAACCTATCAAAATATTCTTGATAAACTAGATATGAATCAAAGCCAATTCTTTTCAGTCATTACTTACCAAAATCATGTTCCGTGGTCCATAGGTGAGCCGTCTGAAATCACAGGAGTAGGTGAAGGCTTTAGTGCGGATGAAAATAATCAACTTTCTAATTTCTCACGCCTACTTTTTGAAACGGATAAAGTCACAAAAGAATTTTTAGATAAATTATCAACAATGGAAAAGAAGATAACAGTTGTTTTCTATGGCGATCATCTTCCAGGATTGTATCCTGAAACTCTTTTTAAGAATAATTCAGAGTCCAAGTATTTAACCGATTATTTTATTTGGAGTAATAAAGATAATCAGAAATTAAATTTTCCGTTAATCAATTCCAGTGATTTTCCGGCGGCACTATTAGCACATACAAATTCAAAAGTGTCCCCTTATTATGCACTTTTAACGGATGTATTAGAAAAATCTAGCGTTGATAAAACTGAGTTGGATGAAGAAGGTCAATTAACTGCTGATGATTTGAAGCTTATTCAGTATGATATTACAGTTGGAAAAAATTATTTAAAAAATTACGCTGAATTTTTTAGTGTAGAAAACTAAAAAATTCTACCTATGGAGAGTATTCATGATAAAAAAGATAGTTTATAATAGGTATATTTATCTATTTATATATTCAGTATTGTTTACAATTATTTCTTATTATTCTGCGAATATGTCAAGTATAATATATGACTATCCTTTTCATCTAGGCAGAATTGTTGGTCTAGCTCAATCTATTCGCAATTATGATTTTTTACCTAGCTTAAACTATGTTTTTCTTAAAGGCTCAGGCTATGGTGTGCCTATGTTTTATGGCAACTGGGTCTTATATCTTCCTGCTATAGTTTTTATTAAAACAAAGGTTGCTACACTTTCTTTTGCTGTGTTGGTTTGGCAATCGACTTTCGCAACAGTTTGCACAACTTATTTTACTTTAGAAAAGATGACAGGAAGGTGGCTTCACTCTTTTTGTGGAGCCATTGCAATATCCTGTTCAGTGACATATTTTGGATTTGGGATGACTGCGGTGGTGCCGCTGATTCCTCTGTTATTATATTCAATTTACAAAGTGATTTATAAAGATGAGTGCAATCCAATTCTTTTAGCAATTGTAATTTCTTTATTGGTTCAAACTCATATAATATCTACAGTTGTCTTAGCTATTTTTGCATTAGTTCTAGTTCTGCTGAATATAGATTTGCTAAGTTTCAAAAAAATAAAATCTTTTATCTATTCTGTTCTTATTTCTATTTTATTGCTAAGTGGTTTTATTGTTCAGTATCTTGAGCAGAATGCTTCACAAATATTTTTTGTTAATTGGAAATTACGTGACCATCCTTTTCCCTCTGGAGCCCTAATGGCTCCCGGTAGCATTCTGTCTATTTTATCTAATTATTATTGGCCGATTATATATGTATTTATTTTACTAGCTATTTTTTCCATTAGAAAATTAGATCGTTTCTCAAAGCAGTTAGTTTTTGCTACAGTGTTAATGTTTATCTTTTCTTCTAACATCTTACCATGGCATCTATTAAGGGAGTCCTTTCTATCAGTTTTTCAATATACCGAACGCCTAATCTATCTGTTACCGGTTTTTGTCATTTTTGCACTTGCTAAATCAGCATCCAAAAATATAGTAATTCTAGCAACGGTTCTTCAGTTTTTAATTTATATTTATGCGTTTCCAATGAGATTTACAATAGATGGCATTCCCTACTCTGAGAGAGGTTATACATCAACTACTCGAGAAATTATATTTAATACAAATCAGGATGCTTTAAATGCATATAATAATCCTCTGACTTATCAATATGATACATCTGGTGATGAATATCTGAACATAGATGTAAATCATGAAAATATTAGGAATGGTGTTATTAACAATTTTGAATTTGACGGAGACTCTGTTGAAGTTACCAATATTAGACATGGCTATAATTTATTAGAGTTTGATGTAAAATTGGCCAGTGAAGGGGAGGAACAGCTAATTGTACTCCCAAGAATTTGGTATGAAGGATATATCGCTGAATATTCGGAAGGTGCGAACGGAAGTCAACCTCAGATATTCTATGTTGAAAAAACTCCTGAGGAAATACATGCTGATTTACAAGTAGGAAAACCAGAAAATAATAAGAAAGCATTATATGATGGAAGGGCTACTCTTAAAATTTCCTCCAGTGGTCATGTATCAGTTTACTTTGCTAAAACTACTTTGCAAAAAATAGGTTTCACGGTTGAAAGTATATCTTTTGTATGTTTATTTTGTTATTTGGTGGTATGTAAAATTTTGGAGAAATTAAATGAAAAAACTATCGGTCGTCGTTCCATGTTTTAACGAAGAAAAGACAATTGTTCCCTTTTTAGAATCTATAACGAAAATTGAAAATGAATTAAGCAGTAAACTTCAATTTAGCTATATATTTATAGATGATGGCTCATCAGACGGTACTTTAAAAGTCTTGAAGGAAGTTTCAAGCCAAAATCCGAATATACACTTTATTTCTTTTTCACGAAACTTTGGTAAGGAAGCTGCATTGCTGGCTGGATTGGAGTCGACCGATGGAGATTTTGTGACCGTTATGGATGTTGATTTGCAAGACCCTCCAGAACTTCTAATTGAAATGTATTCGAAAATAAACGAAGGTTACGATATTGTTGCAACTCGTCGATCCAATCGCACTGGGGAACCAGTTATTCGCTCATTTTTTGCTAACCTTTTTTATAAGATAATGAATAGAGTATCAAGTACGGAAATGGTTGATGGAGCACGAGATTTTCGGTTAATGACTCGACAAGTTGTTAATAGTATTTTAGAATTAAAAGAAGTAAATCGATTTTCTAAAGGATTATTTTCATGGGTAGGTTATAAAGTTACCTATATCTCTTATGAAAATCGTGAAAGAATTGCAGGAGAAACATCATGGAATTTTTGGAGTTTATTTAAATATTCTGTTGAGGGATTTATAAATTTTTCTGATGTACCATTAACACTTGCTACATGGGCTGGACTTTGCTCTTTTATTGTTTCAATAATAAGTACTATTTTTGTTATTATTCGCCAACTAATTTTTGCTGATCCAGTTCCAGGTTGGGCGAGCCTAGTGACAGTTATTTTATTCTTAGGTGGGATTCAATTATTAGCTTTGGGTATTATTGGTAAATATATTTCAAAAATTTTTTTAGAAACAAAGAAAAGGCCAATCTATATAGTAAAAGAAAAAAGTTAAATAGTTGGTTACTACTTTTGGATATATACTGATATTGTTCGTTAAAGTAAGTGGAAAAGAGGAGTATAGTGAAGTTTTTAGAATTGCCCATTTTAGCAATTATTGTTCCTTGCTATAATGAAGAGGATGTTTTACCAATTACTGCTCCATTGTTTTTAAAGAAAATACAATCACTAATTGAAGAAGGTTTGGTTGCTAAAAATAGTAGAATAGTATTTGTAGATGATGGAAGTAAAGATGATACATGGAAAATTATTTCTAATCTATCAAAACAATCAGTTCATTGTACTGGATTGCGTCAAAGTCGAAATAGAGGACATCAAAATGCAGTTTATGCCGGCTTGATGGAAAGTAAGAATTGGGCGGATATTACGATTTCCATTGATTGTGATGGTCAAGATGATATTGACGCAATGGATGAAATGATTTTTGCATATATGCAAGGAGCAGAAATTGTATATGGTGTCAGGAATGATCGTGATTCTGATAAATTTTTTAAGAAAACAACCGCTCACCTCTTCTATAAAATGCTGGATATGATGGGAGTGGAAGCTATCTATAATCATGCAGATTATCGTTTGGTTTCTAGTAAAGTTCTGAACGAATTCAAAAAGTTTGATGAGGTCAATTTGTTTTTGAGAGGTATGTTTCCTCTGGTTGGTTTTAATAGCTCTGCAGTTTATTATAAGCGTAACGAGAGAGTAGCAGGGAAAAGTAAGTATCCACTGAATAAGATGATAAATCTTGCATTTGATGGGATTACTAGTTTAAGTGTAAAACCTATTAGATTGGTAACAGTTTTAGGCTTGCTCATGGCTTTTATTAGTTTCTTAGTAATTCTTTGGATTTTTATCAAGTTTTTCTCTGGTCAAACCGTTTCAGGTTGGGCATCAAATGGTACTTTACTCAGCCTATTTTGTGGCGTTCAATTAGTATGTCTGGGGATAATTGGTGAATATATCGGGAAAATCTATTTAGAAGTAAAACACAGACCTAAATATATTATTAGTGATAGAACTGAAATAGAGCATAGGGACTAATTACTTTTTATAGAGATTCTAGTATTAGTAGCATTCACCTTATTATTGGTTATGTTATTATTGATTAAAAACTTTACTTATTGGAGAACTAATGAAACGCTATAGATTCCAAATTTTTTTAATTCTATTCAGTTCTATTTTGTTTTTAACCTATTTAGTATGGGCAAAAACAATTCCATTTGATGGTGCTCCTGATGAGTACTTACGCTATAAGATTCCCATGTTTATATATAAGCATGGACATCTCCCAACTGGCTATGATACCGAAACTTTATTTGATAGAGGTGGAAATTGGTCTTATGGTTTTTATTCTCAGTTCCTAGCTCCATTGTTTAGTGCGCTTTTCATGAAAGTTACGAGTTTATTTAGCCAAAGTGACCAGGCACTGTTATTAGCTGCAAGATTTACTAGTGTTATTAGCGGAGTTTTGACTGCAAATGTGATTGCACTTTCTGTCTGGAGAATCACAAAAAGTAAAATGATTTGCTTGTTTACAATCTTATTTGTTGGACTTTGGCCACAAATTATCTTTTTATCCTCCTACGTTAATAATGACATCATTGGATTGTTGGGAGTAGCTTTAGTCACTGATGTAGTTGTAAAAACAAGCATTGCTCGCAAGTGGACATATTTTGATACCATTTATTTAGCATTGGATTTTATTGTTTGCTTATTGGGATATATCAATACCTATGGTTTTGTATTGTTTGCTGGTATATATTTCCTGTTCGCAATCAACTACTCTAATAAACTGAAGCACAATAGCTTCGTAATGAAAATCAATCATTGTGTCTTACTATCAATTATCTTAATTGTCGTTGTTGCACCATTTTTTGTAAGAAATTATCTCTTATATGGAGATTTTTTTGGCAGTAGTGCCTTTGAAGCTGCTCATCAAAAATGGATTGAACAGGGTGGTGAGTCAATGTTAAATGGCGCTGTTAGTTATGGTAGAAATTTTATAGAGTTTTTTACTTGGCGTAACTATGATTTTATTGTTTGGACTTGGCAGTCATTTATTGGTCGATTTAGCTATATGTCCTTGGTTCTGTCAGACTTTCTCTACAATGTCTATTGGTATAGTTTGATAATTGGAGTATGTTTTAGCATTTTTTATAAGTTTAAAATAAAGCTCTCGATATGGGAAATTTTTGCATATTTATCACTTGCAGGCTCAATGCTAATAACTATTTTTTTACACGTTTATAGGAGTTACTTTACTGATTATCAGCCACAAGGTAGATATATCATTGGATTATTTGTTCCACTATGCTTGATGATGATGTTCGGGTATTGGAAGTTATTAAAAATGTATCCGAAAATTCAAAGACTGGTTTTCCTTATTTCGGCTCTCTTACTTATTTTAAGTAGTATTCATATTTTCAAAAGTTATATTTATGATTTTTACATCATTCGAGGACTCGGTGTTATTTATCATTGATATATATTATTATGGTAAAATACAAAGAATTTGTGGATTTTAAAATTTGTTCAATAAATTAAGGTTTATTGGCAAGTAAACCTTGTCAACTATAAATGGTTGCTGAAAAGTTCGTAATAGAGAGAAGTAAAATATTTCATTTCTTTTACAAATAAGACGCCGTTGTCATGTAAATGTAATAAAAATTTCAAAAGATAGAGGTTTTCATAGGAAAATCTCTTTTTTTGTGCTAGAATAATAGATGGAGGTCCGATATGATCAAAATTTTTGGTAAAATTCGTTACCATTGGCAACCGGATTTATCATGGGCCATTATTTACTGGTCACTTACCTTCACGCCTATTTTCATTGGTATGACACTTTTATTGGAAAAGTTGAGAGTGTCAAGATTATTTATCTTACTGCTCTCTCTCTTTGCTGTATTAGTAGTGCTTGGCTTACATCGCTATTTCGAGATAAAAGAAAAGCATTTACGGATTGCTTCAGCTAATCCTTTTGCAGTACAGAAAATTGAAATTGCTACCATAGAAAAAATTGAAGTTTCTTATCTAGCCATTCGCATATTTTCACAAGAATTTCCCAATGGACAGGTGTATCACATGCGCAAATGGCCGAAAAAATACTTTATTAACCATTTAGCTATTCATAATTGCTTCAAGGGTGAGATTGAATTAATAGACCATTTAATAAAACAGGATTATTTTGAAGAGTATTATACAAAAAAAGCCAAATCAATCCGCTGAAATGGCTTTTGTAGGACATGATTTGATAGCTTTGAGAATATCTGGATTGGGTTCAATCGTTTTCTCAAATTGTGAGTCGTCTGAAAAAACAACGATACCGTCGTCATCATAATCGAATATAGATGAATAGGTTTGACAGAGCCCGCAGGCAATGCACCGTTCAGGAATAAGTTTTATTTTCATATTAGTATTGTAATCATATTTTAATAAAAATACAAGGAGTTTTCTCGATAATGTCACAAGAGCCATGGAATGAAGAAGTTTATCAAACAGAAACAGTTAGTCGAAAAGAACGTTTAAACAAGGGAGTAGCAAGTACAACAGTATTTACAGTCTTGGCAATTATTTTCTTTGTTATCGTACTGATTATTGGTATCACTGCCATCTATTTGTCGGTTGGAGGAAGTAAAACAGATTCAACTAAAGAATTCTATAATCCAAGCTCCGCAGCAGTTGTAGCAGAAAGTTCAACTTCAGTTGCAGAAACACAGGAGTCTACTTCTACTGATGCGACAGAAACAGAAACAACGGAAACAAGTTCCAGTCTAGCAGAAGCTACGGATGGCTCTACCATTACTGTTCAAGCAGGTGAAGGTGTTGGACAATTAGCCGCACGTGGCGGGATTTCAATTGCTGAGCTAGAGCGATTAAATCCAGAGAAAATGACCACAGGGTCTTGGCTTGCGCATCCAGGTGATGTAGTCCGTATTAGATAAAGAGGAGTTATGAAATCAATTCAAATTGCAATTGACGGTCCAGCTTCAAGCGGGAAGTCAACGGTTGCTAAAATTATTGCTAAAAATTTTGGATATACTTACTTAGATACAGGAGCTATGTATCGCTCGGCTACCTATCTAGCCTTGACAAACGGCATAGAGGTCACAGATCAAAATAGAATCGTGGCCTTGCTTGCTCAGTACCCTATTCGATTTGGGCGTGATGAAAATGGTCAACAATTAGTTTTTGTGGGTGATGAAGATGTCACTTTACCAATTCGTGATAACCAAGTAACAAATAATGTGTCGGCAGTAGCAGCACTTCCTCTAGTACGGGAAGAATTGGTACGCTTGCAACAGGAAATTGCCCAGGCTGGCGGCATTGTTATGGATGGTCGCGATATTGGAACAGTCGTATTACCACAGGCGGAACTCAAGATTTTCCTGATTGCTTCAGTGGAAGAGCGTGCCATGCGTCGTTTTAAGGAAAATACGGAACGTGGCATCGAGACAGACTTGGAAATCTTGAAAGAGGAGATTGCAGCTCGTGACCTGAAAGACAGTACTCGGGAGGTTTCACCTTTGAAAGCTGCTGACGATGCCATCACATTTGATACAACAGGAGTATCCATCGAAGGTGTAGTGAAATTTATTTCCGAAAAAGCGAAAGAAATTCTTGACAAGTAGTTTTAGACATGTTAGAATAGTCGTATTGAGAAAAGCAGAAGTGAGAGCTTCTCGCCTTGCGACTAACGTTGTCTGGCTCTACGGATTAAGATTTCTTCGGAAAGAATAATGGTGTAGTGCGGACTTGTTTAGCAAGTCCGTTTCGTTTTTCTCGAAAAATATAAAATGAGGTGAAAAGCCATAGCAAAGCAAGATTTGTTCATCAATGATGAAATTCGAGTGCGTGAAGTTCGTCTTATCGGTCTTGAGGGTGAACAGTTGGGAATCAAACCGCTCAATGAGGCTCAGGCCATTGCTGATAGCGCCAACGTGGATTTAGTATTGATTCAACCGCAAGCTAAACCACCAGTAGCGAAAATTATGGACTACGGTAAGTTCAAATTTGAATATCAGAAGAAACAGAAAGAACAACGCAAAAAACAAAGTGTTGTCACTGTGAAAGAAGTGCGTCTAAGTCCAGTTATTGATAAAGGGGACTTCGAGACAAAACTTCGTCATGCCCGTAAATTCCTTGAAAAAGGAAATAAGGTTAAGGTTTCGATCCGTTTCAAGGGTCGTATGATTACCCACAAAGAAGTTGGAGCGAAAGTATTAGCTGAGTTCGCTGAAGCAACCCAAGATATTGCCATTATCGAACAACGCGCTAAGATGGACGGACGTCAAATGTTTATGCAATTGGCCCCAGCTTCAGATAAAAAATAAGCTTTTTAAGCAAAAGGAGAATTAACATGCCAAAACAAAAAACTCACCGCGCATCAGCTAAACGTTTCAAACGTACAGGTTCTGGTGGATTGAAACGCTTCCGCGCTTATACTTCACACCGTTTCCACGGTAAAACTAAAAAACAACGTCGTCACCTTCGTAAAGCAGGTATGGTACATGCTGGTGACTTCAAGCGTATCAAGTCAATGCTTACTCAAATGCGCTAAGCACTGATATAGCACTACTTATTATTTGAATTATTTGGAGGAAAATTAAATGGCACGTGTTAAAGGTGGCGTTGTTTCTCGTAAACGCCGTAAACGTATTTTAAAATTAGCTAAAGGTTACTATGGAGCTAAACATCTCTTGTTCCGCACTGCGAAAGAACAAGTAATGAACTCTTACTACTATGCATACCGTGACCGCCGTCAGAAAAAACGTGATTTCCGTAAATTGTGGATCACTCGTATCAACGCGGCTGCTCGCATGAACGGTTTGTCATACTCACAATTGATGCACGGTTTGAAATTGGCAGAAATCGAAGTAAACCGCAAAATGCTTGCTGACTTGGCAGTAAACGATGCAGTAGCTTTCACAGCACTTGCTGATGCTGCTAAAGCAAAGCTTGCTAAATAAGTATATAAAATAAAGAGTTTGGTCTGTGTACCAAGCTCTTTATTTTGTTTTAATTCGCTCAGAGCTTGCTAAATTTCAATATGAATGATATACTTAACTGGTAAATTAAAAAGGCGACAAATTTTATTTTATGAAGTAAATGGATATGGAGATGAATCTGGGCAAAGCCCAGCACCGCTTCTCAACGTTAGTGTCAACATCTCAGCGCAGTGGTTGATTGGGTTTAACAGTCCAGTGGAGTGAAACAGTTCGGGGAACTGTTTCAGCCTGAGCCTCGAAGCATGAAAGCGAGGAAGAAGGTTGGAGATAAGATTTGCGAAGCAAATCTCAGCAATTCGTGTTTTACACTCCAAATCTGACCTCTACGACTGATGCGAACAGAGTTCGCCTTATCTCCAACCTCAAACTGTCTCCCAGACAGTTTGAGCTGTGCGGGGGTGGGAGTGAAACAGTCTGGGGATAGACTGTTTCAGCTCAACAACTAGAAATAAAGACTTGTTGACGAACTCTTCTATGAATGGTCGAGTTCTTTCCCACTCCCATTTATCATATCAACAACATAAATATAATAGTAGACAAGGAGAGAAACAGTGATATGAAACAAGGTAAGACTTTGCTTTATGTAGCAGGAGTATCGCTTATTTGTGCTGTAGTATTGGTAACCTATCAAGTGTCTAATTATAAAGAGCAATCGAGCCATCAAAAAATAACAAGCATAGAAACATCGCAATCAAAGCAATCAAAAGAGATTCCTTCAGATTCGAAAAAGGAAGTTCCAGGGATTGATAAAGCGACAGATGATGGATTTTTATTCACTGATGAGTCACAAATTGAGGAAAAAACTGATTTAGGAATTATTGTCAATCATGGCGATCATAAGCACTTTTTCTTTTATTCAGATTTAAAGAATACAAAATGGGCTTATTTAATTCCTGAGATCTATCAAGAAAAAACACATTCTTCTCAACCTAATAGAAATCAGCGACCATCTGGTTCGAAACAGACCGAAGATGAATACGTTTTTGATCCTAAAGATATTGTCGCAGAGGATGCCAATGGCTATACTGTTCGGCATGGAGATCATTATCACTATATTTTAAAATCAAGCTTAGGTGGCACGACCCACAGACAATTGACCTCTGATAGTCGTCAATCGCCAACTCTTCCTATCGTTCACCGACAGGAAGGGATTCCGGGGATTGATTTTCAAACGAGTGATGGTTTCTTGTTTGATGGGCAAAATATCAACGGTGTAACGGAAATTGGGATTCTAGTAATGCATGGGAAACATTTGCATCTTATTCATTTTGAAACATTGAAAAAGAGTAAATGGTCTTATCTTGTAAACCAGTATAAACCAAATGTTGAATCGGATAAGAAGCCATTGTCCGAGGTAGAAAATACTGAGTATCAAACCAAATTGGACTACTTAGCAAAAGAACTGAATTTAGAGCCATCACGTCTTAAGAAAGTCATTGTTGACGGTCAAATTGGATTAGAATATCCGCATGGAGATCACACACATATTGTTTTATTAAAGGAAATTGATACAAGGAAGCCGTTTGAAAGTCCAGAGGATCGTATTCTTAAGCAAAAGGATGGAGAAACTCTTGAACAGAGAAAAGAACGTCTCATTAAGCAGTATATGGAGCGTTTTAAAGTCAAGCGTGAGGACATTACAATTGATGGGAACTATATGAGTGTACGCCATGGGGACCATGCGCACGTTTATAAAATTGATCCTAGTTTGCCAGATGATCCTGAGCGTGATGTTAAGACCGAAACGGTAAATCTTGCTATTGAGAAACAATCGGTCTATGGGCCTTTTTATACAGAAGGTTCAACAGAAAATTTAACACGTAATGGTGTCCATCAAAAGTATCATCCAGAAGGGCTTCAGGATATTAAAAATTTTATTCTAGTAACATTCAGTACAAATAGTGATTTTGGTGATTTTGTCGTTAATGGTAAAAAAACGAAGAGAGTTTATTATTTGGTTCGTAAAGATTTAAATTGGGAGGATTTGAACATCGCCTATCCGCAGACCCTTCAACAAAAGGGACGCGTCTTTAATGGTTGGAATGCTACTTTGCCAAAGTCTGGCAAGATGGCAAGAGAACATCAAAGTTTTTATGCTGATTTTGATACTGTTTATCGTAAGCCAACCAAAAATATTTACACTCCAAGTGATGATGTTTCAAATATTGATCTATCAGACTATGTACCTGTTAAATATAGTGCGATAGCCAATGGGCGTTTAAAATTAAATGGTGAGATTCGAGCAGGGTTCATATACTTTGTGAAATCTGACTTAACTTGGAAACAAGCTAAGGAGCAGGGGCTTGTTGTACCAGAACCGATTCCAAGTAAAGATTATGAATTCATTGAGTTTAGGACAGTTATTACTGGTGGAGAAAAAGATACAGATTATGTTAGTGCCACAACAAGCTTGGCAGCATTTGGGACAACAGCTCCTCGTATAGGGCCATATATTGCCGAAAATATGGATAATCCAACGGACATCAATGATCCAAGTAGACATCCAAATTACCATTGGCATGATCCAAAGAATTATGTAGCTCTTGCATTTCGAGCAGGTGAAGGCGGTCAACTTCAGACACATTTGGGAACTAGTAAAACAGTTGTTTACCTTGTTAGAAAAGGGTTAACATTGAACCAAGCTGGAATTTTTCCGCCATCTTTGAAGAGTGATACAGGTTATAAACGAGATTATACAAAATCGATTATTCCAAATGTAGCATGGGACACACCTATTTTGAAAGATACTGTCTACGATATTCATTTTGATAAAGTTGAAAGTGATAGCAAAGACGGAACAGCTGAGAAAGGGAACACTTGGTTGCCTGGAAATCCACTGCCGAATACTCCAGATGTCCCTAATGGAGAAGAGGATGCAGACGGCTGGTTAGATGATTTGTTGACACCTAGCCCAGAAGTAGAAACTGTAACAGACATTGAAACTACAACAGAAGATACAAAAGCAACTGAAAGTAGTACTGTTGCACCCATAGATGCCCCTAAGAATCCATCAACAGGGGAAGAGTCTAGTGAGGATTCTATATTTCCTTGATGGAATAGAGATGAGTGATTTGAAATAGTGGTCTAATACTCTTCGAAAATCAAAATCAGACGTTGTTGACTTGATTTGATGAGTGAAAGGCTCCAGTGGAGCCTTTCAGCCTGTTACCTTGAAACAAAATAGTAACAGGGTTCTATCTGCTAAGTAGAAACGAACTACGTTCGCTCTATCTCCAACCTCCAAAGGTTCCCCAAACCTTTGGAGCTAGCCTGTTTTTGATTTTCATTGAGTATAAAAGGCTTAGAATCAATGTAGTAACTGACATGATTCTAAGCCTTTTAGTGTATTACTGCGAATTTGCACTGGTACTTGTTGAGCTAGTGCTTGTACTTGTACCAGTATTTGGTGTGCTAGTAGCAGTTGTACTACCGTGAAGTTCTAGGTAGCTTGGTGCTTTAAATAGTTCAATTGTTGATTTATTGCCGTTTTTACTATACAAACTTGTCGATTGTGTACCAAGTTTATTCTCTAGTGCAATCTCGGCAGCCAATGAGTCAATGTAGTTATATTGACTTGAATCTAAGGCTGGCAATCCATTGTCGAAGAATCGGATAAGATCACCAGTTTGAATGGCATCGCTAGTCGCTAGTTGTGCTGCAGTAGCTTCTTTAATTGCATCAATTTCTTTTTGAGTTGTCTCATCTGGATTTGTAATTTCAAGACCAGTTTCTGTATAGTAGATTTTACCTTCGTAGCTAGTGTATTTTGGTGTGATGAAACTGCCAGCGGTTCGAAGAGCCACAATTTGGCTGTGTTGGCTGGAAAGTAGGTCTTGACCAACTTGGAGATAGTTATCGGATTTGATTCCTAAAAGATGTTCGAGAGTAGGAAGTGCATCAATCTCACCACCATAGGTATCAAAAATCCCACCGTTGGTCATTCCAGGTACAACAATCATATATGGAACACGTTGCATCATGGCATTGTCAAAATCTGACCAAGTCTGTGAATCTTTTCCAATCAATGGTGCCAAGTCAGGATTGCGTGAATTAGAAATCCCATAGTGATCACCATAGAGGACGATGACGGAGTTTTCGTACAAGCCAGTCGCTTTTAAGTAATCGAAAAATGCCTTTATGGACGCATCGAGATAGTTGGCAGTAGCAAAATAACCATTAATGGTTTCATCATCTGTATTGGCTAATGGAAAGCCTATCTCATCCCCAATCAAGCTGGTTGTATAGGGGTAGTGGTTGGAAACTGTGATAAATTTGGTATAGAAGGGTTGCTGTAAATGTTCAAGATATTGGATAGAGTCGGCGAACATGATTTTATCATTCAGACCGTATTGGAATGAATTTTCAGCAGTGGCTTCAGAGAAGTAGGATTGATCAAAGAAGTAATTGTAACCCCACTGTTTATAGGTGTTGTTCCTATTCCAGAAACTGGCTGCGTTACCGTGGAATACAGCAGATGTATAGCCACCATTTTGAGAGAGAATATATGGTGCAGCTTGCTGGGTATTGCTTCCACCATATTGGACCATGAAAGAGCCTTGATTGAGTCCAAAAAGTGAGGTTTCAATCATGGTTTCGGCATCAGAGGTTTTACCTGCCTTCACTTGGTTAAAGAAATTAGAAAAGGCGAGAGTAGAGCTAGAATGATACAGAGAATTGAGGAAAGGTGTGACTTCGTATTCGACACCGTTGACGTTCAACTTATAGTCAATAACAAATTGTTGTAAGCTTTCTAGGTGGAGATAGATAACATTTCGTCCTTTGGCAATACCGAAGTAGTTGTCATTCGGTTGAGCATAATGTTCTGTAATATATTGTTTTACAGGCTCCAGGTCTGAGGCAGTGGCCCCAGAGCGATCCCTATGGGCATTGTAGGTTTGATTAGCATTGTAGCCAAGGAAAGCTGGTAACCCAATGGCTCTGACGATATAAGTATTAGAAAATCCTCTTGTAAGTAGCTCAGGTCTATCAATTTCTGCTAAAAAGAGATTGATAGAGAACAATAATACTGAAAAGGCTGTGATGGCAAAGCTAGATTTTTTATGAAATGGAGTTTTGTCCCAGTGAAATGCCTTACGGTAGACTAAGAAACCAAAAGCTATAAAATCAAGAAAATAGACAATATCCCATAGCCTAAATAACTTAAGAGCTGCTTCTCCTAGTCCAGCAGATACGCTAGAGGTAGCCATCATGGTAGAAATGGAGATATAATCGGAAAATTCTCTATAATAGACTGCATTTGAAAAGAGCCAGGCGAAAAGAACAATATAAATGGTCATCGCTACACTATAGAATGCTTTCGTATTCTTTATATAAAGCGAGAGACCAAGCAATAAAATCCCTACTGGTAGAGGATTTATAATAGCGATAAAATTTTGGAAAAATCCTTGGGTATCTAAATTAAAATCAACATAGTAGGCCCAGAGTGTTTTGAGCCAGTAAATGATTAGCAAAATCAAGACGAAGCCAAGTCGAGTTTGTCCGCTCTTCTTGACGTAGTCAATTAGTTTTTTCACAATAAAAACTCATGGTCCTTTCTAAAAGCTTAGTTCATTATACCATAATTTTAAAATAAGCCTCAAAGTTTAGAGTTTTTTTGGCATATATGAAGAAACATGTTATAATAATTCTATGAAAATAAAGGTAAACCGTATTGCAGAACAGAAAATAAACAGAGGGATTCAACTCTTGGATAGCGCTGATTTTTCAGGTTTTTCGTTTGATGAAGACAGGCTGGCTGTTTTGTATTCAGAATCTGGAAGCTATTTAGGTCAGGCTTATTTGTCCAAACAGAATAAGGGAATAGGCTGGCTGTTTAGTAGAAGCAACCAAGACTTGACCGTGGATTTTTTTGTTAAATTATTCGTGGATGCTAAACAGAAACGTCAACATTTTTATCAATCTGAGATGACGAATGCTTTTCGTTTATTTAATCAAGATGGAGATAATTTTGGTGGAATGACGGTTGACTTGTATGATGAATACGCAGTTTTTTCATGGTATAATACCTTTATTTATTCTGTCAAAGAGATGATTGTTGCTGCCTTTCAACAGGTATTTCCAGAAGTAAGAGGAGCTTATGAGAAGATTCGTTTTAAAGGTTTGGCCTTTGAGTCTGCTCATCTTTATGGAGAAGAAGCCCCTGAGTATTTCACAGTGTTGGAAAATGGAGTTCACTATCAGGTCTTTATGAATGATGGACTGATGACGGGAATCTTTTTGGATCAGCATGAGGTACGTGGTTCCTTGGTGGATGGCCTGGCGGCAGGCAAGTCACTTTTGAACATGTTTTCGTACACGGCAGCATTTTCTATTGCTGCTGCCATGGGCGGAGCAGGGGAAACGACTTCTGTTGACTTAGCCAAACGCTCGCGAGAACTTTCTAAAGCTCACTTTAAGGTTAATAGTTTAGACTTAGATAATCATCACTTTGTAGTAATGGATGTATTTGAATATTTCAAATATGCCAAACGTAAAGGCTTGACTTATGATGTGATTGTCTTGGATCCGCCAAGCTTTGCACGAAATAAGAAACAAACCTTTTCAGTAGCCAAAGATTACCACAAGTTGATTTCTCAATCTTTGGAAATACTAAAGACAGGTGGAACTATTATCGCTTCGACCAACGCCGCAAATGTTTCTGTTGAAAAATTTAAGCGGCAGATTGAAAAAGGTTTTGGTGTTAGAAAACACCGTTATGAGGCAAGTTACCGCTTGCCAGCCGATTTTGTAATCAATAAAAATGATGAAAGTAGTAATTACCTAAAGGTCTTTACGATACAGGTAGATAAATGAAAATAGTAGTTCCTATTATGCCTAGAAATCTGGAAGAGGTAGAGGCCATTGATGTAGAACGTCTAGCAGAGGCAGATATTGTTGAATGGCGAGCAGACTACCTTCCGAAAGATGATATTTTAAGAGTAGCACCTGCTATATTTGAAAAATGTAATGGTAAGGAAGTGGTTTTCACCATTCGGACAACACGTGAAGGTGGCCACTTGGATTTGGACGATCAAGAATATGTCAATTTAATCAAAGAAGTTGCAGCGCTTTATCAGCCAGATTATATTGATTTTGAATATTATTCTTATAAGTCGGTTTTTGAGCAGATGTTGGAGTTTCCTAATCTTGTGTTGAGTTATCATAATTTTGAGGAAACACCGTCTAATTATATGGAAATCATGTCTGAACTGACTAGCCTGTCACCAGCTGTTGTTAAAATGGCTGTAATGGCTAAGTCAGAGCAGGATGTCCTAGATGTTATGAATTATACTCGTGGTTTTAAATCGCTGAACACCGAGCAGACATTTGCGACAATCGCTATGGGTGAACTAGGGAAGTTAACGCGTATTGCAGGTGTGATTACAGGATCCTGCTGGACTTTTGCCAGCTTAGATGAAACATCTGCACCTGGACAGATGTCTTTAGGCAATACTCGTAAGTTTTTGGAAATTTTGGAGAATTAAGTATGCGTTATTTAACAGCTGGTGAGTCTCATGGACCACGTCTAACAGCCATTATTGAGGGAGTTCCAGCTGGTCTTCCTTTAACAGCTGAGGATATTAATGAAGATTTAAAACGTCGCCAGGGGGGATACGGTCGTGGTAGTCGGATGCAGATTGAAACAGACTGCGTAGAGATTACGGCTGGTGTTCGTCACGGTAAGACAACTGGTGCGCCGATTACATTGAATGTGACCAATAAAGATCATCAAAAATGGTTGGATATTATGGCAGTTGAGGACATCGAAGAGAAGCTCAAAAGTAAGCGTCGTATCAAACATCCACGACCAGGACATGCTGACCTAGTTGGTGGTATGAAATATCGCTTTGATGATTTGCGTAATTCCTTGGAGCGTTCTAGTGCGCGTGAGACAACTATGCGTGTGGCTGTTGGTGCGGTTGCCAAACGGATTTTGGCTGAGTTGGATATTGAAATTGCTAACCATGTAGTCGTTTTCGGAGGGAAGGAAATTGATGTCCCAGATGGTTTAAGCGTAGCAGAAATCAAAGAGCGTGCAGCTCAGTCAGAAGTATCCATTGTCAACCAAGAGCGTGAAGAAGAAATCAAAGCCTATATTGATCAAATCAAGCGAGATGGAGATACTATTGGCGGAGTGATTGAGACTGTTGTTGGAGGAGTTCCAGCTGGCTTGGGGTCATATGTGCAATGGGATAAAAAGTTAGATGCAAAATTAGCGCAGGCTGTTGTTTCAATCAATGCTTTTAAGGGAGTAGAATTTGGCGTAGGCTTCCAAGCTGGCTATCTCAAAGGGAGCCAAGTCATGGACGAAATTCTCTGGTCCCAAGAAAAAGGATATACACGCCGAACCAATAATCTAGGTGGTTTCGAAGGTGGTATGACCAATGGCGAGGCC
This sequence comes from Streptococcus suis, assembly GCF_046032115.1. Lineage (GTDB taxonomy): Bacteria > Bacillota > Bacilli > Lactobacillales > Streptococcaceae > Streptococcus > Streptococcus suis_AJ. The sequence goes on along the minus strand of NZ_JARQOZ010000002.1, from coordinate 23,302 downwards.
CTAATCATTCGTGGTGTTATGAAACCAATTCCGACCCTCTATAAGCCATTGATGTCGGTTGACATTGATACCCATGAGCCCTATAAAGCTACTGTGGAGCGTTCAGATCCAACGGCTCTCCCAGCAGCTGGTGTGGTCATGGAATCAGTCGTAGCCACAACTCTAGCGACAGAAATCCTAGAGAAGTTCTCTTCCGATAATATGGAGGAATTGAAAGCTGCAGTAGCCAGTCATCGCGACTATGTCAAAAATTTCTAGGTAATTAATGAAAAAAACGATTTTAATTGTAGGTCTAGGGTTGATTGGAAGTTCACTTGCGCTCTGTATTCGCAAAGACCATCCTGACTATCACCTCATTGGCTTTGATCCTAACGAACAATCGTGCCAAATTGCCTTGGGCAAGGGGATGGTTGATGAGGTATCAACGGAATTGGAGGGTGTAGCAAAGCAGGCTGATGTGATTCTTCTTTGTGTTCCAATTCAAGTTTCTTTGCGCTTGATTGAAGAATTTAGTGCCCTCGAATTGAAGGATACGGTCTTGATTACAGATGCAGGTTCAACGAAGTCTGCAATTGTGGCTGCTGCAGAGGAACATTTGGCGCCAAGACAAATTAATTTTATCGGTGGCCACCCTATGGCAGGTAGTCATAAATCTGGTGCCAGTGCAGCAGATCTCTATCTATTTGAGAATGCTTACTACATTATGACACCGTGTCAGGCTACCAAGCAGGATGCGGTTCCCCGATTGACAGATTTGTTATCTGGAACGGGGGCACGTTTTGTTCAGATTGATGCAGCAGAACATGACCGTGTGACCAGTCAAATTTCACATTTTCCACACGTATTGGCTTCTAGTTTGATGCATCAAGCTGGAGAGTTTGCGCAAGATCATCCCTTTACGAATAATTTTGCAGCTGGAGGATTTAGAGATATGACACGGATTGCGGAAAGTGAGCCGAGCATGTGGACTAGCATTTTGCTAACCAATGCAGATTCTATTCTAAATCGAATCGAGGAATTTCAAGCACGTCTCTCAGAAATTTCAGATGTTCTCAGATCTGGCGACCAAAAAGCAATTTGGGACTTTTTTGATAAGGGACGTCAAACTCGTAGAGCCATGGAAATTCACAAGCGTGCAGGTGTTGATTCTTTCTACGATTTATTCCTTAGTGTTCCTGATGAGGAAGATACGATTTTGAAGGTTTTGGAAGTCTTACGGGGTATTTCCATTGTCAATATTCGTATCAATGAAGAGAACCGTGAAGATATACATGGTATTTTACAAATTACGTTTAAAAACAAAGGAAATTTGGAAGACGCTGCGAAACGTTTAAGAGAGCAGACGACTTACAAAATTCATTTAGATTAGGAGAAAATTATGTCAACAAATATCTATGATATAGCAAATGAATTGGAACGTGCAATCCGTAACCTGCCTGAATATAAGGCGGTGGAAGCCGTTAAAGTCTCAGTTGAGGAGAATTCAGAAGCCAAAGAAATATTGGAAAGTTATATTTCTTTCCAAAAAGAAATCCAGTCTAAATTGCAGGCTGGTGAAATTCCTACTGAAGCTGACCAAAAGAAAATGTTGGATTTCAACAAGAAAGTTCAGGGAAATCCACTTTTGACGGAATATTTCAGCAAGCAACAACAGTTGGGAACTTATGTAGCTGATTTGGAACGTATCATCTTCAAGCCTCTCAACGAATTGTTGTAATATATTTATATTTGATAGGAGCAGGGTGTTAGGTCATGGATTGACGCCTAGTATACACTGCTTACGTAGAGTTCTTATCTCCAAGTACAGATTCAGAAACGGTACTTTGGGGAGTAAGAACTCTTTTTTCTACCTTCTCACAGCATCCATTTCTTATAAAGTTATGGTAATTACTTGACATTTTCTAATAGAAGTTCTACAATATATTTAGTATATGGTTATAACCAGTTTGATAAGTGTATATATCAATAAAGGAGATAGTATGACAGTATTTATAAAAGCAAAATCTATTATTTTACCAGAGAGTGAGGTCGAATCAGCCTATTTGGAAATTACTGACAAGGGTCAGTTTGGACGGATTGTGACTGAAAAGCCTGAAGGGGAGATTGTTGATTATTCTGATTTTCATTTAGCACCAGGGCTAGTTGATACACATATCCACGGCTACGCTTCTCACGATGTTATGGACAATGATTTTGAAGGGATTAAGGTAATTTCAGAAGGCCTCTTGTCTTGTGGGGTAACCTCTTGGCTTCCAACGACCTTAACAGATACGACTGAAAATTTAGATGCAGTTTGTGAAACGATTGGGACTTATGCAGGGCAGGAAACAGGCGCCAAGATTCAAGGTATTTTCTTAGAAGGTCCCTTCTTTACAGAAAAATACAAGGGAGCACAAAATCCTAAGTACATGAGCGATCCGTCCATTGAAAAGTTGGACAACTGGCACAGCTTATCTAAAGGTTTAGTCAATAAAATTGCTATTGCTCCAGAACGTGAAGGTGTCAAAGAATTCATCGAGTTTGCTAACAGCAAGGCAATTCATACTGCCTTGGCTCACAGTGATGCGACCTATGCGCAAGCGGAAGCGGCAGTAGAATCTGGTGCCAATATCTTCGTCCATGTTTACAATGGGATGAGTGGGCTTCATCACCGTGAACCAGGTATGGTCGGAGCTGCTTTGAATTTAAAAAATGTCTATGCGGAAATGATTTGTGATGGACACCATGTTCATCCAGCTGCGGCAGAAATCGTGGTCAAAGCACGTGGAGCAGAGGAAACTGTTTTGATTACGGACTGTATGCGAGCTGGCGGTATGGGTGAAGGGGAGTCCCGCCTCGGTGAATTTGAAGTTGTTGTAAAAGATGGAACTGCTCGTTTAAAAGAAAGTGGTAGTTTGGCAGGTTCTATCTTAGAATTGATCGAAGCAGTACAGAATGTTGTGAAATGGGGCTTGGTGTCCCTACCTGATGCCCTTCGTATGGCCTCTCTGGCACCAGCTCGCTCTGTCAATATTGACCATATTTGCGGTCGGATTGCAGAAGGCCGAGCTGCAGACTTTATCGTCGTAGATGATGCAGGACGCTTACAAGCGACCTATCTAGATGGCGTGAAACGATTTGGTTAATAAAATTTCTTAGGAGGAAACTAATGACAAAATTACAACTTTCTCAGGCTAAATTCAATCACATGACCCGCTTGTCAAACAGCGATCAGGTGATTGCTGCCTTGGCGATTGACCAACGGGGGGCTTTGAAACGCTTGCTTGCTGCTGCAGCAGGTGGTGGCGAATTTGGAGATGACATTTTGATTGACTTCAAAAAAGTCATTTCAAGCGATTTGACCCCTTATGCAAGCTCCATTCTTTTGGATGCGGAATACGGTGTTCCAGCTTCAGAATTGCGCCATGCAGACTGTGGTTTCATTGCAGCTTATGAAAAAACAGGTTACGATGCGTCCACACCAGGTCGTTTGCCAGACCTTTTGCCAAACTGGTCAGCAAAACGAATCAAAGAATTGGGGGCGGATGCCGTAAAAATCTTGCTTTACTATGATGTGGATGACAAGCCAGAAATCAACGACATTAAGCATGCCTGGGTAGAACGTATTGGTAGCGAGTGTATCGCAGAAGATATTCCTTACTTTGTCGAAATCTTGACTTACGATGCCAGCGATATGGATGTGACTTCTCGTGAATACGCAGCCCTCAAACCACACAAGGTCAATGGTGCTATGCGTGAATTTAGCAAGTCACGTTATAATGCCGACGTGCTCAAGGTTGAAGTGCCTGTCAATATGAACTTTGTAGAAGGTTACACGGATGAAGAGCCAGTCTATACAGTTGAAGAAGCTAAGGCCTTCTTCAAGGAACAAACAGACAGTACTCACTTGCCATTCATTTATTTGAGTGCGGGTGTATCTGCTAAACTCTTCCAAGAGACACTTGTCTTTGCCAAAGAAGCCGGTTCAAGCTTTAATGGTGTTCTTTGTGGTCGGGCGACTTGGAAGGATGCAGTAGCCATCTTTGCAAGCGAGGGTGAAGAAGCAGCCAAAGCTTGGTTGGCAGATCAAGGCCGCCGCAACGTAGAAGAACTCAACGAGGTTCTAGCAACTACAGCATGTCCTTGGACTGAAAAAGTTGAAGTAAAATAATTGTTTTAGTAGGGTCTGAGCTTAGGTTCAGACTTTTTTGTGACATCAAATATAGTCATTTATACCCTTCGAAAATCAAAATCAGTCGTTGTTGACCTGATTTTGCAATCCGCTCTTATATCTCCCACCTTGAACAGTTCATTTACTGTGCAAGCAATCTAGGGGACTGTTTCAAGTCAATGCTAGAAATTAAGTTATAGCTGCGGCTGTTGATAGATCGTTTTATAGCTAATAATATAGGGGGTTATTTTTAGAAAAATTCGAAAAAACCCCAAATTTCAAGTTGAAGTTAGCCACCCAAAAGAAATTCACTTGGCGACTTGTAGTCCAAGCATTTTTTAGGGTAGTTGTTAATCCAATTTTCGATAAAAGCGACTTCTTTCGGAGTCGTTTTCTTGGTTCCTTTAGGTAACCATCTCCGAATCAATCGATTATGATTTTCATTTGAACCTCTCTCCCATGAAGAGTAAGCATGTGCGTAGTAGATATGTTCCTCAGGAAATACCTCAGACAATCGTTTGAACTCCGAACCATTATCTGCAGTAATGGACAGAATACGATGCTCCCCTAATAGTAACGTAAGCGCCTGATTGACAGATTCAGCAGTTTTATTTGGAATTAATCGTATAATTTGGTGTCTGCTCCGCCGGTCGGTTAAGACTAACAGGCAATAATTTTTTATCTTAGTCAGTAGGACGGTATCAATTTCATAATGACCATTTTCCAAGCGAAGATTAATAACGTCAGGACGTTCTTCGATAGATTTACCAGCCGGCTTAAAGTTCGGACTAGCTTGCTTCTTGACACCTTTCCTTTTTCTGGGATAAAGCATGTCGGCCTTCGTCAATCCTAAATGACCATTATGAAACCAATAGTAGATAGTTGAAATACCAACTTTCACTTGCTTCTTCTTAACCATCATTTCAGGCGAAAATTTTTGCTTATGATAGTGTAAGATATTCTCTCTGATTTCCTTTGTTAGAATTAACTTTTTCACCGACCGTTTTCGATTGGATTGGTAAACAGTTTGTGCGTAATCGGCAGAATAAACTTTTTTGTAGACCCCTTTTCGCACTTGTTGTAAGGTTGTCCCACGCTTAATTTCATTGTGAATTGTTTGAGGAGCCTTTCCAAGCAAGCCTGCAATTTCACGATTTGACTTATTTTCAAGTTTCCACCGCTCAATCAAGCGACGGTTATCTATTGTCAAATGTTTCCCTTTTAGTGTATAATACTTTTGCATCTCTGTGCCTTTCCTTGTGTTTGTGGTGAACAACAAGTATAGCACAGAGGTGTTTTCTTATACCTTAAATCACATTTCATTTGACAACAGGAACCCTTGAACCTGTTTTTTCAGCTAAACCAAGGCTATAATTAGCCTTGGGCAACTAGCCTAACAGCTTCAAGCCTGTTATCAAATGAAATCATCAACTTACTCAAACATAGTGAAACATCTAATTTTTGACTAAGGTAAGGTGGCTAACTTCATTATAGAACTTTCGAAATTCGAAAAAACTTGAAAAATCTGAAAATTTACGCAATTTCCTATTGACAAATAATTTGAAAACAGTTATGATAGTTACAAATAAATGAGAAAGGGAAACAGAGATGTTACAAATGTGTCAAAATCATTCAGCTAATCATACTTATTTCTACGGCTATTTTAGATAGTGTTTGTAGACATGGTAAACATGGATGCAAACACGGGAACGTAAAGTTTGTATCTATGTGGCTGTAGCTATTTTGACATGTGCCCATAGATGATACATCTAAATGGCACGGATAATTCATTCTGTTTTCCTATACAGATGAAATATAAGGACCGTTTAGAGTGTAGTCTAAGCGGTCCTTTCTTGTTTGCTATTATATTTATAAAAGGAGAATAATCATGGGATTTAAAAAAATTATACTTAGTTCAGTAGCACTTTTGTCAGCAGTAACGCTTGCTGCATGCAGTTCCAATTCGTCAGATTCAAGTTCGGTCAATGTTGGTATTATTCAATATGCTGAACATGAAGCATTGACCTCAGCTCGTGAAGGTTTTGTAGAGGCACTCGAAGAAGCAGGCTACAAGGAAGGTGAAAATCTGACGATTGATTTGCAAAATGCCCAAGGTGATCAAGCAAACTTACAGACAATGGTTGAGAAATTGGCAGGGAAAAATGATCTTAACTTTGCCATCGCAACACCGGCAGCCCAAGCCATGCTTAATGCAGATAGTGAAACATCAAGTGTATTCACAGCTGTAACGGATCCAGTTGAAGCAGGCTTGGTGGAATCCCTAGATGCCCCAGGTGGGACCATGACGGGATCGACTGATGCAACTGATGTGGAAGGTCAAATCGAGATGTTGCTCAAAGTTGTACCAACTGCGAAGACTGTCGGTATTTTCTACAATTCTAGCGAGGTAAACTCAGAAGTCCAAGCTGAGCAGGCTAAAAAAGCACTCGAAGCAAAAGGTGTAAAAGTAGAAGTGACAACAGTTACGACGACAAACGATGTTCAGCAAGCTATTACTTCACTTGCAGGAAAAGTCGATGCTATCTATCTTCCAACTGATAATACAGTTGCCTCTACAGCTTCAACAATCGGTGATATTTTAAAAGAAGCAAAAGTTCCAGCTATGGGAAGTGATGCGGCAGTTATTGACGCAGCTCTATTTACCTACGGTGTAGACTACCATGCTATCGGTGTTCAAGCTGGTGAATTGGCTGTGAAGATTTTGAAGGGTGAAAAGCCTGCTGACTTAGCAGTTGAAAAACCAAATACAGCAGCTATTACCGTCAATGAAGAAATGGCTAAAGCTGTTGGTATTGATGCAGCGACTATAAAAGCATTAGAAGAGTAAAATATTTAGGAGAAGAAACGTTTATGTATTATAAGCTAGTAAAAAAATTGGCAACTATTTCAGTAGCAAGTATGGGTTTGCTAACACTTGCAGCTTGTTCCTCATCATCAGAACAAGCTTCCTCAGATGTGGTCAAAGTTGGAGTTCTCCAATATATGGAGCATGAATCATTGACAGCTGCCCGTGAGGGTTTTGTGGCGGAATTAGAAGCAAATGGCTATAAAGAGGGTGAAAAATTGGTTTTGGATTATCAAAATGCCCAAGGTGATCAAGCTAACCTTCAAACCATTTCAGAACAATTAATCGATGAAAACGATATTGTCTTAGCAATCGCTACGCCGTCTGCCCAGAGTTTAGCGACTGTGTCTACTGAAACGCCGATTGTCTTTACTGCGGTTACAGATCCCTTGTCAGCTGACTTGGTAGAATCCATTGAAAAACCAGGTGGACTGTTGACAGGTACTTCTGATCAAGCTCCAATTGACAAACAGGTTGAGTTGCTAGGACAAGCTGTTCCGAATGCAAAGACAGTTGGTATTTTGTACACTACTAGCGAACGTAATTCAGAAGTCCAGGTAGAGCAAGCTAGGGAATTGCTAGAAAAAGCAGGTTATAAGGTAGTGGTAAAAGGAATCACTTCGACTAATGAAGTGCAAGATGCGACAACAAGTTTGATGAAGGATGTAGATGCTCTCTTTATTCCAACAGACAATACTGTCGCTTCAACCATGACCATGATCGGTGAATTATCTGTGGAGCATAAGGTTCCAGTAATCGGTGGTTCAACGGACATGGTGGATGAAGGAGGTCTTTTGACTTACGGTACCAACTATGAAGCTTTAGGTCGTCAAACTGCAAAAATGGCTATTAAGATTATCGAAGGAGCCAATGTGTCAGAAACAGCGGTAGAATACCCAGAGACCGTCAGTCTTCACGTTAATGAAGAAATGGCTCAGAAATTAGGTATCGATACTTCTAAGCTTGCTGTATCTGAATAAGATCGGTAAGTATAGAACCTAGTATTGACTACGAATTTAGAAAAAGGAGAAAATCGTGGATATTATTTTATCAAGTATCTCGCAAGGCTTGCTTTGGTCAGTTATGGCGATTGGTGTTTACTTGACGTTTCGTATTTTAGATATTGCTGATATGACAGCTGAGGGGTCTTATCCGCTTGGAGCTGCTGTTTGTGCGACAGGGATTGTGAACGGAGTGAATCCCTTACTGGCAACCTTTATGGCTATGGTAGCTGGTATGGGTGCAGGCTTGATTTCTGGTTTACTTCATACAAAACTAAAAATCCCAGCCCTTTTGACTGGTATTGTAACCTTGACAGGTCTCTACTCCATCAACTTGAAAATTTTGGGTAAGGCCAACGTAGCTCTACTTAAGCAAGAAACTCTAGTGACGCAATTGCAGGATTTCGGTTTGACAAAAACAAATGCTGTTTTGGTCATCGGTCTGGTCTTTGTACTTGCAGTTGTGGGCCTATTGACGCTCTTGCTCAATACACAAATTGGTCTAGCTATTCGTTCAACAGGGGATAATATTCCAATGAGTGAGGCCAATGGTATCAATGTAGACAATATGAAAATCTACGGCTATATGTTGTCGAATGGTCTAATTGCCCTTTGTGGTGCTCTTCTTACTCAGAATAATGGCTATGCGGATTTGAACTCTGGTACAGGTACCATTGTTATCGGTCTAGCATCTGTCATTATTGCAGAAGTTATCTTGCGTAACTTACGCTTGGGTTGGAGACTCCTATCGGTTGTTCTCGGTGCGGTTGTTTACCGTTTGATTATCTTAGCGATTTTGGAAATTCCAGGTATGGATGCAGACCTTGTTAAACTCTTCTCAGCTATCCTTCTGGCAACCGTTCTCTATGTGCCAGAATTGCAGAAGAAATTGAATATTCGTCGTCCAAAATTGAATGGAAATGCTTAGGAGGAAGTCATGTCTACAATTTTATCAATTCAAAATATTCATAAAACCTTCGAAGCTGGAACAGTTAATGAAAACCATGTTCTTCGTGGGTTGAACTTAGATGTGAAAGAAGGGGATTTTATCTCTATCATCGGTGGTAATGGTGCTGGTAAATCAACTTTCATGAACTCACTTGCAGGTGCTTTGACGGTTGATTCGGGCGATATTTTGCTTGAAGGTAAATCCATTAAGCATGTCTCAGCTGCCAAACGTTCTAAGGATATCAGCCGTGTTTTCCAAGATCCTAAGATGGGAACAGCCTCTCGCTTGACCATTGAAGAAAATATGGCTATTGCTTATCGTCGTGGATTGTCACGTGGTCTTGGTTGGGGTGTGAAGGATAGTGAACGTGCTATTTTTAAGGAAGCCTTGAAAGAGCTTGGTCTGGGACTAGAAAACCGTATGAAAGTGGACACGCAATTTCTTTCAGGTGGTCAACGTCAGGCTCTGACCTTGATGATGGCTTCGCTGGTTAAACCAAAAGTTCTGCTCCTGGACGAACATACTGCTGCCCTGGATCCAAAAACCAGCGATATGGTTATGGAATTGACCAAGAAAATCGTGGAAAGCCACCAGTTGACAGCTCTGATGATTACGCATAATATGGAAAATGCCATTGAATATGGAAATCGTTTGGTCATGTTGCACCGTGGTCAGATTGTTGTCGATGTAGAAGGAGAAGAGAAGAAGAACTTGACCGTTCAAAACTTGATGGACCTTTTCTACAAAAACAGTGGTGAAAAGCTAACTGACGATGAGATGATTTTATAAAAAAATAAGACTACTGATGATTTTTGAATCAGTAGTCATTTTTCTTATATCGTCATTTAGTTGACTTTTATTACTTCGACGTGAGAGGAAACTCCGTTTCCTGATTTCCAACTTCAAACACTCTACTGGATTGTTTGAACTGGCCTTGCCTGATTTTGCAAAAACGACTTACTCCGCTCTTTTATCTCCCACCTTGCACAGTCCATTGACTGTGCAAGCAATCTGGGGGATACGAATAGTCCAGTGGACTATTCGTACCTGAGCCTGAAAACAAAAAAGCGAAGTACATCAGCTGGTCGCCTAGAAACAAGAAAGCATTGAGTTATACCTGCGGCTTTTGATGTGAACTAAAAGACTATACTTGTAGAAATTCTAGCATTTCTTCCATTGGAATTTGATGGATGGCAGCCTGTCCCAATTGAGGGACGATGACGAGTTTGATGGTCTTGCCACGTGCTTTTTTATCGTGAGTTAGGGCGGCGTATAATTCATCTACATTCCAAGGCTGGTGTGTAGTCGGCAAGCCGAATTTTTCACACATGGCGATAATCTTTTCTGTCATACCAGCTGGCATCAGTCCTTTTTTCTCAGCTGCGCATGAGATTTGTACCATACCGATGGCAACAGCTTCACCATGCATGACCTTGCCGTAGCCAGCGGTCGCTTCAATAGCATGTCCAATCGTGTGACCGAAGTTGAGGTAGAGTCTGACACCGTTGTCTAATTCATCTTCGACAACAACCTTGCGTTTGACTTCACAGGAGTGGTAGACGATATAGTCAGCATGCTCCAGAATGCTCTCGACAGAGCCGTCTAATTGGTCTAGGGTTTCCCAGAGCTCCACATCATCTATTAAGCCATATTTGACAACCTCGCCCATTCCTTCAATCAATTCTCGTTTACCTAGGGTTTTGAGAGTGTCAGGGTCAATGAGAACGCCGTCTGGCTGGCAGAAGGTGCCCACCATATTTTTGGCAAATGGGGTGTTCACGCCAGTTTTTCCCCCGATAGAAGAATCGACTTGGGCAGTTAGGCTGGTTGGAATTTGTAGGAAATGGATACCACGCATATAGGTAGAAGCGACAAAACCTGCCAAATCACCAACGACTCCCCCGCCGAGAGCAATGATTCCATCACTTCGTGTCATACCATTTTTTACGAGAAATTCGTAGGCCTGGTTGACGGTATCAAGATTTTTTGAGGCTTCACCTTCTGGAAATTCAAAAGCAATGGTTTCAAAACCAGCTTGTTCCAAGCTTGACTGTACTGTTTCACGGTAGAGTGAGCCAACGTGATCATCTGTAATAATGGCGATTTTCTGAGGTTTCCAAAGTTCTTTGACCCATGTACCTGTCTGTGCTAAACTTCCTCTTTGGATAAGGATGTCGTAGGGAGTGTTGGGAAGATTGACGGTCAGTTTCATCAGATTTCCTCTCTATTTTATGTCGTATTTCTGGACTAATTGATCCCAAATCAAGTCAGTCGGCATTTCTTTTCCAGTCCAGGTTTTGAAGGCTTCGGCTGCTTGGAAAAGAAGCATGCCCAATCCGTTAATAGTAGGATTGCCTTGTGACTGGGCAAGTTTCAATAAAGGTGTTTCAAATGGTTGGTATATGATGTCCGAAACCAAGAGTTGTTCTGGGAATTCTAGGTTGGCAGGGATAGGTAGAGAAACGCCATCCATACCGACACTGGTACCGTTGACCAACAAGTCTGATTTGGTAATTTCTTCTTGCATCAACTGGCTATCATCGTTGACTAGAACCTTCATAGGCACTCCAGTAGCTTGAGCAATTGGTGCAATACTCGCCTGTGTTCTTTCCAAGCTTTGTTGGCGGCAGAAAATAGTGATTTCCTTTGCCCCATCTAGAGCGGCCTGAGCAATGATAGCGGTAGAAGCACCACCACCTCCAAGGATGGTTAGGCGTTTGTTGTCTACTTGAAATCCTCTTAAATTTTCCAAGCTCTTGAAAAATCCAATGCCGTCAGTATTGTGCCCTATTAGCTTTCCATCCTGATGAATAACTGTATTGACAGCACCAATCAGTCGAGCTGCTGGGGTTAGGTCATCGAGATACGGGATGACAGCCTGCTTATAGGGCATAGAAAGATTGATACCAAACATATCATAGCGTTTGATATTTTCAAGCGTAACAGCCAAGTCTTCCTCTGGAATTTCCCAAGCGACATAGACACCGTTTACACCTGTTTCCTTAAAAGCCAGATTATGAATGAAGGGGGAAATGGAGTGTTTGATTGGATTTGCAACAACGGCAGCAAGACGAGTGTAACCATCAATGTTCATAGCTTACCTCCAAATTATTTATTCTATAAAAAATTAAGGAAAGAATTAGACAGTTTGATGAATTTCACGAATCAGGGCTTCCGTTTTATCCCAGCCCAAGCAAGGGTCGGTAATGGATTTGCCAAACACCTCAGGGCTATCTTGACGGCCGTCTTCCAAGTAGGATTCAATCATGAAACCACGGACATATTTGCGAATGGCTTCATTCCAATCACGGTTGATGAGGGTTTGACGGACGATACGGATTTGTTCCAGGTAGTTTTTACCAGAATTGTCGTGGTTGGTATCAATTACGATAAATGGATTTTTAAGACCAAATTGTTCATACTGTTTGATGGTTTTCAAGAGAATATCATAGTAGTAGTTTGGTTCATAACCGCCCTTTTCAGTATTGGCACCACGAAGGATAGCATGAGCTAGAGGGTTCCCATCTGTATCAACTTCTGCGTCGCGGTAAATAAAGTTCTGTTTGTTTTGTGCGGCGTAGATAGCATTGAACATAACGGTCAAATTACCAGAAGTTGGGTTTTTCATACCAGTTGGCATATCGACACCTGATGCAACAAATCTGTGTTCTTGGTCTTCAACCGAACGTGCTCCGATAGCATGGTAGGACACCAAGTCTTCCACAAGAGGGTAGTTGGCAGAGTAGAGCATTTCATCAGCAGTTGTGAGTCCGGTCTCAGTAATGACACGGTAATGCAAATTACGAACGGCTGCAATTCCGTTAATGAGGTCTGGTAATTTAGAAGTATCTGGCTGATGAACCAGTCCTTTATAGCCTTCCCCATTGGTACGTGGCTTAGCTGTGTAAACCCGCATGACCATGAAGATTTTATCTTTGACTTCCTCTTGAAGCTTAGAGAGACGACGTGCATACTCTAGAACGGCCTCTTCATTATCTGATGAGCAAGGACCGATAACCAAGAGTAGACGGTCATCTTCGCCTCGGATAATTCTTTTCAGTTCTTCATCGCGCTGATTTTTGGCAGCTAGAAAGTCTCCTTCGAGCTTTGAAAGCTCTTTTACTTTATTAATGTCTAAACTGGTGCTACGTTTGTGAATTCCCATAATATCTTCCTATCTGTTGTAAATTTCTCGGATGAGTTCTTGTGTTTTTTCCCAGCCTAAGCAAGGGTCTGTGATGGATTTTCCATAGACATCTGGATTGTCTTGGCGACCGTCTTCAATGTAGGATTCAATCATGAAGCCGCGAACGTAGTTACGAATGGATTCGTTCCAGTCACGGTTGATTAAGGTTTGACGGACGATACGGATTTGTTCCAAATAATTTTTCCCAGAATTGTCATGGTTGGTATCGATAATAATAAATGGATTTTTCAAGCCAAATTGGTCATAGAGCTCAATGGTTTCTAGAAGATTGTCATAGTAGTAGTTTGGCAAATATTTACCGTTTTCATCGACTGCGCCACGAAGGATAACGTGGGCAAGTGGGTTGCCAGATGTTTCAACTTCCGTATTATTGAATAGGAAAGATTGTTTCTTCTGAGCGGCAAAAAGACCGTTGAACATGACTTTAAGATTTCCAGATGTTGGATTTTTCAAGCCTGTTGGAACATCGATGCCTGACGCTACAAAGCGGTGCTGCTGATTTTCAACCGAACGAGCTCCGATAGCGATGTAGGAAACCAAGTCATCAACCAAAGGCAGGTTTTCAGGATAGAGCATCTCGTCAGCAGTAGTTAAACCTGTTTCCGTAATGACACGATAGTGGAGGTTACGAACTGCTTTGATTCCGTTGATGAGGCTTGGTGCAGCATCTGTATCTGGTTGGTGCATGAGTCCTTTATAACCATCACCATTGGTACGTGGTTTGGCAGTATAGACGCGCATGACCATGAAAATTTTATCTTTGACCTCTTCTTGGAGCTTGGCCAAGCGGTGAGCATAATCTAAGACAGCCTCTTCATTGTCAGAAGAACATGGTCCAATTACTAGGAGAAGACGATCATCTTCACCTTTTAAGATAGCTTCAAGTTCACGGTCACGGGCTTGTTTTTTAGCAAGTGTTTCTGGAGAAAGTTTTGAATGTTCTCGTACTTGATTGATGTCAATTTTTTCGCTGATTGGTGTAAACAATAGGTCTTCCTCTTTCATTTATAGATTTCTCAATTATACCATTATTTTTAAGAATTTAAAACCAATATTCATGATTTTGTGTAAAATTTACAGTAAATTCTGAATATTTTATATAAAGAAAATTTAAGAAATTTTAAGAAATTTTACTTACAATAGGTTAACGATTTTTGATTCATACACTTTGGATAAAAATGTAATGGAAATTGATTTTTTTGCAAGTCATTGTCATAAAAATCAGAAAATATTTTATAAATATGATAGAATGGAAGTAATACTAGTTTGAGGTAAGGATATGAAATTAAGAAAAAACGTAGAAGAACTACAGGGTGTGATTCGTGTCCCAGGTGATAAATCAATCAGTCATCGTTCTATTATTTTTGGTTCCCTTGCAAAAGGTGTTACCCGTGTCCACGATATTTTGCGTGGAGAAGATGTCTTGTCAACCATGCAGGTCTTTCGTGATTTGGGTGTGAAAATTGAAGACAATGGTGACATTGTTGAAGTACACGGTGTTGGCTTTGATGGTCTTCAAGCACCCAAAAATGATTTGGATATGGGAAATTCTGGAACCTCGATTCGTTTGATTTCAGGCGTTTTAGCAGGTCAAGATTTTGAAGCGACTATGTTTGGTGATGATTCCTTATCCAAACGTCCTATGGACCGAGTGACTATTCCACTCAGTCAAATGGGAGTAGAGATTTCTGGACAAACTGAACGTGATCTACCTCCGTTGACCATCAAAGGGAATAAGAATCTAAAACCAATTCGCTACCGACTCCCTGTAGCCTCTGCCCAAGTAAAATCAGCTCTGATTTTTGCTGCCTTGCAAGCTGAGGGAGAGTCGGTCATCGTAGAAAAAGAGTTGACTCGAAACCATACAGAAGATATGATTATCCAGTTTGGTGGACAGTTGGAAGTCAATGGCAAGGAAATCCGCATCCAAGGTGGTCAGGAGTTTATTGCTCAAGAGATTACAGTTCCAGGAGATATTTCAAGTGCTGCCTTTTGGTTGGTTGCTGGCTTAATCGTACCAGGTTCAAAAATTGTCCTTGAAAATGTGGGAATCAATGAAACTCGGACTGGTATTTTAGATGTCATTAAAGCTATGGGCGGTAAAATGACTCTTTCTAACATAGATGAACTTGCAAAATCTGCTACCATTACAGTTGAAACGTCGGAATTGAAGGCTACGGAGATTGCAGGCGAATTGATTCCTCGTTTGATTGATGAGTTGCCAATTATTACCTT
This sequence comes from Streptococcus suis, assembly GCF_046032115.1. GTDB lineage: Bacteria > Bacillota > Bacilli > Lactobacillales > Streptococcaceae > Streptococcus > Streptococcus suis_AJ. Next base: position 7,894 of record NZ_JARQOZ010000002.1, on the reverse strand, counting down.
ACTAGCGACTCAAGCACATGGAACAACGATTATTCGTGATGCTGAGGAGTTGAAAGTTAAAGAAACGGATCGTATTCAGGTTGTTGCAGATGCTCTAAATAGTATGGGAGCAACTATTGAACCAACAGAAGATGGTATGATTATTCACGGACCAACTGCTTTACATGGTGCTGAAATCAATACATTTGGTGACCACCGTATCGGTATGATGACCGCCATTGCCGCCTTGTTGGCCAAAGATGGAGAAGTTGTATTGGAAAGAGCAGAAGCTATCAATACTAGCTATCCTGCCTTCTTTGAACACTTAAATAGTTTGATGGATTAGGAGAACGTATGCCAATCGTTTTACTTGGATTTATGGGAGTTGGAAAAACAACAACAGCACATTTGTTAAATCTCCCCGTTTACGATATGGACCATATCATTGAAGAACGGATTGGTATGCCTATTGCTGACTATTTCAGTCTTGAAGGAGAGGCTTCGTTTAGACAACTGGAGACAGAGGTGTTGAAAGAATTGCTGGACTTACCTAGTAATTGTATCGTGTCAACTGGTGGTGGGGTGATTAAATCTGAAGTAAACAGGGAATTGCTGTTGGCAAATAGGGAGGACAATGTACTTCTTACTGCCTCCTTTGAAGTTTCTTATCAGAGAATTCGTAAGGATAGACAGTCGCAAAGACCTCTCTTTTTACAGTGTAGTAAGGAAGAGTTTGAATCCCTCTATCGTGAACGAATGGCACTTTATCAAGGTTTAGCCGATACTGTAATCGATACAGATAAACTGAATCCAGAACAAGTAGCAAGGAAAATTTTATGCAAGTAGCCTATCTAGGACCTCGTGGTTCTTTTACACATCAAGTGGCCCAGCAGGCCTTTCCGACTGCGGATTTGCAGGCTTTTGAAACGATTACAGAGGTTATCAAGGCCTACGAAACGGAGGAAGTTACCTATTCCGTTATTCCAGTAGAGAACTCGATTGAAGGTAGTGTTCATGAAACGATTGACTATCTCTTTCATCAGGCGGAGATTCATGCGGTTGCAGAGATTGTTCAACCGATTGCCCAACAACTGTTAGCCACGAGTGCCGATAAGGCTGTAGAGGTTATCTATTCTCATCCGCAGGCAATTGCTCAGGGGAAGAAATATATTCAGGAACATTTTCCTCAGGCTCGTATTGAAATAACAGCTAGTACAGCCTATGCTGCTCGCTTTGTGGCAGAACACCCTGAACAACCATTTGCGGCAATTGCTCCGCAAGCGGCAGCTGTTGAATATGGACTGGAGGTAATTGCGCAAGACATCCAGGAAATCAGCGAGAATTTTACACGTTTTTGGATTTTGGGGGATAAGGCTCCGTCTATTGCCCTGGAACAAGTAGCTAAAAAAGTCAGTCTTGCACTGACATTGCCAGATAACCTGCCAGGAGCCTTGTATAAGGCCATGTCTGTTTTCTCATGGAGAGGAATCAGCTTAACAAAAATAGAAAGCCGACCCCTGAAAACGGCTTTGGGTGAGTATTTTTTCATACTGGATCTTGACAATCAGTCTGAGGAATTATTAGCCTATTCTCAAAAAGAATTGACTAGTTTAGACATAACCTATAAAGTACTAGGGAATTACCTGGTCTATATGACCAGCTAGGATGAAGACAGATGAATAAAAACAATAATATCCTAACCCATCATGAACAATTGAGGTTAGATTATTTGCAAAAAAATATCCACTACTTAAATGACAAAGAAAGTCGTGAGTTGGATTATCTATTATATAAAAAAGAGCTGAGAGAACGGCATGGAAGTCCAAGGCAATCTCTACGTAGCTTCACACCAACGGCTTACGAAGATGACTTCGAGGAAGATTATTTTGAAGAGGATGATGAGCAAGAGGAACTGTTGCCTCGCTATCCTGAACGTAAATCCAGAAAAACAAGACAAGCCAAACCTCAACGGTTTCAGTCTCCTCGTATCGAGCCCAAAGCGAAAGTACCTAAACCTAAAAAAGCTCGTAAAAAGGGTGGTTTCAAGCGCTTTATTAGTTTCGTATTGCTTGCTATAGCGCTAGTGATTGTAGCGATGGGCTATAGTTTTTTCAAAGGTATGAATAGCGTGAGTGAGAAGCCAGTAGCTGAGGTCTTCAACGGCGTAGATACATCGAATGGGACAAATATTTTAATTTTGGGAACAGACGGTCGTGTTGGCGAAAGTTCAGGTGAAACTCGAACGGATACCATCATGGTTCTAAACGTGAATAACACGGATAACAAAATCAAACTTGTTAGCTTTATGCGGGATACCTTGGTGGATATTGAGGGATATGAATATAAACTCAATACTGCCTATACTTTGGGAGAACAGGATAATCAGCAGGGAGCAGAGGCTGTACGTCAAGTATTGAAAGAAAATTTTGACATTGATATCAAGTACTATGCGATGGTGGATTTTGCAACCTTTGCGACGACGATTGATACACTTTTCCCTGAGGGTGTAACGATTGATGCACAGTTTTCAACTATTAATGGTGAAGTCGTTAGCTCAGTAGAAGTGCCGAATGATTTACAGCTGGAAGAAAATGCTCCTGCTTATCAAACGATTCAGGTCGGTGTACAGCAGATGGATGGTAAGACCTTGCTTAACTACGCGCGCTATCGTTCGGATGATGAAGGCGATTTTGGTCGTACGAGACGTCAACAGGAAGTGTTATCTGCTGTTATGACACAAGCTAAAAATCCAATGAAACTATTCTCTGGTTCCGAAGCTATAGGTAAGGTTGTGGCCATGACTCCGACAACAGTGCCACAAAGCTTTATGTGGCTACAGGGACCAGGCCTTCTATTGGATGCGGCAAATGGTATCGAACGTGTTACAATCCCAGAATATGGAGACTGGATTGACGACTATGATATGTATGGCGGTATGGCTTTACGTGTCGACTTTGAAAAATACCAACAACGTCTTGCCGATTTGGGTTTCCGATAGAAAATATGATATACTAGAAAGTGACTTCGGTCACTTTTTTTAGTGCCCAAATTAGAAAGTAGTAACTATGTTAAAGAAGAATGATATTGTTGAAGTAGAAATTGTAGACCTGACCCATGAGGGACAGGGGGTTGCCAAGTTGGATGGTTTTGTCTTTTTTGTAGACAATGCTCTTCCAGGCGAGAAAATTTCCATGCGAATTTTGAAGCTCAAAAAAAATATTGGTTTTGGAAAGGTGGAAGAATGGCAGAGCTTCTCACCAGACCGTAATCAGGACTTGGATTTGACCTATCTGAGAACGGGTATTGCAGACTTGGGGCATTTGAATTACCCAGCCCAGCTTGAATTTAAGAAAAAGCAAGTTGAAAATAGTCTGCGCAAGATTGCGGGCATTTCAGAGATAGAAGTAGAACATACTCTTGGTATGGACAGTCCACTTGCCTATCGAAATAAGGCGGCAGTTCCTGTTCGCCGAGTTAATGGCCAATTGGAAACTGGTTTTTTCCGTAAGAACTCGCATGATTTGGTACCGATTGAAGATTTTTATATCCAGCATAAGGAAATCGATGCTTTGATCCTTGTGACTTGTGATTTATTGAGAAAGTTAGACTTGAAGCCTTACGATGAGAAAGAACAGACAGGACTGATCCGCAATATCGTCGTTCGTCGTGGTCATTATTCTGGCCAGTTGATGCTCATTTTGGTCACAACTAGACCAAAGATTTTCCGTGTTGAAACACTTATTGAGCGTTTGACAAACCAGTTTCCAAATCTAGTTTCTATTATCCAGAATATCAATGATCAGAATACCAATGCGATTTTTGGACAAGAATTCCGACTGTTGCATGGCAGTGAAACCATTGTCGACACCATGTTGGGCAATGAATTTGAGATTTCAGCTCCGTCATTCTATCAAGTCAATACAGAAATGGCGGAAAAACTCTACCAGACTGCTATTGATTTCGCAGAATTGTCGACAGATGATGTCGTGATTGATGCCTATTCAGGTATTGGGACAATTGGTCTCTCCTTTGCAAAACAAGTAAAGCATGTTTACGGTGTAGAAGTCGTTGAAAAGGCTGTCCTTGATAGTCAGAAGAATGCTGCTCGAAATGGGATTGATAATGTTACCTATGTCTGTGATAGCGCTGAATCCGCTATGCAAAAATGGGTGGCAGATGGAGTCAAGCCAACTGTGATTTTTGTCGACCCACCACGAAAAGGTTTGACAGAAAGTTTTATCAAAGCAAGTACTTCTGTAAAACCAGAGAAAATCGTTTATATCTCTTGTAATGTGGCAACCATGGCGCGTGATATTAAACTTTATGAGGAATTGGGGTACAAATTGACGAAGGTACAGCCGACTGATTTATTTCCAAATACGCATCACATAGAAGTAGTCGGTTTGTTAGAAAAACGCATTTAGGTTGTCCAGCTTGCTTACCTGTTTTCCGGCAAGCTGCTTCAAAGGTCCACTGGACCTTTGAACTCCCCAATACGCATCACGTTGAGGCAGTATCACTGCTTGTACGAGATGATTTATCATCGAAGTAAAAGCAGATGTTCTGCCCATGCGATAGCTGTCGGAGAGTGAGGAACGTAGTGACGATATGATGCGGTAACAGCGAACCGCTGAGTGTGTTGCTCTGCTCGTAAATGAGTAGAAACCTTTGAACGAAAGCATAAAAAGCCTTGGAGACAAGGCTTGAGCTTTGGGGTGGGTAAGTATCAGAGTGAGAAAATTTTTGGAATGAGTAGAAGTGATAGCTAGAAATTATCAGTTTCTATTTCCATTTACCCTGTGGGTACGTGTTTGTTTCCATTGACAAGGAGTTTGTGGGAATAGAAATGTACCCACCTTGTTTGAATCAAGTGAAGTGTAGTTGAAGGAAATCTGTTGAAAGCAATACTTCATTTTACCGAATAAGTAATAATTTAGGCAACTTCAAATCGATTAAAAAAAACTATTTTAAAGGTTAAGAGTAGACAAAAATTGTCCACTCTTTTTTGTAAACTCAATTTATCAATAAATGAAATGAGGGAATGTAAAATGAAATATTTTGAGGTTGAGTTAGAAAATCCTGATGAATTTTTAAAACTACAAACAGAAGATTTTGTGAAAGCTAATCGCTTGCTACTAAGGAAGATAATCCAGAGCGTTACAGTCTATGAAGAACACTTCGTCATATCCTTTAAATCTGGCATCGAATTGGAAGTATGAGACTCATTCCATAACTTTTATATTGAACATATCATCTTGTTGTGTTATACTATAAATTGAAGTTAAATTAGATGCTAAAAATTTGTAATTAAGAAGGAGGGATTCGTCATGTTGGTATTCCAAATGCGTAATGTAGATAAAACATCTACTGTTTTGAAACAGACTAAAAACAGTGATTACGCAGATAAATAAATACGTTAGATTAATTCCTACCAGTGACTAATCTTATGACTTTTTAAACAGATAACTAAAATTACAAACAAATCGTTTAACTTCTGTATTTGTTTATAGATATAATCACTTCAGGAGAGATTACATGAACAAAAATATAAAATATTCTCAAAACTTTTTAACGAGTGAAAAAGTACTCAACCAAATAATAAAACAATTGAATTTAAAAGAAACCGATACCGTTTACGAAATTGGAACAGGTAAAGGGCATTTAACGACGAAACTGGCTAAAATAAGTAAACAGGTAACGTCTATTGAATTAGACAGTCATCTATTCAACTTATCGTCAGAAAAATTAAAACTGAATACTCGTGTCACTTTAATTCACCAAGATATTCTACAGTTTCAATTCCCTAACAAACAGAGGTATAAAATTGTTGGGAATATTCCTTACCATTTAAGCACACAAATTATTAAAAAAGTGGTTTTTGAAAGCCATGCGTCTGACATCTATCTGATTGTTGAAGAAGGATTCTACAAGCGTACCTTGGATATTCACCGAACACTAGGGTTGCTCTTGCACACTCAAGTCTCGATTCAGCAATTGCTTAAGCTGCCAGCGGAATGCTTTCATCCTAAACCAAAAGTAAACAGCGTCTTAATAAAACTTACCCGCCATACCACAGATGTTCCAGATAAATATTGGAAGCTATATACGTACTTTGTTTCAAAATGGGTCAATCGAGAATATCGTCAACTGTTTACTAAAAATCAGTTTCATCAAGCAATGAAACACGCCAAAGTAAACAATTTAAGTACCGTTACTTATGAGCAAGTATTGTCTATTTTTAATAGTTATCTATTATTTAACGGGAGGAAATAATTCTATGAGTCGCTTTTGTAAATTTGGAAAGTTACACGTTACTAAAGGGAATGTAGATAAATTATTAGGTATACTACTGACAGCTTCCAAGGAGCTAAAGAGGTCCCTAGCGCCTACGGGGAATTTGTATCGATAAGGGGTACAAATTCCCACTAAGCGCTCGGGACCCCTTGTAGGAAAATGTCCTAAGTGTGGCAACAATATTGTATTAAAAAAATCGTTTTATGGTTGTTCAAATTATCCTGAATGTACCTTCACTTTAGCTGAACATTTTAGAAAGAAAAAACTCACCAAAACAAATGTAAAAGAATTACTAGAGGGAAAAGAAACCCTGGTAAAAGGAATCAAAACGAAAGATAGAAAGTCCTACAATGCCAAGGTAATGAAGTAATTAAAGATTAAAGGAGCTAATATTTTATGATAGGACCAGATAAGAAAAAACTTTATCCAAATGAAAATATAAAGACGGTTTGTTTTATAAGCAATCTACCTAAAAGACCCAATGTGGAGATTGGGGAATATACCTATTATAGCGATAATAAAAAAACACCGGAGAAATTTTATGATAATATAGAGCACCATTACGAATTTCTAGGGGATAAACTTATAATAGGAAAGTTCTGTGCAATTGCAGAGGGTGTTAAGTTTATTATGAATGGTGCAAATCATAGAATGGATGGAATTACAACCTATCCCTTTAATATCTTTGGCCATGGATGGGAAAAGGTGACTCCTACAATTGAACAACTTCCTTTTAAGGGAGATACAGTGATTGGCAATGATGTATGGATAGGTCAAAATGTTACCATTATGCCGGGTATTAAAATTGGTGATGGTGCGATTATTGCCGCTAATTCAACAGTAGTGAAAAGTGTTGAGCCATATACAATATATGGTGGGAATCCAGCTAAGTTTATCAAAAAACGCTTTAGTGACGAAAAGATTGAATTCTTGCTAAAGCTACAATGGTGGAACTGGAGCGAAGAGGAAATATTTAATAATCTTGAAATGTTAACATCCAAAGCAGGGTTAGAGCAATTCATGAAAAATTCCTAGACTTGGGGTCTTTCTACCACGGCACAAAAGCCGACTTGAATCTGGGGGGATTGTTGGAACCCGGTTATAGCTCTAATTATGGGGAGCAAAAGAAGGCCAACTACGTCTATCTGACCGCGACACTAGATGCGGCTATATGGGGAGCTGAACTTGCGGTGGGCGATGAACCTGGTCGGATTTATATTGTAGAGCCTACTGGTACCTTTGAGAATGATCCTAATTTAACTGACAAGAAGTTCCCGGGGAATCCGACAAGGTCTTACCGCACCAAGTCACCGCTACGAGTAGTAGGCGAAGTGTTGGATTGGGATGGACACGCTCCAGAGGTGCTCCAGAACATGTTAGATAACCTTGAGAAGCTAAAGCAGCAGGGTATCGAGGCAATTAACGACTGATAACGTGATAATAGATAAATTAAAGTTGTTATACAGAGAAATCTAGCTGGTAAATAAGAACTTAATAAAGGGAGATTTTATGAATAAAAAAGAGATTGTAACCAAGGAAAACTTGGTTCTGTTGCAAAGTTTTAAATAAAGAATAAAATCCCTTACGGTATCTATGATTTAAGCTGGGATTCCCAATAATA
>NZ_JARQOZ010000001.1:0-199048 GCF_046032115.1 Streptococcus suis | reverse complement strand
GACTTCCACTTTTCCGAGATGAATTTTCATCAGAATATCATTTCTGCCTTTCTTCTCAAAGCGGCGAGATAGGGGAACAGTCAATGGGACGATGGGGTGTGACATAATAAATCCTCCAGTTTTGTTTTTTATATCAGTATACAGGAGGAGGGAGTGATTAGATAGATACCTTGTTATTGGGCGGTTACGAAACAATAAGAAAAGGACCGCAATGGTCCTTTTTATCTTGACAGGATTGTCAACTTTCTCCGAAGATTTCTTGTGCCAAGCGACGTCCAGTTGGTGTGGCAGCCAGGCCTCCTTCAGCAGTTTCACGGAAGGCAGTTGGGAGGGCGGAGCCCACTTGGTACATGGCATTGATGACTTCGTCAACGGGGATTTTGGATTCGATACCTGCTAGAGCCATATCGGCAGCTACCATGGCGTAGCTGGCTCCCATAGCATTTCGTTTGACACAAGGAACTTCTACCAGACCTGCAACCGGATCGCAGATCAATCCCAGCATATTTTTAATGACAAAGCAGATAGCTTGGCTGGCTTGATAGGGAGTTCCACCTGCAGCCAGTGTCAAGGCTGCAGCAGACATAGCAGAGGCAGATCCGACTTCTGCCTGACAGCCTCCTTCTGCACCTGAGATGGAGGCGTTGTTGGCAATGACCAGACCAAAGGCTCCTGCTGTAAAGAGGAAGTCAAGTTGTTGGTTTTCGGTCAAGTTTAACTTGTCAATGGCTACTCCAAGAACGGCCGGTAAACAACCAGCTGATCCTGCTGTCGGAGTGGCACAGACTAAGCCCATTTTGGCGTTCAATTCGTTGACAGCCATAGCGTTTCTTGCTGCGGACAGGACAGCGGAATCTGACAGAGTTTTACCAGATTTCATATAGGCATCTAACTTGGCAGCATCGCCTCCTGTTAAACCAGATACGGATTTGCTTTCAGTAAGTCCATCTACGATGGAGGCTTTCATAACTGTCAAGTTTCTTGACATAATTGTCAATATTTCTTCGCGGCTACGACCGGTCAATTCAATTTCAGTAGCGATCATGAGTTCAGCTACATTACCAGAAAAGTTGTCTGCTTGCTGAACTAATTCTTCGATAGTATAAAACATGTCTTTCTCTTTCTAGTTGAAGAAGGTTACATTGTGCAGATGTGGAATTTTTTCAATTTCTGCAATAGAATTTTCACATTGGCGAGCATCCACTTCGATAATCATAATGGCTTTTTCGCCAGCTTGTTCACGTGTCACGTTCATTTGGGCGATATTGATGTCATACTTAGAAAGGACATCGGTCACTTTCGCAATCATACCAGGGACATCTTGATGAACAATAATAATAGTTGGCGTATTCATATTGAGATTGACAGAAAAACCGTTGAGTTCTGTTACTTGAATATTTCCCCCACCGATGGAAACGCCTGTGGCTGAGATGGATTTTTTATCGTTTTTTATGATGATTCTGGTGGTATTGGGATGTGGGGTATTGCTATCCTTGTTGACACGCCAGTAAACCTTAATGCCTCGTTCTCTTGCAATATCAAGAGAGTCAGGAATGCGGGGATCATCCGTATCCATGCCCAGAATACCTGCTACCAAGGCTACATCTGTACCGTGACCGCGATAGGTCTTGGCAAAGGAGTTGTAGAGTTGAAATTCAACCTCTGTCGGCTCATCGCCGAAAATTGAAGACACAATTTTCCCAATTCGGACCGCACCAGCTGTGTGACTGGAAGACGGTCCAATCATAACCGGTCCAATGATGTCAAAAACCGATTGAAATTTTAAGTTGCTCATAAACTGCCTCGCATTTTTTCTTACCCTCATTATATCAAATTTTCCAGTCAGGGAGTATGCTAAGATGAATGGGTTTTCAATGCAAAATTCCTGTAGCTTCTCCCTTTTGTGTGGTATAATACAAGTTGTTCAAAATCGACCTTCAAATCGTTTTTTGGAAAAATTTTGAAATACGACCTTCAAATCGTTATTTCTACGAAAAGATGGGAGAAGATTATGTCAATTGACAATTCTAAAACCCGTGTTGTTGTCGGTATGAGTGGCGGTGTAGATTCATCGGTTACGGCTCTCTTGCTCAAGGAGCAGGGCTACGATGTCATCGGTATCTTCATGAAAAACTGGGACGACACGGACGAAAATGGCTTCTGTACAGCAACAGAAGATTACAAAGATGTGGCTGCGGTGGCAGACCAAATCGGCATTCCTTACTACTCTGTCAACTTTGAAAAAGAGTATTGGGACCGAGTATTTGAGTACTTCTTAGCTGAGTATCGGGCGGGCCGCACGCCTAATCCAGATGTTATGTGTAACAAGGAAATCAAGTTCAAGGCCTTCTTGGATTACGCTATGAACTTGGGTGCGGACTATGTGGCGACGGGCCACTACGCTCAGGTGTCACGCGACGAGGACGGCACTGTCCATATGCTACGTGGGACAGACAATGGCAAGGACCAGACCTACTTCCTTAGCCAACTCTCACAGGAACAGCTGCAGAAAACCATGTTTCCGCTCGGCCATTTACAAAAGCCTCAGGTAAGGGAAATAGCAGAGCGAGCAGGCTTGGCGACCGCTAAAAAGAAAGACTCGACAGGCATCTGCTTTATCGGTGAAAAGAACTTCAAAGAATTTTTAGGACAGTATTTGCCAGCCCAGCCCGGTCGGATGATGACGGTTGACGGTCGTGACATGGGAGAACATACAGGCCTTATGTACTATACCATTGGTCAGCGGGGCGGGCTTGGTATCGGAGGACAAATCGGTGGGGACAATGAGCCTTGGTTTGTTGTCGGAAAAGACCTGTCAAAAAATATCCTCTATGTCGGACAGGGCTTCTACCATGAGTCCTTGATGTCAACTTCTTTACAGGCCAGTCAAGTTCACTTTACACGTGATATGCCTGAAGAATTCACGCTAGAATGCACAGCTAAATTCCGCTACCGTCAACCAGATAGTCAAGTAACTGTCAAGGTAAAAGGTGACAAGGCAGAAGTCATCTTTGCAGAGCCACAACGAGCAATCACACCAGGCCAAGCCGTTGTTTTCTACGACGGTCAAGAGTGTCTGGGCGGTGGCATGATCGACATGGCCTACAAGGACGGAGTAGCTTGTCAGTATATTTAGACAGGTCGGGAGGATATGATGAAGACTAAAAAAGCTTATGTCCAAATTGCTCTTCAAGGCTTGGTGCTCTTTTTTGTCCTTTTTATTGCCAAATTCTTATTAGCATTTATGGATCTTTCACCCTTGAGGAGTGTACTACAAGGTTTCTTGATTTTTGCATTATTTTATCTTATAAACCAGCAAATTTTGAAGGTGAAAGTGTCGTTCTATAGTCAAATACAGCCATTGAAAACTCAAATAAATGCTTTGATACCACTCTGGGTATTTATGCTTTGGGCCAATCTTCCTTTATTATTTGAAGCTAGGTTAGAGTATATTTTTGATGCTTTCGTATATTCGCTTGTTGCCGGTCTACTTGAGGAATATGTCGTTCGTGGTCTGTTTTTGGGCTATTTGGAGGAGAACATTGTTCGCGATATGAAATCACTTTGGCTCAGTCTGCTGTTGACGTCATTTATTTTTGGCTTGGCTCACACATCAAATATTTTAACGCAACCTTTAGACCATACCTTATTTCAAATTGTAACCTCTACTTTTGGTGGTTTATTTTATGGTGCTATTTACCTAAGAAGTAGATCTCTTGTTTGGGCGATGTTTGCTCATTTTTTACAAGATTTTTCTTCTTTAGCAAGTCAAGGCAATATTGAGGCAGTTCAACAAGATGTCAGTTGGTTTTTGTTATTTTTTGCTGTTATTGTTTTTGGTAGTCTTACTTGTATTCTAATTAGACCGAAGTATATGGTACCGATAATTCAAGAGAGAAATTATTGAAAAAAAGGATTTATTTTGCTAAACTAATTTTAACAAGAACTATGATGGTCAAAGCTCATGGGAATTGTAGGCTTTTTTGTCCTGCAGTTTTCGAGAGTTTTGGCTATTTTTGCTATCGAGGAGAGAATTTGGATTTTAGGACCAGAATTGACAATCAGATTTTTGGTGTTCGGGCGACTGCATTGCTTATAAAAAATAGGAAAATATTTCTCACGAGGGACTCTAAGGGGTGTTATTATACTATTGGTGGTGCGATTGCAGTCAACGAAACTGCGCAAGATGCGGTTGTTCGGGAAGTCAAAGAAGAATTAGGGGTTGACAGTTGTGTCAATCAACTAGCCTTTGTCGTTGAAAATCAGTTTACACATGAAGACATAGATTTTCACAATATAGAATTTCATTTTATCGTCGATCCTATCGGAGAAATGCCTAAGGAGATGATTGAAGATAACTTGAAACAAGCTTGTGAATGGATTGAAGTTGACAAGTTTGTCAACCTAGATATCGTACCAGCCTTTCTGGCTCAAGAATTGCCAAACTGGAATGGGCAAGTCAAACACATCATGAATATAAAGGAGAAATAAAAATGACACACACATTTGCAGAAAACTACGATGTCATCGTGATCGGTGCGGGGCACGCGGGTGTAGAAGCAGGATTGGCAGCCAGCCGGATGGGCTGTAAGACCTTGCTTGCGACGATTAACTTGGACATGGTGGCCTTTATGCCATGTAATCCCTCCATTGGTGGTTCTGCCAAGGGGATTGTGGTAAGGGAAATCGATGCCCTGGGTGGCGAAATGGGCCGCAACATTGATAAGACCTATATCCAAATGAAAATGCTTAATATGGGCAAGGGGCCAGCTGTTCGTGCCTTGCGGGCTCAGGCGGATAAGGCAGAGTATGCAGCGGAGATGAAGCGGACGGTGGAGCGTCAGGAAAATCTGACCCTGCGTCAAACCATGATTGATGAGATTTTGGTGGAAGACGGCAAGGTTATCGGTGTCCGCACGGCTACCAACCAGAAATTTTCAGCCAAGGCAGTTGTGGTGACGACGGGTACAGCTTTGCGTGGCGAGATTATCATCGGTGACCTCAAGTATTCGTCAGGCCCTAATAATAGCCTAGCTTCTATCACGCTGGCGGATAATCTGAAAGAATTAGGACTTGAAATCGGTCGTTTCAAGACAGGAACGCCACCGCGTGTTAATGCTCGTACTATAAACTACGACGAAACCGAGATTCAGCCAGGCGATGAAAAGCCAAATCATTTTTCATTCTTGTCCAAGGACGAGGATTATTTGCAGGACCAAATTCCTTGCTGGTTGACCTATACCAACGCGACCAGCCATGAGATTATCAACAGCAATCTTCACCGAGCACCTATGTTTTCAGGCATTGTCAAGGGGATTGGGCCCCGTTATTGTCCGTCAATCGAGGACAAGATTGTTCGTTTTGCGGATAAGGAACGCCACCAGCTTTTCTTAGAGCCAGAAGGTCGTAATACCGATGAAATCTATGTCCAAGGGCTGTCAACCAGTCTGCCAGAAGATGTGCAGCAGGACTTGATCCACTCCATTAAAGGCTTGGAAAATGCCCAGATGATGCGGACTGGCTATGCTATTGAGTACGATATGGTTATGCCTCATCAGTTGCGGGCAACGCTGGAAACCAAGAAGATTTCTGGGCTCTTTACAGCAGGTCAGACCAACGGAACATCAGGTTATGAAGAAGCGGCAGGTCAGGGAATTATCGCTGGTATCAATGCCGCCCTTAAGGTACAGGGTAAGCCTGAGTTGATTTTGAAACGGAGTGACGGCTACATCGGTGTTATGATTGATGACTTAGTGACCAAGGGAACGGTGGAGCCTTACCGCCTCTTGACTAGTCGGGCAGAATACCGCCTGATTCTGCGTCATGACAATGCCGATATGCGTTTGACGGAAATCGGTCGTCAGGTCGGCTTGGTGGATGATGAACGCTGGCAGGTTTTCCAGATTCACAAAAATCAATTTGACAATGAAATGAAACGCTTGGAGTCTATCAAACTCAAGCCAATCAAGGAAACCAACGAAAAAGTTGTTGCGATGGGCTTCAAGCCCTTGACAGACGCTTTGACCGCCAAGGAATTCATGCGTCGTCCAGATGTGACTTACGCAGATGTGGTAGCCTTTATCGGCCCTGCGGCAGAGGACTTGGATGCCAAGACCATTGAATTGATTGAAACAGAGGTCAAGTACGAGGGTTATATTGCCAAGGCCTTGGATCAGGTGGAGAAGATGAAACGCATGGAAGAAAAGCGTATTCCAGCCGACATCGACTGGGATGACATTGATTCCATTGCGACCGAGGCTCGCCAGAAATTCAAGCTGATTTCACCAGAAACCATTGGCCAGGCAAGTCGGATTTCAGGTGTCAATCCAGCGGATATATCCATTCTCATGGTCTACTTGGAAGGACGCAGTCGTTCCATTTCTAAAAACAAATCAAAGGACAGTCACTAAGGCTGTTCTTTTCGCTGTATGTCAGCTATATGTCAACTACTTTAAAATCATGTGAAAAGTAGCTTTTTTACTGAATTTATGGTAGAATGGCAGGCAGAGGTTAGTGATGAAAAGATTTCGATTTTCGACAATTCACTTTGTCATGATAGGTGTCATTTTATTTGGGTTGGTGGCTCTTGTCCACCGACTTTTTCCAATTGGTGCCAGTACAGTTTTTGCGCTACTCATCAGCCTATTGGTGTTGATTGCGCTGTTTATTTATCAAAAACATTCTTATGAATTTAGTGAGCTAGAACAGATTGAATATCTCAATAATCAGGCTAATTCTGGTTTGATGATGCTCTTGGATAAAATGCCAGTGGGAGTTATCAAAGTTCGACCAGATAGTAATCAGGTAGAATGGTTTAATCCTTTTGCTGAGCTGATTTTTGCTCAAGAAAATGGTGAGTTTGATCAAAAAAAACTACGTGAAATTATTGACGTTGGTCTGGATGAGGAGCGAATTTATGCGAACTTTTCAGGCAAGAGATATGCTGTTAACGTTGATTTTGATCAAGGGTTATTTTACTTTTTTGATGCGTCAACAGAGTATTCGGCGACAAATAGTTTGATCGGAAGCCGTCCTGTTATAGGGATTATTTCAGTTGATAACTATGATGAGCTTGAGGATGCTGTAACTGATTCTCAAATTAGCCAAGTCAATTCCTTCTTGGCTCAATTTGTTTCGGAATTTTGCCATGATTACGGTATCTACTACCGACGCGGCACAATGGATCGATTCTATTTCTTTACAGATTATGCTGTGTTGGAAAAATTGATAGAGAATAAGTTTTCAGTTATTGATAAGTTCCGCGAGGAGGCTAAAAAGTTAGATTTAGGTTTGACTTTGAGTATGGGATTGGCGTATGGTAATGAAAATCATCACCAAATCGGACAGGTTGCGCTCCAAAATCTCAATATGGCTGAGGTTCGTGGTGGAGACCAGGTTGTGGTCAAGGAAAATGATGAGAGTAAACAGCCACTTTTCTTTGGCGGTGGCTCAGCTTCTTCCGTTAAACGAACACGTACGCGGACTCGTGCTATGATGACTGCTGTATCAGATAAACTCAAATCGGTTGATGCTGTTTTTGTGGTGGGACATCGTAATTTAGATATGGACGCGCTTGGATCCGCGGTCGGTATGCAGTACTTTGCTCAAAATATTATGAACAATGCCTATACGGTGTATAATCCAGATGAAATGGCACCAGATATTGCACGTGCTATCAAGAAGTTGAGTGATGAAAATTGTTCTAATTTGCTAACGGTTGAGGAAGCCATGAAGATGGTCACTTTCCAGTCGTTGTTAATCATGGTAGATCATTCAAAGATTGGCTTGACTTTGGATAAGGATTTCTATGAGCAATTCAGTCAGGTTGTGATTGTGGATCATCATCGTAGGGATACAGATTTTCCAAGCAATGCAGTCTTGACTTATATAGAGAGTGGTGCTAGTTCTGCGAGTGAGTTAGTAACGGAATTAATTCAGTTCCAAAACGATAAACGTCATAAGCTCAATCGTTTGCAATCTAGTCTCTTGATGGCTGGGATAATGCTAGATACCAAGAATTTCACTTCTCGGGTAACCAGTCGGACTTTTGATGTCGCCAGCTATTTGCGGACACGCGGCAGTGATAGTCTTGAAATTCAGCAGATTTCAGCGACAGATTTCGATGCCTATCGTCAAATCAATGAGTTGATTTTGCGTGGTGAGAAGCTGGAGCCACATATCGTGATTGCCTGCGGTGATGAGGAGTTAGAGTATGATACAATCATTCCAAGTAAGGCAGCTAATACCATATTGGATATGGCGGGCATTGAGGCGGTATTTGTTATAACAAGAAATACCAAAGGGTATGTATCTATTTCTGCAAGGAGTCATAGTAAAATCAATGTTCAACGCATTATGGAGGAAATGGGTGGAGGTGGCCACTTTAACCTAGCTGCCGCTCAGGTATATGACCAGACAATCGCAGAAGTATGTGAAAAGTTGACGGATAAAATCCGCGAAGAAATAAATGGAAATTAGGAGAACAGATATGAAAGTAATCTTTTTAGCAGATGTTAAAGGTCAAGGTAAAAAGGGTGAGATTAAGGAAGTTCCAACAGGTTACGCCCAAAATTTCTTGATCAAGAAAAATTTGGCTAAGGAAGCAACAAACCAAGCGATCAGCGCCCTTCGTGGTCAGGAAAAATCTAAGGAAAAGGCTCATGCAGAGATGATTGCAGAAGCAGAGGCTATCAAGGCTAAGCTGGCTGAGGAAGCTACTTTAGTGAAATTTGTCGAAAAAGTTGGTCCAGATGGTCGTACCTTTGGTTCTATTACCAGCAAGAAAATTGCTGAAGAATTGGACAAGCAATTTGGCATCAAGATTGATAAACGCCATATTCAGCTGGATCACCCAATTCGTGCGATTGGTCTCATTGATGTACCAGTTAAAATCTATCAAGATGTAACAGGCATCATTAATTTGAGTATCAAGGAAGCTTAATTATTTATCTAGCCAGTGAGGAGGTGAGATCTTGGCAGAGTTGGATGAATTGCGGGTGCAACCGCAGGATATTCTAGCTGAACAATCGGTATTAGGAGCTATTTTCCTTGATGAAGGCAAGCTGGTCTTTGTTCGTGAATACATTGAGGCAGAGGATTTTTTCAAGCATGCTCATAAGCTGATTTTTAAAGCTATGATTGCCCTTTCTGATAAGAATGAGGCTATCGATGCGACCACCATGCGGAACTATCTGGTCAACCATGGTGACTTGGAAAATATCGGTGGTTTGGCTTACTTGGCGGAAATCATTAGTTCCGTACCGACGGCAGCCAATGCGGAATTCTATGCCAAGATTGTTGCTGAAAAGTCTAATCTCCGTAAACTGATTGCCCGTTTAACAGATGCTGTCAATCAGGCATACGAGGGGGCAGATGGCTCAGATGACATTATCGCCAATGCTGAAAAAGCCTTGATTGATGTCAGTGAGGGAGCCAGTCGAAGTGGTTTCAAGCGGATTGATGATGTCTTGAATATCAACTTTGACAACCTTGAAACTCGTGCTAAGCAGACGTCGGATATTACAGGGATTGCAACTGGTTATCCTGCTCTTGATGCCATGACAACGGGTCTGCATGAGGAAGAGTTGATTATTCTTGCGGCTCGTCCTGCGGTTGGTAAGACGGCATTTGCGCTCAATATTGCACAAAATATCGGTACAAAACTGGGTTTGACAGTTGCTATCTTCTCTTTGGAGATGGGTGCAGAAAGCTTGGTTGACCGTATGCTCGCTTCTGAGGGAGTTATCAATTCGAGGGCTATTCGTACGGGGCATTTGACACAGGAAGAATGGAATAAGTACATGGTGGCTCAAGCTAACCTGGCTCGGGCTAGTATCTATATTGATGATACACCAGGTATCAAGATTACAGAGATTCGTTCGCGTTCACGCAAGTTGGCTCAGGAAACTGGAAATCTGGGCTTGATTTTGATTGACTATCTCCAGTTGATTACAGGAACAGGTCGTGAAAACCGGCAACAAGAGGTTTCGGAGATTTCCCGTCAGTTGAAGATTTTGGCCAAGGAATTGAAAGTGCCAGTCATCGCCCTCAGTCAGTTGTCGCGTGGTGTGGAGCAACGTCAGGACAAGCGTCCCGTCTTGTCCGATATTCGTGAGTCTGGGTCTATCGAGCAGGATGCGGATATCGTTGCCTTCTTGTATCGTGATGATTATTATGAGCGCGGTGAGCAGGAAGATGGAGGCATTCCAAACAATACGGTTGAAGTTATCATCGAGAAAAACCGTTCCGGTGCGCGTGGTACCGTGGAATTGATGTTCCAAAAAGAATACAATAAATTTGCAAGTATTTCCAAGAGAGAGGATGGATAGAGAATGAGTGATGCATTTACAGATGTTGCTAAAATGAAGCAAATCAAACAAGATATTAAGGACCATGAGGGACAAATCGTTGAATTGACCCTTGAAAATGGTCGTAAGCGTGAGAAGAATAAGCAGGGGCGTATTGTGGAGGTTTATCAGTCTCTCTTTATCGTTGAATTTGAAGATCCAAACAATACCTTTGTGGAATCTTATACTTACTCAGACATTTTGACAGAAAAGATTTTGATTCATTATTTGGATTAATCGCTATATAAGGCTTTACAGAGCCTTTTTTTTGTGCTATACTAATCTTTGTGCGAAATAACAGCAGGGCAAAATGAAGCTCGTCAACAGAAGGTCAGCAAGAAGAGTAATCGTTGCTGTTTCGATGAAGGCCTCCTGCACGAATCAGGTTTGCTTAAAACGTTATTTCCTATAAACAAGTCTTTTTGTTTCCTTTTAGTACTAGGCAAGGAGGGGCAGGCTATACTGAGGTATGCCAAGCCGACTTAACGACGTAATAAAAGAGAAACGAAATGACGGAAATTTTTATTTTAGGAGGACATAACAAATGTCACGTTATACAGGACCATCTTGGAAACAAGCTCGTCGTCTTGGCTTGTCATTGACAGGTACAGGTAAAGAATTGGCACGTCGTAACTACGTACCAGGTCAACACGGACCAAACAACCGTTCTAAATTGTCAGAATACGGTTTGCAATTGGCTGAGAAACAAAAATTGCGATTCTCTTACGGTTTAGGTGAAAAACAATTCCGTAACTTGTTCGTACAAGCTACTAAAATCAAACAAGGTACTCTTGGTTTCAACTTCATGCTTCTTTTGGAGCGTCGCTTGGACAACGTCGTTTACCGTCTTGGTTTGGCAACTACCCGTCGTCAAGCACGTCAATTCGTAAACCACGGTCATATCCTTGTTGACGGCAAACGCGTTGATATTCCTTCATACCGCGTTGAAGTTGGTCAAGTGATCTCAGTTCGTGAGAAGTCAATCAAAGTTCCAGCTATCCTTGAAGCTGTTGAAGCAACTCTTGGCCGTCCAGCTTTCGTATCATTCGATGCTGAAAAGCTTGAAGGTTCATTGACTCGCTTGCCAGAACGCGACGAAATCAACCCAGAAATCAACGAAGCTCTTGTCGTAGAATTCTACAACAAAATGCTCTAATTTTAAGAAATATCTTACAGAAAGCCTACAACAGTGGGCTTTTTGCTTTGTCTTAAAATGTTGATTTCTGGGTTTGCTCCCCTTTTTGCTCCCCCTAGAGTGCTTTTAGTGCTGTTTCGTAAAACGAGACAGCTTTTTTTGCGTTCTCTTTTGAGAGATGGCTATAAATATCCATGGTCATGGATAGAGTGGAATGACCTAGACGGTGTTGCAGTTCCTTGTAAGGTATTCCAGAGTTAAGCAGTAAGCTAGCGTGAGTATGACGGAAACCGTGAAAACCAATGTTAGATACTCCGGCGCGTTTGAAGTGAGTTCTCAGCCGTGTGGCCAGAGTTTTATTATTGGGGTAGTCATGGATAAAGTCCGAAAATACAACCGTTTCAGTCTGTCCTAACTTCCAGGCTTCCTGAATTTGTCTAAGCTGGTAAGCCTTCAGCATGGCAATGGTTGCATGGTCTATGTCTATATCCCGATAGCTTGCTTTTGATTTTGGGCTATTGATTTGCCTAAGGTGGTTTAGTGTCTTGGTAATGCTAATAGTTGCATTCTCCAGATCAATATCGGACCAACTAAGGGCTAGGGATTCATTGATACGGCAACCAGTGGCCAGCAAGAACTTGTATAGGGTGACTTCATACAGATTTCTGTACTTGGCTAGGTCAAGCCCTCCCAGGTAGTCTAGAAACTTTTTTAGGTCTTGATTTTCAAAATGCTTGACCTTTTTTCTCTTAGCTTTTTGGGTGTTACGAGGTAGGACGACATCACGCGCAGGGTTGGAAGATATTGCTTGCATGGTCACGCCATACTGTAAAATACGCTTATTAAGCGCGTGGATTTTATCATAGTGCAGATAAGCCCCAGGCTCCCCCTTGTTGGTCTTGTCAGCCAGTTTGTTAACTATGCTTTGAATGAGTGGCGTAGTCAGTTTATCGAGCTTATAGACCCCAAAGAGTGGCAAAACATGGTTATCTAGTAACTTCTTAACGTTGTCTTGCGTGTTGGGCTTGACAGTATGCTTATAGCTTTCCCACCATAGGCTAGATAGTTCCTGATAACTTGCTATTGACGTAGCTTGAAACCTGGTAAATCCGTCTTGCTGGAAGGCTATTTTTTCTTGTTGGGCTTTCTGCTTAACCTCCTTATGTGTTCTACCCGTTACTTTGGTCTTTACTTTCTTACCCGTTACCTGGTCAACTCCTAGATAGACATTAGCACGGTACACGGTAGTACCGTTTTTCTTTTGTACTTCAATTATTTTCATGATCATAAACCTTTCTAAACATCAGCAGGCAGGCTGTTATTAAAAAGATTTTAGATTAAGTTTGTTTATATCATGCTAGGGCTTACGAGAATAGCCCTATTTTCGTTTGTTTTGGGTGGGGAGGGTAAATATACCAGTCAATAAGAAAATGCGAATATGGGCTTTATATGGTGTTTATCACATATCATCAAAAAGTGAAAGTTGATTTTCGTCCGGTTGTTTATCTAGTTGTTTATGCTTCCTTTTTAAATCTTGGATACTTTCTTGAGGTGTAGGAAGATTTTCTGGCATAGTTGTGCCTAGTTCCTGCATAGTTTTTCTGATTGTTCTACCTACGTTAAAGTGTGTGTCGTTAGCTAGATTTTCGTCGTATATCTGCCGATTTCTTAACACTTCATCAGTTTGAGTAGCGCGGAATAAGTTTGCAGCCAATTCAGCGCTACCCATATAATCAAGAATACTTTGTCCCTTTTCTAGTTCTTTTCTATCATGAATATCTTGCATAGACATTCCACCATAGAGACCTTTATATCCAAAATTCTGAAACTTTCCGTAGTTAGTGACACCCGACATTTTAGCAGCTTCAGCTAATGATTTATTGTGTTCCTTCATCTCTTGGCGAATTGCTAAACGTTTGTGCTCTTCATCGAGTTTGTTGAAATTATCAGCTAGCTCTTGCTGACGGGTTTTAATAGCAAAATATGATTGGCCCAATGCAATGACTTCTTTTCTAGGGTCACCATTTTGGACAATCAAATAGCAGGCATAGCGAGATAGTTTATAATCTTTAATTTCCCTATCTCCTAGAGGGAGCTGTACAATTTTGCTGACCTCGGGAAAATTCATAGCGACGGGGTTTCCAGTGTTTTCACAAGCTATTTTAGCCCGTTCAATGACATTTAAAAAATTGTCCCATTTTGCATACTCTAAAACGGTTTGTAATTCACGGGCATACCAATATTCTACCCCGTCTTCGTCTGTATGCTTTATGTTTTCAAATGCGAGTTCATCATAACGTTGTAAATCGTTCATCGTCTTCCTTTCTCAGATAATAAAATTTAGTAGTTTAGTAATCACGCGCCGACAACCAACAAAAACCAACATAAATCCGATATAGATGCTATAGTTTGCTATGGTTGCTAAAATATACAGCTTGACAAAACCTGACTTTTTTTCAGCTATTGAGAAAAGTTGAGTTTTCCAGCTTCCGACAAAATCCGACTTTCCGACAACTGATAAAACCTGACTTTTTAATGCGGACTTTTTTAAAATGGTGGAAAGATTTCAGCAAGGACATTACTAACAGTAAGGCCCACACAGCCCACTAGAACGCCCTGAGAGCGTGGAATATTGTGGTAGGGTAAATATACCTGAGGAGTGTTTGGATGTGGTGAGAAGGCTTCTAGGCGCGGGGTGTGGTTAAGGCGATTTTTTAAATAAAGAATCAATTAAGTTTAATACAATTTCTTTTTCTTGGTCATCAAGACAAAGGATTTTGTATATTTGAGAAATATCATCCTTGGTGTCATATTTTTTAAAAGTGTACACGAATTCAGAAAAAGCGACCAGAGGCACAGAATCTGTCTTGCTTATCACAAAATCAGCTTTATCCCCTAACAATTCATATAGATAATCCATGGCAAAACTCAAAGTTGCGCCGTTTTTTGTTGTATATAATTTTTTTCCAACAGAATCGGCTACCTCCTTTGGATTATCAGAAGTTACACTATACCCCAACAGATAACCAACACTTACACCAAAATGGTCAGCGAGTGCTTGGGCTTTGTCTGGTTTGATTTGGCTTTCTCCGTTTTCCCAACGTTGATAAGTTCTAAGCGGTACTTGTAATTCAAGAGCTATTTCTTTCTGAGATAGCTTTTTTTCTTGTCTTAATTCTTTCAACCTATTCATAAATTTCACGACCTTTCAAGGTTGATTATAACTAACAAAATAAAAAAAGTCAAAAAATGGCGTAAAAATTTTAAAAAAACTATTGACAACGTCATAAAACGACGTTATAATCATAATCAAGATTTGGTTGCGTC
This sequence comes from Streptococcus suis, assembly GCF_046032115.1. GTDB lineage: Bacteria > Bacillota > Bacilli > Lactobacillales > Streptococcaceae > Streptococcus > Streptococcus suis_AJ. The sequence continues at coordinate 184,240 of NZ_JARQOZ010000001.1, read as the reverse complement.
AAAAAATGACGTATAAATTCTTACCCCTCCACAACCTTTCACACTTTCAATCTATGGAGGGGGATTTTTCAAAGAAAGGAGAACGGCATGAGCAAACTCAAAGGCTATCGGGTCATGTTGGGATTGACCCAGAAGAATATGGCGGACAAGCTAGGTATTTCTTTGCAGTCGTACAACAACAAAGAAACAGGCAAGACCCCATTTACTGACCATGAACGCTTAATCATTCGTGATCTGGTTCGAGAAATCAAACCAGACATCACTATTGACGAACTATTTTACAGCTAGAAAGGAGCAAAGACTATGAAGAATAATATGCGTGTATTGCTAGCCAAACGCCGTGAGAAAGTTTCACACGTTGCAGAGGCTACAGGTATTTCAAAGAGTACGCTGACAAAATTGTATTATGAGCGTACCAAGAATCCAGATATTACAGTACTTCAAAAAGTCGCAAACTATTTGGGCGTGACGATTGACGAACTATTAACACCAGAGGAATAAGAAAGGCAGGCAAGTATGGAATTAGGTATTATTTTAAAAAATGATGAGTTGGTTGTGGACAGTTTAACTGTTGCAGAGGTATTTGAGAAAGAACACAGGAATATATTAAAGGATATTCGAAAAATTGAAGAGTATTTTGACACGGCTAATTTTAACCAGCTAAAATCTGAGCCCGTTGAATTTAACCAAGACAATTTTGACTCCGTTGATTTTGAAGACTATTTCTATCTGGAGACATACCGAGATAAAAAAGGACAAGAACGCCCAGTCTATTACATGAACCAAAAGGGCTTTACTTTATTGGTGATGGGCTACACTGGTCAGCGTGCTTTTTCTTACAAGGTGGCATATATTGAGCAATTCGAGGAAATGAAGAGACAGCTACAGGGACAGAACCGCGGGGAAATGACCCAGGCACAATTACTAGCCTATATCAAGCACTATTTGGCAGGCAGTCGGGTGATCATTCAGCCCAAAGATGAAGAAATGTACTTAGATTATTATTGTGTCGGTATATACAGCCTACTACGCTACTACGGTTTCAAAAAGTCCATTCCTTGCAGTTATATCCGTGAGTTACGCCCAAAGGTGATGGAGATTGGTTTGGCAGGGTTTGAGGAAATTGTGAACTATTGTGCTGTTAAGAATAAGCTGAAACTTGCATACGTCAAGGCGACGGCACAGGATTTCCAAGCGTCAGAGGTTGACCAGGCACAGCCCCCACTTTTCAGCATTCTTGGCTTGCTGGACTATACGGAGGAGGTGGCGACATAGGCGGATTGATATTTTTGATACTAAAAAAGACCGCTGAGAAGATAGCGGACTTACTAGAAGCATTATTTGAGTGAAGGAGTTATCAGAATGGCAAAACAGGCACATCTTTTCCCACATCCAACCATTGAAGAATTATGCGAGAGCTTGAACGAGTTACTAGCAGATAATCCTGAGTGGATTTTGACCAACGTGGATATCATGAAGCACGAAGACAGCACTTATACGGGCATTCTTGACTACTTAGAGCCGTTGGAGAGGTAACGAGAACAACAAAAAAAGGCTTACCGAAATGTTGGTAAAAGCCTTTATGGAACTACAAAACTAAAATACCGAATCAGCAGGCAAGCTATGAGGGGCTTTAGTAATATTTTATAGCTAGATTATAGCATATCTAGGGCACATTTGCAAGACAAAATAAAAAAATGAGGTAAGAACTACATGAAAGATAGTAACAGAGATACGATAATCCGTTTTGAAGCGTCTAGCAATGAATACGCACCCGTAAAGGCTGCAATATCGGAAGAGCTGGAAGTTGTTATCAGCAAAGTATATCAGCTAGATCATGACACAGGATGGACATTGCACTATCTAACCGACATCATGCTGAAACACTTTCACGAGGATGTTGTAAGAGTTCCATATGGTGATTTAACAGCGATAGAACTTGCTTTGAATGGTTTCGTTTCAAGAATCGAACGCACTAGGATGCTACTTTTAAAAGCTGGATATGTGGATAATGCAGGGACAGGTAATCCTATGTGGTACTTGAAACTAGCCTTACAAGATTTTGAGCATATGAAAAAATTGGCCAGAAAGGATGCTAAGACATGCAAGAAATGACAATCGAGACAGCTTTGACCCTGCTAGCAATATTTACCCTGCTGAACTTCGTTCTTTGGTTTGGCGTTGGTTTGGGCACTTTTCGAGCCTCTGACAATCCTAAAACAAAGCCAGAGGGTAAATATACCAGACGGCTGACAAATGCGAACTACGGGGCTTATATTCAAGCACAGGGCAGATATTACAATTAACGAATTAGACAAAACACGAAAATAAAAGAAAAAGGTAAAAAATGAAAGATAGAGCAAATGATATTTTAGTCGATTATGAGGGGCTTTGTGGACAGCTTACTGATGTACTGGAAGTGTTGGATTTTGCAACTGTAGGGCCTAGCCAGGCTATTGCATCTGCTATTGTCAATACTTCCATTCACGCATTGCGAAAGATCATCACAGATCACACAAAACTAGCTAACAATTATCGAAAGGGGGGAACGCATGACATACACAATTGACATTTTTCCGAAACCAGAGAACGCACCAGATAGACCTTATTTTACCCAAGAAATTTTCATTAGCAGTTGTCAACGTGAACTTGATAATCTGAAAAAAGTAACCAAGTTACTAAAAGCAGAACATGAAATCCATACTATTCTCAAGCGTACCCAAGAACTTTACAGAGATATGATCTACGGAGTGAAAACAAATCAAATCACATTTACTAACCAAGGACAAGAAAAGAGGGCTATTGATGACAGAAAACCAACTACCACCACACCTATACAAAGTTTTCAAGCTGTTACCACTTGGAATGGACTTGCCTATCACCGCTTCAGATATTGAACGTCTGACAGGTTTGGACATCCGAACCATTCGGGAGCATATACGTCAGCTTATAGTTGATTATGGTATTCCAGTATGTGGTGGACGAGATAACAAGCTAGGGGGCTACTATATCCCGCAGAATGAAACGGAGCGACTTGCTGGAGTGTACCCTTACAGCGACAATATGACCAGGAACACAAGCGCATTCACGCGCTTTTGACTGCTGACTTAGAAGACTGGAGGAAGTACAGAGATGTTTAGCCTAAGCAGAGAGAGCGAGCAGGATCTAACTCATGGCTTGCTGGATATGGTTGGAAAGTACCTGGATGCGCGTGAGAAAGTCAAACCAAGGACACTTGGACTAATGACCGCCGAACAGTTGAAGGATGAGCTAGGCATAAAAAATAAGACCCTGAAGCGTTGGGAAGACAACGGGCTGAGACGATACCAACCGCCAATAGAGGACACTAGGAAAATCTTTTATCGGGTCAGTGATATTCTGATATTTTTGGGGGTGGAGAAATGAGTAAATACAATACGCACCCAGCTACGAGTAAGGGCAACTGGAAAATGAAGAATGTACGTAATTCAAAAGAAAAAGATCGCCTTCCTGGTACTAATGATCAAGAACAACGGCGGTTGGCCAATAAACTTAGAAAGAAACGGAGGAAGTAATATGGGTAGTGATTTTTATACTGGAGAGCTTGAAAATCTTGTCGCAGAACTACAAGAGCGCATTGAGGCACTAGAAGAACGGGTAGAGCAATTAGAAAGAGAGCGATGACATGGTTATTTATCAAGCCAGAGGATTTCAGAGTAACCTAGTCTATCCTTATGAAAAGCTAGAACCATTTGAGTATATCGCACAATTCACCCCCTTGATGGTCCCCAATGGCGCAGATATTGACGAATACAAACGCACACTAGCCCCCTACTGCATCAGCGGAAAAATAAGAGCAGAAAAAACAGGTACATGCAGGCGCAACAACGACAGTTTAATCTATCGTGATTTGATTTTTTTGGACTATGACGAGCTAGAAGCGAGCGTAGACTTTCCCAGAATCGTTTCTGAGCGACTTTCTGAGTATTCCTACATCATTTACCCGACTATCAAACACACGGCTAAAAAGCCCCGTTACAGGCTTGTAGTGAAGCCTAGCGGAAACATGACCGAGGCGACCTATAAGCAGGTTATCCAAGAGATAGCGGACACTATCGGGTTGCCGTTTGACATAACTAGTCTAACATGGTCACAGTTGCAAGGCTTACCAGTCACGACAGGCGACCCAGCAGATTATCAGAAAACTGTAAACCGTGGACTAGACTATCCAGTACCACGTACAGCCCAAGAACGCACTGTAACCACTTCTTACACTCCACGACCTAACGGACAGCGTTCAATCACTATGAGGGTTATAGATACGCTTTTCAATGGTTTTGGTGACGAGGGAGGGCGCAATGTGGCCCTAACTCGCTTTGTCGGGCTACTCTTTAATCGGTGGGTGGATTGTGACCTAGAAACGGCTTACGAGCTGACAAAAATAGCTAATAATGTGACTAGCGAACCGCTACCGATTGAGGAGCTGGACCGCACTTTCACCAGCATAGCAAGAGCAGAATTTAGAAAGAGAGGATAGCACCATAGAACTAGATGAATTGAAAAGCCTAGAAAGCGAAATCATGGAGGCGCGTGAGAACGAGAAACCACCCAAGACAATGAAGGAACTGGAAAACTGTATCTTTCAAGCAGGGGAGGAATGGCGGGCAGAGCATACCGAAACTAAGATAAACGAAAGGACAGGCGAAACAAAAGAGGTTGTCGCACTACCTGGTACTTTCGTAGTGGCTAAGATATTGAGTGAGATTGTAACCTTTACCTTCATCAGCAAGAGCAACCTACCTGATTATAGCCTACTCTATATCTATGATCTGGATGAAGGTATCTATACCGCCAGCAACGACCTATTCAATCTATTTTGTAAAACTTTTGACGTGAGAATCAAGCCTAGAGAATGGCCCCAGATTAAGTTAATGGTCAGAACGTTGACAAAAATAAAGAAACCACTGGAGAGTGCTGACCTTATTCCTGTACAGAATGGCATAGTAAACCTGGGAACTAAGGAACTACTACCATTTAGCCCTGATTACGTGATTACAAGTAAAATCAGTACTGCTTATCACGCGCCAAAAGATATTCCAACAGACAGAGAGGGGAAAACATTTGATGATTGGTTGAACTCAATCGCCTGTAATGATGGTGAGCTGGTGACACTATTTTGGCAAATTATCCTAGAGGCTATCAACCCCAACTACACACGGAACAAGTTTGCGATATTCTACGGAGACGGCAACAACGGTAAGGGAACGTTTCAGCGGTTCCTTATCAATCTGATAGGAGAAAGTAACATATCGGCCTTGAAGCCCGCCCAGTTTGCTGAAAAACATAACCTGGAAACGCTAGTAGGTAAGGTTTGCAATATTGGCGATGAAGCACCGAACGAATACCTAAAGAATCCGTCTGACCTTATGAGTATTACCAGCGGTGACACCGTGTTGGTTAATCCGAAGGGGCGCCCAGCGTTTGAAGCAACCTTTAAACTCTTTAACATCTTTTCGGGAAACTATATCCCAAACGGTGGAAACAAAACCAAAGGTTGGTACCGTAGAATTATGATTGTACCCTTTAATGCTGACTTCAATGGGGAGAGGGAAAAACCTTGGATCAAAAACGAGTTTCTAGCTGATAAGAATGTACTAGAGTATGCGCTATATAAGGCAATCAACCAAAAGCCATTTACACACTTTATCGAACCGCAGGCGGTCAAAGGCTTGCTGGAAGAATACCAGGAGGACAACGATTACTTACTTTCATGGGTCAAAAACGAGTATATGGAAAAAGGTTGGCATGAACTGGAGGTTGTACCCGTTTTTATTGTTACTAGGTCACTAAAGCACTACGCAGAAGATATGGGCATACCTAAGCCGAATGTTTACGGAGCTGGTAAAGAGACAATTAGACATCTACAACAGTTAACGCCGAATAGGTATCAACTTAAAAAGGCAAGGGTAAAACTGGAAGATTATGATAAGTTAGACCCTTTTGAATTCGAGCGGAAAAAGCTTGGACATGTTAACCATGCGATAACCAAAGAAGAATAATGTTGACCTTCTTTTTAGCTGAAAACCCTTGATATTACTGAGTTTCTAGAAAATTTGTTGACCTTCTTGTTGACCTAGTTTCAGAGAAGAGCAACACTCAAAACCCTTGGTATATCTAGCTTTATCGCTATTATGTTGACGTTGTTACCTTCTTTTTAACTCTCTATATAAAAAAAACAGTATATTTTATATATATGAGCTAGGAGTTGAAAAGAAGGTCAACATGGTAACAAACTAGGCTGAACCCTTGGGAGAGTAAGACGGAACCACGTTACCTAGAAGGTCAACAAAAGCAACAACAAAGTCAACAATCTACAAAATTTTACATAAATTACCTTAAAATAAGAAATGGAGAATAACACAATGACAAACACATTCGCATTCAACTACACATTCAAAGACTTTGACACCGCACAAGTTGCAGGTCACGCGCTTATGGGCTATATGACAGGAACATTTGACCAACCAGCTATTGAAGTCTATTATGACAATGACAAGGCAGGCGGATACATGAACCGCTTATCAGTGGAGTATGTGGCAGATGCTGAACTTGTTGAAGTATTCAAGCGAATTTGTGACAGTTTCAAGGACTACTACAATCCTGAAGCAGAAACCGACATTGAAGATCAGTACCGCCTGGAGCGCGTGGAACAACTCAAGCAGTCAGAGAGCTTTGACAGCCTACTGGAGAAGGTAGCAAGGTTAGAGCTGGAGTTGATAGACTATGCGGAACGCTTATTAAGTGATGACCCTGTTCCAATGGATAGTGAAATGGCCTACATGACATTGAACTTGATAGGCGGTAAGGGCGTAGGGTTATTCAAGTCACTAGATGAAGCGAACGAATACAGCGGACTTGCATATTATAATGCAGATTCAAAATAGCAGAGAGAGGCACCAGCCTCTTTTTGCCGTTAAGCCAATAGTTTTGGGTTTTTACAGTATAGGGGTATTTTTTGAATGAAAGTATTGTATATAGAGATATTTACCAGAGTTATGAAAAAGAAAGGAATAACTCAGGGAAAGGCTGAATTAGACGGGTACCCCTTGACTATTGACTTAGACAACTTTTTTATTGTTATGGGTAGAGATAGCTTTGAATTGGCCAGAATACCAGGGACAAAAGGCGGTTATAGGTATTTCTTTCTTTGCCCTGATTGTGGTAGGCGGTGCAGAAAACTCTATAAGCGGTATCTGTATTTTAGTTGCGGGACGTGTCAGCAGATCCATACGCAGACATTAAACCGCAGTAAGACAGATTGTCAGTATTATTGGGAACGTGCACTAAGGGAGGCTAGGAAGGTCCAACCAGGGTGGACCCCTGAACGTGGTGGATATATGTTTGATAACTTCCCCAGTCGCCCCAAAAGAATGAAACGTGATAGATATTATAAACATTATCAAAGGTTTTTGAACTATGTTAGAAAAGGGGATAGCTATTGGTTGAGAGGGTTATCTAGGTGAAGTACTTTGGCAATTTCCAAAACGGACAAATACTACAAACGTTCGCTTTACAAAACAAATAATGGCGGAACGGTTGGGAGCTAAAAAGGCTACTACTATCAAGTGTTTACGAGGTTATAAGTTGCACCCCTAAGCGCAAAATACGGAACGTTTTTTGATTTTTTCAAAACGACGAATAACCGAACGCTATATAATACTTAAAATTTGATGGATGAAAATGATTAGGTTTAGGCTAGGTTTGATATGTAAAGACCAGGGAGGTTTAGGGGAGGTATACGGCATTTTCGGCAGTCTAAAAGAGACAAGGTTTAGACAAGGTGGCGCGTGATTGAACTCAAAGAAAACACAAAAAAAGCCAGCACGCTTGTACCGACTCTGTGAGTAAAACCTAAAACTATTATATCACATGGAGGGCGTATGTTAACTAGACAACAATTACAGGCCTTAGACGATTGGTTGCTATCTCAACAAAACATTGATAGGCAGATACGAATAAGACGGCTAGAGCTTGAAACAAAACACGCTGAGAGTAATATCAAGAGCAACAGACCAAATAGACACGTTGAAACAGTTGCTATACGTCTTGCGGATGATCAAGTACTGAAAGGGTTGGAGAACTTAAAAAACGCTATACAAGAGCTTGAGAAATTCCTGGAAGATAAGAATTATAGTGACTTGCTTGTGATATATCGACTAAGATATAAAGAGAAACTAATGTGGGAAGAAATAGAGGACAGATTAAACTTGAGTAGAAAAACGGTATATCGTAGACGAGAGAGCATTTTGAAACTTTTCGGGGAGTTTGTTGGGGTATATTATGACATCAGTTAAGCAGCTAGCAAAAAGAAAGCTGAAAGAGTTTTATAGATGGTGTAGGGTGGCAGTCCTACATCATGACCAAATACAGATAAGTGAGGACTGGACCGTAAAGCTGTTTGAGTTTGACCCTGAAGACTACAAAGGCAGGGTACACGGCTGGCAACGTGAGGCACCAAACGAGGTTAACGAGATTTTGAAAGCTATCAATGCGATAGCTGAACCAAGACATCGAGCTATATTTATCATGAGTTATATATCGCCCGACAAGATACGAACAACAGAGCAGGCACAACGACTCGGGATAGCTGAAAGCACATATTACTTGGCTAAAAATGAAGCTTTGCAAGAGTTTGCTGAACTGTATCGAGGTGGAGCGTTATTGCAGTACCTGGATAGTTAAGACTGGAAGCGTTCGGAAATACCCCCCATCTTTTTTGAACGGGGCGGGGTTTGTTCGGGGTTCTACAACGCCGGCCTCTTCCGTGCATAATTTTCCCTTTTTGAGAAATAAAAAACATTTGTTTATAATGCGTGTTATATATTGACAAATGTTTTAAACAAGTGTATAATATAATTAAAGATACGGAAAGGAGATAGCTAATGACCACAAGGCGAGAACTTGAGAAGCTAGCAAAGGCTAAAGGCTTCTACCCGACAGATAAGGGTAAAGGTTCGCACACACTTTGGGAGCATGAGGACGGGCGAACAATTCTAATCAGTAACCCGAAACAAAAAGACTACAAACCCAAAACCCTAAACAATGTTCTTAAAGTCCTAAATGAGAAATAGGGGAGCTCCTTCCCCTACTCTTTCGGGTGGTCATTGGCTAACTATCAAATTATGAAATACACTTACCTAGCACTTTTTGAAGCGGATGCAGACAACGGTGGATATACTATCACTTTCCCAGACTTTCCAGGGGCAATTAGTGAGGCAGATACCTTGAATGAGGCTATCTATAACGCCCGTGAAGTTCTTGAAATCTATACCATCATGTTTGAAGACGAGGGCAAAGAGTTTCCAGAGCCTTCTAGCTTTAAGGCTTTGGCTGGTGAGCTTTCTAGCGATGCTGACATCTTGCAGGCTATTTCAGTAGATACTGAACTTGTAAGAGAGCGGGAACGTTCTAAAGTGGTGAACAAGACGGTAACGCTACCTAGTTGGTTGGTAGAGGTTGGGAAAGAAAATAAAATCAATTTCAGCCAACTCTTGCAGAAGGCAATCCGCGAGGAATTGCAAGTATAGGCCTAGTCTTCCATACTTTCACACGCGCACCAAGAAAAACCAAGACGGCGGTGCGTGTTCCATGATATAATACACTTATCAGCAAGTAAAAAAGCGTAGCTGATCACTACGCTAGTCCTGCCTGCTGAACTCATAACTTTGAACTGTTTGGGTTATTTTTGGGGCTACTTTGGTAGCCAATTTTGCTCCCCTTTTGGCGAACTTTTAAGGAGTTTCTAAGACTTTAAAAAGTTAGGTTATTATTTATAAAACATTGTTATATCAAGGGTTTAGGAGCTTTAAAGACATATAAAGTTAAGCGTTTGTTACTATACAACAAAATGTTGTAATATTTTAATGAATAAGATAGGCTGTAAAGCCTTGATACTAAGCACTTTAGGCCTCTATCCTAGAGTGCTTTTTTTGACTTTACTGCCCCTTAGAATACTCCAATGTATAGCAAGAGAGGTAGCCTAGGTGGAAGTGCTGAACTGTGAATATAGGTTCTAATACTAAACCTCAAATATTAAACAATATTTTCATCATGTTTGTGAAAAATATTGCAAAACAGATTGAAAAACATTTCACAATCTTGTATAATGCTAATATCAGATAAAAATTGGAGGTTTATCATGAAAAAGAAAGCTTGGTTAGGCTTACTAATGAGTCTACTTGCTGTGGTATTTTTAGTAGCGTGTGGGGGTAAGTCTGAGAATACAGCGACATCCTCATCTTCAACTTCATCTTCTTCAGAAGAAGCTGTTTCAGGTGCATCTGAGAAAGTTTATACAGATCCATCTGAGTTGAAAGATAGCTATGATGTTATCGTCGTTGGTTCTGGTGGTGCAGGTATGTCGGCAGCTATTTCAGCTAAAGACGCTGGTGCTAGTGTTGTTTTATTGGAAAAAATGCCTGTTATCGGTGGTAATACGGCTAAATCATCAGCTGGTATGAATGCTTCACAGACTAAATTCCAAGAAGCGGAAGGGATTGCTGATACAAACGATAAATTCTACGAAGAAACCCTTAAAGGTGGTAAAGGAACAAATGATCCTGAATTGCTTCGTTATCTTGTAGATCACTCTGCTAGTGCAATTGACTGGTTGGACGGAATGGGGATCACTCTTAGCAATCTAACTACAACTGGTGGTATGAGTGAGAAACGTACCCACCGTCCAGCAGATGGTTCAGCTGTTGGTGGCTACTTAGTAAATGGTCTTTACCACAATCTTGTTGAACGTGAAGTACCAATTTTTGTAAATGCAGATGTTACAAAACTTCAAGATAAAGATGGAGTTGTAACAGGTGTTGAAGTGAAGATTGCTGGTGAAACTAAGAAAGTCTCTGCAAAAGCAGTTGTATTGGCTACAGGTGGTTTCGGTGCGGACTTAGATATGGTTGCTAAATTCAATCCAGCACTTGAAGGTTATGTCACTACTAACCAAGAAGGTTCAACAGGTGACGGTATTGCACTTGCTGAATCAGAAGGTGCTGCGACTGTTGATATGGAACAAATCCAAATTCACCCAACTGTTGAGCAAGAAACTTCTTACTTGATTACGGAAGCTGTTCGTGGTGAGGGTGCTATCCTTGTCAATTCAAAAGGTGAGCGTTTTGTTAACGAATTGGAAACTCGTGATAAAGTTTCTGCGGCTATCAATAGCTTAGAGCCAAACTATGCTTATGTTATCTTTGATGATGCCTTGAAAGATCGTGTGAAAGCTATTGCTCAATACGAAGAAAAAGGTCTTGTAAAAACGGGTGCTACACTTGCAGATTTGGCTAAAGAAATTGACCTACCTGCGGATACACTTCAAACAACACTTGATACTTGGAACAAGGCTGTAGCAGATAAGAATGATGCGGCATTTGGTCGTACATCAGGTATGGACCATGCTTTGAATACTGGTTCTTACCACGCGATTAAAGTTGCACCAGGTGTTCACCATACAATGGGTGGTGTGAAAATCAATACCAATACTGAAGTATTGAAAACAGATGGTTCAGCAATTTCTGGTCTCTATGCTGCTGGTGAAGTAACTGGTGGTGTTCATGGTCAAAACCGTATTGGTGGTAATGCTGTAGCAGACATCATCGTATTTGGTCGTCAGGCTGGTGAACAGGCAGCTGGATTTGCCAAAAAATAAATTTTTATATGAGGGGTTGGCCACAGTCTAACTCCTCTTTTTGTATTGTCGCCATTCATCTAAGATGATATACTTTTAAGGTATGAAGAAGAAAATAGTATTATTGTTAGGAGCTATTGTAGTTACTGTTTTGACTTGGTCTGCTATTGCTAATCAGCATCAGCAATCCTATGTCGAGGCTGAATTAAGAGACCAAGATAAAATTTGGATTATCACAGATTTGCATTATTTGTCACAGGATTTATTTGATGATGGAGAGGCTTTTTCCTATATCGAAAAAACAGCTGCTGGCAAGGATTTACGTTATGGAAAAGAGCGGATGGAGGCCTTGGTTGAGCAGGTTGAGCGTGAGCAACCGTCCTTATTACTAGTCAGTGGGGATTTGACTCTCAATGGTGAAAAGCAGAGCATGGTTGAGTTGGCGCAGTATTTTACTCAGATTGAAGAAAAAGGAACGGCGGTTTTGGTCATTCCTGGCAACCATGATATTGCCAGTGGCTGGGCTAGGGTCTTTAAGGGGGATCAGCAGATAGTGACGGATCAGGTCACCGCTCAGCAATTTTCAGATATATTTGACAATCATGGCTATCAACAAGCCAGCAGTCGTGATCAAGCCTCATTGAGCTATCTGGCCAAGCCATTTTCCAATGCTTGGTTTCTGATGCTAGACAGTAACATCTACTCTGATGGCTACGGTAAAGGAGCTCCGCCATCCAATGGACGTATCAAAAAAGAGACCTTGGATTGGATAGATGTACAACTTCAGGCAGCCAAGGAAGCTGGAGTGAGCTTGATACCTGTTGTCCATCACAATGTCTTGCAACAGCATGCTATGCTCTCAAAAGGCTATACTTTGGATAATGCTGCCGATTTGAAGACCTTGTTCAATCAATATGGCATTCAATTTGGTTTTTCAGGGCACACTCATTCTCAGAATATTGTTGAAGAAGACTTGGGACAAGTCAGCTATACTGAAGTGGTCAATGGTGCATTTTCTATTTATCCAGCAATTATCGGCCAATTGAGCATTGATGATGCAAGCATGCACTATCAAAAAACTCAACTTGATATGGCTTCGTGGGCAGAAAAGCACCAGCCTAGTGATCCAAATTTGCAGAATCACCTAAGCTACTTACAAATCGTCTTTGACAATACCAGTGACATCATGATCCACAATGTGTCGAACGATGAACGGTGGTATGATGGCGAGACAGCAGATGCAATTTCACAATTTATCATGCCGGCCAACCGTGCTTATTTTTCAGGAGAAAAATTGGACCAGACTTGGCTTGATGAGACGGTATTTCCAAGCCAAGCCTATCAGACCTTGCAAGCAGCATCACCGAGAAGTTTCTTGGCTGATTATCTTGATGTGATTATAAAACGGAGTCAAGGTCGAGATGTGGAGCAAGTGACGGTTTCTAAATGATGAATAGAAAGAAAATCCCGCTTTTAAACGGGATTTTTCTATGCTTGTAAGGGGAGAATGATTTTTAGTTGCACCCAATTATCTTCCTTGCTAAGTGTGAGACTGCCATCGTATTTATTGGCAACATACTCCATACTCTTAAGACCGAATCCATGGTAGTCCTTATTTGTTTTTGAAGTTTCAGGGAGTTGTCCTGTGGATAAGTCTAGTGAAGAAGTATCGTAGTTGTCTAATCGAATGATGAGAAATTGCTGATGGCTGGCAACCTTTAAAGTAATCAAGCGTTGTTCAGGGTTATCTATTTTTTCAACAGCCTCGATGGCATTGTCAATGGCATTTCCAAACAGAGCTGAAATATCCATTACATCCATAAAATGGAGGGGTTCTCCCTGAACAATACAGGTAAAGTTGATTCCATTTTGCAAACAGTAATAATTTTTTTGGCTGAGAATGGTATCTAGAACGGGATTTCCTGTTTCAATCTTGGCGTCAAGGGTCTGGATCACCTCGCTCATTTCCTCCAGGTATTGCTCCTTTTTTGTTTTATCCGATTCTTGCTGAATGATGGCCAGTTGATGCTTTAAATCATGGACCTTACGGTCAAGAATCTCACTGTTTTCACGATAGGCTTGGTATTGCTTGTATTGAAGTTGAAACATATTATTGATAGATGTCAATTCCTGCCGTAAATAGCGATCGTATTGTTGAGATTCTTGGGTGAATAGGAGCAGAAGACCAGAGAGATTAACGGTTGTCCGAAGAATGAAAATGCTGGTCGAGTCTTGAAATTGGCGCGTGCCTGAGAGGATGAAGCCAATATTACTGAGAACAAAGATAGATAAGGTTGTAAAGACGGCTACCGTCACATCTCGCTGCTCAATGAATTTATCCAATTCTTCTAAGTGAACCTTTTTATCTTGTAGATAGATGAGCCAGTAAGAAAGTAGAGAAGTTATCAACAGAAACAACCCCTGTGTCCACAAGTTATCCACAGGTTGTTGATAAATCGTCAAACAGTAGAGATGCCAAGTAATGGAGGCTACTAATTCGGCAATAATAAAGGCTTTTGCTGTCAAATAGAGACTAGTCCTCTTGTGGATAACTCCAAGCAATCGAATGGAAACAAACATCCAAGCTATATTGATGCCCATTCCCACAGTCCAAAAGAGCAAGGGAAGTTTGCCAGCCACAAGTTGAAGTAAGATTTGTATGAGAAAAATCAGGAGGATGCGTACCTGTTTGCGTGACCATTTTTCAGACAAAACAAGCGAGGAACAGACTAGTAGGCAGGCCAAGCTTTCTGTTAGAGCAGTATAGAAACGTGGAATATCAGGGAAGTTGATCATAGTAGGCTATCTCCGATGAAGTTGGTTAGAGCTGTCATAAATTCTTTTTTCCTTGGGCGGCTAATCGGCAAGGCTGTATTTGTGACGTAAACAAGGCTTCCTTCCACTTTTTGAACGTGGGATAGATTGATGATATAGGCTGAGTGGGCTCGTACAAACAATTTACTGTCTAACATGGCTTCGAGATTCTTGAGACTATTATGGGTAATCGTTAGGCCACCGTCAACTGTGTAGATGTGGACCTGATGTCCTTGACTTTCTAGGTAAACAATATCTTCTTGATAGAGTTTTACAGTGGATTGCTTGCTTTTTATATACAAACTTTGTTTCTCTTGGCTATCGGGTAATTTTCTAAGAATTTTTTTAAAATGTTCCTCAAAGACAAAGGAGCTCAGTGGTTTGAGAAGAAAATCAATGGCCTCAACAGAATAACCCTGAATAGCGACATGGGAATGATTGGTCACAAAGACGATGAGAACATCTTTATCCACAGATCGAATCTTTTGAGCGGTGGTCATCCCGTCCATAATCTCCATCTCGACAT
Source organism: Streptococcus suis (assembly GCF_046032115.1). Taxonomy (GTDB): domain Bacteria; phylum Bacillota; class Bacilli; order Lactobacillales; family Streptococcaceae; genus Streptococcus; species Streptococcus suis_AJ. Next base: position 169,229 of record NZ_JARQOZ010000001.1, on the reverse strand, counting down.
CTAGGTAAATCAGGTCAAATTGTTTTTGATAGTCACTAGTGATATGGAGACCGTCATTAAAACAGCTGATTTCCACTGCAATCCCAGCTTTTTGGCAGTAGGTTTTGATGTAGTTGGACAATCTTTCTTGCTCGATTTTTTGATCTTCTACAATCGCGATTTTCATAAAGTACTCCCTTTTATTTTCTATCAGTATATCAGAATTAAAATGAAATTGTTAGCTATATTTTAGAAAAATCAAATGATAAAATAGCAAGAGTAGGATTATTTTTCTCAATTTACAAATTATGAAGGTTAAATGACAGATTATGAAGAAAGGGTTTTCATTAAGTATGTTAATTGATATAGTGGACTCAAGAAAAAGAAAAGGCTTACATGAAAGCCGAAACGTTTAGGAGGAAGTCTTATGAAGGCTTGGAAAAAACTTGGTTTAGCAAGTTTAGTTACTCTGATAGGAAATGTCGGAGTAACGGTATTTGCGGAAGATTATGCTAGTTCCTATCAAGCATGGGATGCAGCAGGGATTGCAAAGATTGTTTTAATATGTGCTAGTTTAGCAGTCGTAGCTTTATTCGCATACTATATTTATAAAGGTGTGAAGAATAAGGCATTTGTTTCCAAAAAATCAAAGATCTTTACTTCACTTTTGGCATTATTAGGTGTAATAATCATTGGTGCCAACTATGCTGTCAATATGTTTGTCAATGTAATCGACACCTATTTTGCGCCATCTTATGCAGATGAGACAAAAATAGCTGAGGCAGAAGAGGTTTCTAAATCTTTGGTAACAACTATTCAAGAAGAAGGCACTGTCTTGCTTGAAAACAAAAATCAGACCCTACCGCTTGAAAAATCATCTAAGGTCAATGTCTTTGGTATTTCTTCTGTAGCCATTACTTACGGAGGATCTGGTTCAGGTGCTGCAGATGAGTCCAAAAACGTCAATCTGCAACAAGGTCTTGAAAATGCTGGTTTTGAAGTCAACAGTGAATTGACCGATTTCTATACAGAAAACCTCCCAGAAAAAGAAGGTACCAACATCTTCTCTCTCAATGGTGGAGATTACAATATCTATGAGCCAACTCAAGACAAATACACAGATGAATTGCTAACAAATGCGAAGAATTTCTCAGACACAGCTTTAGTAGTTATTTCTCGTAACGGAGGTGAGGGGGCAGACCTTCCACAAAATATGGCAGAATACCAACAAGGAGACAAGGACAAGCACTATCTTGAACTTCAAGAAGTTGAAAAAGCTATGTTGAAAACTGTAACCGAAAACTTTGACAAGGTTGTTGTCTTGGTCAACTCTTCAAATGCGATGGAACTTGGTTTCTTGGAAGAGGCAGGTGTCGATGCGGCTCTCTGGATTGGCGGACCTGGTTCAACTGGTTTGAACGGTGTAGCTAATATCTTGGCAGGAGATGTCAACCCGTCTGGTCGCTTGGTCGATACCTATGCCTATGACTTGGAAACCAACCCGACCTACTGGAATACAGGGGACTTCTCTTATACCAATATTACTTATGAGAAAACTCCATGGGGAGCAAAAGAACCTCAGACCTTTAACTACAAATTTGTCAACTACCAAGAAGGTATCTATCTAGGCTATCGTTACTATGAAACCCGCTTTGTTGACAATGCGACTGGTCAAGTAGATGAGGCAGCCTACGATGCAACTGTGCAATATCCATTTGGCTACGGTTTGAGCTATACAACATTTGACCAAGAAATCACCAGTATGAAAGAGAATGGTGATAAGATTGAGGTCAATGTCAAGGTAACCAACACTGGTGATGTAGCTGGTAAAGAAGTTGCACAAGTTTATTACACTGCTCCATATACCGAAGGAGGTATTGAAAAATCTCATGTTGTCTTGGCTGGATTTGACAAGACAGATGTACTTGAACCAGGACAAAGTGAAGAAATGACAATTTCCTTCGACCGTGATGACATGGCATCTTACGATGAAAAGACTGAAAAAGCCTACGTTTTAGAGAAAGGCGACTACCAAATCAAACTCATGAATAATGCTCATGATGTATTGGATTCAGAAACCTATGCAGTTGACAGCAAGGAAGTCTTGACGCAACGTTCATCTGATAAGGCTGAAGTAACCAATGCCTTTGAATATGCTGTAGGTGATTTCAAGTATGTAACTCGTGCGGATTGGGCAGGTACTTTGCCAACTGAACGTACAAAAGACAAAGAAGCTAGCAAGCAAATTGCTACAGAAATCAATAATTCAAACTTCCGTATTGACGAATCTTCAGAAACACCGATTGATACGGTGACAACAGAAGATAACGGACTTCGTTTGGTTGATTTGATTGGTGCAGATTATGATGACGAGCGTTGGGAACAACTCGTTGCTCAAATGTCTGTTGATGAAATGGTCAATTTGATTGGTTATGGAGGTTATGCAACAGGAGCAGTCAAATCAATTGATAAACCAGCTGTTGTTGACTTGGACGGCCCTGCCGGTATCAACGGTATCTTCCAAGGTATCAAAGGCGTTCAATATAACTCAGAAGTCGTTGTTGCTTCTACGTGGAATACCGACTTGGCTGAAGAAATGGGCGATGCTTTTGCCAAAGAGGCATTGGCACACGGTATCGTTGGTCTGTATGCACCAGCTGTGAACATCCACCGTTCACCATTCTCAGGTCGTAACTTCGAGTACTATTCAGAAGACCCACTGATTTCAGGTAAAATGGCAAGCTCACTGGTAGCAAAAGCTCTTGAAAATGGTGTCTATACCTTTACCAAACACTTTGCCTTCAATGACCAAGAAGATAACCGTGAAGGTGTGGCGACTTGGTCTAACGAACAAGCCATGCGTGAAATCTATCTGAAAGCCTTTGAAATCCCTGTCAAAGAAGGTGGAGCGACTGCTATTATGTCATCCTTTAACCGTATCGGTACCCTCTGGGCAGGTGGTAACGGCGACCTCTTGAATACTGTCCTTCGTGACGAGTGGGGCTTCAAGGGAATGGTGATCACAGACTTTGACGGTCAAGACTATATGAGTCCAGACCAGGCTATCCGCAACGGTGGCGACCTCATGTTGACACCTATGGGTGACCTTCCAACAGCCATTTCAACTGGTACTGAAGAAGGGGTTGCAGCACTTCGTCAGGCAAGCAAAAATATCTTGTACACCGTTGCTCATTCTGCAGCCTTTGACATCTACAAACCAAAAACTAAATGGTGGATTGTTGTATTGGTAGCAAGCAATATTGCCCTCATCGGCTTGACAGGTTTCGGTCTTGTCAAGTTGACAGGTAAGAAAAAAGAAGAAAAAAACGCAGCATAACAAGGGGGCCTCCCCTTGTCTTGCATAGGAGACAGTATGAAAGAATGGATTGCCAAACACCCAGACTTGTGGGAATTTATCAAGTTTAATGTGTTATCAAACATAGCGACCATTACAAATTTCTGTGTTCTTTGGTTGTCAACAAATTTTCTCTTTACAGCCTTGTCAAGTCAGCCATTTCACTGGTTCATCTTCCATTATTCCGTAGAAAATGGCGGTTTAAACGGCTTTCTCTCCTTCCTCTTGGCCTATGTAGCGGCACAGATTGTCAACTATATCGTCCAAAGGAAGTTGGTCTTTGGAGCAGAAAATGATATTTCCAAGACCCTTCATTGGTATATCTTAACTGTTCTAGTTGCAGGAATTTTGTCCATTGTGCTACCACCTTACACTACTCAACTCTTTACATCATGGGGCTTGAGTTTGGGTTGGGCACAGACAGCAGCCAACTGGGTCAATATTTTCGTTCAAGTGGCTGTCAACTATCCAATGATGAAGTTTGTAATCATGAAATAATACTCTTCGAAAATCAAACTCAGCCGTTGTTGACTTGATTTGATGAACTTTAGTTCTATCTGCATCCGCGTCGCCTAGCCTGATTTTGATTTTCATTGAGTCTAAGAAGTAATAGGAGCAATCTCCCTAGTATTTTCTGGGGAGATTTTTTATAGCAGATTATGCCTAAAATCGGACAGATTATGAAGAAAGCGTTTTAATTGTATGCTTGGTCTGATATGATAGTGGTAAAGAAATAGAATGAGGAAAAGATGATGAAGCATCAGGAGATTATTAATCGTTTAACATTGGAAGAAAAAGCAGCTCTCATGTCAGGAAAATCTGTTTGGGAAACCAAGGATTACCCTGAAAAAGGAATTCCATCTATCTTTTTGTCTGATGGGCCACATGGAATTCGCAAGCAAGAAGGTGAAGGTGATCACTTAGGGCTGAATGCCTCTGTCCCTGCAACGTGTTTTCCAACAGCTGCTACCTTGGCAAATTCTTGGGATGTGGATCTAGTTGAACGTGTCGGACAAGGTCTCGGCGCAGAAGCAAGCAGCTTGGGTGTCAATGTCATTTTGGGTCCGGGGCTTAATATCAAGCGTAGTCCCTTATGTGGTCGAAACTTTGAGTATTATTCAGAAGATCCTTATCAGGCGGGAAAACTGGCGGCCGCAATGATTCGGGGAATGCAGTCGCAAGGTGTAGCGGCAACGCCCAAGCATTTAGCTGTAAACAGTCAGGAATTGCGCCGTATGGCTTCAGACTCCATTGTAGATGAGCGTACGCTGAGAGAGCTCTATCTGACAGGATTTGAAATTGCTGTGCGTGAAGGAAATCCAAAGGCAATCATGTCTGCCTATAACAAAATAAACGGCGTCTATGCTAATGAAGACAAGCGCCTCTTGCGTGACATTCTTCGTGACGAATGGGGCTTTACAGGCTTTGTCGTATCGGATTGGGGAGGCTCCAATGACCATGTTCTCGGTGTTGAAAATGGTAGTCATTTGGAAATGCCAGGTACAAAAAAGGTCGGTCAAAAAGAAATTATTGACGCTGTTCAGTCTGGTCGTCTGTCCGAGCAGGTATTGAATGAGCGCGTGGATGAGCTACTTGATGTGGTTTTGGAGTTGGCCAATGCTGAAAAACAAACTGTAGATTATTCTGAACAACATGAATTGGCCCGTCAGGCTGCTGCTGAAAGCATTGTGTTATTAAAAAATAAGGATCAAATCTTGCCCTTATCTAACGAGATAAAAATAGCCCTCATCGGAGAATTTGCTCAAAATCCTCGCTATCAAGGAGCTGGTTCTTCTTTAATCAACACAAGACAATTAGACAAAACAGTGGATTGCATAGCGGATTATCCATTAAATGTCATTGGTTACGAACAAGGCTATCAACGTGTAGATAAAGAGGATGGGGAGTTAGTTGACAAGGCTGTCAACCTTGCTAACCAAGCAGAACTTATTCTTTACTATATGGGTCTGGATGAAATGAGTGAAAGTGAAGGCTTGGATCGTCATCATCTAAGTCTCCCTAAAAACCAGTTATCCTTACTGAATGCCCTAGTAGGGACAGGTAAAAAAATCGTTGTTGTCCTATCAGCTGGTTCGGTTGTGGATATGAATTGGGATGTGGATGTAGATGCAGTTCTTCACGGCTATCTATCAGGAGAAGCTGGCGCTAGAGCCATGTTAGATACCTTGACAGGTCGTGTCAACCCGTCAGGAAAACTAAGCGAGACTTATCCTGTTGAATTGGCAGATGTTCCGTCTTCTGAGGACTATCCTGCTGAGGGAGATTTTGCCCTCTATAAGGAAGCTCTCTATGTAGGCTACCGTTACTTTACAAGTGTTGACAAGGCTGTCAAGTACCCCTTTGGTTATGGATTGTCCTACACAGACTTTTCTTACAGTCAATTAGAACTGTCTGAATCAGGGGTTTCTGTCACTATCACCAATACAGGAATGGTAGATGGGGCTGAAATTATACAATTATACGTAGGCAAAGAAGACAGTCAGATTTACCGACCTGTAAAGGAATTAAAAGGCTTTAAAAAAGTATTTATAAAAGCAGGCGAATCCAAACAGATTTTTATTCCTTTTGAGGAGTATACGTTCCGTTATTTTAATAGAGAAACAGGGCGATTTGAAGTAGAGGCTGGAAATTACCTCTTGTATGTAGGTGCAAGTAGTCAGGATATTCGCTTAGTTGGCGAGATTACCCGACAAGGTACTGTAGACCAATTTCCTGCTTCAGAACAGCTTCCGACTTATCTGACAGCCCAAGTGCAGGCTGTTTCATCACAGGATTTTGCACAATTGCTTGGACGTCCAGTTCCAGAAGAAACCTGGAAAATTGGTCAAGAATTGAGCCTAAACGATCCAGTTTTGAAACTCCAATTTGCGAAGAGTGGGTTGGCACGTGGCGTGCATAAACTATTGGTTAGCTTACTGAAAAAAGCAGAGCAGAAAGGGATTCCTGACTTGAACCTGCTGTTCCTTTATAATATGCCATTTAGGGCGATGGCAAAGATGACAGGTGACATGGTCGATTTACCGATGGTGGAAGGGATTCTAACTATTGTCAATGGTCATTTTTTCAAGGGCTTAGGCCAACTATGGAGAGCCTATCAAGCAAAAAGAAAATATCAAAAGCAACTTTCCTGAAAATGTGATAAAATAGTAACAAATTGTGTCAAATGGAGAGAAAGATGACCTTACTAAGCATTGCCATTCCGAGTTATAATTCGGAGGCCTACCTTCATTACTGTGTTCATTCCCTTGTAATGGGTGGTGACAAGGTTGAAATTCTGATTATCAACGATGGGTCGACCGATCGGACTCAGGAGATCGCAGAGGGACTAGAGAATCAATTTTCAAATGTACGTGCCATCTATCAAGACAATAAGGGTCATGGCGGAGCTGTAAATACAGGGATACGTGAGGCCAAGGGGAAGTACTTTAAAGTTGTAGATTCAGATGACTGGGTTGATATCAGAGCCTATTTGAAGATCCTAGAGAGTTTGCAGGCTTTGGAAGATGCAAGTACGCCAGTTGATGCCTTCATTTCCAATTTTGTTTACGAAAAAGAGGGGCAATCTCGTAAAAAATCCATGTCTTATCAATCCACTCTACCTGAGAACCGTATCTTCGGTTGGGAAGATGTAGGTGCCTTTTCCAAGGGTCAATACATGATGATGCATTCCTTGATTTACAGGACAGATTTATTGCGTGAGGTTGGACTCGTTCTACCAGAGCATACTTTCTATGTGGATAATATTTTTGTGTTTACTCCTTTGCAGGCTGTGAAAACCATGTACTATCTGCCAGTAGATTTTTATCGTTACTTTATTGGTCGAAATGACCAGTCTGTCAATGAATCCGTCATGATTAAACGAATTGACCAGCAGTTGAAAGTCAATCGGATTTTGGTAGATAATTTAGACTTGGAGGCGATTGACAATCCTGATTTACGGAGTTATTTACTTAATCACGTAGAGATTACAACCATTATCTCTTGTGCCCTTCTCAATCGTGCTGGAACAGCTGAACATATGATGAAAAAGCAGGAATTATGGCACTATATTCGGGATAACAATCCAGCTCTCTTTAAAATCGTTCGAAAAGGGTTACTCGGGCAATTAACCAATCTTTACGGGTATCCAGGCCGAAAAATTTCCAATGCTGTCTATAAAATCGCGAAAAGAATTTATGGTTTTAACTAAAACTCAGTTTCGGCTGAGTTTTTCTGTTATAATGAATAGAAGAAAAACGCTTACAAGGAGAAGACATATGCAAGAATTAGGACAGACAGGTTTACAGGTTTCTCGAATTGCTTTAGGCTGTATGCGAATGGCTAGTCTGACAGAGCAGGAAACTGCTAATGTGTTAGATACAGTCGTTGGACAGGGAATTAACTTTTTCGACCATGCAGATATTTATGGTGGTGGTGAGTCAGAAATTCGCTTTGCTCAGGGCGCCAAGTTGGCAGGCCTCAAGCGTGAGGACATGATTCTCCAGTCCAAATGTGGCATTCGTAAGGGCTATTTTGATTTTTCTAAAGACTATATTTTGGAATCTGTAGATGGGATTTTGAAGCGCTTGGATACAGAATATTTAGATGTTCTCGCCTTACACCGTCCGGATACTCTAATGGAAGCAGAGGAAGTGGCAGAAGCCTTTTATCTCTTGAAAAAAGCAGGGAAGGTTCATCATTTTGGCGTCAGCAACCAAAACATTTACCAAATGGAGTTACTTCAATCCTATCTCGATCAACCGCTTGCAGTTAATCAATTGCAGCTATCTCCTGCTCACACGCCTTTGATTGATGCTGGACTCCATGTCAATATGAAAGATGATGCTGCGACTATGCGTGATGGTGGGCTGATTGATTATTGCCAGCTTAAAAAAATCACTATCCAAGCCTGGTCACCTTTCTTGATTGATTTGCAACGAGGTATTTTTGCCAACCATCCAGATTATGCTCTTTTAAACCAGACAATTGGGGAAATAGCAGAGCGATACAATGTTTCACATGAAACCATTGTGGTAGCCTGGATTTTACGACATCCAGCTAAGATTCAAACCATTGTTGGGTCCATGAATTCAGAACGTTTGACCAAGATTGCACAAGCTAGTCAGATTACCTTGACTAGACCAGAATGGTACGAGATTTACAGAAGTGCAGGCAACATCTTGCCCTAGGAGGTGCTTATGCAGTGGGAAATAAAATCATTTGACCAACTAAGTTTACAGGAGCTTTACACTATCTTGACACTGAGAGTTGATGTATTTGTTGTTGAACAGGCCTGTCCCTATCCTGAAGTTGATGGAAAGGACCCAAACTGTCTTCACCTCTTAGGAATGGATAATGGAGAGTTAGTGGCTTACTTGAGAATCTTGCCAGCTGGTCTAAGTTATGACGAAGTTTCCATCGGCCGTGTGGTTATCAAGCCAAGTCATCGTGGCAAAGGCTTAGGTCGACCAATGATGGAGCAGGCAATTCGCTATATTACAAACGAATGGAAAGAAAGTCAGATTAAAATCGGTGCCCAAGCCCATTTAGAAAAGTTCTATAGTTCGCTAGGTTTTGAGGCGGTTTCAGAAGTCTATCTAGAGGACGATATTCCGCATTTAGATATGCTTTATACTAAACCAGTCGTTTAAGGCTGGTTTTTTAAGCCTGTACTCACAAGTCAAGTTCTATAAGGGATAGTTTTTTTTAGGAATACGGACTGTATTTTGAAAAAACTAAGGCTAAGTAGTTGAATAGCTAGTCTTAGATAGGAGTGCTAGACGGTGAATGCAGGTTATTAGATTTTTCTCGGCAATTTCCCCCAAAAATCAGCCATTTTATGGTAGAATGAATAGGTATAAAATCAGTAAAAGAGGAAGAAAATGAAACGTTCTATGTACGCTGGACGTGTTCGTAAGGAACATGTCGGACAGGAAATTACTTTGAAAGGTTGGGTTGGCCGTCGTCGTGACTTGGGTGGTCTGATTTTCATCGACTTGCGTGACCGTGAAGGCATTATGCAATTGGTGATTAACCCTGAGGCAGTTGAAGCTGAAGTGATGGCAAAAGCGGAGAGTCTTCGTTCTGAATTCGTTATCGAAGTAACAGGAACGGTTGTGGAGCGTGAGCAAGCTAACGACAATATACCAACAGGAGCTGTTGAATTACAAGTAACAAACTTGACAGTGTTGAACACGGCTAAGACAACTCCGTTTGAAATCAAGGATGGCATTGAAGCTAGCGATGATACCCGTCTTCGTTACCGTTATTTGGATCTTCGCCGTCCAGAAATGCTCAATAACTTCAAATTACGTGCAGCGGTAACCCACAGCATTCGCAATTATCTGGATGAATTGGAATTTATTGATGTGGAGACGCCAATGTTGACTAAGTCAACACCAGAAGGTGCGCGCGATTACTTGGTGCCTTCTCGTGTGTCCAAAGGTCATTTCTATGCTTTGCCACAAAGTCCACAGATTACTAAGCAGCTTTTGATGAATGCTGGTTTCGACCGTTACTACCAAATCGTTAAGTGTTTCCGTGATGAGGACTTGCGTGGGGACCGTCAACCTGAGTTTACACAGGTGGACTTAGAAACCTCATTCTTGAATGAAGTTGAAATCCAAGACATCGTAGAAGGCTTGATTGCTAAGGTCTTGAAAGATACCAAAGGGATCGAGTTGACCTTGCCATTCCCTCGTATGGCCTATGACCATGCAATGAACTTCTACGGTTCAGACAAGCCAGATACTCGTTTTGAAATGCTTTTACAAGACTTGACAGAGCTTGTCAAGGAAGTTGACTTCAAGGTCTTCTCAGAAGCACCAGTTGTCAAAGCCATTGTTGTCAAGGGTGTGGCGGATAGCTACTCACGTAAAGACATTGATAAATTAACAGAATACGCAAAACAATTTGGTGCCAAGGGACTTGCTTGGGTTAAAGTAGACAAGGGAGAATTAGCGGGCCCAGTTGCTAAGTTCTTGACAGACATTACAGCAAACTTGACAGCAAGTTTACAGTTGGAAGACAAGGACCTGGTTCTCTTTGTGGCAGATGAATTGGAAGTAGCCAACAATACCCTGGGAGCTTTGCGAAACCGCTTGGCTAAGGAACAAGGCTTGATTGATGACAGCAAGTTCAACTTCCTCTGGATTGTAGACTGGCCAATGTTTGAGTGGTCTGAAGAAGAAGGGCGCTACATGAGTGCTCACCACCCATTCACTTTGCCGACGGAAGAAACAGCTCATCATTTGGATGGTGATTTGGCACAGGTTCGTGCAGTTGCCTACGATATCGTTTTGAACGGTTATGAATTAGGTGGCGGTAGCCTTCGTATCAACCAAAAAGATATGCAAGAACGGATGTTCAAGGCTCTTGGTTTTTCGGCAGAAGATGCGCATGAGCAGTTCGGTTTCTTGCTAGAAGCTATGGACTATGGTTTTCCACCACATGGTGGATTGGCTATCGGTTTGGACCGCTTTGTCATGCTCTTGGCTGGTGAAGATAATATTCGTGAAGTCATCGCCTTTCCGAAGAATAACAAGGCATCTGATCCAATGACCCAGGCGCCAAGTACGGTTGCTTCAGCTCAATTAGAGGAATTGGCTCTAGACATTACACTTGAAAATGAATAAATTTTTCAGAAAACAGCGTGTACGCTTCTTAAGAAAGGCCAGAAAGAATAAGTTTTGGTCGGTCATTTTGGGAATTTCTCAGGAAAAATATGCTGAACGGATATCGGGGTCCATTATTTATGGACTCCTATCTAGTATCGCGGTGAATTTTTTCTTTAGACCAGGGAATGTTTATTCGTCTGGAGTTACTGGTCTTGCCCAGATTGTCTCTGCTCTGGCAGCTTCTTACGCTGGTTGGAATGTACCGATTGCGGTGGTCTATTATGGTCTGAACATCCCCTTGCTTATCTTAGCTTGGTATAAAATTGGTTATAAATTTACTATCTTTACCTTTATTACGGTATCCTTCAGTTCTTTCTTTATCCAATTTATGCCGCCAGTTACCCTGACGACGGATCCATTAGTCAATGCTATTTTTGGTGGTCTCATGCTGGGAACTGGGATTGGATTTGCGCTTAGGAACAATGTATCTAGTGGTGGTACTGATATTGTCTCTATTATTATTCGCAAGAAGACGGGGCGACAAGTTGGTTCCATTTCCTTAATTGTCAACATTATGATTATGTTGATTGCAGGGATGACCTTTGGCTGGCAATATGCCCTATATTCAATGGTTGCGCTGTTCATCTCCAGTCGCATGACAGATGCGATTTTCGTGAAACAAAAACGGATGCAGGCCATGATTATTACCGATCATCCTGAACGAGTCATTAAGAAAATCCATAAGAAGCTTAATCGCGGTGTGACCATTATCAATGGTGCTGAGGGTGCTTATAACCATGAGCAAAAGACGGTTTTAATTACCATCATCACGCGAGCTGAATTCAGTGAGTTCAAGCATATTATGAAAAAGGCAGACCCCAAAGCCTTTGTATCGGTAGCTGACAACGTCAATATTATTGGTCGGTTTGTGGAAAGTGACTGATTGACAAACACTACATGTAGGAGTAAAATAGTATTTACAGTCTACATGTAGTGTTTTTATTATAAAGAGGAAATGTATGAAGAAGAAAATATATTTGGTTTACATCAGTTTGAGTGGCAATACAGAGAGTTTTGTGAAACGCCTAAAGTCTTTTTTCCAATTTCAAACTGACTGGGAGATTGAACTGGTCCATGTTAAAGATTTGGTCAAGCAGGATATTCCTTTCTATCAGCTAGATGCACCCTTTGTCGCCTTTTTACCAACCTACTTAGAAGGTGGAAATGGAGTGGACAACGGAGATGTGGAAATTCTGACCAATCCTCTTGGAGATTTTATCGCTTTTGGGACACATGCAGAGCTCTGTCTGGGTGTCGTTGGCTCAGGCAATCGGAATTTCAACAACCAATATTGTCTGACTGCTAAGCAATATGCTGAGCGATTTAATTTTCCTGTTATAGACACCTTTGAACTTAGAGGGATGCAGAATGACATTGAACGCATTGGTCGGAAGATAATGGAATTGATGTAAAGAGCCTCAACTCAGCTTTATGCTGGGTTGTTTTTTTGTCACACAAAAAAACTCACCAGCGTGACCAGTGAGTTTTAAGGAGATTATGAAAAATATTTAGGATTGACTATAGTATACCTCAGACTATATCGTGTTTCATCGGTCTAAAGTCCTATTTGTCTTCTAAAATGCAAATACTCTGTCCTGCAATCGTGATTTCTTGCTGATCACGCTCTTCGACTGGAGGATAGTTGTAGAGAACTGTCTTATTTTTTTCACGTTCATAGGTAAAGTCGCTATCCGCAAAGTTGATGATAAATTGAATGGTCTTTTCTTCACTTGTCACTTGATAGCGAAGAACATATTCAGTTAACCAGTAGAAATCACAAGTTTCTTGAATGGTTTCATAGCTATCTTGGCTGAGAATTGGATTGTTTTTACGGAAGGTAATTAATTCCTGAATGAATTCGATATGTTCCTTATAGCGAATAGCTCGTGTCCAGTCCAGACGGTTGATACGGTCAGGGACATTGTAAGTATTATCTATTTCATCTTTTGTACGGAAAAATTCCTGTCCGCTGTGAATGAAGGCCATACCCTGAGAGATTAAGATGAGCTGGAGACCAAAACTTGCAGCACGTTTTTGCTGTTGAGGTGACCAGTTTGGATTCTCAATATGGAAATAGTCAAATGCTGTAGCATTATCATGGCATTCGATGTAGTTGAGGGACTGTTGAGGCGTTAAGAAATGGCTTAATCGGCTACCAGTCAGGAGATGTTGTACCTTTTCGTGTAATTGCTTATCTACTAGACGATTTGGATTGAGCAAGAGTTTCTTAAAGGTATCACGGTAATCGTCATTGAAGAAGCTGATTTCAGGTAAATGCTCTGCATTGTACTGGTGAGCTAGCTTTTGAAATTCGAGGCCTGTTGCCATTTTCCATCCTTCACCATAGAGGTAGACATTTGGGTGAATGGCAGATAATTCAGTTTGAATCTGGTTGATTGTTTCGCTATCTAAAATACCCATAAGGTCGAAACGGAAGCCATCAAAACCATAGAGTTCTAGCCATTGGCGAAGGGATTGTTTGATGTAGTTGCGGACCATACTGCGCTCGCTGGCAACGTCGTTACCGCAGAATGTCCCGTCTGTTCGCATGCCGTGGTCATCATAGCGATAGAAGTAGCCTGGAACGATAAGCTCAAATGCGTACTTTTCAGCATGATAGACGTGGTTGTAAACTACGTCCATAATAACTGAAATATCTGCATCATGGTAGGCCTGGATAGCTTCTTGTAGCTCTAGAATACGTGCGTAAGGATCGTTTGGTTGGCTAGAATAAGAACCTTCTGGCAGATTGTATTGCATAGGGTCGTAGCCCCAGTTGTAAACAGCTTGGGGTTTATTTTCATCCACACTGCCAAAATCATAAACAGGCAATAATTGAATATGGGTAACGCCTAGTTCTCTGATGTAATCCATTCCTAGCTTCATGCCATCCATGGTAGGAGACTCTGTCAATCCGAGAAATTGACTGCGATGCTTGAAACCAGCTTCTTTTTGCCATGAGAAATCACGGACGCTCATTTCATAGATAATTGCCTGAGAGATAGGTCGTTGGGTCTTAGCACGACGGATTTTATGAAGTTTATCTGGATTGATAACGTAGCTGTCACCTGAGTTGGCTGTGGAAGACAGGGCGTAGGGATCGTGAACGGAAATCCATTCACCGTTTACTTTGTGGAGATAGTGATAGCTGTGCGCTTCTAGGTCTCCTTCAACAGTAATTTCCCAAACTCCTTTTGCTCCCTTAGTCATTGCATGTGGGTTTCCTTCTAGAACAAGAAAAACTTGCTTAGAAATAGGTGCCCATAACTTAAAGGTTGTTGCCTCTGGTCGATAGGTTGCTCCCAAGTCTTGCCCATTGTATGTATAACTTTGTTCAAAAAGTGTCGAGCGAACGATATGACCATAGCCGAGTTCAGCTTTATTACGGTCCTGGTCGTAGATGGTATAGTCCTTGTCCAATGTCAATGCATGGAGGCTGGTTAGATAATAGATAACGAGATTGTCTACTTTTAGACAGGAATGGATAAAAAGTTGAGATGTAGCATCGGATGATTCGAGAGAGAAACTCATATGCTCGGAATCAAATCGTTTTTCCATTACTAGGCGAATAGTAGCTACATCATCCAGAAATGCTTGAAATTGTCGTAATGCCATGAGCCAAAAGGCTCCTTTCTAAGTTAGAGTTCGGTAATAGTATGCGGAATGACACGGCGGTAGCAGACCTGCTTGTCTTCCTTATTGTCATTGATAATTTGGTGGAGGGTATTGAAGGCCACGCGTCCAAGTTTAATGGCATGGACATCGACGTAGGCTTCAATATCCAATTTTGGTTTGACAGAGTCAAAGGAGATGATGGGGAGTTTGGTACCAGCTTCGTTGAGGTATTTGACAATTCCTTCCGCGACCATGGTATCGGTTGTGACGATTGCGTCTATATCCTGTTTGAGTAATTTCTTGGAGATCTTATAGGCACTATCTTCCAATAGGAAACCTGATACAAACTTGACCTTGTTTTCATCCAGAGGGATGTTGTGTGATTTCAAGGCGTTCTTATAGCCTGCATAGCGGTCTTGGGATACGACCAGCTCCTTGTTACCAGCGACAAAGGCGATATTCTTGTAGCCTTTATTGATGAAGTAATTGGTCGCTTCAAATCCAGCTTGGATATTGTCATTGTCGACCAGGGAGATAAATGGAGAATCTGCCTTTCCAAGAATGAGGAAGGGAAATTTATGCTGAATGGCTAGCTGGACCAGCGGATCATCTGGCTTAGAATAAAGGAAAATCAGCCCGTCTACTCGTTTCCCGTAAACCATTTGAGAAATAGCTTCAAGACGTTGCTCTTCATTTTTACCCGTAGAGATTTGAAGGGCGTAATTGTGGTCTGCAGCCACCTGTGAAATGCCACGCAGGGCTGTTGGGAAGAAGGGGTTTTGGTAGAAGACATCGGAATCATCTGGCAAAACCAGTCCGATAACCTGTGTATAGCTAGAAACTAGGCTTCGAGCGTTGAGGTTTGGATGGTAGTTGAGATCCGCCATGGCTTTCCGCACCAAGTCTTTCGTTTTTTGGCTAATGGCAGAGCTATTTTGAATGACACGAGTAACTGTAGATGGCGAGACACCAGCTAATTTAGCCACATCTTTGATGGTTGCACGCATATAGACCTCCTAGATTTCATCTCTGAATTTTGTTTTGAAAAATACCCATAACAAGCATAGCACAAATAGGATATTTTGTATGGTTAGAAGGGTAGTCACAGGTTGACCAAATAGTCCAATTAGACAGGCTATAAGAGTAGGCAGGCCCAGACAGTTGAGAGCAAAATTATAGCACTCTGCAAACGTTTCAAAATGGAAGAAACGAGACTTTTTAGTCAAAAAGAGGAAGAAGCTGGCTCCTAGTAGGATGAAGAGTAGGTTTGTTGTTAAAATAAAGGTCGAAATAAGAGTGATGGACAGTCCGACAGCTGCTCGGTTGGCTTGATACCATTTTTTAGAGATGGCTGCAGTTAATGTCTCCTTACTAGTAAAATCGTCAGTATTCAAACCTTCATAAGTCAATTCGCTTAGAATATCACTTCCTTTACGAATAGTCAGAGACTGATTGGCGAATTGATAAGTAAAGTCAGAACTAGAGCTAACGGTATCACCAAATGTCACTTGCTCCCAGTTAGTATTTCCAGTATAGGTTAGGTGGTTGTTTTCGATGACTGCATGTTGACGGAGGTCATCTACGACCTGATCTGTCAGAGGTGCATAGATACCTTCTACGAAATTTTCTAAAGGATAGGTTTCGAGATTGACAGTCTGTAGGGAGCTCGGAATGAGCAAGAGCGCCACTAAAAAAAGCGTTGTAAACAACCGTTGCCAAAGGTTCATTAGTCTACGATTGGCAAACATATTTCTTGGAGAGAAGATACTAGAAAAATAGGAAAAAGGATATGGGAGCATTCGTTGGACCTTTCATAAATATCAATGTTTCCCCTAAAAAGGGAAAAGGTGGGACAGGGTTATCCCTTGTCGCCACCGCTTGTTAAACCAGATACAAAGTTCTTTTGTAGGAAGAAGAATAGGATACTGATAGGGAGGGCAATAAGAATAGCACCTGCCGCAAAGTAGGCAATCTTCATATTTTTCACATCACTGATGAAGGTTTGAAGGCCGACAGCTACAGTATAGAATTCTTTTTCACGAAGCAAGAATTTGGATAGGATGTAATCTCCAAAAGGTCCCATGAAGGCCCAGAGCGCTTGTACAGCAATCATTGGACGAACGAGTGGGAGGACGATTTGCCAGAAACGTCTGAAGTGACCAGCGCCGTCTAGTTTTGCAGATTCATCAAGTGAGATTGGCACCGTATCGAAGTAGCCTTTCATGAGCCAAGCGTTCATTGGGATACCACCACCGACATAAAGGAAGATGAGGAACCAGCTTTGGTTGAGCGCATTGAGCATGAGGGCCATAACGAAGAAGGCGGTAAGAGCAGCCATGGTTGGTACCATTTGGATAATCAAGAAGAAGACCAAACTCTGCTTACGAGCGATGAAGTTATAGCGACTATAAGCGTAACCCGCTAGTACCACTATACTTGTTTGAATAACCATTGTCAAGAGAGCAATGATAAGCGTATTGAGGTACCATGTTCCGTATAGAGTCTCGCTAAAGAGCTTACTGAAATTGTCTAGTGTAAAGTTGATATTGCTATCCAATTTGAAGGCAACCACGTTACCAGACTTGAAGGCAGACATGATTGTAATCAAGAGAGGATAGATGATGATAACAGACAGAACAATCAGATAGAGATAGGTTAAGGTCTGATTGATTCTACGTCTAAATTTTACAGATACTTTCATCTTATACATCCTCCATTTCAAAAGCATTTAGTTTTTTGAAGGCAATCATGGAAATACTGATGACAATCATTGAGATAATCAATGTAACTGCTGCCGCCATTGAGTATTGAGGTGATGTACCTGTGGTTAATTTATAAATCCATGAAATCAAGATGTCAGTTGAACCTGCTCCACCACCGACGCTACCAGGACCACCATTGTTGAAGAGGTAGATGATAGAGAAGTTGTTGAAGTTGAAGGTGTATTGACTGATTAGTGTTGGAGCTGCTACTGCTAAAATCATCGGAAGGGTGATGTTACGGAATTTTTGAATGGCACTTGCACCATCAATGTAAGCAGCTTCGTACAAGTCGTTTGGAATGGATTGTAAAATACCCAAGGTCAAAACATAGATATAAGGGAAACCAAGCCAAGCCTGCATCATAATGAGAGCAACTTTAGTCCAGAATGGGTCGGTCTTCCAAGGGATAAGGAAATTATCGATGAATGGTAGGAATTTGCTCAGGAATGGCAATACCTGTGTGTTAATAGCGCCGACACTATCGTTGAACATGTTACTAAAAGTCAAGATAGTTACGAAGGCAGGAACAGCCCATGGGAGCAAGAAGATAACACCGAAGATACGTTTTCCTTTGATGAATGGTTGATTTGCGATGATGGCTGTCAAGATACCGATAACAATTTGAGCTGTTGAAGCACAGAGTGCCCAGATAATTGTCCAGCCAAGTACAGAACCAAATGCGGTACGGAATGTGCTTAGTTTCCAGATGTTTGTAAAGTTGGTAATACCAATCCAATCCAACAAGGCACCTGGTGGCAGGTGTTTGAAGTCGTAGTTTGTAAAGGCGATAAACAATGTAACGACAACTGGGAAGATGATAGCAAAGGTCATCGCAATATATGATGGGATAATCAAGAGATATGGGAAACCATTCTCATAGATACCTTTTACCATTTCTTTTAATGTGGTAGCTACTGGCATCCCTGAATTCCATCGTTTCGCAGTATCACGTGCATCTTTTAGGTTGAGTGCATAGAAAGCGAGATAGACAACCGTGATAATCAAATGGAAAGAACCACGAATCAGCATGAATAGCGAATTATCTTGTCCACGAACACTACCGAGGGTAATCAAGTTGCCTAATTCACCAGCTGCAATTGCAATAAAATAAACAAGGAAGGCAAGGGTAACACCCAAAAAGATGTATCCTTTGGCTTTTTGTTTATTGTAGATTTGTCCGAGACCAGGGATCAGGGACAAAAGGAGTGCCTTACCTGGATTTTGTTTCATAGTCATAGTCTCCTTATATAGCTTCTGAATAGATGGTCGATTTTATCTATTCAGTTTATCGTTAAGTAATAAAGTAGACTGGGAGGAACTCCCAGTCCAACTTTAAACTTGACTAGTTGCTGTGTTTTTGAGCAATTTCGTCTGCAATAGCTTTCACAGCGTCTGTTGCAGCAGTTTTAGCGTCTTTTGCACCACTTGCAGCTTCGAAGAGCATGTTACCAGCTGGTGTCCAAACTGAACCCATTTCTGAGATGTTTGGCATTGGTTGAGCTGAAGCGAACTGGTTGATAACTGCAGTTGTCAATTCGTCGTTTTTGCTTACAGCATATTCACGAGCGTCAGTGTTAGCTGGAACTTCGTTTGTAGCGTCGTAAAGTGCTTTTTGTTGGTCTGTAGCAGTCAAGAAGTCAACAAATTTTTGAGCCATTTCTTGGTTTTTAGCGCCTGTAGGAACAACCCACGCTTTACCACCACCGAATGCTGAGTAGTTTTTACCGTTTACAAGAGTTGGGATTGTTGCTACACCATAGTTTACGCCAGCTTCTTTATATGAAGCTGCTTTCCAAGGTCCTTCGATAATAGCAGCTGCTTTACCATCTGTAAATTGAGTGTTAATCAAGTTGTTTGCAGCAGTACCGTCTTGAAGACCTTGAGGCCATTTTTCATACCAAGTTTTAGCGTATTCAATCGCTTTGATGGCACCTTCGTTAGCAAGTCCGATGTCTTTTGGATCAGTACCGTTTTCGCCAAATACGTAGCCACCGTAACCAGCTAGAAGTCCGTAAGTGTAGTAGAAGTTTGTCCAGTCAGCAAGGAAGGCAGTTGTTTTACCAGCTTCTCCTTCGAAGGCGTATTTGCTATCTTTAGCAAGTGTTTCAAGTTCTGCAAATGTCTTAGGAGCTTCAGTCAACAAGTCTTTGTTGTAGTAAAGAACAAGTGTTTCGATAACTGCTGGTGAACCGTAAACTTTACCACCGTTTGTTACAAGAGCAGTTGTTGTGTCATCTGCTTTGCTATCATCTGCAAGTGTCAATTCAGATAATTGACCTTCAGAACCAAGGCTACCTACACGGTCGTATGGTGCCATCATAACGTCTGGAGCTGAACCAGATTGGTTATCCAATGACAAGTTATCCAAACCAGTCAAAGCATCACCAGTTTTAACTGTAACAGTCACACCATTTTCTTTTTCGAAGTCAGCTTTGACGTCGTTGATATAAGATTCATAACCTTGGTCAACGTAGACAGTCAATTCTTTGCTACCTTCAGCAGACTTAGATGCCTCTGTTGATGAACCTGAGTTTGAGCAAGCAGCTAAAACAGCAGTTGATGCAGCTAAGAGAGCAACGCTCTTAAGAAGTTTGTGTTTCATATTCTTCCCTCCAAGAATAAATGTTTTATTGTGAAACGCTTGCTAGCGCAAACGTTTTCCTAAGATGTATTTATTATACACCAGAATGAATGCGTTTGCAAGTGTTTTTATAAAAAAATTAAAAAATTTTTTTAGGTTAATATAAAATATCGTAAAAACGATTCACTATTAATGAAGAAACTTGTAAATGCTATCGAAATTATTTGATAGAACTGTGAAAAAAGCTTGATTTGTTACCGTTTTCATTATATAATGAAACAAAGCAATCGTTTGCGTTTATAAAAAAGAATTTTTAGAAAGATATAGGGGACTATTATGAAAGAACGCCAAAGTGGTGTGCTCATGCATATCTCATCTCTACCTGGTAAATACGGCATTGGTTCTATGGGACAGGCTGCCTATGATTTTGTTGATTTTTTGGAAAGAACCAAGCAGCGCTACTGGCAGATTTTGCCTTTGGGAACAACCAGTTATGGAGATTCTCCTTACCAGTCATTTTCAGCTTTTGCAGGGAATACTCATTTTATTGATTTCGATATATTGATCGATAAAGGCTGGCTGGCAGCAGAGGATTTACAAGGTGTTGACTTTGGGCAGAATCCTACAGAGGTAGATTACGCAGCCATTTTTTATGCTCGCCGTCCATTACTGGAGAAGGTAGTTGCCAACATGAAGGCACAAGGATTGCCAGAAGATTACTGGATGTTCTTAGGGGAGAATGATTTTTGGATTCATACCTTTGCGGAGTATATGGCTATAAAAGAGCATTTTGATCTCAAACCTTGGACAGAGTGGGAAGATCAAGGGGTGCGCTTACGTTACCACGATACCTTGGAATATTATCGTCACTTGTTGGCAGATCGAATTGATTATCACCGCATTACACAATATTTATTCTTTTCACAATGGAAGGCTTTAAAGGCTTATGCCAATGCCAAAGGTGTTGAGTTTGTTGGGGATATGCCGATTTATATCGCGGCTGATTCTGCTGATATGTGGGCCAACCCTCATTTCTTTAAAACGGATGAAGAAGGCAAACCGAGTGTGGTTGCAGGATGCCCACCAGATGCCTTTTCGGAAATTGGTCAGCTTTGGGGCAATCCGATTTATGATTGGGAAGCGATGAAGCATGACGGATTTACTTGGTGGGTGGCTCGTTTACGTGAATCATTTAAGATATACGATATGGTACGTATCGACCACTTTATCGGCTTTGCTTCTTTCTGGGAAATTCCAGCAGGGGAAGAAACGGCGGTCAATGGTTACCGTGTGGAAGCACCAGGTTTCGAACTCTTTGAAACCATCAAGTACCACTTGGGCGATTTGAATATTATCGCGGAAGATTTGGGAACAGTGACAGATAAGGTCATCCAATTACGTGATACGACAGGTTTCCCAGGTATGAAAGTCTTGCAATTTGCCTTTGAACCTGAGGGCGACAGCATTGAGATGCCGCACAATCACCGCAATAATGTCGTAGCCTATACTGGTACGCATGACAATGATACGATTCTTGGTTGGTATGAAAAGGAAACGACGGAAGAATCCCGTGCATTCTTAGACAAGTACAGCAATCGTCGTGATGAAGAAACGGTTAGCCATGCTATGTTCCGCTTGCTGTTCGGCTCACCTGCCTTTATGGCTGTAGCTACTATGCAGGACTTGCTTGGTCTGGATGGATCCGCTCGTATGAATCTGCCAAATACCCTTGGTGGCAACTGGACCTGGCGGATGACTGCTGACCAGCTCACCCCTGCAATTGAGGCAGAATTGCTTGATTTGACAGTGACCTATCGCCGTGAGAATGCTATTATAAAAGCAAAAGAACAAGAAATGACAGAACCATCAGCCTAGGCTGGTGGTTTTTTGTAAAGGCTTGCAAGATATGGTATACTGTTTGGGTAAGGATGAATAGGTGAAGTAGGGGGACTAGTATGGATTTAGGACAAAAAATCGAGCAACTGAGGCTAGAAAAGGGGCTGAGCCGCCCAGATTTTTGCGGAGATGAAACCGAGTTGACAGTACGGCAATTAGCTCGGATAGAAAGTGGTCAATCGCAGCCCTCTATTCCCAAGTTAGAGTACATTGCCCAGCGTTTAGGCATTCCAGCCTATAGCCTGATGCCAGACTATAAGGAACTGCCACAAGGCTATCTGGAACTCAAGTACAAGTTGCTGCGGGAGCCGATATATAATAAAGTGGAGGTGTTGGATAAACAGGAAGGGTATATCGAAACCATATATGATACCTATTTTGAAGAACTCCCAAAATCTGAGCAAAGAATTTGTGAAGCTATGCAGGCTATGGTTGATATGGTGCGGACCAATCAACCAGATTATGCAGTAGGTTTATTGGCAGAAACAATGCCACTTCTTATGAATAAAGAAGTGTGTGATGTCAATGACTTGATTCTTATTCGGCTCTTTTTTGTCCAGCAAACAATAGGAGAGAATACAGTTAGTAGAGTTCAAAATAACTTTGAATCTATCTCGTTTTTAATGAAAAAACTAGCCAGCAGTCAGACATTTGTTCGATTAGAAGATACTTTTTATTTAAGAGATGCGATTATCTCAGGTCTAGCCTGCTTTGAACTGGTAGAATATTATGACGATGCCCCTATCTATATTGATTGTCTTCGTGGAATAATGGAAGAGACGCAAGATTATCAAAAGAAACCTCTCTTGTTTATGCTGGAATGGAAAACGGCTTTGAAATTGGAGGGGAATTATGAAAAAGCTGAAAAAGTTTACCAGTCAGCCAAATTGTTTGCTCAGGTCATTGGAAATGACTATCTGGCACAGAAATTAGCAGAGGAGTGGCAGAAAGATTTGAAAAAATATTTGTAACTATAATTTATCGGTGACATAAATGTCATCGCTGAAAGACCTAAAAGATGAGATTGTTCGTCTTTTAGGTCTTTTTTGATCTCTTGAATGCCTTTTTACGCTTTATAGATTATTTTCGATGACATTGTGGTCATTGGTGATTTTTGAAGAAGACGCTATAATCAAGCCTGTAAATAAGGTACATCAATGTTTAACTTTTTTAGCTTATTAAGTTCTTTTCGTTTTTCGGAATGGTGGGAAATGAGGTGATACCATGAGATGTATTTTTGAAAAGGTGTATATTCTGTGAAAGGAATTATACCTAAAATAAACAATAAGACAGAAACAAAAGGAGAAAATTAAAACGAAAAAAATTGGTAAATGGTTGGCACTTGGTGCTGTTGTCGCTGGTATTGCAGTAGCTCCATCAGCTTCTGCTGTTACAGTTGTAAAATCGTATCGCTATGATGTAAACAAGTATACTGGTGGTGGAAGTAATTACCATGGTTATCAATATGTAAACATTCCAAACTGGTCACGTTACGCTGGTTCTAGCCGTATCTTTGTCAGTCAAGGTTGGAACTACACAAGGTATCAACACATTAACTACTATTCAGGTAGATACTAAGATTTTCGGCAGGAGAGAAAATCTCTCCTGCACTTTTTATGAGAGGTGAGGATAATGACTTTAGAGATTAAAAACATGACCATTGCGACACGGCATCCTGTTTTGACGAATTTTTCCTATCAATTCCATAAGGGGAACTTGTACGGCATCGTCGCTACCAACGGTTCTGGAAAGACAACATTTTTCAGAACAGTGGCAGGCTTGCTAGCTCCTATGACTGGTCGGTCGAGTTGGTCTAGTACTGCTGGTCATCCAAATAGGGACTTGTTTTACTATGAAACGAGCGAATGGTTTGAGGGAAATCTTTCTGGTCTGGACTATTTACGATTTGTCAAACAAACTTGGCAGTCTTCGGTGGACATTGATGCGGTTATTTCCTATTGGGAAATGGAGGACTATATCCACCTACCTATTCGCCAGTATTCGTTGGGGATGAAACAGCGGGTCTTGATTGCCATGTATATGGTCAGCGACGCGACCTATCTGTTGATGGATGAGATTACCAACGGTTTGGATGAAGCGAGTCGAAAACTGTTCTTTAAAGCCTTGCACCAACTTTGTCAAGAAAACAAAATGATTATCTTGACCTCTCATTATAAAGAGGACATTGAAGAATATTGCCATGTGACCTTGAAACTGGTCAATGAAACCATGCAGGAGGTGGACTGATGACTTACAAGAAATTTCTATTTGCTCAATTAGTAAAAAACAAGTTGACCTATGTACCTCTAGTACTATTGTTGCTTGCTTGTTTGGGAACCTTGTTCCTCAATCATCAGGCCTCACAAGCCAATAATCTTGGGACACAAATTCGGCAGAATCAACTGACCAATGCCCAAGCTATCGAAGAAAACAAGGCTCGTTTGGAGAGTCTGGATCCAGAATCTGAGGAATATGTTTATATTTCAAAAAGTATAGAGGATGGGCAAGCGATTATTGCTTCTGATGAGGAATTTCTAAAGGCTTTTACAGCTGGTCAGTGGGATCAAGTCTATAATCGTCAGCTAGACTATCTGTCGTCTGCCAAGGCTTCCTTGGAAGCTCATAGTCCTGAAAAGGATGTTTTGGAGGCTTTGGATAGGGAGATTGCTTATTATACGGCTCTTTCTAAGATTGATCTACCTTTTGAGGATACCCACTTCCCACATACAGCCTTCCAATTTCTCCCGTCCTTGTTTACCTACATCTTCCCTGCCCTTCTTCCGGTTGGAATCGCCTTTGTCTTAACCAATGTCTATGGGGGTGCCTACGCAG
Source organism: Streptococcus suis (assembly GCF_046032115.1). Taxonomy (GTDB): domain Bacteria; phylum Bacillota; class Bacilli; order Lactobacillales; family Streptococcaceae; genus Streptococcus; species Streptococcus suis_AJ. The sequence goes on along the minus strand of NZ_JARQOZ010000001.1, from coordinate 144,533 downwards.
GAAAGCTGGACAAGTATCGGATGTTGCCCCTGTCTCGAGGACAACGCATGGTGCAGGAATTAGGAGTTGGCTTTGTTTTTTCTCTCTTGCTGTTTAGTTTGGTTTCTCTAGTTTCCTTTCTAGCCGCAGGTTTGGCATTTGGATTTGGAAGCCTTCAGTACCCAACTCTTGCTTACAGTTTGGATCATTTCCAGCTTTCCTTTGTGACGATTGGTTCTGTCCTTCTGCCAAGTTTACTTCTCCAAATCCTCTCCCTTGTCTTTATCAGTAGTCTGGTCTATCTAATCAGCTTGGTGACTAAAAATCGGATGACAGCCCTCTTTATGTCCGCGGTTAGTTTGTTTGCGTTGGTCTGGCTACCAAGTTTGCTCAATCCTCTCTTCAAAATGGCCCATCTGCTCCCAACGACCTATATGAGAAGTTTTGAAATCACAACTGGTGTTTTCCAGAAAGGTATTGACAACCATGTATTGAGTTGGGGATTGGGTGTGCCTGTAATTTTTGTCTGGACTGCACTGGTTATTGGTTTGTCCTATGTATTTTTGGGAAGAGTAAGTAAAATGTAGGAGGAGATTGGACATGGATAAAAAATTTCATTACTATAGAGTTCCAGAATATACGATTGGACGTAGAAAGATGGATATGCTGGTCATTGAAAATTTGACGGATAACTTGATGTTGTATCAAGTTCGGGTAAATGGGTATTTGCTGGACTTTGTTAGTGCAGAGGGGCGGGTAGTCAGACACTACAGGTTGAAGGATCTGCCCTTGGATGTGGATTTGACGGTAGCGGATGTGGAGGACGATGTGGATTTGACCTTGCCGGAAAATCTGACCTACCGCCAATTTGATTTTTTCCAAAATATCGCCAATAAATAAAAGTATCTCCTCTAGGTCAGGCTTAGAGGAGATGTTCTTATTTCTTCTGCTTACGGATATAGAGCCAGTAGCTAATCCAGTAGTAGATGGTATAGAGCAGGGCGGCAACAAAGCTCCAGAAACCGATAGCAGCCAAAATATTAGTGAGGTCAGGGAAGAATAATTTTGCAAAATAATAAAAGAGTAGGTAGAGATAAAAGTATTGCCAGTAGTATTTTCTAAAATGTTTCATAGTTTCTCCTCCTTACCATTTTTCTATATTATAGCATTTTAATATATTTATTTCAACTTGTTCACAGATTCACATTGACAAAGCATGGTTTTTGGAGTAGAATAAGACTAAAATTAGGAGGTGCTTATATGAAAAGACCAATTCATTTATATATTTTTGTGATACTATCTAGCATTGCCAGTATCTTGAGGCTATTCAGTGCCTTTGTTTCGACCTTTAACGAGGAGCAGGTTCGTTCGGCTATGCAGGGTGCTGTTGGGATTAATGTGGAAGAGTATATTCTTGTTTTGCGTGAAACAGCCAATCTCCAGACCAGCATGATTCAGAAGATAGCAGCTATAGTTATGTTTGGTCTACTGATTGCAGTCATTGTTTTCCTCTTCATGAAGAAAAATGAGCTGGCTTCCTATCTTTACATTGGCTATCTATTTTTAACCTTGCTACTGAACACCTATAACTACCTAGCAGGTAAAGGTGTTGCTCAACTCTACTCAGATGCAGCCTTTCGTGATGGGACAGCAGCAACTATGTTAGGGGGCTACATCATCAATATTGTCTTATTTGCTATTTATTTTGGTGTGACGGTGTTCTTCCATTTACGTAAGCCAAAGGAACAGCCAAGTACTGCTATTAATTCCACAGATATTTAATCATCTAAAAAACTGCACGGTTAGCATGAACCGTGCAGTTTTTGTTTCTTATGGAATTGCAATATAACGACGGACACCGGAATAGCTGATATAGCTGAGCCATTGTTTGCCTTCGGCAGTGACAATGCGGTCATAGCGGACAGATGAGCCGGCGTTATAGTAAGCAACCTCGGCAGAGGATAGGCTTGGTTGATTACGGATACTAGCTCTACTACGGAAGGTGTAAGTACCTGATGCAGGAAGCTGATTGTTAGCTTGAGTAGATGGCTGTGCTACTTGAGTTGTTGTTATTTGCTTGATAGGAATATAACGACGAGCCCCTGAATAACTAAGATAGCTAATCCACTGATATCCATCTGCTGTCAGTACTTTATCATAGCGAACTGTCTCTCCAGAGTAGTAGTAATCGATAGTCGGGCTGGATTGCTTGGCTTCATTTTTAATAGGTGCTTGTTGAGTGAAGGTATAAGTTCCGCTTGAAGCTAAGCTAGAGGAATTAGAAGTGGCTGGCTTTGTTTGGGTAATGGACGAGCTAGATAGGTCTTTGAAATGAATGTAGCCACTAACAGAGTTCTTATGGATAAGGCGACGATTGTAGGAATACCGAGTACCGTAGTTGTATTCTTCGATTTCTACCATGTCACCTTGAATGCCACTGACCCAGGCCACGTGCATAGGAGAGGTCCACCAGGCTACAGCACCGACTGCAGGGGTCATGTCGACACGGTATCCTTCCTGACGGGCTCTGCTTCCCCAGACGTCCGCATTACCATAAGCAGGTGGAATTTCAAATCCATTGACTTTGCTGAGGCGGAAGGCTACGAAGGATGTACATTGACGAGTGTAGAGTTTCCAGGGGTCAACAGCATCAATGGCTGTGTAGGGATAATCGTTCCCCCGTGCAATAGATCCGGTGGTTAGGGAGCTAGTGGTTGTACTTGTAGCTCTTGCTTGATTTGTTGTAGGGCTTTGGCTGTTACGCGTCTGACTTTGGCTTGTATTTTTTTGGGAAATAGCAGAGCTACTTGCTGATGAAGTATTAGTTTGGTTTTGGTTGGTCTTTGTTTGTTTAGTCTGGCTTTGACTTTCCTGTGAAGCAGGCGTCGTTTGTTGAGAGCTTGCTGGACTAGAAGATGGAGTGGTTACTTGTGTAGACGATGTAGTTGTGCCTGCAGGGCTCTTTTCTTGATAGCTTGATGGGGTGGATTGAATGGAAGTCGTAGTACTTGTTTGGTTTGTACTAGACTGATTGCTAGTAGATTGACTGACTTGTGTTTTTATGTCCTGACCAGTCGAGCTAGTCGTCCTTGTTTGGGTGGAAGCCGGGGTTATAGCTGTACCGGTTGTCGTATTGGCAGTAGCCACTGGGCCAGCTGTTAGACAGGCGTAGGCTAGCAAAACAGAGGCGGCGCCGAGTGAATAGGTGCGGATAGAAAAACGTGGTTGGTTTGTTGTCAGTGTTCTTTGTGTCATTCAGACTCCTTTGAAAAAATGTTTTGTAGAGGTCTTAGAACCTGTATTTACAAGTATAGTACTTTTAGATAAGAAATCATTTTTCGCTCATCAAGGAAGTTTTGAGAGAATACGGACTGTATTTTGAAAAAAACGAATGATGAGTAGCTGAAAAACTAGCTTTATACTCAATAAAAATCAAAAATAGCAAGTCTAAGCTACTTATAACATGTGAAACCTTAATTTATAAGTTTGAGTTGAGGATTGTGGATTTCAAGTAGCTGTTTTCTTCTAAAAAAATAACAAAATCGAAACGCTCCATATCCACTGTGAGTGGTAGGTGGCTATTTTTGATTTTAAATGAGTATTAAATGGAAGTGCTGAACTGTGAATACAGGTTCTTATTCCCCCTCGCTAAATCTATTCGCACTTGTCTGATATTTTTTGAAATTTTTTAGTCGTTTACTGAAATTTATTGGTTGCTGGCAACGAAAAATCCTCAACCAGTAAGATTGAGGATAGGATGTAATTACATTTTTTCAGGTGCTTTTACGCCGAGAAGACGTAGAGCTTCTTTGAGGACGACACCGGTTGTGTAGGCAAGAGCCAAACGGCTGTCACGCTCTGGGCTTTCATCCAAGATTCGAGTATGTGCATAGTACTTGTTGAAGGCTTGAGCTAGGTTGATAGCATATTTAGCGATGAGAGATGGGTCAAATTTGTCACCAGCACGTTCTACAACGTTTGAGAAGTTTTGGATGTGCTTGATGATGTCCCAACTTTCTGCATCAGCCAGTTTGTAGTCATTTTCTGCGCTTGGTACAAAGTTTGCCTTGCGTAGGATAGACTGGATGCGGGCGTATGCGTATTGTACATAAGGACCTGTTTCGCCCTCGAAGGAAACCATGGCTTCTAGGTCGAAGTCGTAGCCATTGTCACGGTCGGTTTTAAGGTCGTAGAACTTAACAGCGCCGACACCAACTGCGTGTGCCACTTCTTCCTTGTTTTCAAGGTCAGGGTTTTTGGCTTCGATTTGAGTAAGGGCGCGTGAAATGGCTTCGTCAAGCGTTGGCTCGAGTAGGATGATATTTCCTTTACGAGTGGATAGCTTTTTCTTGTCCTTGGTAACCAGACCGAAGGTGATATGGGTCATATCGTCGCTCCAGTCGAAATCCATTTCTTTCAAGACAGCCTTGAGCTGTTTGAAGTGGTTGATTTGCTCCTGACCAACGACGTAGATGCTTTTCACAAAGTCGTAAGTGCGTTTGCGGTACATAGCTGTTGCCATATCGCGCGTGATATAAAGTGTTGCACCGTCTGTTTTCATGATGAGGGCTGGTGGAAGATTGTAGCTTTCAAGGTCAACGATTTTGGCCCCTTTAGATTCTTGAAGAAGTCCTTTTTCTTCTAAGATTTGGATGCCTTCGTCCATCTTATCGTTGTAGAAAGCTTCGCCGTTATAGCTGTCGAAGGTTACATCCAGCTTATCGTAGATGCGATTGAATTCAACCAAGCTTTCATCACGGAACCATTGCCATAGCTCGTGAGCTTCTGGATCGCCATCTTCCAATTTTTTGAACCATTGACGTGCTTCTTCGTCCAACTCAGGCTTTTCTTCCGCCTCAGCGTTGATACGCACATAGAGTTTGAGGAGTTCTGAAATTGGGTCTGCTTCGACCGCAGCCTTGTCACCCCAAAGTTTGTAGGCAACAATCAACATACCGAACTGTTTACCCCAGTCACCCAAGTGGTTGATACGGATTGGGTTGTAGCCAAGCTTTTCGTGGATGTTAGCAAGGGCATCACCGATAACGGTTGAGCGCAAGTGTCCAACTGAGAATGGTTTAGCAATGTTTGGACTAGACATGTCGATGGTTACATTGCGTCCTTGACCGATGTTGAGTTTACCGTATTGGTCTTTTTCCGTAATAACATCTGTTAAAACTTGGTGGGAGATAGCAGCCTTGTCCAAGAAGAAGTTGACGTAAGGACCCGTTGCAACGACTTTTTCAAAACCAGTCGTATCCAATTTTTCAACGATGTCTGCTGCGATAGCCTGTGGAGCCTTGCGTTCTACTTTTGCCAAGGAGAAGGCTGGGAAGGCAATATCGCCCATTTCTGATGATTTTGGTTTTTCTAGCAGATTGTAGATAGCTTCCACTTCCAAACTCGGAAGGATAGCAGCTAGTCTTTCTGCAATCATTTGTTTTTGATTCATATAGGATTTCCTCCAACGTTATTGATTCTATTTTATCACATTTCTAGGCTAATAGCGGGGAAAAGTGTTATAATATTTCTATAAATATACATTCTGAGGTAAAATGATGAATAAAACAGGACGACATGATTTGATTCGGGCCATGATTCGTCAGGAAAAGATTGGACGTCAAACAGATATTCAGCAGGCATTGGAGGCTCAAGGAGTAGTGGTGACCCAGACCACATTGTCACGGGACTTGCGTGAATTAGGCGTGATAAAAATTCATGAAAATGGGCATTCCTTTTATTCTTTGGCAGTGGAGGAAGACGGAGTTAACTTTATCCAACTATTGGCACAATATGCATATAAAGTCGACAGGGCTAGTTTCATCCTAGTTCTCCATTCGGAACTCGGTGAGGCAGCCTTGATGGCCAATATTATCGATGCTGAAAAGCCAAAGTCGATTTTAGGAACCTTGGCAGGCGCAGATACCTTATTGGTTATATGTCGAGATGAAGAGGCCGCCAAACAGGTTGAGGCTGAAATAAATTATTACTTGAATTAGAATTGAGAGAAAGAATGGCAACAGATAAAATTTCTCCAGGCATGCAGCAGTATCTGGATATCAAAGCAAACTATCCAGATGCTTTTTTGCTGTTTCGCATGGGTGACTTTTACGAATTATTTTATGAAGATGCAGTAGAGGCTGCACAGATTTTGGAATTGTCCTTGACCTGTCGGAATAAAAATGCGGAAAATCCCATTCCTATGGCTGGTGTTCCCTATCATGCGGCCCAGCAGTACATTGATACATTAGTTGAGCTGGGGCACAAGGTGGCGATTGCCGAGCAGATGGAGGATCCTAAGCAGGCAGTCGGTGTGGTTAAGCGGGAAGTGGTGCAGGTCATCACACCGGGTACAGTCATGGATTCCACCAAAATGGGAGCTGACAGCAACTACCTGGTCACCATTGACCGTCAGGGCGTACAATTTGCTCTTTCATACATGGATGTGTCAACAGGCCAGTTTTTCGTGACTAGCCTAGACGATTTTACCAGTCTTTGCGGTGAGATTCGCAACCTGCGAGCACGGGAATTGGTCATTGGCTATGCGCTGTCGGAGGAAGAAGAGCAGGTCTTTTCTAACCAGATGAACCTGTTGCTGTCTTTTGAAGATGAGGTGATAGAGGATGTTCAGCTGATTGATAATTCGCTGACAGACTTGGAAAAGGCTGCGGCGGGCAAACTCCTCAGCTACCTACACCGGACACAGATGCGGGACTTGAGTCATTTGCAGAAGGTGGTCCACTATGAAATTAAGGACTATCTGCAAATGGACTATGCGACCAAGTCCAGTCTAGACCTGCTTGAAAACGGTCGGACAGGTAAGAAGCATGGTAGTTTGTACTGGTTGCTAGACGAAACAAAGACAGCCATGGGTATGCGACTATTGCGGACATGGATTGATCGTCCCTTGATTGACCTTAAGCGGATTGAGAATCGTCAGGCTGTCGTTCAGGTTTTTCTGGATTACTTCTTTGAACGGAGTGACTTGGTCGAGGCTTTAAAAGGTGTCTATGACATCGAACGTTTGGCTAGTCGGGTGTCTTTTGGAAAAACCATGCCCAAGGATCTCTTGCAGCTCTCCCAGACTTTGGGAAATATCCCAGCAATCAAGAATATCTTGCAACAAATCAATGAGCCAGCTCTAGGCAATCTGGTAGCTGGATTGGACCCAATCCCAGAACTGCACGCTCTGATCAGCTCTGCTATTGACCCAGAAGCCCAAGGGACCATCACAGATGGAAACATCATCCGTACGGGCTTTGATGAAACGCTGGATCAGTACCGTCTGGTCATGCGTGAGGGAGCGGGTTGGATTGCGGAGCTTGAGGCCAAGGAGCGTGAAGCGTCTGGTATCAACAATCTTAAGATTGATTACAATAAAAAAGACGGTTACTATTTCCATGTGACCAATTCCAATCTGGGCAATGTGCCAGACCATTTCTTCCGCAAGGCGACCTTGAAAAACTCGGAACGCTATGGTACGGAAGAGTTGGCTAAGATCGAAGGGCAGATGTTGGAGGCGCGTGATAAGTCTGCTAATTTGGAGTACGAGATTTTCATGCGGATTCGCCAAGAGGTTGAGAAGTATATCGGTCGCTTGCAGAAGTTGGCTCGGACCATTGCAACCATCGATGTTTTGCAGGCCTTTGCAGTTGTGGCGGAGCAGCAACATTTGGTTTGTCCATGCTTTACAGATCAAAGAGAACTGACCATTGACCGTGGTCGTCATGCGGTGGTGGAGAAGGTTATGGGCAAACAGACCTACATTCCCAACTCTATTCACTTGAATACCGATACGCATATGCAATTGATTACTGGTCCAAACATGAGTGGTAAGTCTACCTATATGCGACAGTTGGCGGTTATCGTCATCATGGCGCAGATGGGTTCCTATGTGCCTGCTGATCAGGCTGTATTGCCGATTTTCGATGCTATTTTTACCCGTATTGGGGCAGCAGATGACCTGGTCAGCGGTCAATCGACCTTCATGGTCGAAATGATGGAGGCCAATAAGGCGGTCCGTCTGGCGACAGATCGGTCGCTCATCCTCTTTGACGAGCTTGGACGGGGAACGGCCACCTATGACGGTATGGCTCTGGCCCAGTCTATCATCGAGTACATTCACGACAAGATTGGTGCCAAGACTCTCTTTGCCACCCACTACCATGAGTTGACAGACCTTAGCCAGACCTTGGAACACTTAGAGAATGTCCATGTCTCGACCTTGGAGAAGGATGGCCAAGTCACTTTCCTCCACAAGATTGCACAAGGTCCAGCTGACAAGTCCTACGGGATTCATGTGGCTAAGATTGCTGGAATGCCAGAGGAGCTATTGGAGCGGGCGGATAGGATTTTGCAGACGCTTGAAAACCAAGCCCCTACTGCACCAACACACCCAGTTCCGACAGTTGTAGAAGAGCCGTCTGGTCAAATCGACCTCTTTGCAGACACGCCTTCTCACCCAGTCCTCGATGAACTGGCAAAACTGGACATCTACAATATGACCCCGATGGAAGTCATGATGAGGGTGGCAGAATTGAAGAAAAAAATATAAGGTAATGAAAGTCAGGACAGCTGTTCTGGCTTTTTTGGTCAAAAAACGAACGATTGGAGATGTCTTTTGAAAATATCTTGTTGTTTTTGATGTACATAGGCTATACTGATGAAAGATAAACATAAAGAATGGGAGATGACTGGCTATGCAACATAATCAGGACCTGCGTGTGAAACTGTTTCAATTGGAGCAATTGGTTTTGGATATATATGCTGAACTAGAAAGGCAAAATCCGCAATTTGCCCCAATCAGCTGGTATGTGTATCATCTGGGTTTGGATGATGAGCAGACTAGCGACATCATGCAGTATTTTCTCTTCCAACAGGACAAACCTCTTAATGAGTTGACAACTTGGTTGGAAGAGTGGGTTGCGACCAATCGTTACCCTTATCCTCGTGATTTTATTGAAAAGATGGCTCGTCGCTACTATGAAGAAGTCACACGGGCAGTTGATAGGTCGGATGCCAGTCTGTCCTTAGAAGATTTGGAGCAGTTGAAGGCAAGCGGAGCCTTTGATGGGTTAGATGAGTTTGAAGAGTAAAGCTCCAGAGGTTTCTAGTTCCTCGCATAAAAAATGTTGATATAACAGACTAAGTCAGGACAGCTGTTCTGGCTTTTTTGCGATAAAAAAACTGCTTCTGTAAAAAAGCAGGAGTGGATTGGCTATCAGTTTAAATAGTCTTGTAAGCTGTTGATGAGCTCTTGATTAGACTGGATATAGGCTTGTTTTTTTTCCATGGTCAAGCCGTCAAGTTGACGAAAACAAGAAAGCAGTTTATCTTCAAGGCTTACTTGGAGTTTTTGACCCTCTTCGGTAAGGTAGATGAGGAGTTGTCGCTTATCTTCCTTAGGAATCATGCGGCGGATAAAGCCTTTTTCTTCTAGGCGTTTGACAAGAGGGGTCAAGGTGTTGCTGGAAAGGTCTAGCTTTTTACCAATTTCCTTGAGGGATAGGGGAGAGTTTTCCCACAGAACAACCAGTACGAGATATTGGGTATAGGTCAAGTCAAATTCCTTGAGATTTTTCAAGTAAAATTGATTAAAGAGTTTATTGACTTGGTAGAAGGAATGGCAGAGCTGTTTTGAAAAATGATAATCGGACATGGTTTCTCGTCTTTCTAATCGTTTGCGATAAAAATATCTTATCAAAATTCTTTTGTCTTGACAAATCAAATGAATAAGCATAGACTATACACATATCAAAAAATAATCGCACGCGATTAAATAAAAGGTGAAAAAATGAAAAAAGTATTGATTGTCTTAACAAATGTCCAACAGTATGGTGAGCATGAGCGACTTACAGGCCTTTGGCTCAGTGAATTGACTCAGTTTTATGATGAGTTGGTCAAGGCAGGATATGAGGCGGATTTTGTTAGTCCAAAGGGTGGTTACATACCATTGGATCCACATAGCCTGACCATGATGGATGCTGTGGACCGCACTTACTACACGGACGCTGATTTTCGCAATCGTGCCCTGGGTCAAACGCTTCGACCAGATCAGGTTAAGGCAGCTGACTACGATGTGATTTTCTACACAGGTGGTCATGGGGTTATGTGGGATTTTCCACAGTCAATGGAAATAGCAGAGCTGGCCAGCCAGATTTACCAAAATGGAGGCCTTGTAACAGCAGTTTGTCACGGTGTGGCAGGACTCTTGCCTATTAAAGATGAGGCAGGTCAGGCCTTGATTGAAGGGAAAGCTATTACTGGTTTTACCAATCAAGAAGAAGAACTAAACGGGACTACCGATTTAGTACCATTTTTAACGGAAACTGCTCTTCTTGAAAAAGGAGCTAAGGTTGAGATTGGAACAGCCTTTACACCGGTAGTTCGCCAAGATAGTCGTGTCTTGACAGGTCAAAATCCTCAATCTGCTCGTGCCCTGGGTCAGATGGTCGTTGCTGTGTTAGCAAAAGAAGGAGAGAAATAATGTACCAATACGATGTTACTTTTATCGGCTCTGGTCATGCTAACTGGCATGCTGCTGTTGACTTGGCCAAGGCAGGTAAAAAAGTTGCCATTGTCGAAAAAGATATTATAGCTGGAACCTGTACAAACTATGGTTGTAACGCTAAGTTCTTGCTAGAAAGTCCGTTTGAATTTATGGACGGCTTGGCTCGGTATGAAAAGGCAGGGATTGCCAAAACAGGTGAGATTTCTTGGGAGAAGCTCATGGCTTACAAAAAAGAGGAAATCCCGACCTACTCTCCTATGCTAGAAGGCATGTTTGCCCATCTATCGATTTACGTCTTAAAAGGTCACGGACAGTTAAAAGATGCTCATACTGTCTTGGTTGATGACAAGGAAATTTCGACAGACTATGTCGTCATCGGAACAGGTCAACGTCCAGCACGCCTCAATGTTTCTGGTAATGAATGGTTCCAAGATAGCCGTGCCTTTCTTGATATGGACCATCTGCCTGAGAGACTGGTCTTTATCGGTGCTGGGATTATTTCACTAGAATTTGCGACAATGGCATCACTGCTGGGTTCAGAAGTCCATATCATCGAGTTTGCCGATCGGGCATTGGCAGCTTATCCTGAAAAAATGGTAGCCACTGTGGTTGAAAAAATGACAGCTGATGGTGTTAACTTCCATTTTAATCAAGCGGTTTCTTCCGCTGAAAAAACTGCAAGTGGCCTTCTTGTCAAGACGGCTCAAGGATTAGAAATCGAAACAGATACGATTATTGATGCGACAGGCCGCGTGTCAAACGTAGAAGGTCTTGGCTTGGAAACTGTGGGAGTGGATTTTGACCGAACAGGTATCAAGGTAAATGAGTTTATGCAGACATCTCTATCCAATATCTACGCATCTGGAGATGTGGTTTCAAAAACCATTCCTCGCTTAACACCGACTGCCAGCTTTGAGTCTAGCTACATTGCAGAGCACATTTTGGGAAATCCAGATCCAATTGACTATCCAGTAGTTCCAAACGTTGTTTTCACTCTGCCGCGTCTGGCACAAGTCGGTGTCACTGTGGCAGAAGCCGAGGCCAATCCGGAACAATATCAGATTATCGAGGTTCCCTTTGGTCAACGATTGAAATTCCAAACGAAGTTAGAAGCGGAGGCTCGTTTTACGCTGATTGTTGGTAAGGATAAAACCTTGAAAGGGGCAGCTTTGTTGGGACATGAAGCAGGAGAGATGGTAAACTTGCTGACTTTGATTCTCAATCAGAAGTTAACCGCAAAAGACTTAAATCGTATGATTTTTGCCTTTCCTGCAACGACCTACGCCCTACTTTCTAATGTCATAACAGCACTATCGTAAGGGGGGATAAATCAGTATGCAAACGAATGATTTTAATGAGATTATGTTTGGTCGCCGTTCGGTCAAAGTTTATGATGAAACGGTGACAATCGACCAGAAAGAAATGCTCGACATGCTGAACAAAGCAATCACAGCTCCATCTTCTGTCAATTTACAGCCTTGGCGGTTTGTAGTTGTGGAAAGCGAGGCTGCTAAGGCCAAGTTGCGTCCTATGGTACGTTTTAACACCAAGCAAGTAGACACTGCTTCAGCTGTCGTTTTAATCTTTGCAGATATGCAGCCGCAGGAACACACAGAAGCTATCTACGATCGTGCTGTGACTGAAGGCAAGATACCTCAAGAAGTACGAGATTATCAGGTGCCAGCTATTAAGAACATGTATGATGCCTTGTCGCCAGCCACGATGAGAGAAGTCGTGAAAATGGATGCTAGTCTAGCTGCTATGCAGTTGATGTTGGTAGCTCGTTCTCACGGCTACGATACTAATCCTATGTCAGGGTTTGACCCTGAGGAGATGGCAGCAACCTTTGACTTGGATCCAGAGAGAGATATTCCTGTGTTGATGGTTTCAATTGGGAAAGCCAAGGAACCAGGCTTTGACTCTGTTCGTATAGAGGCAGAAAAGAAAACAGTCTTTAAATAATTCTGTCAGTAAACACAAAGAGAAAGTTGAGTAAGGAAATGGTGAGAGAAAGTCATCTACAAAAATGGGGAGCGATTGGTTTTCTGATCAATGCCAGTATCTACTTAGGGACAGAATTGATTGCTGCGATTGGAACTGGTTACCCACTTGGTTATGTTTATAGTCGGCAATTTATTTCGGCGCTTGGAGTCTATAATGGTCAGCAGGTCGCAGGTGTGCCAGAGAATTTTTCGAATTGGGCCATTGTCATGAATCTAGGCTTCATCCTGACTGCGATTGGCTTTGTTCTCTCCTACGCTCTGCTTATTTTTCCAAAAATAAGGCAGAGACATCCCCTTGTGGCAATGTTCTTATTATTCATTGTCACTCTATTTGGGCTGGGGAGCTTGTTAGTTGGTTTCTTCCAAGGTGGGGTGCCTGGTCAGGATGGTCTTCATGGACTTGGGGCTAGGCTGTCATTTATGATGGGAAATGCTACCTTGATCTTAACAGGTGTTTTCCTGACAGAGTCTAAAATAACCTATCGTTCATTGAGCGTCCTCCTTGGAGTATGTGGTTTTATTGCAGCAGGCTTTTTACAGATGGCGATTTCAGAAAATCAAGTGACTGTAATGGCGATCTATGAGCGCCTGACTGTTTACCCAATCACTGCTTGGCAGATAGTAACTGGTTTAACACATATGAAGCAATGAAAGTCAGGACAGTTGTTCTGGCTTTTTTGCCGTTTAGCTTAGGAATATGACCACATAGTCAAAAGCCCTTGAAACCAGTTAAGAAATGGTGTTTAATAGGGACAGAAGGGAGAGAATATGAAAGTAAAACTAGCTATATCACCAGAAATTTTGGAAGACTTAGTGACTATTGAAGCACAGGCTATGTCTGAGCAGATTACACAGTTGGTGGCCTATGTTCAAAACCTAGACAAGCAGACATCTAGGCTGACAGTCAAAAAAGGGGAGCAGATATATCTTTTGGAGCATGATGAGATTGTCAGGCTCTACTTGGAAGACAAGGTTTTACAAGTGGAAACAGTGGGAGATTCCTTTACTTCCAACCTACGCTTGTATCAGGTTAAGGAGGAGTTGCCTGTCAACTTTTTGCAGATTTCCCAGTCGGAAATCATTCACATCAAGCAATTGGACCACCTCAAGTTGACAGCCAATGGTTTGGTCAAATTGGTCATGAAAAACGGCTCTGTCACCTACTCGTCTCGACGTTATTTAAAATCCATCAAAGAAAGGTTAGGACTATGAAAAAATACATCTTATCAGCCAGTTTAGGCGTTACAATTGGAACAATGATTTCTATCATCACATCGGCTGTCTTTGGACAGGGAGCTTATCTTCCGCTCAATCCTTTTTCAACCATTGGGGCTTACTACCTAAGCAATTTTAATCAGGTAACCGTTATGTTGATTTGTGTGCTGATTTGGGCGGCAATTGGTCTTTTGTTTCAACTGGCAGACAAGATTTTTGAACAGGATTGGAGCCTTTTACGAATGACTGCAACACATTTTTGCATCACAGCTTTAGGTTTCACACCGCTGAGCATTTTGGCTGGCTGGTTTCCCGTGAAACTAGGTGCTCTCCTCTTCTTCTGGTTTATCTTTGTCTTGGTCTACGCTCTGCTATTCTTCCTAAACTATCGAAAAATGGAGCGGCAGATTAAGGACATCAACGGTCGTTTGTAGTATAATAGCACTATCATTTAGTTGGAGTGTTTTATGAAAATTATACTGACGATTGTCTATAGTTTGGGAGTGGTGTGGAATCTCCTCATTCTTGCTGTGAATATTGGAAAAGTTCCCCTCTTAAATTTGCTTTGGCCTACTGTGATTTTAGTGGCCTGTGCTATCAATTTGTACTTCTTATGGACCAGAAAGCAAGAGTCAGAATAGGCTCTTGTTTTCATTTGCTTTTCAGAAAGAAAAACTACATTTAGTGTAAAATGATAGAATTTATATTTTTTAACACAAGATATTGATTTTTGATTTGTGAAATGTTACACTAGTAGCAGTGAAAAAATGGAGGCCAGTCAGATGAAGGTGCGAGAAAATGATGTAGAAAAACTGAATTTAGACGTCTTGAAACGGGACGGTCGGACGGTGTCCTTTGATGAGCAAAAGATTTTTTCTGCTCTTTCGCGGGCCAATCAGGAGTTAGAACACCCAGTGTCAGAGGCTGGTTTGCAGCTGGTTTTAGAGGCAAGCTTGCAAGAGATTGGACGCCGTTTTACAGGCGACATCCAGATTTATGAAATCCAGACCATTGTGGAGCAGGAGTTGCTCAAGGCTCATTTGTATGAGTTAGCAGAGCGGTATATCCAGTACCGGACTCAGAGGGATTTCCGTCGGCATCAGGCGACCGATATTAACTTTGAAATTCACAAGTTGCTGAGCAAGGATCAGGCCTTGGTCAATGAAAATGCCAACAAGGACGCCGATGTTTTCAATACCCAGCGGGATTTGACAGCGGGGATTGTCGGAAAATCCATTGGCCTCAAACTCTTGCCTGCCCATGTAGCCAATGCCCACCAAAAAGGTGATATTCATTATCATGACTTGGATTACAGTCCTTATACTCCTATGACCAACTGTTGCTTGATTGACTTCAAGGGGATGTTGGCTCAGGGCTTTAAGATTGGGAATGCGGATGTGGAGAGTCCCAAGTCGATTCAGACGGCTACGGCACAGATTTCGCAAATCATTGCTAATGTGGCCTCAAGTCAGTACGGGGGTTGCTCGGCTGACCGCATTGATGAGGTGCTAGCTCCCTATGCGGAACTCAATTACCAGAAGCATTTGAAGGAGGCTGAGGACTGGGTTGTGCCAGACAAGCGGGAAGATTATGCCCGTGCCAAGACCCAAAAGGATATCTATGATGCCATGCAGTCTTTGGAGTATGAAATCAATACCCTTTTTACTTCCAATGGACAAACACCCTTTACCTCGCTCGGTTTTGGCCTCGGAACTTCCTGGTTTGAACGGGAAATTCAAAAGGCCATTCTCAACATTCGTATCAAGGGTCTGGGACGGGAAGGTCGGACAGCCATCTTTCCTAAGTTGATTTTCACAGTCAAGCGGGGCTTGAACTTGGAGCCTGATTCGCCCAACTACGACATCAAGCAATTGGCGATTGAATGTGCAACCAAGCGGATGTATCCAGATATGCTGTCTTATGACAAGATTGTCGAGCTGACAGGTTCCTTCAAGGTGCCAATGGGCTGCCGTTCTTTCCTTCAAGGTTGGAAGGATGAAAATGGGCAGGATGTGACGTCTGGTCGGATGAACTTGGGTGTCGTGACCGTCAATCTGCCACGGATTGCCATGGAGTCTGCAGGAGATATAAATAAGTTCTGGGAAATTTTTGCAGAACGGATGTCCATTGCCAAGGATGCCTTGGTCTATCGAGTGGAGCGGGTCAAGGAGGCGACACCTGCCAATGCTCCGATTTTGTATCAGTATGGGGCATTCGGCAAGCGACTGGTCAAGACCGATGCGGTGGATGAGGTGTTCAAAAATCGCAGAGCGACCATTTCGTTGGGCTATATCGGGCTCTATGAAGTGGCAGCTGTTTTCTACGGTGGCCAGTGGGAGGATAATCCAGAAGCCAAGGACTTTACGATTGCCATTATTAAGCGGATGAAGGAATTGACAGAGGCTTGGTCGGACCAATACGGCTATCATTTCTCAGTATATTCGACACCATCTGAAAGCCTGACAGACCGCTTCTGCCGGTTGGATACGGAGAAGTTTGGTCTGGTTGAAAACATCACCGACAAGCAGTATTACACCAACTCTTTCCACTATGATGTACGGAAAAATCCGACTCCCTTTGAAAAACTGGACTTTGAAAAGGTCTATGTGGAGGCAGGTGCTAGCGGTGGCTTTATCCACTACTGTGAATACCCTGTACTGCAACAAAATCCAAAGGCCTTGGAGGCTGTTTGGGACTATGCCTATGACCGTGTGGGCTATCTGGGGACCAATACTCCGATTGATCATTGCTATGCCTGTGATTTTGAGGGGGACTTCGAGCCGACAGAGCGTGGTTTCAAGTGCCCAAACTGTGGCAATAGCGACCCCAAAACAGTTGACGTGGTCAAGCGGACCTGTGGCTATTTAGGCAATCCGCAGGCCAGACCTATGGTCAATGGTCGCCACAAGGAAATTTCGGCGCGTGTCAAACACATGAATGGGTCTAGTTTATAAAGAATGGACATGAGGGCTTCCGTGGTTTTGAGGAACTACGGAAGTTTGTTATAATAGTGGAAACACTTAATAGCTCTGCTATTTCATCGTCATCCAGTTTATCTTTTATTACGTCGTTAACTCGCTTTCGCAAGTCTCATTTCCGGCTGTCTGCAGCTTTTGAGGCGAACGCGGTTCGCCCTATTTCCAGCCTTCAAAGGTTCCCTAAACCTTTGAAGCGAGTACTAAAAGTAAACTGAACGACTACATAAAAAGGAGAAAATAATGGGAAAATACCAATTAGACGACAAGGGCAAGGCCTTGGTGGCACGTTATCATGAGAAGAATTCTAATGTGAAACAAGACAAGAAGGCGCGTGTGCAGGAATTGCTCAAGCAAGCAAAGAATAAGAAAAAGTAATATGGATTGAGAGACGAGAGTATGGAACTAAGAAGACCAACTGTGGCGGATAAGGAAACGATTTTGGATATGCTGGCAGAGTTTGAAGCAGCAGGTTCAGCTATGGACGGAGGCTTTATTTCCAAAGATGTGGATTTTGCGGACTGGATTTTGCGAAACCAAGATTATGAAGCAGGCCTAAACCTGCCAGACGGTTTTGTCCCTTCCATTCAATATGTGTCGTTTGACCAAACAGGTCGAGCCCTTGGTTTTCTCAGTCTACGCCTACGTCTCAACGATTTCCTGCTCAATAAAGGCGGTCATATTGGCTATTCCATTCGACCGTCCGAGCGTGGCAAGGGCTATGCCAAGGAACAACTGCGACTTGGTTTGCAGGAAGCTGCAACCAAAAACATTTCTAAAGTCCTTGTGACTTGCTCGACAGACAATCAAGCCAGTCGCCGCACGATTGTGGCTTGTGGCGGTAGCCTAGAAGACGTCCGCGAAGGAGTAGAACGTTACTGGATTGGCTAAGAGAAGGAGGCAGCTATGACGGAGCAGACCTGGAACAATCCCAAACCAGGCGAGTGGAAGAGTGAGGAACTCAGTCAGGGACGGATTATGGACTACAAGGCCTTTAATTTTGTGGACGGCGAAGGCGTGCGGTGCTCCCTCTATGTCAGCGGCTGCCTCTTTCACTGTCCTGGTTGCTACAACGTGGCCACCTGGTCCTTCAAGGCCGGCATTCCCTACACCAAGGAGCTGGAAGACCGCATCTTAGCAGACTTGGCCCAGCCCTATGTACAGGGCCTGACCCTCTTGGGTGGCGAGCCCTTTCTTAATACAGGTACGGTCCTCCCACTCGTCAAGCGAGTTCGGGAGGAATTGCCAGACAAGGACATTTGGTCCTGGACAGGTTACACATGGGAAGAATTGATGCAGGAAACGCCAGACAAACTGGAGCTGCTCAACCATTTGGACATTCTCGTAGACGGTCGCTATGACAAAAGCAAACGTAATCTCATGTTGCAGTTTAGAGGCTCTTCCAACCAACGCATCATTGATGTGCAGAGGTCCCTCAAACAAGGACAGGTAGTTATTTGGGAGAGCTTGGAGAAATGATGGGTATTCCTTTCATTTATTTCCCAGATACTTGGAGTGAGTAGCAAAATTAAGGTAAATAAAAGCATAGTTCTAGGGAGGCAGTTGCCTCTTTTTACTTGCCTTCCTGCAAAAAAAAAAGATTATAATAATATTCAAAATAAATTATATTGAGAAAGTGAGGCAATCTATGTTAGTGGCGAAAATTGACCAGTTTTCTTACGGTAAAAAGCTCATTTTCAAAGATATCCATATGGAAGTCCCGTCCTCGAAAATCATCGGTCTGGTTGCACCTAACGGGACAGGGAAGTCAACCTTGGTTCGAATTATTTCTGGGCATATTACTGGATCAGGGATAGAGGTGAACTATCATGGAAAGAGCTATCAAAAGGACAAGCAATATATGCGTCAACAAATTGTAAAAATGCCTGACCAGGCAGATTTGTACGACGAACTAACTGGCTTACAGCACTTGGAATTTTACGCTGCTATGTGGGGAGTAGATGTCACTTATCCACAAGAAATAGTGACGGTCTTAAATATGGGGACCTATATTCATAAAAAAGTTGGGACCTATTCATTGGGAATGCGTCAGCGCTTGTGTTTTGCTTTGGTAGTAGTGACTCAGGCTAGCTACATGCTCTTAGATGAAGTCATGAATGGTTTGGACCCAGACAATGTAGAAATGATTTCAAGTTTATTGAAAGACTTGCGGGCCCAGGGAAAGACCATGCTTATTGCTTCTCACTTGTTAGATAATTTAGACAGTATTGCTGACAGTATTTACTTTATCAAGGATGGTCATTTTTCAGTTGTCTACCACCCCCAGGAGCAGGCTTTGGAAACCGTATTGCTTTCCTTTTCATCTAAAAATGCAGTGCAGGAATTTTTAGCCTTAAAGCCACACTTTACTTGTGTGAATAATGAGGAATGTCAAGCCACTATTCAACTGGATGAGCTGGGGGAAAGTCTTTCTGATTTTTTGGATTGGGCAAGTCGCAACCTAGATGATGTGAGAGAGATAAAGGTCGGTCGAAAAGGTAGTTATCTCATATATAAGGAATTATATGGGACCGAGGAGGAGGGAGACTAGTGGTGCGGACTTTGAAAACACAATTCCTGCTCATCATCAACAATCGTTTATTGAAGATGCAGGCTATCGGAATGCTTCTCTGCTTGCCAATGTTGATTTTGTTCCTTTTTAGCTCTTTGGAACATCAGTCGATTCAGTATGCTGAAGATGTAGCTAGACAGAGTGAATATGCGCAAGAAGATATGGAGTTTATGAAAACGACCTTTGATGCGTCCTTGCAAGAAAAACATGCAAGAGAAATCCAGTTAGATAGTATGGTGGTACAAAAGGCAGAGTATTTTGCAAAGGGACAGTATGTCAGTTATCTACAAGAAGCAGTCAATAGCTGGAAATTATATTTCTCCCTCCAGAAGGTGAGAGGCTACAATATAACGGAAAGTCAATTTCCTGCACTTCATTATGGAACAAATATGGCCTTTGATGATGTTAAGCGAGCTACTTTAAACATCAATTTTGCTAGGCAAAGAGTGGCCATGTTCGAAGGAATGCTAGCTTCTACCAAGGAGGTTACAATCAATGAACTTGTTGGTATTACTGCCAGAGGGCAATTTTATCGCTGGTTGGGTCACGCAGGCCCTGAGGTTTTGTATCTGCCCCTATTTTTCCTGCTGACACTTTTGTTTTCAAGTCCCATTTTTTTAGATGATAAGCAACATGAGAGCCTCTTGGAAGTAAAACCGATTAGTCACTTGAAGTAT
Organism: Streptococcus suis; assembly: GCF_046032115.1. Taxonomy (GTDB): domain Bacteria; phylum Bacillota; class Bacilli; order Lactobacillales; family Streptococcaceae; genus Streptococcus; species Streptococcus suis_AJ. Next base: position 124,602 of record NZ_JARQOZ010000001.1, on the reverse strand, counting down.
TTATTGGATAAAATCATTAGTTACTGGTTGCTGATCAGCGGTTTTGAAATCTTCTTGCTAGCCATCATTCTTTTTGCTATCAGTAGCAGGTTTGGAGCTGGCGATTGGACGCTAGGCATTTTGACCTTCGTGGGGCAAGAAGAAGCGCAGATTTCTTCAATGGAGTTTTATGGAAAAGCAGTTCTATTTTTCCTTTTAATCAATTTTTTTCTGATTACATGTTTGGCTTCTTGCAATAAGATTTTCTCCAACAAGCCCCTGACGATCTGTCTAAGTGGACTTGTCCTATTTTTAGAACCACTTTTGCGTTTTTTGCAGATAAACTTTTTGGGGCAAGATCTTCTCCCTAGTTATTACATTAGTTTTGGTCCAGTCTTACATGGTGTGAAAGATTATTTTTTCTATAGAGGAGATTTTTCGGTTGAAAAAGGATGGATTGTTCTATCTCTTTGGACGCTAGTTCTATTTACAATGATGTATCTTAGTGTTCTTGTAAGGGAAAGGTTTCGACAGGAAAGAGGGAGAATATGGGGATAACAAAGATAGATTGGAATTTCTTGTGTTCAAAAAATTTTATTTTAAAGGCAATGTTATCAATCGGCTTCTTATTTTTGCTATTTGTAGGCTATAGTCTTTTTTTCCCAAGTCCAAGTCCTCGAGACTTAGTTGATCGCCAATTCCAAGTAATGGATAGTTTAGTGACCATTTATAAAAGCGACACGGAGCTGACTGCTGAAAGAAAGGAAGAAATAAGAGAACAAACCAACCGTATTTTTCAAAATTATGCCCAAGAAGATATGGTATATGTTTCAAATGATTCGGTTGAAAAATTAGTCCCAATCTTTGAAGAGCGCCTGACATTACTGGAGGAGTATGAACAACTATTTCCAGAATATTATCAAGAATATTTGCCAGATAAGAAATATGTAGAGCAAGAATTTATGGTGGTGCAATTTCTTGTTAAGCGTCATCAAGATTATACAATTTATAAGCTCTATGGTTCCTTCTTTGAAAAACTCTTGATCTTTTTGGGTTATGGGGGCAGTCTGCTGATTTTTACTTTATTGACTGGCTCCTATTTTCAGAGAAAATATGCTCATTATACTTTGTTGGAAATTCTTCCTGTCACGAGAAAAAGAGAAGTTCTTATAGAACTCCCCTACACAATCGTATTGTTTTATCTATTTCCGACATCCTTAATTTTTTTGTATGCTGGGCTGTACTCCATTTTCATAGCTAAGACCAATCTGTTTACCTATCCCGTCTATCAAATGAGGACCGAAGGACAAGTATTATTGTCCATGGCTGAACTTTCTATCACCTATCTCTTATTTCCATTTCTATCTTGTTTATTGATTTATATTTTACAAGATTATTTAATCGGGTGGATGAAAGATAGTACGGTGACTACCATTCTAATTTATGCTATTTCACTACTGTCCATATGGAATAAACACTTTTGGTCACCCTTGTTCCACATGTTTCCCTTGCCGATTTTACAGTCGGATACAAATATATGGCTAAGCCTTGTAATTCTTTTGATAACGACTCTTGTTTTGCTTATAGGGAGAGAATATTTGTCGGTTAGGTCATTCCTCTTTCCAAACTAGTATAGTCTTTTAGTTTACTTTTAGTACTAGGCAACGAGCCGCAGGCATAACTGGAGTTAGGCAAGGCGAGTTAACGAAGTAATAAAAGAAAAACTAAATGACGATATAGCGTCTAGGCTATTCTAGCGGGAGTACTTTGACTGCACTGTTTCTAACCTCCAGCGATCTCCCAGATAGTTGGAGTTAAAAGCAAACAATAATAACCAGTTGTCCTCTTTGCATGGATAGCTGGTATTTTTTAACCAAGTGAAGAACAAATGTAGAACAAATTCACTCAAAAAACGAGAAAAAGCCTTGATAAATCAAGACTTTCCTCATATCAACCAATCCTCCCTGTAGGGATCGAACCTACGACCCACGGATTAAGAGTCCGCTGCTCTGCCAGCTGAGCTAAGGAAGGGCAAAATAAAAATGCTGTATTGGTACCGGTTATTCATGAATTGTATTGATCCCGCACGCTAGAAGCAGGTGGGTGACGTGTTTTTGACTTAGTTGCTTCTGGGTGTACCAGCCTGCATACTGCCAAAAGATCTTTGTCTCCCTAGTAATACAAAAATAGTCGGTCAACACATAGGTATGAATTCGTATACCACAGCAGTTCTTATTTATGATTTAATATTACCACATTTTTTAAAAAAATCAAGAGAAAATCGGTAAAAAATGAAAACGTTATCAACTTTTTTTCTTATTTTGTTTTAGCTGCTTGATTTTTTCTTGGGTCATGCCCAAGGCACGCTCGTATTTGCCGGTGTCGTTGGCGGTGAAGTAGTCCGCATTCAGTAACTTATCGGGCAGGTATTGCTGGTCCACCCATTTTTCAGGATAGGCATGCGGATACTGGTAGCCAATAGCATTTCCCAGCTCCTTACTACCAGCATAATGACCGTCTCGCAGGTGATTTGGAATAGGCAGATGACCGTTTTTCCGTAAATCAGCCAGAGCTGCATCCATAGCCAGATAGGCAGAATTGGACTTGGGTGAAAGGGCCAAATCGACCACCACATTGGCAATCAAAATCCGTGCTTCTGGAAAGCCGATTTTCTGGGCAGCTTCAAGTGCAGTCACCGTATGAATCTGTGCCTCTGGATTGGCCAAGCCGATGTCTTCGTAGGCGATGACCGTCAAGCGACGAGCCAGGCTAGGCAGGTCTTCCGCCTCAATCAAACGAGCGGCGTAGTGGAGGCTGGCATTGACATCGCTGCCCCGAATGGATTTTTGCAGGGCGGAGAGGATATCGTAGTGGGCATCGCCGTTCTTGTCCATGCTGATGTAGGACTTTTGCAGGCTATTTTCCACAGCGTCCAGATCAATGTGGCGGCTACCGTCGTTGCTTTCCTTGGTCGAAAGCACAGCTAGTTCTAGTGAATTATAGGCGGCACGAAGGTCACCGTTGGTAGCATTAGCTAGGAAGTCCAGAGCCTCAGGCTCAATGGTAATGGGAAAATCAAAACCACGTTCGCTGTCTGTCAGAGCCAGTTCTAAGGCCTGTCGGATGTGGCTGGTTTGCAAAGGCTGCAATTCAAAAATCTGCACCCGACTACGAATGGCAGGCAGAATTGAGAAGAAGGGATTTTCCGTTGTTGCCCCAATCATGATGATATTGCCATTTTCCAAGAGAGGAAGCAGAAAGTCCTGTTTGGTCTTGTTGAGGCGGTGAATCTCATCGAGCATGAGGACCAGGCCACCAGAAAACTTGGCCTCTTCAGCGATTTCCTGCAGGCGTTTTTGGTTGTCGGTCGTGGCATTAAAGGTCCGAAAGGCATACTTGGTTGTGCCAGCAATGGCGGACGCAATCGAGGTTTTGCCAATCCCTGGCGGACCGTAGAGAATCATGGACGACAGCATATTGGCATCAATCATGCGGCGGATAATCTTTCCAGGACCGACCAGGTGTTCCTGACCGATGACGTCATCAATGGATTTTGGCCGCATACGAAGGGCGAGATTGGCTGGCATAGGCTTCCTTTCAGTGCATTTATGGTATAATCATTATACTACAATTTTAGGATTTGGAGAGAAACGAAGATGGCGGAGTTGACGGTGGGGGTTTTGGAAGAATACTTGCGTGACCACTATGGGACGACAGTTCCAGAGCAAAGTCTCTTTATGAAATTAGTGGAAGAAATTGGTGAAGTGGCAGAGCTACTGAATCAACGTGCAGGCCGCAAGATGATGGATGGCGAAGACGATAGCTCTGCTCGTCTAGCAGAAGAATTAGCTGATGTTATTCACTATGCTGTAGCCTTGGCAGCGATGAATCAACTAGATTTAACCAAGTCCATTTTGGAGAAAGACAAGCGGGCTTCCGTCAAATATGGTCGAGAAATAAATTTATTGGAATTTATAGAAAAGAGGAAATAGAATGGCAAAACATGGCTTTTTAGATGTGCTGGAAGCGGCACTGGACAAACATTTTACTTACGATTACGAGCTTAATTGGGACAAGAAAAACCACGCAGTTGAGCTGGCTTTCATATTGGAAGCACGGAACGTGGCTGGGATTGAAACGGTGGACGACGAAGGTAATGCCTCTGCGGAGGATATTTTCCTGGAGGAGTATGTTCTTTTCTACAACCAGGACAAGTCTCGCTTTGACGAGGAAGACTACCTGGTCGCTCTGCCGTTTGACGCCAAGAAGGGCTTTTCAGCAGAGTTTCTGACCTATTTCGCAGGCTTTCTCAAGGACACCGCCGACCAAGGTTTAGATGACCTCATGGACTTTTTGGCGGACCCAGAAGCCCAAGAATTTGCCATTGCTTGGGACGGAGAGGCTTTTGAAAAAGGCAGAGCAGACTTGGTGGAAGGGGAGTTCTACCCATATCCGAGGTATTAGGAAGATATGAAATTAGAAACATTTACATTTAAAGATTTAAGAAAAAAAGAAAGTTATAAAGAAGTAGAAATTAGGTCAATAAATACTGTAGATGATTCAAATTATTACACTGTTTTTATTGGTGAAAACGGTGTTGGTAAAACTAGAATATTTGAGGGAATAATAAAAAACATTCTTGCAGAAGGCTCATTGTTTCGATCTGAGGAATGTATTCAAAATGTTAATTACTCTGGTAAAATTAAGAAAATAATTTTTTCAACCTATACTTTATTTAATCGGGAATTATCAGTTTTTAGTGAAAAATATGATTATTATAGGACGAATTTTAACTCCAAAAGCATTGTAAAACAGGTATCACAGATCTATTTTGAACAAAAATTAAATAACGGTGAAGAACAAAAAATTCTAGAGGTTTTGAAACATGTTGGAAAGATACTTGGTTTAGAATCAGAACCAAGAATAAGTGTTAGAGGGATTACTAGCCTTAAGTATGATATTTTAATAAAAAGAGTAACGAGCTCGGATTTTAAATTAGATAGACCTTCTGTGTTACGGACCAACATTCAAAAACGAAAGAAAATATTACCACTAGAGAATATTGAAATTTTTGAGAAAAAATTGACTAATTTTAACAAATTGTCTGTATATAGTCAGTTTCAAAAATATAAGAATAAGTTTGATCATTTAGACTCTATTGACAGAAAATATTGCTACTTATCACTGTTGACAGTTAAGTCTATGCTAATTTACCATCGACAAAAGTACCAATACTCCATGAAAAATCAAAATATATATAATATCAGCGAATTAATTGATATTTATAAACAGTACTTTGAAGTGGATTTTGAAACTGCTGAGGAATTGTTAAGAATCGACTATGCTATAGCTAAGGAGTTGAAAATAGAATTTGTTGATGATTTGGCATTTTTTAACGGTAACGATAGTAAATTGATAACACAATTTAGTTCAGGAGAGTTTGCCTTCTTTACAAGATTGTTAGAATTAGCGGTCAATATCACCGATAATTCATTGGTTTTAATAGATGAACCAGAAACATTTTTGAATCCTAAGTGGGTTTTTGAATTTGTAAGTTTATTAAAAAATCTTTTTAAAAACAAGAGTTGTCACTTTATAATTGCTTCGCAATCTCCTTTTGTTGTGGGAAGCGTGAAAAAGGAAGATATAGTAAAAGTAAGGAGAGATGGATCTGGTAATATTTACTTTAAAAATGAAGAGAAGCAGACGCTAGGTGCAAGATTTGATACTCTACTCACTGACATCTTTGGGCTTAATTTAGATGATAATAAGGTTGCTGAGGAGTTTATTTATAAAATCAGAGAAGTAGCGAGGACGGATATTATTAAATCAATAGAAATGTTGCCAGATTTGGCTGGGTCGCAAAGAAAAATGGACCTTATATTAGAGCTGTCTTCTGAAGAAAACATACGATGCATCGAACAACGAATTGCAGCTCTTGAGGAAGAATATTTGGATGAACAAGGAAGATAAATTTATAAAAGAACTTCTTTATGTTGGACTTGGAGAAGAGGCTTTAGAAGAAACAACATATCTAAAAAATATAGTTACCAAAAGTGATATTGTCAAAAATTTATTAAATGAATTAAAAAGTATTTCAACTCAAGGTGTAGTATTTCTTTTATTTTTAGTCCATTGTGAACAACTAAATTTGAATTATAAATCTTTCTTGTATGAACAATCTTTTGATAATCGATTGCTAGATTTGTCAGTTTCTTTGAGGAAATTGTATGATAAAAAAAATAAAGATGAGAAAAAAACAAGCAGTTTGAATACCTTTTACGAATCGATATATAATCTTTACGACAGTCAAGAAACCAAATGGTTGAAAGAAATTATTGACTTAAAAAGTATATTAAGTGAGATGAACAGGAATAAATATAATTTTTTATGTCCGATTTGTCAGTCTCAACTTGATGAGAGCTTTGAAAAAGATCACTTTTTACCACGTTCAATTTTCCCTACGCTAACAATTTCGTCAGAGAATTTTACTCCAATTTGTAAGAGATGTAATAGTGCAGAATATAAGTCTAACAATATTCCAAAGTTACCGGTTCTACTTCCCAATATGTGTAATCCTGTTGAAGAATATATTGATTTTATTTTTGTTGAGCACAATGTCTCGACTACTAGTCTATTCTCCAAAGAATTGACAGAAACTGGGATTAATGTTTCTTCATTGAGCTTTTTTTGTGATGTAATCCCTGAGGAAAAATTGAGTCCAGAGGATAAGGATAGAACGAGCAATCTAATTGATTTATTTAAATTAAGAAAGAGATTTAATCAAGAGTCTTTTAAATATTATTTATCCAATGATATTGATTCAGTAATTAGAGAAGTAAAGTTTGAAGTGAAAGAAAAACAAGTGGGAAAAACTAGGAATGCTATTGAGGCGGTTATGACAAACCAATTAAACACATTCATTCGAAGATTAGAACAGGATGGAAATGCAATGTATAGAAAATACCGTATGAAGATGCTCCCTGGTTATTTTAAGCAGTCTAAAGAAACTTATATTTTGAAAATTATGGAGGCAATGGACTGAAAATTTCGTATAGTAGAAAAGGAACAAGAAACATGAACTCATGGCAAGAATTAACGATTCACGTGCATCGTGATGCAGAAGAAGCAGTTTCAAATCTGATGATTGAAACGGGCAGTCAGGGGGTAGCCATTAGCGACTCGGCTGACTATGTGGGACAGGAGGACCGTTTTGGTGAACTCTATCCCGAGGTGGAGCAGTCGGATATGATTGCCATTACAGCCTACTATCCTGACACTGTGGATATTGAGGAAGTTAAGGCAGACTTGGCGACTCAATTGGCGGATTTGACAGGCTTTGGCTTGGAAACGGGTCAGGTCAGCCTAGAAAGTCAGGAGTTGGCAGAGGAAGACTGGGCGGACAACTGGAAGAAATACTATGAGCCAGCCCGCATTACCCACGATTTGACCATTGTACCGTCTTGGACCGACTACGAGGCGACTGCTGGTGAGAAGATTATCCGCCTGGATCCAGGCATGGCTTTCGGTACGGGAACCCACCCGACGACCAAGATGAGCCTCTTTGCCTTGGAGCAGGTCCTGCGTGGTGGCGAAACGGTTATCGATGTTGGTACAGGCTCAGGCGTCCTCTCCATTGCCAGCTCTCTCTTGGGTGCCAAGAAGATTTACGCCTATGACTTGGATGAAGTGGCGGTGCGTGTGGCCCAGGAAAACATTGACCTCAATGCCCATACTAGCAATATTCATGTCGCGGCAGGTGATCTCCTTCGTGGTGTTGACATTGAAGCAGAAGTTATCGTTGCCAACATCTTGGCGGATATTCTCATCCATCTGACGGACGATGCCTACCGTCTGGTCAAGGACGAGGGCTACCTGATTATGAGCGGTATCATCGCGGACAAGTGGGACATGGTGCGAGCATCTGCGGAGGTGGCTGGCTTCTTCCTTGAGACCCACATGATTCAGGGCGAGTGGAATTGCTGTATCTTCAAGAAAACCGCTGACCGCTCAGGTGTGATTGGAGGCTAGGATGCAGCAGTATTTTGTCAATGGCAGAGCACCGCAGGGCATTTTCCAGATTAAGGATAAGGACACTGCCAAGCATATGTTTTCTGTCATGCGGTTGCAGGCAGATGACCAGATTATCCTAGTCTTTGATGACGGTATCAAACGCATGGCACGAGTAGTAGACAGCCAGAGCCAATCTGTTGAAGTCATCGAAGAACTGGCAGACAATGTCGAATTACCCGTTTCCGTGACCATTGCCATGGGCTTCCCCAAGGGAGATAAGCTCGAATTTGTCGCTCAAAAGGCAACAGAATTGGGCATGGCAGCCCTCTGGGCCTTTCCGGCGGATTGGTCTGTGGTCAAATGGGACGGTAAAAAGTTAGCCAAAAAAGCAGAAAAGTTGGAAAAAATTGCCCAAGGCGCAGCCGAGCAAAGCAAACGCAATCGCATTCCAGCTGTTCGCTTGTTTGAGAAAAAATCGGATTTTCTAGATCAGTTGGCAGGATTTGACCAGATTATCTTAGCCTATGAAGAGGCTGCCAAAGAAGGCGAACAAGCTAATCTAGTAAAAATCTTGTCTGGTTTAGAAGCCGAGCAATCGGTCTTGGTCCTCGTCGGTCCAGAAGGGGGCGTGTCGCCTGAGGAAGTAGCCACTTTTGAAGGAGCAGGAGCGGTCAAGACAGGTCTTGGTCCTCGTATCTTACGAGCGGAGACGGCTCCACTCTACGCCCTTTCTGCCATTAGTTACGCGACGGAATTGTTGAGGTAGTCCATGTTTGCCTTAGGTACGATTATCAATACTGTGGCCATTGCCCTAGCAGGTTTGCTAGGGGCTTGGTTTGGACATTTACTGAAAGAACGGCATCAGTCTGGCTTAACCCTGGCTAGCGGTGTTGCCATTCTCTTTTTAGGGATTTCTGAAACGCTGACAGGTCTTTTAAGAGTGGAAAATGGTCAACTGGTCACCCAGAACACCCTGCTCTTTGTACTCAGTTTGGCTTTCGGTACTTTCTTAGGAGAAGTACTTCATATCGAAGGTTGGTTTGAGCGCTTGGGTATCTGGCTGCGTGAAAAGTCTGGCAATGGTCAGGACTCTCAGTTTTTAGATGCATTTCTAACCGCATCCCTGACGGTCTGTATCGGTGCCATGGCCATTATTGGCTCAATCCAAGACGGCTTGACGGGAGATTATACCCTCCTCGCCATTAAGAGCATTCTGGATTTTATCATCATCTTTATCATGACGGCCAGCTTGGGCAAGGGGGCAGGATTTTCCGCAGTACCGGTCTTGATTTTTCAAGGCTCTGTGACTCTTTTGGCGCGCATGATTGAGCCTCTGATGACGGCTCAAGCCCTTGCCAATCTCTCCTTTATCGGCTCCGCTCTCATCTTCTGTGTCGGTTTCAATATCGTTTGGGACAAAAAGATTCGCGTGGCCAACATGCTGCCAGCCATCGTGATTGCAGTTATTTGGTCATATTTTACATGATTTGGTTTACATTTACATACTTGATTAGTTGTTTTTTAAAAAATATGTTGATATACTATAAATTGTGATAAAGATGAATGATCTGTCGTTTTAAGAAAGAAGTTTGTCCCGAAAACACGTTAGCAAATAGTGAATGTATCGATCCGAACGATTCGAACAAACAGGATCATGATGGATTCGTTCATAGCTCAATGGTCGTTGCAATTAGCGAAGATTGAGGAGATATGTGATGGAGATTGCCCATGAAAAGATTGAGTACCCCTATTTTTGCTGCTCTTGGATTTTTCTTGATAGTCTTTGTTGCTCTTAATCAATTTGGTAGAGTTTCAGGGACTAGCTATCAGATTATCTCGGAATTGGTTTTGTATAATCAAGCAACAGAGCAGACCTATGAGTTTGAAAATCATGAAGTGAGAAAGGCTTTTATTCGTCAATTATCGAGTACGTCTAGTCGAGGTTTTCAAGCGTCTGATAGTCGTACTTATCTCGAAGCAACCTATCATGAAACCATTATGAGTGAAAATCTGATTTCTTCGATTTACGGTGGAGAGAATTATGGAGTTTAGTCGTCCTAGAAAAACGGCTTTGGGGAATCTCGTTTTTGCTTCAGAAAGCGTTTCTTACCCTGTTTTTGCAAGGAAGTATGGAAACATTCGCCTAGAAAAAACGATACTTTGTCAGGAGTTTAGAGTAGAACAGCGGTTAGCGAATTAATCAAACTGGGTAGATTTGGGAACCTATACAGTAAAAAGTCCCAAAGAAACCCGCTATGTACCGATTTATTGGGAGTAGCGATATAAATATAAAAACGGCTCGAGTACGTCTTCGAGCTATTTTTATATGCTTTGATTAATTCATCTAGAGAGTATATGAGGGTAAAAAAAGAGCTTGAAAAAAACAAGCTCTTGATTATTGCCCTGTTTTTTACTGTCTTCGTTCAAACCTTAAAAGGTTAACTTGTCCCAATCCCTTCCAGTCTTCCTCAACTCGCCCGATTTGTTGGAAGCTATTCTTTATCAGTACCTTTTGTGAGGCTTGGTTTTCGGGTAGGACGAGGGCGACGATTGCTTTTATTTGGCATTCTTCTATCAAGTAATGGCAGAGCAGGCTAACTGCTTGGCTAGCCAGACCTTGATTCCAGAAGGCGTGGTGAATCCGATAACCAATGGTCACCGACGCAGACCGTTTCTTGTGGTCAAAAACTTCCAAAACGCCAATCAATTTCCTCCCGCATTCTACTCCTAGAAACAGGCGTTTTTTCTTGTCAAAATCTCTTTGGAAATGACCGATACGCTTGCGGAGAGTTTCTTTATTTTGTGTGGAGGTGTTGGGAGTCATCTGAAAGTGAATGGGGTTGGAATAGATTTCCCAGAGGTCTTCCAAATCGTTTTCTCGGATGAGGCGTAGGCATAAGGTTGCGCTAGTAAGGCGTGGAATGTTTTGGAACATAATTTCTCCTTTATAAAACAGAAGAGTTTGGGCTCCCAAACTCTTGCTGATTATTTTAATGTTCTTTTTTCTTAGTCCATGCGCCGACAAAACCAATCAAAGTGAGGCCAAGCAGACTAAGCATAGAGGTAGCTTCTCCTGTTGCAGGGAGTGTCTTGGTGCTCGCTTGTGAATGTGGACTAGCCAATTTATGTTGTGGAGCAGGAGCTGGTGGATTTACCGCTGGAAGAGTAATTCGTTGACCAGATTCGAGTACAATATCTTGACCTGTATTACCTTGCTCTGACTGCTGTTCATCTGGAGTTACTACTTTAGGTTCAGTATAGACAAATTTGAACTCACCGAACCCTTCGCTGGCAGTTGAAGCCTGTAGGTAGACAATATCTTCTTGGTCAGCAACTAGAGCTTTCGCACGATCTGCTGTCAAGAAGCGGAGGTCGAGTCCCTTGATGCTATCTGTAAAGGTCCAGTTTTTGTCTGCTGTAGGGTTGATAACTTTCTCAGCGATAATATAATTGATGATGGCTTGGCGGTTTTCCAGGTTGAGCAAGTAGTTGACAGAAGCTTCGCGGACCCCAGGGAAAGTACCGTTTGCACGGTAGTTGTTGGTCACGACGATGAATTCTTGATCAGCCGTCACATCTTGCCCATTGTATTGCAGATTCCGAACTCTGCTGGCAGTTTCGTTGACTACCTTACCATTACGATCGTATTTATTTGGTTGCGTAATATCGTACTGATAAGTTACTCCGTCAATAACGTCAAAATTGTAAGTGCGGAAATCTGTGTTGACTAGGTTTTGTGGCTCTGTTGAGCTTGGATCAACTTTGTTGAATTGCCCTGCGGACATTTCCAACCATTCTTTGAGTTGGGCACCGTTGACTTTTAAGATAGCTACAACGTTGTCGTAGAGGTAAAGGTCTGCTACGTTCTTGATGGCGATTGGGCCAGCAGGAATGTCTGTATAGGCTGAAGCATCGCCTCGAGTACCAGCCTTAAATGGTGCAGCCGCAGATAGGATTGGTAGATTAGCTTCTGAAGTACCCGCCAACTGTTGTTTTGCATACCAAATCTGTGCATTGTTAACAATCTGTACAGAAGGATCATCTTGAACAAGGGCAAAGAAGCTGTTGATTGGAGCAGTTGTTTCACCGACTTGTTGGCGCACATAGTTGATGGTTTCGTTATGGGCTTCTTTAGCAAGGTCGATGATGCGACCATCTGCTACAGATGATTTTGTATCGATTTTACGAATAGCCGCTTTGCTAGAAGTAGTTGTCCATTTGCCATCTTTAAAGACCAGATTGAGGTCGATGACGCCGAGGTGATCACCGTATTTACCCGCCATGGTGACAGGAGTGCCGTTGATTTTACCATTTGTATCATCCACGCCAGAGTATTTAGCATAGAAGCTTGGTTTTTCGGCAGTTCCTGGGAATTCTGCGTGGGAGTGACCTGTGATGACCGCATCAACTCCTGACAGGCTGGCGATTTGGTAACCGACATTTTCCTCGCCGACTTCATATTGATCATCGCCGATACCTGAGTGTGAAAGGACCAGAACGATGTCTGCGCCATTTTCTCGCATGGTTGGGATAATATTGCGAACAGCTTCAACTGCATCACGGACAATCACTTTTCCTTCTAGATAAGCTTTGTCCCAGTTGAGAATTTGAGGGGGAACAATCCCTGTAACACCGACATTTAGTGTAACCTTTTTACCCTCGGTGTCTGTGAACGTCTTTTTCACAATGGTATAAGGGGTGTAGAGAAAGTCTTTCGTAGTCGGATCGAGGACATTGGCATTGACTAGAGGCATGTTGGCTGTACGAATTACTTTTTCGAGGTAGGCAAGACCGTAGTTAAATTCGTGGTTGCCAAGTGTGCCGACATCAAATCCCAGCGTCTCTAAGGCGGCGTACATAGGATGTTGTTCGCCTTCTTCAATAGGATCAACGATAGACTTGTAATTTCCAAGAGGAGTACCTTGAATGGTGTCTCCATTATCTACCAATACAACATTTGGATTTTCTTTTTTTGCCTCTTCGATAAGAACAGCTGTTTTTGCCAGACCCAGCGTTTCCACTGGTTTATCTTGGTAATAGTCATAGTTGACCAAGTTCGTATGGAGGTCAGTTGTTGCGAGAATGCGAACATCAACAGTTTGTCCTTCAACAGGCTGACTAGTTTCAGTTGCAGCAGGAGTGACCGTGCGTGCCTCTGAAGCAGTTGCGGCAGTTGTCTCGCTCGTAGGATCACTGGTTTCAGCTGTCTCGGAAGAGCTTGGATTTTCAGCTTCGGTAGTGGCTGGAGCAGGAGATTCTGTACTATCAGCTTTTTCTGTGGTGTCAGTTTCAACTGGTACAGCCTGACTTGCTTCTGTTGAAGAAGCTGGAGTTGTATTGAGAATCTCTTCGGCTTGAGCTAATTTTGGATTGCTTGCAGCTAAGAGAGCTAGTGTGAGTGCTACGGCACACTTACTGAAACGAAAATTCATAAGAATCCTCCATTTTCTTTTTTATAATAATCTTCTACAATCATTATACAGCTAAGAAATATAAAATTCAAGACTAATTCTGAACGTTCGTTTGAAAAATGAGTGAAAATAACAAGAAAACGAAAGAAAACAAGAACGTTCGCTGAATCTGAACTTGGTTTAGATTGTTTGTAATTAGTAGTCTTATGTTAGATCCCTTTTTCTTTTTTCATGAAAATGGTAGAATAGGAGGAAACGGGAAGAGGAAGAAAAAATGAAAGAAATCAATTACACTGGCGAGGAAGTTGTTGCACTGACAGCAAGCTATCTTCCAGCTGATGATGTAGCCTTTATTGAGAAAGCATTGAACTATGCTACTGAGGCTCATAAACTTCAATTTCGTAAATCAGGAGAACCTTATATTGTTCATCCCATCCAAGTAGCGGGAATTTTGGCAGGGCTTAAGCTTGATGCAGTAACTGTAGCTTGTGGCTTCTTGCATGATGTGGTCGAAGATACCGATGTGACACTGGACGATATGGAAGCTGAATTTGGTCCAGAGGTTCGCCATATTGTCGGTGGTGTGACCAAGCTGGGTAAGGTCGAGTACAAGTCTCATGAGGAGCAGTTGGCTGAAAACCACCGCAACATGCTGATTGCCATGTCCCAAGACATGCGAGTGATTTTGGTGAAGCTGGCAGACCGTCTCCACAATATGCGGACCCTCAAGCACTTGCGCAAGGACAAACAAGAACGGATTTCACGTGAAACAATGGAAATCTATGCACCGCTTGCCCACCGTCTAGGTATTTCTTCTATCAAGTGGGAATTGGAAGATATGTCTTTCCGCTACTTGAATGAAGTTGAGTTTTACAAGATTACCCACATGATGAGGGAAAAGCGTCGTGAGCGGGAAGAATTGGTCAATGAAGTTGTTGACAAGTTGCGAGAATATACAGAGGAACGCCATCTACATGGTCAGATTTACGGTAGACCCAAGCACATCTACTCTATCTATCGCAAAATGCACGACAAGAAAAAACGCTTTGATGAGCTGTATGACTTGACTGCTATTCGCTGCTTGATGGATACTCCAAGCGATGTCTATGCTATGCTTGGCTACATCCATGAACTATGGAAACCTATGCCAGGTCGGTTCAAGGACTACATTGCCAGTCCAAAAGCCAATGGCTACCAATCCATCCATACGACAGTCTATGGACCAAAGGGACCGATTGAGTTTCAAATCCGGACAGTGGAAATGCACCAGGTTGCAGAGTACGGGGTTGCGGCTCACTGGGCCTACAAGCGTGGTGGCAAGGCAACTGCTTCTGAAAAAGAGCTGCGTTGGATCAACAATCTGATTGAACTTCAAGAAGGGGCAGGAGATGCCCAATCCTTCGTTGATTCGGTCAAAGAGGACATCTTCACCGAGCGGATTTACGTCTTTACGCCAGATGGTGCGGTGCGTGAATTGCCTAAGGATTCTGTGCCCATTGATTTCGCCTATGAAATTCATACCAAGGTCGGCGAGCGGGCGACAGGTGCCAAGGTTAACGGCCGTATGGTGCCTCTGACGACCAAGCTTAAGACAGGCGATCAGGTGGAAATCATCACCTCTGCCAACTCTTTCGGGCCAAGTCGTGACTGGGTCAACCTGGTTAAAACCCACAAGGCCCGCAACAAAATCAAGCAGTTCTTCAAGAATCAGGACAAGGAACTTTCCGTCTCCAAGGGGCGTGAAATGCTCCAGAATCTCCTCCAAGAAAACGGCTACGTTCCCAACCAATATCTGGACCGTCGCCACATGGATGAGGTCCTGCAAAAGACCAGCTACAAGACCGACGAATCCCTTTTTGCGGCAGTTGGTTTTGGGGAAATATCTGCCGTGTCCGTCTTTAACCGTCTGACAGAGAAAGAGCGTCGCGAAGCTGAGCGGGCTAAGGCAAAGGCTGCCGCGGACGAATTGGTCAACGGTGGCGAAGTCAAACACGACAACAAAGATAGTCTGAAAATCCGTCACGAAGGTGGCGTGGTCATTGAAGGAGCGTCAGGCTTGCTGATACGGATTGCCAAATGTTGTAATCCAGTACCTGGCGATGAGATTGTCGGCTACATCACCAAGGGGCGTGGGGTTGCAGTTCACCGTGTGGACTGTATGAACCTCAAGAGCCAGGAAAACTACGATGTCCGCCTGATTGATGTCGGTTGGGAGGATGAAAATTCGACCAAGGAATACATGGCAAATATTGATATTTACGGTCTTAACCGCTCAGGACTGCTCAACGATGTCCTTAAGGTCTTGACCAATGCCAGCAAGAACATTTCCTCGGTCAATGCCCAGCCAACCAAGGATATGAAGTTTGCGACCATCCACGTCTCCTTTGGTATTTCCAACCTGGCAACCTTGACCAGTCTGGTGGATAAGATCAAGTCTGTGCCAGAAGTTTACTCAGTGAAAAGGACCAACGGATAAGATGAAAATTGTACTACAACGTGTATCACAGGCCAGTGTGACCATCGAAGGAAGTATCCATGGGCAAATTGATCAGGGGCTCTTGCTCCTAGTCGGTGTAGGGCCAGATGACACACAGGAAGACCTGGACTATGCTGTTCGGAAAATTGTCAATATGCGGATTTTTTCAGATGAGGCAGGCAAGATGAACAAGTCTGTTCAAGATGTGGCGGGCAAGATTTTATCCATTTCCCAATTTACCCTTTTTGCGGACACCAAAAAAGGTAATCGCCCTGCTTTTACAGGAGCGGCAGCTCCTGCCCTAGCCAGCCAACTCTATGATGCTTTTAACCAGGCCTTGTCAGCCTTTGTGCCGGTTGAAGTGGGCATTTTTGGGGCGGACATGGCGGTCAGCCTGGTCAATGATGGTCCGGTGACCATTGTGTTAGATACCAAAAATCGCTAGACCTCTATACTTTTTGTGTCTATTTTGATATACTAAAAGTGAATTAGATGTGGAGGTGTCGGATGAAAAAGTTATTAACCAATCATTTCTTTTATTTGTTTCTTGCCTTTCTTTTGATGGTGGTAATTTATTTTAGTGGCATAGACAAACGCTGGATTATTCTAGCAAGTCTTCTCTATTTTATCCCTTCGCATATTTTATACCGTCGTCGCCTTAAAGAGCGACTACAAGAAGACCAGCCCAAGTAGGCTGGTTTTTTGATGTATAAATTGGACTACAATTCTTTATTAAATATGCTATAATAGTTTTTGCAGAAAAGTAAAGACGGTGGCTCTAATTTCTGAAAGGTAGGTGGGAGCGGTACAGAACTCAACTAGTAGAAGATGAGTTCGTCTTACCGCCCCCGCACAGTTGATTAGGTCAGATTTGGAGTGCGAAGCACGAACAAATCTGCCAATCAACCACTGCGCTGAGATGTTGACGCGAATTAAGAGAAGTGGAATGGAACTTTTTGTTCTACTCTGAAAATCATCAAAATCTAACAGAAAGGAGAAGCTATCTTTGTCAACCTTTGAGTGGCTAACACTCATTTTTGTAGCTGGTACAGTCATCCAGTTTTTCTTTTATTACTTCGTTAACTCGCTTTGCCGTACTCCAGTACTGTCTGCAGCTCGTTGCCTAGTACTAAAAGTAAACTGAATGACTATTTTCTTTTATCGCTCTCGTGATGTTAGTTCTTGAATTGGTAAAAACGACAAAAAAATAACCGTCTATAACTTTGGCAGGTTAACGGTTATTTTTTAAATAATTTGTAAACAGCCACCGTCTTAAACGGTTCTGCAAGGGGTAGTTGTTTCTGACAACTCCCTTTTTCTATGTTTATTATACATCGGTGGGTCTATCAAGTCAAGTTGGACATTTAACTATTATTCCCTTGTTTATACTATTAATGATGGGAATACTAAACTTGTTTCGAGTGACAGACTACTTGCAGTATATTCTAAATATACTGGGGTTAGTAGGAATATTAACTCTGAGTTATCATACATATAAAAATGAAACTCGGAATTAGTTGTAATAGATAAAAAATAAGTAGAATATGAAAATAATAAAATCAATCGGTTTAGCTGTGGGTACCTTGCTACTCACTTTGCTCATTCAATTTCCGGCTTATGTGGGGATAACAGCCTTTCAAGAGAGTATGCTTTTAAAACTTGCAGTCATGATAGGGCTTGGTCTTGCAATATTGGCACTACTTTCTGTCATCAGACGAGGAATGGTGAAGAATCAAGAATTTTCAAGAGAGAAGCTGAATATTTTTAAAATAGTCGGTATGACAGCGTTGGTATTTACTGGACAAACTTTTCTAAACCTCCTTTGGCAGTATTTGGGTCTTAGCCTTAGTGATTCTAACGCCTTAGATACAGTCAATCAGTTAAATTCGGACAATTTTTGGGTGATGGCTCTCTCAGTTGTCTTGTTTGCTCCAGTTTTAGAAGAATTTCTTTACAGAGGGATTTTGTTAGAAAAGACAGCCCAGTATTTTCCTAAGCATCCTCAAATGGTCATTGTATTTTCTGCCCTTCTATTTGCCTATTGTCATACTTGGAGCTTTTCAGTAGCATTTTTAGGGCACTTTATAACAGGGTCTTATCTGGGCTATCTGTATATGTGCAATAGACGAATGACGGATACTATCCTTGCACATAGCTTCTATAATGCCTCCATTTTACTCCTCCAAATTTTATTTGGCTTGGTGCGGATTGGTGGATAAAAATTGACAGTAGACATTTTTGGGAAATGCCTGTATACTAAGAGGAAGTTAGCAATTTTATAAGTGCCAAATAGTAAGTGCAGGGGGGATTAAGAATATGAGAAAATTTTTTCAGGACCTTAATCAAGAATATCTGGACACCAGAAGTTCAACTAGAGAAGATTGGCTGGAGTGGATTATCCAGAGAAAGATGACCTGGGGTATGCGATGGGGTTTGGTAGGGATTCTCATGTTTGTCATCCAACCCTTAACCTATAATCCTTTCTTTCTCTTGGCTTGTTTTTATATCGGTTTCCTACTTTGGTTAGTGTATGTATGTGGGCAACTGTTTTTTAAAACTAGATCCATTTTTCGTAATGTGAAGAAAAAATAATCGCTCAGCTTGTTTAGGCTGGGCGATTGGTTTTTTCTACGAATAAATCATGGGCGATGGTAGTAGGAATAGCCAGTTCTTTGTCCTTGTACTGGATGGTAATGGTCTGGGCAAAATGGTCGAAGTCCGTTACAAGTAATTGGTCTCCGAGGGCTAACTCGTGCTGCTCCAGATATTGGAGGAGCTGGTAGAAATCATGGATTCGAACCAGTTGGTAGGAGCCTGTTTCTGTCAGTTGGGAAAGTCGGGTTTGATAGCGTTCCGCGAGCAACTGGTTCTCTTTGGGAATGCTGCCGCCGTGTGGACAGGTTTGGGGATAACCTAGGAGTTTATCCAGTCGGTTGATAAAATGGTCTGAAACGGTGTGTTCCAAAATTTCAGCTTCTTCATGGACTTGTTCAGGGGAATAGCCCAGCTGTTCGACCAAAAAGACTTCGATCAGGCGGTGCTTGCGGTAGAGATTGGCTACCATTTCCAAGGCAGCTTGGCTAAGGAGATAGCCGGCTGTCTTGTCTTTTTCAATCAGTTCCTCATTCACCATTTTTTTAAGCATTTCCGAAACGGCTGGGGCAGAAAAATTCATCTTTTCAGCAATTTGCTTATTGGTGATTTTTTGGTCAGTCTGTCCGAGTTCGTAAATGACTTTCAGGTAGTCTTCTTTGTTTGGTGTCATAGTCTCTCACTTTCTAGTTAAGAATAGTATACCAAAATTTTATAAAAATGATTGACAGAAAGAATTTTTTAATATATATTAAAATCAAAATTAAGTATACCTAACAAAATTAAAAGGAGAACCTATATGAAAAAACTACTTCTTAGTTTCGCTCTGCTATTGTCCCTCATCGGACTAGGAGCCTGTCGTTCAACGCCAAGTCAAGAGGCTTCCAGCAAGCCGCGAGTGGCGGTCACAACCTCTTTCCTCAATGATATGGTCTACCAGCTGGCAGGCGATGAGGTGGAGCGGGCTCTGCTGATTCCAGCAGGAGAAGACCCTCATTTGTACGTAGCCAAATCTAGTGATTTATCAAAATTACAAAAGGCTGACCTTGTTCTCTACCACGGTTTGCACTTTGAAGGTAAAATGGTTGAAGCTTTGGAGAAGACCGGAGTAGCTGTTTCTAAAAACTTTAATGCAAAAGACTTGAATACGATGGATGAGGACGGCGAGCAGATTGTGGACCCTCACTTCTGGTTTTCTATTCCGCTCTATCAATCAGCGGTAGCGGTGGCTTCAGAGGAGTTACAAAAGCTTCTTCCGGAAAAAGCAGAGCTGATTCAGAAGAATACAAAAGACTACCAGGCTCAGTTGGATGACTTGCATGCTTGGGTAGAAAAAGAATTAAGTGTGATTCCAAAAGAAAGTCGCTATTTGGTAACACCGCATGATGCCTTTAATTACTTTGCTGCTAGTTATGACTTCACTCTCTATGCTCCTCAAGGAGTGAGCACCGACTCAGAAGTGGCTAATAGTGATATGATTGAGACAGTTAACCTAATCATTGACCATAATATTAAGGCTATCTTTACAGAGTCTACAACTAATCCAGAACGCATGGAGAAATTGCAAGAGGCAGTAAAAGCCAAAGGCGGTCAGGTTGAAGTTGTTACTGGCGAAGGTAGGGAGTTGTTCTCAGATTCCTTGGCACCAGAAGGGGAAGACGGGGCGACATTTATTGAGATGTACAAGCACAATGTCAAGTTGATTGTGGAGCATTTGCAGTAGAAAGGTTGGGAAAATGGAAGAAATTCTGAGAGTGGAGAACCTGTCCTTGCACTATGGTGCTGGACAAGTCAAGGCTCTAGATCAGGTCAGTTTTCAGCTACCCAAGGGTTGTCGTGCAGCCTTGGTCGGACCAAATGGTGCAGGGAAATCTAGCTTGTTCAAGGCCATCTTGGGCTTAGAAAAAGGGGTGACTGGCAAGGTCTCGCTACTGGGTCAGTCAGAGCAGTTGGACCAGGTCATTCAGAAAAAGGTTGCCTATATTCCCCAAGCCAGTCAGGTCAACTGGCAGTTTCCAGCAAGGGTCCTTGATATTGTCCTGATGGGACGCTTTGCCCACACCAGTGGTTTCTTCCGTCGACCAAGTTCTTTGGATAAGGAAAAGGCAGAGCAGGCTCTGGAAGAGATGAAGATCAGCGAGTTACGCAATCGGCAGATTGACCAGTTGTCAGGAGGTCAACGGCAACGAGTCTTTCTAGCCAGAGCCTTGGCTAAAGAAGCCGAACTCTATATGATGGATGAGCCCTTGGCGGGAATTGATCAAGCGACGGAGCAAATTATCATGGACTGTTTGAAGAAGTTTCAGCAGGAAGGCAAGACCTCTCTGGTCATCCACCATGACCTCCTGACCTTGGAAAAGTACTTTGACCATGTCATCTGGCTCAATGGTCGCTTGGTAGCGGAGGGACCAATGGATCAGGTGGATCAGCTGCAAGCCTATCAAGCTGCTTATGGCCAGGAACCAGCCTTCTTTCTAAAGGAGGGGCTTGGTCATGCTTGAACTCTTACGGGATTATTCTTTTTGGACGGTGGCACTGGGAACTCTAGTCTTGGCTCTGGCGGCTAGTCAGATCGGGACCATCAGTGTCTTGACCAGGCAAAGTTTAATCGGAGATAGCTTGGGGCATGCGGCCTATCCTGGCATTATCCTGTCCTATATGGTCTTTCAATCACGCAAGCCCTTGCTTCTGTTGCTTGGAGCGGTGGGTTCAGGCTATCTGTCCTACGGTTTGGTTGGCTGGCTCTGCCGAAGGGGGCGGACCAGTCGGGTCAATGCCTTGGCTCTGGTTTCAGCGGCCTTCTTTGGACTGGGCTTGGTTCTCAAGCAGTATGTTCAGGGCAATGCTGCCTTTCAAGGAGCAGCCCAAGCAGGTTTGGAAAACTATGTCTTTGGTCAGGCAGCCTTTATGCAGTTGGACGATGTCCTGCTCATCTGTTTGGTTGCTTTGCTTGGCCTGTTCTTATTTGGCTGGTATTACCAGTCGCTCAAACTCTATCTATTTGACAGACAATTTGCCAAGCTAGTGGGAATTCCTGTGGAAAAGATTGACCGCCTAACCCTGTTTTTGCTGCTGAGTTTGATTGCGGTTGGTTTGAAGGTGGTCGGGGCTATCCTGATGAGTAGTTTCTTGATAGCACCAGCCGTCTTTGGCTTGCTCCTGGGAAAATCTTATGCCCAAACCTTGGCCTTGGCGGCTGGAATTGCCAGCTTTTCAGCTCTTGTCGGAACCTATTTGAGTTCTGTTGTGACGGGATTATCGACTGGGCCTACCATTATCGTTTGTTTGAGTGTGTCGTCCCTAGTAGCCTTTGCCTATGTGACCTATATCAGAAAGGAGAATGTCCATGCTTGAGGTCTTCTTGATTTTACTGGCTGTTGGTTCTTCTTGTGGTTTGATTGGGTCTGTCTTGGTGGTGCGTAATCAGGCCATGTTGGCAGATGCCTTGTCCCACTCAGTTCTCTTGGGCATTGTGTTTGGCTTTTTTGTCAGTCAAAACCTAGACTCTCCCCTGCTCTTGCTTGGGGCGGCGGTCTTTGGCTTACTGACAGTCCTAGCGATTGAAGGACTAGACAGTCGCAAGCTGGCTCAGGATGCGGCGACGGGCTTGCTCTTCACCTTTTTCTTCGCCCTAGCGGTTATTCTCATCTCCCTTTTTGCCCGTAATGTCCATCTGGACTTGGACATGGTCCTGATGGGCGAGGTGCTCTTTGCTCCGCTCAATCGGCTGGACCTCTATGGTCTATCTATGCCGCTAGCCTTGGTCAAATCTGTCGGTCTCCTGCTGGTCTTACTGCTCTTCTTTTTCCTCAACTTTCAAGCACTCAAGCTTTATCTGTTGGACAAGGAGCAGGCCAAACTACAGGGGATTACCACCCAAAGACTGGAATGGAGCCTTCTCTTTCTGGTTTCTTTGACAACGGTTTTCTCCTTTGAGGCGGTTGGCTCTATGGCGGTCATTGTTTTTCTAGTAGCACCCAGCATGGCGGTCTTGCCTTGGTCTAGGCATTTCTTCCAGTTTTTAGTTTTGGGGCAATGCTGCGCCATTCTGATGATTTGTCTAGGCTTCGGGCTTGCCAGCTGGCTTGATCTGACCATGTCTGGCACCTGTTCGGTCATGGGGCTTCTGACAGTCTGCGTCAGCTTTTTCCTAAAAAATGCCCTAAAACTTTAGTTTGGCAAATGAAATTGTCAGACTTTTTTGTTATTATAGTAAGTAATCATATAGACAAAGGAGAATAGAATGACACGTTTACAAGATGATTTTTACGAATACGTCAATGGTGAATGGGCAAAAACAGCCGTGATTCCAGACGATAAGCCAAGAACAGGTGGTTTCTCAGACCTGGCGGACGAGATTGAAAAGCTCATGATTGATACGACTAACGAATGGTTGGCGGGAGAAAATGTCCCAGAAGATAGCGTTTTGCAAAACTTCGTGGCCTTCCACAAACAAGTAGCCGACTATGAAACCCGTGACCGTTTGGGTGCAGAACCAGCACAAGCTTTGATTGCAGAGTACAAGGCTCTCAACTCTTTCGAAGAATTTACTAGCAAATTGGCAGAATACGAATTGGCAGGCAAGCCAAACCTCATGCCTTTTGGTGTGGCACCTGACTTTATGGATGCGACAACCAATGTCCTCTGGGCAGATTCTCTAGGCATTATCTTGCCAGATACGACCTACTATGAAGAAGGCCATGAAAAAGGAGCAGAATTGCTCAAAATCTGGCGTGAAAGTCAAGAGGCCCTCTTGCCTAAGTTCGGTTTCAGCGATGAGGAAATCAAGGCCCTCCTAGATAAACGTTTGGAATTGGATGCTAAGATTGCCAAGTATGTCTTGTCAAATGAAGAGGGTTCAGAGTATGTCAAACTCTATCATCCGTATGAGTGGGCAGATTTTACTGCTTTGGCACCAGAGTTGCCTTTGGATGATTTCTTTACAGCGATTTTAGGCCAAAAACCAGACAAGATTATCGTGCCTGAGGAACGCTTCTGGCAGGTTGCTAAGGACATTTACAGTGCGGATAATTGGGAGCTTTTGAAGGCGACCTTGATTTTGAAAGCGGCAGGAGCTTATACAGCCTTCCTGTCGGATGAAATCCGCATCCTAGCAGGAGCCTACAGCCGTGCCCTTTCTGGTACACCGCAGGCTCAAAACCAAGAAAAAGCAGCCTACAATCTGGCACAAGGCTACTTTAACCAAGCCCTCGGTCTTTGGTATGCTGGAGAGAAATTCTCACCAGAAGCAAAAGCAGATGTGGAAGCAAAAGTTGCCAAGATGATTGAGGTCTACAAGTCTCGTTTGGAAACGGCAGACTGGTTGGCTCAGGAAACGCGTGATAAGGCCATTGTCAAACTCAATGTTATCAAGCCTTACATCGGCTACCCAGAAGCCTTGCCAGAGCGTTATTATAAGAAGATTGTTGACCCAAGCAAGTCCTTGGTGGAAAATGCTATCGAACTAAACAAGATTGACATTGCTCATGGTTGGAGCAAGTGGAACAAGCCTGTGGACATTAAGGAATGGGGCATGCCAGCTCACATGGTCAATGCCTACTACAACCCACAGAAAAACTTGATCGTCTTTCCAGCAGCCATTTTGCAGGCGCCTTTCTACTCGCTGGAGCAGTCTTCATCAGCTAACTACGGCGGTATCGGTGCGGTTATTGCCCACGAGATTTCCCATGCCTTTGACTCCAACGGTGCTTCCTTTGATGAGCATGGTAGCCTTAATAACTGGTGGACAGAGGAAGATTATGCAGCCTTTGAAGCTCGTACTCAGCAGGTCATTGACCAGTTTGAGGGTCAGGATTCTTACGGTGCCAAAATCAATGGAAAGTTGACCGTGTCAGAAAACATTGCCGACCTTGGTGGGATTGCAGCAGCCTTAGAGGCAGCCAAGTCAGAAGATGACTTCTCCGCAGAGGAATTCTTCACCAACTTTGCTCGCATCTGGCGAATGAAGGCCCGTCCTGAGTTCATGCAGATGTTGGCTAGTGTGGATGTCCATGCACCAGGTCATCTGCGTACTAACATCCAGTTGCCAAACTTCGACGAATTCCATGAAACCTTTGGCGTTCAAGAAGGCGACGGCATGTGGCGTGCAAAAGAAGACCGTGTGATTATTTGGTAAAAATGGGAAAACAGCTAGTGAAAACTGGCTGTTTTTGTCTTTCCCAATTCCCCAAAAACGTGATATAATAGTAAAGATAATTTATTGACATGGAGAAATGACATGAGCTTCTACAATCACAAGGAAATCGAGCCCAAATGGCAGGAGTTTTGGGCAAAAAATCATACCTTTAAGACAGGAACAGATGCGGATAAACCAAACTTTTATGCCCTAGATATGTTCCCTTATCCCTCTGGTGCGGGCTTGCACGTTGGTCACCCTGAGGGTTATACGGCGACGGACATTCTCAGCCGTTACAAGCGTGCCCAAGGTTACAACGTCCTTCACCCAATGGGTTGGGATGCCTTTGGTCTGCCAGCGGAGCAATACGCTATGGATACGGGAAATGACCCAGCTGACTTTACAGCAGAAAATATTGCCAACTTCAAACGTCAGATTAACGCCCTTGGTTTTTCTTACGATTGGGACCGTGAGGTTAATACAACAGATCCTAACTACTACAAGTGGACCCAGTGGATTTTTACGAAGTTGTATGAAAAAGGCCTAGCCTACGAGGCAGAAGTGCCTGTAAACTGGGTAGAAGAATTGGGAACAGCTATCGCCAACGAAGAGGTCCTTCCTGACGGAACATCTGAGCGTGGTGGCTACCCAGTTGTTCGCAAGCCAATGCGTCAATGGATGTTGAAAATCACTGCATACGCAGAGCGTTTGCTCAGTGACCTGGAAGAAGTTGATTGGCCAGAGTCTATCAAGGATATGCAACGCAACTGGATCGGCAAGTCAACAGGTGCCAATGTGACCTTCAAAATCAAGGACACAGACAAGGACTTCACTGTTTTCACAACTCGTCCAGACACTCTATTTGGTGCGACTTATGCTGTCCTTGCCCCTGAGCATGACTTGGTGGATAGCATTACATCGCCTGAGCAGGCAGAAGCTGTGGCAGAGTACAAACGCCAAGCTTCTCTCAAATCAGACCTTGCCCGTACAGACCTTGCCAAAGACAAGACAGGTGTCTGGACAGGTGCCTACGCGATTAACCCAGCCAATGGTCGTGAAATTCCAATCTGGATTGCTGATTATGTCCTTGCAAGCTACGGAACAGGTGCCATCATGGCCGTTCCTGCCCACGACGAGCGTGACTGGGAATTTGCCAAACAATTTGGTTTGGACATCGTTCCAGTTCTGGAAGGTGGCAATGTAGAAGAAGCACCTTACACAGAAGATGGTGCCCACATCAACTCTGATTTCCTAGACGGTCTTAACAAGGAAGAAGCTATTGCCAAAATGGTGGCTTGGTTGGAAGAAAATGGTCTCGGTCAGGAGAAAATTTCCTATCGCCTCCGTGACTGGCTCTTCAGCCGTCAACGTTATTGGGGTGAGCCGATTCCAATCATCCACTGGGAAGACGGTACTTCCACAGCAGTCCCAGAAAATGAGTTACCTCTGGTATTGCCAAAAACCTCAGACATCAAGCCTTCAGGTACAGGTGAATCACCACTTGCTAACTTGACAGACTGGTTGGAAGTGGTGCGTGAAGACGGTGTCAAAGGTCGCCGTGAGACCAACACCATGCCACAATGGGCGGGTTCTAGCTGGTACTACCTCCGCTATATCGACCCACACAACGATGAGAAATTGGCAGACGAGGAGCTTCTCAAGGCTTGGTTGCCAGTGGACATCTACATCGGTGGTGCTGAGCACGCGGTCCTTCACCTGCTTTATGCTCGCTTCTGGCACAAGTTCCTCTATGACCTTGGTGTTGTACCGACCAAAGAGCCATTCCAAAAACTCTTTAACCAGGGTATGATTTTGGGAACTAGCTACCGCGACAGCCGTGGGGCACTTGTAGCGACCGACAAGGTGGAAAAACGTGATGGTTCCTTCTTCCACATCGAAACTGGTGAGGAGTTGGAGCAGGCACCTGCTAAGATGTCTAAGTCCCTTAAAAACGTGGTCAACCCAGACGATGTGGTCGAGCAATTCGGTGCGGACACCCTCCGTGTCTACGAGATGTTCATGGGCCCACTTGATGCTTCGATTGCCTGGTCAGAAGAAGGCCTCGAGGGCAGCCGTAAGTTCCTTGACCGTGTTTATCGCCTCTTGACTACCAAAGAGATTGTGGCGGAAAATAGCGGAGCGCTTGATAAAGTCTACAATGAAACTGTGAAGACGGTGACAGAGCATATCGAAGATCTGAAATTCAACACAGCTATCGCTCAGCTCATGATTTTTGTCAACGCAGCCAACAAAGAAGACAAGCTCTATGTCGAATACGCCAAAGGCTTTGTCCAATTGATCGCCCCATTTGCACCACACTTGGCAGAAGAACTCTGGCAGGGTCTTACAAACACTGGCCAGTCAATCAGCTATGTCGCATGGCCAACATATGATGAAAGCAAGCTGGTGGAAAGCGAAGTGGAAATCGTTGTCCAAATCAAGGGCAAAGTAAAAGCTCGCTTGACCGTAGCCAAAGACCTGTCACCAGCTGAACTTGAAAAAGTTGCCCTTGCAGACGAAAAAGTCCAAGCTGAAATCGCTGGGCAAACAGTGGTGAAGGTGATTGTTGTTGCAAACAAACTCGTCAATATCGTTACCAAGTAACGATTGCCTCGTTTGTTTGTCCATTTCCAACCTCCAACAGCCTATCCGTAGACTGTTGGAGCCAACTAAATTGGTGAATATTGTTGTGAAGTAACCAAACTAGTGACTATCCTAGCGAGATAAATGTAAATAATAAGAAAACGACTTCCGTATTGGAGGTCGTTTTTGGCTGTCTTGAAGGGAGTTTCCTTTATATTACGGAAAAAGACAGGAAGTGTACACGTTTACAAACGTTAGAAACAGGAATATAATAAGAATATATGAACAAAAAGGAGAAAAGGTCGTGAAATCAATCAAACTAGTGACAATCGGTGGTGGTTCAAGTTACACTCCAGAATTGGTTGAAGGAATGATTCTTCGTTCACATCAATTACCTATTCGAGAATGGTGGTTCGTTGATGTTGAAGTCGGGGCCGAGAAGCAGAAGATAGTTGTTGATTTGGCACGGCGAATGGTCGAAAAAGCAGGCCTGGACTGGAAGATAGAATCAACCTTAAACCGAAGAGAAGCATTGATAGAGGCTGATTTTGTAACGTCTCAGTTCCGAGTTGGTCAACTACCTGCGAGATACTTAGATGAGACCATTCCCTTGAGTTATGGGATGCTGGGGCAAGAAACCAATGGGGCTGGAGGAATCTTTAAAGCTTTTAGGACCATTGAAGCATATAAAGGGATTATCAAGGATATGAAAGACTTGTGTCCGAATGCTTGGTTGATTAATTTTACGAATCCTGCTGGTATCGTAACGGAAGCCATTGCTAATGAACTCCACTGGAAGAAAGTAATTGGTCTGTGTAATATCCCTATTGGTCAAAAGAAACTTGCTGCTCAGATTTTAGGTCAATCAGAAGGAGACCTAAGTACGCGCCATGTTGGGTTAAATCATTTTCACTTTCATGAAGTTTGGGATAAGTATGGGGAAAATCGTACGCAAATAGTCTTAGAAACATTGTATGGGGATTTGAGAGAGGAGACGCCAGAAGTAGTCAAAAATATTACCAATCTAGAGTATCTTATTCAATTGCTTCGGACGATTGGAATGTTGCCTTGTGATTACCATCGTTATTATTTTTTGGAACAAGAAATGTTAAAGGATGCTTTGGAGCAGTATCGTCAGGGAAATGTACGAGCCAAGGTTGTGCAAGAAGTAGAGACAGAATTGTTTGAGCTTTACAAAGACCCACAATTGAAAGACAAACCAAAACAGCTGGAACTACGTGGGGGTGCTTATTATAGTGATGTTGCCTGTCAAATCATTTGTGCTATCCATAATGATAGTAAAGAAGAATTGACCGTATCTACTGTAAATAGAGGAGTTATTCCCTATCTACCTGAAAATTGTGTGGTAGAAGTCACCTCGATTATCTCTGCGCAAGGAGCAACTCCACTAGCTTGTCCACCAACTCCGCCCATTGTAACCGGCTATTTACAACTGATGAAGCAAATGGAGCTTGTCACTGTTCAGGCAGCAATGACAGGTGATTATTCACTGGCTTTACAAGCTTTTACACTCAACCCGCTTATTTCAAATGGACCACAAGCTGAAGCGCTATTACAAGATATGTTACTTGCACATGAGGACTATTTGCCACAATTTGCACCAGCTATACAACACATAAAAGAGAGAAGGAACAATCAATGACTAAAGACAAGGTATTTTATCAATTTCCAACAAATTTTTTGTGGGGTTCTTCTACATCAGGACCTCAAAGTGAGGGAATTGAGCCAGGTGATGGAAAAGGACAGAACAACTGGGATTATTGGTATAGTATTGAGCCTGAACGATTTCATAACAAAATTGGCCCTAGTCAAACATCAACATTCTACAAACATTATGAAAAAGATATTGATTTATTAGTTGAAACTGGGCACACTGTATTTCGGACTTCCATTCAATGGTCGCGTCTTATACCAACAGGTACTGGAGAAATCAATCAAGAAGCGGTGTCCTTCTATCGTTCAGTTTTTTCTTTGGTAAGAGCAAAGGGAATTCAACTCTTTGTCAATCTTTATCACTTTGATCTTCCCTATTGTTTACAAGAAAAAGGTGGTTGGGAAAATAAGGAAATTGTCCGAGCTTATGAAGCCTATGCACGTACATGTTTTGAATTGTTTGATGACTTAGTCGATCGTTGGATTACCTTTAATGAGCCGATTGTTCCAGTAGAGTGTGGTTATCTAGGAAATTATCATTATCCATGTAAGGTTGATGCAAAAGCGGCAGTTGCGGTGGCTTATCATACACAGTTGGCAAGTTCTTTAGCTGTGAAGGCATGCCACGAAGTAAATCCTCATAAAAAAATCGCTATTGTCCTGAATCTAACTCCGGCCTACTCTCGTAGTGAGCAAGCAGAGGATATAAAAGCAGCTCGAATTGCAGAATTGTTTCAAACAAAGAGCTTTCTGGATCCGTCTGTGTTAGGAGAATATCCCGATGAATTAGTCGAGCTGATTGATGAATATGATCTAATGCCAGAGGTCAGCGATGAGGAACTAGCCATTATTAAGGAAAATCGTGTGGACTTCCTAGGGGTGAATTATTATCAACCCCTTCGGGTACAAGCTCCAACCAATAGTTGGAAAGAGGGAGAGCCTCTTACTCCGGAACATTTCTTTGCCCCATATGATATGCCAGGTAAAAAAGTGAATCCGCATAGAGGTTGGGAGATTTATGAAAAAGGGATATATGATATTGCGATAAATATTAAGGAAAATTACCATAATATCGAATGGTTTGTAACAGAAAATGGTATGGGAGTTGAAGGAGAGAGCGCGTTTAAAGACAATGGACTCATTCAAGATGATTACCGGATTGAATTTATCGAAGATCATTTAGTTGAATTGCATCGAGCTATCCAAGAAGGAGCGAATTGTAAGGGATACATGTTATGGACCTTTATTGATTGCTGGTCTTGGTTAAATGCATACAAGAATCGCTATGGATTAGTTGAACTGGATCTAGACACGCAGGAAAGAATTGTTAAGAAATCAGGCAAGTGGTTCAAGAAATTGAGCGATGCCAATGGTTTTCATCGCTAGGAGGGAATGATGGTGGAACTGGGCTTTTCAATTTATCCTGAAAATTATTCACTAGAAGAGAGTCAAGCTTACATTAAACTCCTGCACCGATATGGAGCAAGGCGCCTATTTATGAGTTTATTGCAACTTGAAAATGGAGACCGAACAGTTTTCGAATTGTATCGAAAACTCATTGAGTATGCTAACCAATTAGAGATAACCGTCATTACAGATATCAGTCCCCATTTTATCGCAGCCCAAGGTTGGGATGGGGCATTGATGGAGCGTGCAGCTGAACTGGGGTTGGCAGGGATTCGTCTTGATGAAGCTCTTCCTTTGGAAGAAATCATTGAGATGACACATAATCCATACGACATAAAAGTTGAATTAAATTTAAGTACAGATAAGACCTTGCTGTCTAATCTTTTGGCTAGTGATGCAAACAGGAATAATATTATTGCCTGCCATAATTTTTATCCTCATGCTTTTACAGGTTTATCCGAGGAGCACTTCTTAGAGATGTCATCTTTTTATCATCAATCCGGTATAAGAACGGCGGCATTTGTCAGTGCACAAACAGCTTCTGAAGGACCGTGGCCGTTATCTGAAGGTCTACCAACTTTAGAAGAACATCGGTTCTGGCCACTTCCCTTGCAAATTGCTTGGATGAAGGCAACGGGTATTATTGATTCTATTTTGATCTCAAACCAATTTATCTCGGAGGAGGAACTACAATCCATTCAAACAGTTTTAAGTGAAGATACAATCAGCCTCATGGTTGATGTCGAGGAAGGTTTGACTCCCGTTGAAAGAGAGATTGTAGCGTTTGATCATGTTTATAGAGGTGATATTTCTGCTTATGTTCTGCGTTCAACCATGCCTCGTGTGGTGTATAAGGACGCCTCTGTACCGGCTCGGTCAGACCAATCAATTCCTGTTGGACGAGGGGATATCCTAATTGATAATGATTTATATGGTCGCTACAAGGGTGAATTGCAAATTGCACTCAAAGAATTTACCATCAGTCCAAAGGTAAATAAGGTCGGACGAATCAGCCCAGACTATCTTCCCTTGTTAGGCTTTATTAAACCCTGGCAAGCGTTTAAGCTGGTCATAGCTTCCGAGCGCTTTCATTAATGATACGGAAAAAGTAGGGACCTCTAGAAAACGCTCCCATGTTATAATGTACATATAAGAAATCAAAGACTGTTGGAGGAAAGGAGGGAGCATGTTATCTAAAAAAGAAGTACGCTTGTTAGAGGTTTTACTTGCAAAACAGGAGACATTCGTACCAAGCATAGAGCTAGCTAAGGTGTTATCAGTGAGTGATCGAACGGTAAGAACGTATATTCATCAATTGACATCTTCTTTAGAAAATAGCGGTGCTCTTATCCTTTCAAAACAAGGTAGTGGTTATTGTTTACAGATTGAACGGCCAGTTGAGTTTGAAATGTTTTGGCAGGAGCAATTACTCCTAAAAAAGCGGTTAACCGATTTAACCCAACTAGAAGAAGCGGGGGATCGGCAACGGTATATTCTCAATAAGCTCTTGTTTGAGGATCCGATTCAGTCACCAGATTGTTTACAAAGAGAGCTATTCATTGGAAAGACTACGCTTCATTCCATTTTGGCGGATATTCGAAAACTGTTCACACCCTATCAACTAGAACTCCTTGTGACACGTAAAGGAATTGAACTAAGAGGGGATGAACCTGCTATCCGTCACTTTATTATGGATTACTTTTTTGATGAGGGAAGTGTTCAATCTGTTTATGGAGTTGTCGAAACCAATCTATTGCCAGATATACGGTTCACAGACTTAATGTTAATCGTTTTAGACGAGTGTCGGGATGCTACATTACGTTTATCGGATTTTGTCATGCAGAATCTAGTGCTCCATATTGCTCTTCTTTTACAACGGATGAAAATCGGGTCTGGTCTAGACCGATTCCCGATATCGGAGCGTATTCAGTCGTCTCAAGAGTATCTTGTAGCACAGCGGATTATTGAACGAATCGAAGAAACGTTTCAAGTGACGATACCGTCAGAGGAAGCCAATTATATTGCTTTGCACCTTAAGGTGAAACTAACGGGGAATCCAAATCAAGATGGTGAGGTGGAAGAGCGATTTAGACAGAATGTGGAGAATTGCCTTCTGCATTTATCACAATTAACAGGCTTAGAGTTGTCAAAGGATCAGCAACTATTCAAAGGAGTTTTGGCCCATTTGATACCATTACGTATTCGTTTGGAGAATACTATTCAGTTGGGAAATCCCCTAACTGCTGATATTAAAGACCAATATTTTGAGGCTTTTGAATTAACAAAAATGGCATTTTCAGCGATACCAGAATTAATGGGCTATTCGATTTCGGATGATGAGTGGGCGTATCTTACTTTACATGTGATGGCGGCCATAGAACGTTATCAAGGATTTAAGAAGACCAGAGTATTGGTAGTCTGTGCTACCGGAATTGGAAGCGCATTGATGTTAAAGAATCGCTTGGAGAAAGAATTTTCATCCAGCTTAGAAATTCTTGATACGGTCAGCTATTATGAAGTGACAGAGGAACGACTGAAGGATGTTGATTTGATTATTTCATCCATTAGCTTGTCGAATCTAATGTTTATGACACCAGTCATCAATGTCAGCGTCTTCTTGTCAGCGAAGGACATTGAGGCTATTCGTTCTCATTTACAGCAAACAATACCTGTCATCCCTGACCAAGGGGAACATGTGCTAATGGAAGTAGGTCAGGCTAAGCAAATAGCGGAAGCAGTTTTTGCTCCACATAGAATAATCTATCTTGAGGAGGATTGTGATCGAGAAGTGGCCTTGAAGCAATTAGTAGCATTATTGAACGAGTCCAATGAGTCTGATTTTGTTGATCGCTTTATAGAACAAGTGAATTTGCGGGAATCTTACAGCCCAGTTGTCTTTGGGGATCGGTTAGCCTTCCCTCATCCAGCCTTGCCGATGAGCTATTCAGAGCAAATTGTTGTGGGGATATATAAGAATGCTGTGGATTGGGGACATAGGAAGCGAGTTCACTTCATCTTCTTATTGTCACCGTCAAAGGGGCGAAATACCTATCTAAGGCATATTTCACCTTGTCTGGTTGATTTTGTGCAAGATAGAGTTCTCCAAGAACGTTTGTTGGAACATCCCAATTATAGTGAATTAATGAATATTTTTATTGCCCTCATTCAAAGAAAGGGGTAGGAGGAGTTTTTTATGAAACACATTATGTTAGTTTGTAACGCAGGTATGTCTACAAGTATGCTTGTAACTAAGATGCAAAAAGCAGCAGAAGAAACAGGAGTTGAAGCAACTATTTGGGCGGTGCCAGTATCTGAAGCAGACAATGAAGTGGCCCAAAAAGAGATTGATGTACTGCTCTTAGGTCCCCAAGTAAAATTCTTATTGAACGACTATAAGGCAAAATTTGAGCCAGCTATCAAGGTAGATGCTATCAATATGATGGATTACGGAGTAATGAATGGGGCTAAAGTTCTAGAAGCAGCTTTAAAATTGATGGAGGCCTAGTATGAGTTCTCCAGAGTATCTTGAAGCCATCATGGGGCTGATCATGTACGGTGGTGAAGCGAAGGGATTTGCTAGTCAGGCGATTCGAGTGGCCAAAGAAGGTCGTATTGACGAAGCCGAACAGCTGCTCCAAGACGCAATTGCTTCATTGAATATTGCCCATAAATCACAAACACAATTATTAGCAAAAGAAGCAGGTGGAGAGTCTGTAGAATTATCTTTGTTAATGGTACATGGACAAGATCACTTGATGAATGCTTTGACATTTATTGATTTAGCGAAAGAATTCGTAGATCTTTATAAACAGATTGGATAATAGGAGGATTGGGTTATGAAGATATCCAAAATAGGTCAAGTTCCAATTGAGCGACTTTTTGCTACGATTCGCCAATCATTAAAAGATGATTTTCAGCAAAATACGGGTTCCACTTTGCAAGATCAAGATATCATCCAAGGGCTTACTTATACAAAGGTTTTTGGTGATAAAGGTCAGCACAGTGTCAAAGTGATCATCGAAGAGTTTTCAGCACCCAATTGCTATGCAGTTTGTTTTCACTCGAATCGGGGCAAAGAACATGTTCGCTACCAGTTAGAGGATTTAGGGAACGCTCAAACCAAGATAGAGTATTCTTGTGAGATGGAAGCTGATGATATTTTTGTAAAAGGCAACTATTTTCTCATGGAAAAACTTTTTTCAAAAAGTATAAAACGCCAGACAGAGGCACAATTAGAAGCCCTTATTCGCCATTCTGTAGACGGGGCTTCAGCTTAATATTCAGATTATATACAATAAAAAAATAGAAAAGGAGACAGATTATGTCAAATATTTCTGAAAAGTTTATGGAAATATCTGGTAAGATTGGTTCGCAACGTCACTTGATTGCGATTCGTGATTCCTTTATTTCCATGATGCCGATTACCATGGCGGGTACGGTGGCCGTTCTTTTGAATGTCTTTCTGAGGGATATTCCAAACAATATGGGCTGGACAGGTTTTGCAGAGGCCATGCAGCCTGTTATTAACATCAATGGCTATGTTTATTTTGGAACCATTGGAATCATGGCACTCGTTTTTGCCTTTGCCTTTGGTTACAATTTGTCGCTCATGTATAAGGTCAATCCACTGGCAGGCGGTTTGATTTCCTTCGCCTCCTTCATTTCAACCATTCCTCAAAGCCTTACCATTTCAACTGCTTTAGAAGGAGTGGATAAACCAGTTATCACTGCCTTGGAAGAACTTGGTTTGACCATTGTTACCACTGATGGTGTTTCTGTATTGGAAACCAGTGAGTGGGGAGCAATTGCCTTGAAATATGGCGGCGCAACTGGTCTCTTCACTGCCATGTTTATTGGTTTCTTGGCAACCTTTGTTTATGCAAGTTTGGTGAA
Source organism: Streptococcus suis (assembly GCF_046032115.1). Classification (GTDB taxonomy): domain Bacteria; phylum Bacillota; class Bacilli; order Lactobacillales; family Streptococcaceae; genus Streptococcus; species Streptococcus suis_AJ. The sequence continues at coordinate 89,438 of NZ_JARQOZ010000001.1, read as the reverse complement.
ACGCAATATCATCATCAAGCTACCAGACTCTGTTCCACCTGCAGTTAACAAGGCTTTTGCAGCGATTATCCCAGGAACGGCAGCGATTTATGTTTCTTCTATCGTGGCTTACCTCGTATTTTCTGTATCTGGTCAGTCCCTGAGTGATGTGGTATCGACCTATATTCAGATGCCTTTACTTGGGCTCTCTCAAGGTCTTGGCTCAGTAGTGCTTTTAACCTTCCTTGTCCAGCTCTTCTGGTTCTTTGGACTACATGGTCATAACGTATTGGCACCAATCATGGATGGTATTTATGGCATTGCTTTGAATGAAAATACAGCTGTTTATGAGGCAACTAGAAGTGTTGCAGACCTACCTTGGCTATGGACACGCGGTTCCTTTGATGCCTACGCTCAGATGGGTGGTTCAGGTGTCACCCTCGCGTTGATTATTGCAATTTTCATCTTCTCTAAACGGGAAGAATACAAGATGGTCGCTAAGCTATCAGCTCCGATGGGAGTCTTTAATATCAATGAACCGATTACCTTTGGTATTCCGATGGTATTGAATCCACTCTTTGTTATTCCATGGTTGATTGTGCCTCCAGTTTGTGCTGCTATTGCTTATTTAGCGACTGCTGCTGGACTCATTCCTCCTGTCTTTCTAGCTGTACCTTGGATTACCCCGCCAGGTCTCTATGCTTATCTGGCAACAGGTGGTAACATTATGGCGGCTCTGGTTTCACTCTTCAACCTCTTTGTTGCCTTCTTGATTTGGACTCCATTTGTCATTGCGGCCAACAAGGTGAAGGCTGGTGAGGACTAATGTTTTCCAAAAATAAATCCCCCTTCTTACTAGCACTAGGTTTTTTTCTGATTGCGATTAGTCCGCTGTATGGCAATAAGTATCTCAATATTATTTCTGGTTTGGTGCTCATCTTACTCAGTGTACTTAGAAGTAGGAGAAAATAAATTGTAAACAACAAGAAACGACTTCCGTATTGGAGGTCGTTTTCGTCTGTCTATAGATACGCTTTCTCATTTAACCAAGCGTAGATAACAGATAGGGTTTTGTCTTGGAACTTACCAGACTCATACATGTGGTCTGCTCCTGTTAAGGAAACGAGGACAGAGTCCTTGTAGTTTTTAGCTGTTTTTCGGGCAATGGCAGAAACGGTCATCTTATCTTCGCTTCCTGTGATAACGAGGCCAGGTTCTGTAATCTTACTGAAATCGACGTGTCCAGCTCTGCTTTTGTCAAAGCATGGAAAGGCCATCTGAGTATAGACCTTGCCAGACTCGGGCACTAGGGTCTTGAAAATCTCTTCTTTGAGGGCAGGGTCTTGAACGTTGAGGCAGTAGCGGAAGAACTCGTCCTTGTACGGTGGCATGGGCTTTTTCCAAAATCCCCAGCGCAAGAAGTGGCGGATAAAGCAACGAATCATGGTTGGATAGAAAGCGAAGATATCAGCTGTTGGAGCAGGTCCCATGAGAATCATACCAGCTACCTGCGTGCGTTCTGCGACCATTTGGGCTAGTAGGCAGCCTAGAGAATGTCCTAAGAGTAGCGGTGGTTCTTCTAGGCTCTCAATTAGGGCGACCAAATCATCAGCATAGTCTGTCAGGCTGACGGCACCGACCTTTTCCATAACTTCATCATAAGGTAGGTCGTGGTAGCGTAGGCTAGGTGTGTGGACCCGCAAGCCCATGTTTTCTAATTTATGGGCAAAATCTCCCCAGACGGAGCCATCACACCAAGTTCCGTGAATTAACACAATATTTTTCATTTCTCTCCTTCTCATTAAAAATTAAAATTTATTTTTTCTATAAAAAAACTGATTCATTTCTCTTGCAAATTATTTACAAATTCTATATATAAATTACTTAATCCATTCTTTAAAAGATATCATTGTATCAAATTTAAAAATGTCTTTTGTTTTATATAATAACCTGCTGTTTTTAAGATGGATAGAAATCATTTCAAAGCCATTTTTGATACAATCCTTTTCCAAATATTGTTCAGAAACATAAATATCTAAACGTCCATACTTACTATCTATGTAAATAAATTCGAAAGCAGGATTATAAATAGCTAGACAAGAACCATCATCATAAAACATTCGCAAATAATTAGTATCAAACAATTTATAAATTTCTAATACATCACAATTTTGGTCTAAGGGCATCTTGTCCTCTGAAAAAATCATTTCAAGTGTAGAGAGTAAACCTCTATATCTCGACAATTCATTTTATAGATTTCCATTTTAATAGTTTCTTCTTCCTGACTTTTTTACATTATAGCATGCTGAAAGCTAAATGTTAATTATTTGAAAACTGGTTGTCATACTTGTTACATTTCTTTAAGCTCTCTGCAAGGATTATCCCTTAGGATAGATAGGGCAGAAAAAACACGAAGGAATCAAATATTATGAATTATCAAATGATTAAAAAACAATTTAAATCAGGACTATTTACAGTTCTTATAGGAAATCTTTTATGGTCGGGATCGGTAAATGTTAGTGCAGATGACACAGTTATAAGCGATAGTCCGACGGTATCAGCATTAACGAAAAAGGTTGAAGCTGTAAAAATAGCAGCCAAAGCAGCAGCCCAGGCAGCACTAGCAACAAATATGGTATCTGAGGTTGCTGTCGAATACACAGCTAATACCTATCCAGCAGGTCAATGTACGTGGGGTGCAAAAGAAATGGCTCCTTGGGTCGGAAATTATTGGGGAAATGGTGGCGACTGGGCAGCCAGTGCTGCAGCGCTAGGATATGAAGTTGGAACGACTCCAAAAGTTGGTGCCATTGCTGTGTGGACAGACGGTGGATATGGTCACGTTGCCTACGTTACGGATGTAGCAGCTGATGGAACAATTCAAGTAATGGAATCAAACTATGGAGGAGCTTACTACCCAAGTAATGTACGTGGATTCTTTGATCCGACAACGACCAGTGAAGGAACGGTTAGCTACATTTACCCACCAGCTGGTGTATAATCATTTAAGAAAGGTCTTCTAGGCCTTTTTCTTATTACTAAGACTTGATTAAAAAATTTAATAGCCTTGATAGAAAAATTTATATTGGTTATACACTTCATTTAGAGTGTATTTATAATGGAAAAATTAGCTTTATTTGCAACAACAGCCCTAGCAGCTTTTACCTTAGCAGCTTGCAGTTCGTCAACATCAACGAGCTCATCAAGCAGTACAGACCAAACCCTTTTGGCACAAATTAAGGAAGAAGGCCTTATTCAAATCGGTACTGAAGGTGCCTATGCTCCTTATTCTTACCACGACGAGAGCGGAAAGTTGGTCGGTTATGATGTAGAAGTAGCTGAAGCCGTTGCTGAGAAATTAGGTGTTAAGGTAGAATTTGTTGAAACAGAATGGGATTCCATGATTGCAGGTTTGGATGCAGCCCGTTTTGATACTATCGCTAACCAAGTCGGTATTACAGATGAGCGTAAGGCAAAATACGATTTTTCAACACCATATACATACATCTATGGAGCCTTGGTAACACAGAAGGATAATACTGACATTACAAACTTTGCAGATTTGTCAGGTAAAAAGTCAGCCAACAGCTTGACAAGTAACTGGGCAGATTTGGCGCGTGAAAATGGTGCAGAAGTTGTCGGTGTGGATGGATTCTCTCAGGCAGTTGAATTGTTGAACACAGGGCGTGTGGATGCTACCATCAATGACAACTTGGTGTACTTAGACTATGTGAAACAGCATGCTGATGCACCGATTAAGGTTGTGACCTTGACGGATGACGTGTCAACAACAGCCTTCCCAGTTGCAAAAGGAAATGAAGACCTTGTGAAAGAGATTGATGTAGCCTTGGCAGAATTGGCTAGTGAAGGAAAATTAGCTGAAATCTCAAACAAATACTTTGGTGAGGATGTATCTAAAGCCAAATAAAGAATAAATAGGAGAAACGATGACAGATAGAGTTTGGCAATTATTAATTGATTCATTTACGCAAATCCTTGTCCCAGGATTATTGGTGACGATTCCACTGACCATCTTGTCTTTTGTCTTTGGTCTAATCATTGCTATTGGGACAGCCTTGGTGCAAATTGCTCAGATTCCCATTCTCAAACAAGTGGCTCGTTTCTATATTTGGGTTGTTCGAGGGACACCACTCTTGGTTCAGCTCTATGTGATATTCTTTGGGCTACCAAGTCTAGGAATTGTCTTGGATGCCTTTCCGTCGGCGGTTTTGGTTTTTTCTGTCAATACAGGTGCCTACGCCGCGGAAACCATACGGGCTTCTATCGAGTCCGTGCCTAAGGGGCAGTTGGAGGCTGGCTATTCTGTCGGGATGAGTTTTGCCCAGACCATGCGTCGGATTATTCTCCCACAGGCCTTTCGAGTGGCCTTTCCGCCCTTATCGAATACCTTGATTGGATTGGTCAAGGACACATCTTTAGCGGCTAATATCACGGTCTTGGAGATGTTTATGGCGACTCAGCAGATTGCGGCAAGGACCTATGAGCCATTTGCCCTCTATTGTGAAGTTGCTCTCATTTATCTATTCTTTTCAACTATTTTGACCAAGCTTCAAGCCTATGGCGAGAAGAAGTTGGCAGTTTATTAGGAGGTTCAGATGATTCAAGCAAATGGAGTAAAGCTGGCCTTCCATGGTCAAGAGGTATTAAAAGGCATTGATGTAGAGGTCAATCCAGGAGAGGTGGTTGTAATTTTGGGACCATCTGGCTCTGGAAAAACAACCCTTCTTCGTTCATTGAACTTTTTGGAAAAAGCTGACGCGGGTCACCTAGTCTTCGGTGAGGACAGCTATGATTTGGCTCAGATGACAAAGAAGGAAATTGCAGGCATCCGCAAGCGAACAGCCTTCGTTTTTCAAAACTACAATCTCTTTGCTAATAAGACTGCCCTGCAAAATGTGACAGAAGGCTTAATTGTAGCTCGGAAAGTACCCAAGCAAGAGGCTGAAAGAATTGGTAAGGCAGCCTTGGACAAGGTTGGCTTGTCGGACAAATATGATTCTTATCCGAGCCAGCTATCAGGAGGTCAGCAGCAACGAGTTGGCATTGCCAGAGCCATTGCAACTAGTCCCGAGGTCATCTATTTTGATGAGCCAACCTCGGCCTTGGATCCTGAGTTAATCGGTGAGGTCTTGGCTGTCATGATGCAGTTGGCCAAAGAAGGGATGACCATGGTGGTTGTGACGCACGAGATGGGCTTTGCGCGTGCAGTAGCCGACCGTGTGATTTTCATGGATGGAGGCCAAATTATTGAAGAAGGCCGACCAGAAGATATTTTTGACCGTCCACAAGAAGAACGAACCAAGCAATTCTTGGCTCGGATTCAGAAAGAAGAACTATAGAAGGAAAACACTGGCAATGCTGGTGTTTTTCTCATACCTAAAGAAATAGATGTTATAACCTTCAAAACACTTTTGCATTTTTTACTAGAATTGGATATAATAGAACGAGGAAAACGTTTGCACAAAATATGAGAAAATATGAATAAGAAAAGTAGGAGGGCTTATGACAACTTTAGCAGATGTAGCTAGGTTAGCTAATGTTTCAAAGATGACAGTGTCGCGTGTTATCAATCATCCAGAGCAGGTGACACGCGAACTGCGACTGTTGGTGACGAAAGCCATGGAAGAATTAAATTATAAGCCAAATGTTGTCGCCAAGGCCTTGGCCCAGCAACGGACCTTGATTGTCCAGGTGGTCATCCTTGAAAAAATGGATGTCGTTGAGCCGTATTATATCGATTTACTGCGAGGTATTGCGGCAGAATTGAATCAACGAAATTATACCTTGCAATTGGTAACCGATGCGAAGTTAGTGACGGATCAGTGTGATGGCTATATTATCACAGGTGCCAGAAAGTCAGATTTTCCATGGTTGAAAAGCTTAGGTAAACCTCTCATATTATTTGGAGAGAATAGTGAAGGGTTACCGTTTGTGGACTCAGATAACAAGGAAGCCACTCGATTAGCGACAGAATTTGCCCTATCAAAAGGATATGAACAGGTTTTCTTTGTGGGTATTGATCTACCAGAGTCATTTGAAGAAAGGCGAGAAGAAGGCTATAAAAAGGCTATGAAAGACCGAGAAAGTCGCCTGTATCGCTTGGCCAATCATTCTCACGTCGCAGAAGACTTTATCAGAAATCTAGACGATTTACCAGATAAGACTTGTTTTGTCTGTGCTTCGGACCGCCTAGCACTGGGAATTACAAGGGGGCTACAAGCGATTGGAAAATCGATTCCACAGGATGTTGGCGTGATTGGATTTGACGGATTTTTTATCGATAGGATTTCAAATCCGAGGTTGACGACCATGAAGCAACCCATTCAAAAAATGGGGGCAATTAGTGTAAAGCGATTGATGGATATGCTGGACGGAAAACCATTGACCAGCTTGGACCATTTCGACCGTGCTGAATTGATTGAACGAGAGACTACGCCATAGTAGTTTCTTTTTTGATGATTTTTGTTACCGATAACAGTCAAGAAAACGTTTGCAAAGACTAGGTGCGATTGTATATACTTATACTATAAAAATCAATTGACGTGGAGGAGCCTATGAAAAAGAAATCCATTCGTGAGATGAAATCAAGAGGAATGTTTGAGAAAAAACAATTTTTTAGCATTCGTAAATTTAATGTCGGCGTTGCATCCGTCGGTATTGCGACAGCTTTTCTGATGTCTGGAGTCGGTCAAGTAGTTCATGCTGAGGAAGTGGCTACTCTTTCGGAAACTACCATAACTAGTGTTTCGGAACAGTCTGGAGGAGCATCGACAAGTGAAACCAATACAAATCCTACTGGAGTATCAGAAACAGTTGAGACACCAGCAGTAACTGAGGTTGTTGAAACAGTAGATAATGCTTCAGCTGCTCCGCTGGCAACTACTGAAACACCTGTGGCAGAAAGAGCTGCAGCAGAAACCCCTATCGAAGAAGGCAGCATTCGTCTGCACTTTGAAAATGTAGATGAAACGGCACCAGAAAGTCAAGGACTTTGGACTTGGGGAGGAGTGGCAGAGCCGTCCGATGGTAATCAGTGGCCAAGGGATACAGCGAATTTTTCAAGCAGTCAGGTAGATGACTACGGTCATTACGTTGATATTAAAAAATCTGAGACACCAGGAACGATTGGCTATCTGGTCCTCAAGAATGGAGAAAAAATAACAGAATCGGACCAAAAAGTGGAGCTACTGGTCCCTGAGCAGAATGAAGCCTGGATCGCTAGTGACTACAGCGTGTCTAGCTATGAGCCGCTCAAAGATGAGAATGTCCTCCGCATCAATTACACCCGTGAAGACAAGAATTATGAAGGTTGGGGTGTTTGGACTTGGGGCGATACGACTGAAGCGAGTGATGGCTGGCCAACAGGTGCCGTTGATTTTAAACTTGGCAAATACGGAGCTTATGTTGACATTCCCCTCTCGAACGGTTTAGATTCTAAGCTTGGATTTCTGCTAATCAATCAGAACAATCCAGATCTTGCAGGCAATAAAACCATTGATTTAGCCTTTGCAGATCGTAAACGGCATAGCCAAATTTTCCTTCGAAATGGTGACGACAAACTCTATACCAATCCATATTTTATCGAAGAGAAAGTAGAACTCGATACCAGTAAGGCGACTCCGGGTACAAAAAATGTGACTGTTGAGGCTAGTAGCAAAGCACCATTCAACTACAATGAAAGCGGCTTGGTATCTGTAACTGTCACCAACCCTGAAAATGCTGAGATTGTCAAAATGGAAGTCGATACAAGTGCCATCGGCGGAGGTCTTGTGCCAATCTCTACTGAGCTCAATCGTGTGACCATTAAAGCGACGTCTAGCACAGCGCCAGGGACCTATAGTCTTCCTGTAAAAGTCTATGACAAGGACAACGGTTACTACGAAACCAGCCTAGATGTGACCATTACAGAGCGTATCAAGGCAGATGGTGAAAAAGACTGGGACGAGCAAGTCATCTACTTCATGATGACAGACCGTTTCTACAATGGAGACACCAGCAATGATAAGCTGGTGGAAGGAACGGTCTCCAACCCACGCGGTCTTTACCAAGGCGGTGACTTCAAAGGAGTGACAGCCAAGCTGGATTACTTGAAAGAATTGGGTGTGGACTCTATCTGGTTGACTCCGATTGTGGAAAATATTCCACAGAATGTCGGTAGCGTAACAGATGGAGAGTACTATGCTTACCATGGTTATTGGGCATCTAATTTTGAGAAATTAAATCCGCATTTAGGAAGTTTAGCTGATTTCCATGAATTGATTGATGCCGCGGCGGAAAAAGGTATAAACATTGTTGTTGACGTGGTGCTTAACCATGCTGGCTATGGTACAGAAGAAACCTTTGCAGGTATGGTACGGACTAAGGAAGAAGATAAGCAGGGAGATGACCAGCTCGGTTCGCTTGCAGGATTGCCTGACTTCAAGACAGAAGAAGCAGCTGTTCGCAATCAGTTGGTTGCTTGGCAGGCATCTTGGTTGGAACGCTCAACAACTGCCAAGGGCAATTCTATCTATGCTTTCCGTGTCGATACAGTCAAACACGTTGACGATACCACATGGCAACATTTCAAAAATGAATTGGTGGATAGAGATCCTGACTTCCACTTGATTGGGGAAACTTGGGGAGCTAACTATAAAGATACCAAGGGTGATCTGGGTATCGGTACTATGGACAGTCTGTTGGACTTTGGCTTCAAGGATATTGCCAAATATCTGGTCAATGGTCAACTAAAAGCAGCTGGGAAAGAGCTGGAAGAACGTAGCAAGGTTCTGACTAGTGCAGCTTCTCTGGGTCAATTCTTGGGTAGTCACGACGAAGATGGTTTCCTCTACAGTCTCGGTGGGGCAGAAAAAGAAGGAAATCTGGATAAACTGAAATTGGCTGCTAGTCTCTTGATTACTGCTAAAGGTCAGCCAGTCATCTACTACGGTGAAGAATTAGGTCAATCTGGACAAAACAACTGGCCAGTTTATGACAACCGGTACGATTTCGATTGGAGCAAGGTAGAGACGAGCGACATCACAGACCACTATCAGAAATTATTGGCTTTCCGCAATGCCAATTCAACATTGCTCTCACGTGGTGATACAAGCACCCTTGCTGGAAATGATAGCCAAGGTTGGCTTATTAGCAAACGCAGTTACCAAGATCAAGCTGCCTATCTTGTCTTCTCAACTAATACCGAGAACAAGGAAATGGCGCTTGAAGTATCTGGTCAGGATGTAGTGGTCACAGATGCTTACACAGGAAAATCTTATCAAGCTATCGAGAAAGACGGTAAATGGGTTGTTCAAGTCGAACTGCCAACAATCGGTCAAGGTGGCACCATGCTCCTTCAGACAGAAGCAGGCGACATCGTCAATGCAAGTGTGCAAGGAGCGACTGAAGAACCAATTGAAGCAGGCTACTTCCGTGTTCACTTTAAAACTCTACCATCTGATAATGTATCTAGCTTAGGTTTATGGACATGGGATGATGTCGAAAAACCATCGTCAGATCTTGGTGCTTGGCCAACAGGTGCAACCAATTTCAGCACGGCTAAGCAGGATGATTATGGCTATTATCTTGATATCAAGATGAAAGATGAAACAGCCAGCAAGATTAGTCTGTTGATTAATAACACTTCTGGTGATAACATCACAGGTGACAAGACTATTGAACGGATTAGCACCAAGATGAATGAAGCTTGGTTTGATGAGAATTATCAACTCAGCCTCTATCAACCTCTAAAAGAAGGCTACATCCGTATCAATTACTTCCGTACCGATGGCAATTATGACCAAAAAGGTCTCTGGATTTGGGGAGATGTGACTGACCTTACCTTGGGTGACTGGCCAAATGGTATTGATTTTGAAAACCAAGGCAAGTACGGTGCCTATATTGATGTCAAATTGACAGATTTACCAAGTTCCATTGGTTTCTTGCTATTGGATGAAAGCAAGTCAGGAGACGATGTGAAGATTCAACAGAAAGATTATAGCTTTAAAGATTTGAAAAATCAGACACAAATCTTCCTCAAGGATGATGATGCGACTATTTACACCAACCCTTATTTTGTCAATAATGTCCGTGTGACAGGTGTTTCTCACCTTAGCCTAACAGCCTTAGAAGCAGCCTTTACAACGCTGGAAGGTGCGGATAAGGATAGCATCTTGGAGAAATTGTCTGTAACAGATAAGAATGGTCAGACAGTTGCAGTGACGGACCTTGTCTTGGACCTTACCAGCAACAAGGTGCGAGTCCTCGGGGATTTCAACCAAGAAAATGCGGGCTATACCCTCAAATATGGCAATGATAACTTCACAACAACTATGAGTTGGCAGTTGAAGGATGAGCTCTATGCTTACGATGGGGAGCTTGGTGCGCGTGTGAGTCAGGCTGGTAGTGTCGTTGATATGACTCTCTGGTCTCCAAGTGCAGACAGTGTAGCAGTTGTTCTTTACGATAAAGATGACCAATCTAAGGTGGTCGGTAAATTAGCCATGACCAAGGGCGATAAGGGACAATGGGACCTCGAATTGAACAGTCAATCAGGTCTTGGTATTGCGGACTATCGTGGTTACTACTACCATTATGAAATCACTCGTGGGGGTCAATCTGTTCTTGTTTTAGACCCATATGCTAAATCTTTAGCGGAGTGGAATAGTGATTTGGCAGATACAGATCCATCTTATCGGATTGCAAAAGCTGCGATTGTGGATCCATCAGAAGTTGGTCCAAGTGATTTGAACTATGCCACAATTCCTAACTTCAATCAGCGTGAAGATGCTATTATCTATGAGGCTCATGTCCGTGACTTCACATCCGATCCTGCTATTTCTGATGAATTGACAGCTCAGTTCGGTACCTTTGCGGCCTTTGCAGAACGTCTTAGCTACCTCAAGGAATTGGGCGTGACCCATATTCAGCTGCTCCCAGTTATGAGCTACTATTATGTCAATGAATTGAAAAATGCAGAGCGGATGAGCGAGTACGCTTCTAGCAACAGCAACTACAACTGGGGCTATGATCCACAGAACTACTTTGCCTTTACAGGTATGTATTCTACAGATCCGACCGATCCAATGAAACGCATCGAGGAATTCAAAAACCTGGTCAATGAAATCCACAAACAAGGCATGGGGGTGATTTTGGATGTGGTCTATAACCACACTTCTAAGACCTTCTTGTTTGAAGATTTGGAGCCAAACTATTACCACTTCATGGAGGCAGATGGTACGGCTAAATCAAGCTTTGGTGGTGGTCGTCTGGGAACTACTCACTACATGAGCCGTCGTGTCTTAGTTGATTCCATCAAGTATCTTGTGGATGAGTTTAAGGTAGATGGTTTCCGCTTCGATATGATGGGGGACCATGATGCCGAAGCAATTGAGCTGGCCTTTACTGAAGCTCAAAAACTCAATCCAAACATTATTATGCTTGGTGAAGGATGGAGAACCTTTACAGGTGATGCCAATCAGCCTGTTCAGCCAGCGGACCAAGACTGGATGAGCTCAACAGATACGGTTGCGGTATTCTCAGATGAGATTCGTAACACACTTAAATCTGGTTATCCAAACGAAGGTCAGCCAGCCTTTATCACAGGCGGTGCTAAGAGTGTTGAGTCTGTCTTTAATAACATCAAGGCACAGCCAGGCAACTTCTTGGCAGATGATCCAGGTGATGTGATCCAGTATATTGCTGCGCATGATAACTTGACCCTCTTTGATATTATCGCTCAGTCCATCAAGAAGGATCCATCAATCGCTGAAAACTATACTGAAATTCACCAACGTCAACGCTTGGGTAATTTGCTAGTCTTGACTGCTCAAGGGACACCGTTTATCCATTCTGGTCAGGAGTATGGACGGACCAAACAGTTCCGCCATCCTGATTACAAGGAGCCAGTTACAGAGGACAAGGTACCAAACAAGGCGCATTTGTTGACCAATGCAGATGGTACACCATTTGACTATCCATACTACATTCATGATTCTTACGATTCATCGGATGCGGTCAACAAGTTTGACTGGACCAAAGCGACAGATGAGGCGCTCTATCCAGAGAATACCCGTACTCAGGCCTTTACAAAAGGATTGATTGCCTTGCGCAAATCAACAGATGCCTTCCGTTTGGGAACAAAAGAAGAAGTTGAACAGAAGGTTAGCTTGATTTCAATTCCAGGTCAAAATGGCATTGCCAAAAATGATGTGGTCATTGCCTATCAAACCATTGCAAGCAATGGAGACCGCTATGCTGTCTTTGTCAACGCAGACAGCAAGGAGCGCAGTTTTGTTCTTTCTGATAGTTACAAAGAATTATTTAAGGGTCAAGTGCTGGTCGATGGTGAACGTGCAGGTGTAGAAGCATTGTCTGATTTAGTGGGTGTTGAGTTGACTGATAGCACAGTTGTGCTTGCACCTTTGACTGCAACGGTGATTCGTTTGGAGTCAGAACAGGTAAACGAGGTCCCAGATACAGCACCTACTGCTGAAGAAAAACCAACCCTAGACTTTACTAGGAAAGAACGTACAGAAGAATCTGTCCTTCCAATTGCAGAGGAAGTTCGCTATGATGCAACTCTCGCAAAAGGTCAATCTTATGTGCTTCAAGAAGGTAAGGCAGGTAAGAGAGTCTTGGTTTACCAAGATGTCTTGGTTGATGGCAAGGTGATTGCTACTAACTTGTTATCAGAAACAGTTGTAGATGGTGAGCCACGTATCCTTGTCCATGGTAGCAAGGAAGTGGTAAAAGAAGTAGCGAAATCAGACGCAGTTGTGAAGCAAGAAGAATTAAAACCAAGTCTTTCTACTACTGCTCAAGCATCTAGACAAGCGACAAGTGGTGCAAGCAAGGCGAGTCTGCCGATTACGGGTGACCGACAAAGCGATTTGGCACTTCTAGGTCTCGGACTTGCTGGACTTGGTTTGACAGTTGCTGCGCAAGGAAGAACTAAAAAATCAGAAGAATAGTAATATTTTGCTCTCCTGTGGAGCACTACTCAAAACCTTGTAAATCTCTTATAAATACAAGGATTGAGAGTATCACTTCCCTCTAGAAGAGGTTGGTTTAAAACTAACCTCTTCTTTTATTTTTTTTTGAAGTTCTTCTAATTTTTTAGGCAAAATAACGTCTATTTATTGATTATTAGAATAAATGAGCTGGTGAACTATAGGGAGGAATTCTGATTAAATCAGCCATTAAAGTTCGGAAATAGTCCAATAGTGAACACAAGCCTGTGCTTTATTTGGTCTTTTTGTTTCCGCTTACATAAATTATAATAAAACCATAAAAATCATTTCAAAAAAGGAGAATGAAAAATGGATTTCCTTCAAACCCCATTAAACTGGTTCTCACAGAATATCCTGCAGAATCCAGCCTTCTTCGTAGGTCTTTTAGTATTGGTGGGCTATGCCCTTCTCAAGAAAAAGCCTCATGATGTTTTTGCAGGGTTTATCAAAGCGACAGTCGGCTATATGATTTTGAACGTAGCAGCCGGTGGTTTGGTAACAACCTTCCGTCCGATTTTGGCGGCTTTGAACTATAAGTTCCAAATTGATGCGGCAGTTATCGACCCTTACTTCGGTCTTGCAGCAGCAAACGGCAAAATTGCTGAAGAGTTTCCTGATTTCGTGTCGGCAGCTACTACAGCACTTTTGATTGGTTTCGGTGTCAACATCCTTTTGGTGGCACTACGTAAGGTTACCAAAGTACGTACTCTGTTCATCACTGGACACATCATGGTACAACAAGCAGCAACAATCTCATTGATGGTGCTCTTCCTTATCCCAGGTCTTCGCAACCAATTCGGTACAGCAGCGATCGGTATCATCTGTGGTATCTACTGGGCAGTCAGCTCAAACATGACTGTTGAAGCAACGCAACGCTTGACAGGTGGTGGTGGATTTGCCATCGGTCACCAACAACAATTCGCTATCTGGTTTGTAGATAAGATTGCACCAAAACTTGGTAAAAAAGAAGAAAATTTGGATAACTTGAAGTTGCCTAGCTTCCTCAACATCTTCCACGATACAGTTGTTGCTTCAGCAACATTGATGCTTGTGTTCTTCGGTGTGATTTTGTTCATCTTGGGTCCAGAAATCATGGCAAATCCAGAAGTTATCACTTCAGGTGCGCCATACAACCCAGCTAAACAAGATTTCTTCATGTATGTTTTACAAACAGCCTTCACCTTCTCAGTATATCTTTTCATTTTGATGCAAGGTGTCCGCATGTTCGTAGCAGAATTGACAAATGCCTTCCAAGGTATCTCAAGCAAGCTACTTCCTGGTTCATTCCCAGCGGTGGACGTTGCAGCTTCTTACGGCTTCGGCTCATCTAACGCAGTTCTTTCAGGCTTTGCCTTCGGTTTGATCGGTCAATTGATTACCATCGTTCTCTTGATTGTCTTCAAGAGTCCAATCCTCATCATCACTGGTTTCGTACCTGTATTCTTCGATAACGCAGCGATCGCAGTGTACGCTGACAAACGTGGTGGTTGGAAAGCCGCAGCAATTCTTTCCTTCCTGTCAGGTGTCCTTCAAGTTGCTCTTGGTGCAGTCTGCGTTGGCTTGCTTGAATTGAGCGGTGGTTACCACGGAAACATCGACTTCGAAATCCCATGGTTGCCATTTGGATATGCCTTCAAATACCTTGGTGTTGCTGGTTATGTTCTTGTCTGCCTCTTCTTATTGGCTATTCCGCAACTTCAATTTGCGAAAGCAAAAGATAAGGAAGCTTATTATCGCGGTGAGGCACAAGCAGACTAACACTCTTCGAAAATCAAACGGATACTTGGTCCAACTAGGTTTTCTAGTCTAGAGATGATTCCTAGGTGGTTGAAGGATGAAGTTCACTGGAGAGTTATTTATTAAGTAGTGTAAAACAACAAAATATATTTTATAAAAAAACAAGGAGAAAACAATATGGTTAAGGTATTAACAGCGTGTGGTAATGGCATGGGTTCATCCATGGTTATCAAGATGAAGGTTGAAAATGCTCTTCGTCAACTTGGTGTAACAGATTTCCAATCTGCTTCTTGCTCAGTAGGTGAAGCAAAAGGCTTGGCAGCAGGTTATGACATTGTGGTTGCTTCTAATCACTTAATCGCAGAATTGGAAGGTCGTACAAATGGTCATTTGGTTGGTCTTGACAACCTCATGGACGACAACGAAATCAAGACTAAACTTAGTCAGGTATTGTAATTGAAAAGGGGGCGGGATTTCTTCCCATCCCCTTTCACATAGAGAGGAGAACAACATGAATTTACAGAAAGCATTTATTGAAAACAATTCTATCCGCTTGGGCTTGACAGCAGAGACTTGGCAGGAAGCTGTTCACTTGGCTGTTGAGCCTTTGATTGAAAGCGGTGCAGCGACTGAGGAATACTACGATGCCATCATCGCTTCAACCGAAGAATACGGTCCATATTACATCCTTATGCCAGGTATGGCTATGCCTCATGCTCAGGCTGGTGTCGGTGTCTTGAAGGACTCTTTTGCCTTGATTACCTTGACAAAACCAGTAGCCTTTTCAGACGGTAAGGAAGTTTCCGTTCTGTTGACCTTGGCTGCGACAGATCCAAAGATTCACACATCAGTAGCTATTCCACAGATTATTGCCCTCTTTGAATTGGAAAATTCCATTGAGCGTCTGGTAGCTTGTCAGACACCAGAAGAGGTTTTGGCAATGGTTGAAGAGTCTAAAAATAGCCCATACTTAGAAGGCTTAGACTTGGAAAGCTAATCTGACGACAAGAAATTGACATAGACAAAAATGAAAGGAATTGAAGTAGAGTAGCAAGGTCTGACAGTCTGGAGACACTAGACTGTTCAGTCTTCTATTCCTTCTTGGTAATAGTATTATGACAAAACATATCCCAAATTTACAGGTTGCCCTTGACCATTCAGACTTGCAAGGTGCGATTAAAGCTGCTGTCTCCGTTGGTCATGAAGTGGATGTTATTGAAGCAGGTACAGTTTGCTTGCTCCAAGTTGGTAGCGAATTGGTAGAAGTGCTGCGCAGCCTCTTCCCAGACAAAATCATCGTTGCGGATACCAAGTGTGCGGATGCTGGTGGTACGGTTGCTAAAAACAATGCCGTTCGTGGTGCGGACTGGATGACTTGTATCTGTTCTGCAACCATTCCAACCATGGAAGCAGCTTTGAAGGCTATCAAGGAAGTGCGTGGTGATAAGGGTGAAATCCAAATCGAACTCTACGGTGATTGGACTTTTGAACAAGCTCAACTCTGGTTGGACGCAGGTATTTCCCAAGCGATCTACCACCAATCACGCGATGCTCTCCTTGCTGGCGAAACTTGGGGCGAAAAAGATCTCAACAAAGTGAAAAAATTGGTTGATATGGGCTTCCGTGTTTCTGTAACAGGTGGTTTGGATGTTGATACGCTAAAACTCTTTGAGGGTGTAGATGTTTTCACCTTTATCGCAGGCCGCGGTATTACAGAAGCAGCAGATCCAGCAGCTGCAGCACGTGAATTCAAAGACGAAATCCGTCGTATTTGGGGGTAAGGCCCATGGTACGACCAATCGGAATATATGAAAAGGCAACACCCAAGCACTTCACATGGAAGGAACGCTTGGAGTTTGCCAAAGAATTAGGTTTCGACTTTGTGGAAATGTCGGTGGATGAGAGCGATGCACGTTTGGCTCGTTTGGAGTGGACTAAGGAAGAGCGTTTGGAGCTGGTCAAGGCTATCTATGAAACAGGTGTCCGTATTCCGACCATTTGCTTCTCTGGTCACCGTCGCTACCCGCTAGGTTCCAATGACCCTGCTCTTGAAGCTAAGTCCTTGGAAACCATGAAACAGTGTATCGAACTGGCTCAGGACCTTGGTGTTCGTGTCATCCAGTTGGCTGGCTATGACGTCTACTATGAGGAAAAATCACCTGAAACCAGAGAGCGTTTCATAAAGAATCTTCGTAAGGCCTGCGACTGGGCTGAACAAGCTCAAGTCATGTTGGCTATTGAGATTATGGATGATCCATTTATCAACTCTATTGAAAAATACCTAGCTGTTGAGAAAGAAATCGACTCGCCTTATCTCTTTGTTTATCCAGATACTGGAAACGTGTCTGCTTGGCACAATGACATTTACAGCGAATTTTACTTGGGTCACCGTTCCATTGCAGCCCTTCACTTGAAAGATACCTATGCGGTAACGGAAACTTCTAAAGGTCAATTCCGTGATGTCCCATTCGGTCAGGGCTGTGTGGATTGGGATAATATGTTTGCGGTCTTGAAAAAGACCAATTATCAAGGTCCATTCTTGATTGAGATGTGGTCTGAAAACTGCGAAACGGTTGAGGAAACACGAGCTGCTATCAAGGAAGCACAAGATTTCCTCTATCCATTGATTGAGAAAGCGGGGTTGAACTAATGCCAAAAGATTTACAGGAAATGCGTCAACGGGTTTATGAGGCCAATATCGCCCTACCTGCCCACGGACTTGTTAAATTCACTTGGGGCAACGTATCAGAAGTCTGCCGAGAACTTGGTCGCATTGTCATCAAGCCTTCTGGTGTGGACTATGAAAAATTGTCCCCAGAAAATATGGTCGTTACGGACTTGGATGGAAATGTGGTAGAAGGTGACCTTAATCCTTCGTCTGATTTGGCGACTCACGTTGCACTCTACAAGGCTTGGCCAAATGTCCATGCCGTTGTCCATACACATTCGACAGAGGCAGTTGGTTGGGCTCAGGCAGGTCGAGATATTCCATTCTATGGAACCACTCATGCGGACTATTTCTACGGTCCAGTACCATGTGCCCGTTCTTTGACAGCTGAGGAAGTGAACTCGGCTTATGAAAAAGAAACAGGTTCAGTCATCATCGAGGAATTCGAGCGTCGCGGCATTGACCCAGTTGCCGTTCCAGGAATAGTTGTCCGTAACCATGGACCATTTACCTGGGGCAAGGATCCTGCTCAGGCAGTCTACCACAGTGTTGTCCTTGAGGAAGTGGCTCGGATGAACCGCTACACCGAACAAATCAATCCACGGGTGGAGCCAGCGCCAAGCTATATCATGGATAAGCATTACCTCCGTAAGCATGGTCCAAATGCCTACTACGGCCAAAAGGGCGATGCTCACTAAACTTGGTTTCTAGAAAAAGGATTAGAAGAATGAGAAAAGAGCTCTCCTCATTCTTCTTTTTTTGAAAGGAGAGGACATGAGAAAGTTTTTACAAGATTGTCTGACAGAGATTGCCTACTATCTGGAATTGATTTTATCTGCTATTTTAGGACTAGCCCTCTTAGCTCTATCAGGCTTGTTGTTGGCGGATTTACTGGGGTCCTTGACGGGTGGCATTCAAGATGACACCTTTATCCAGAGTTTTTTGAGCAAGGCCATGACCCTGGCAGTCGGGGTCGAGTTTATCAAAATGCTCTGCAAACAATCGCCCAGCACGGTGATTGAGGTACTCTTGGTTGCTATTGCTCGCCAATTGATTGTGGAACATGGTTCCAGTATGGATTACCTGATTGGTATTGTGTCGGTTGCTATCTTATTTGCGGTACGAAAATACCTCTTTACTCAGTTTGATGATTCTAATAATATCATCATGCGGGCCAGTCAAAAGGTCAAGGTTGCCAATATTATTGCCCGGGTAAAAATCCCTAGCGAAGGAACAGAAACCTTGCGTGATTTTGTGACTCGTAAGCTGAAAGAAGAAGAAAAAACCATTGCCATTGGTGCCTGTGTCTATCTGAAAAATGTGGCCTTACGAATTGACAATATGCATGGGGATTTGATTACAAGAGTGGAAATTATAAAAAGCGTCTATTGAATGCTGTAGAGAACTTCGTACGATAAGATAACTGGTAATAGTACTCAGAACATGATACAATGGAAACGGTGACATGAAAAGGAGGACCAGATGTTATTAGATAAGAGTAGCTGTGATTTGTTACACTACCTCATTCGCTTGCAGGAGCCAGCGACGGTAATGGAGATATCACGTGAATTGGGACAATCACGGCGTAAGATTTACTATCATCTCGAGAAAATCAATGCTTCCTTGCCGGCTCATCTAGATATGATTGAAAGTCAGCCTAGGATTGGTCTGCTGCTAACGCCAGAGCAGAAAGAAGCCTGTCAGGTTCTCTTGGAAGGTCTGGATTCCTATAGCTATATTCTCAATATGACTGAGCGGATGCAGTTGATGCTGATCTATATCTGCATTGCACAAGAGCGAGTGACCATTGAAAAACTAATGGAGTTGACAGAGGTTTCTCGGAATACCATCCTGAATGACTTGAATGAAATCAGGGGCAAGCTAGCTCAGGAACAATACCAGATGACCTTGTATGTATCTAAGGCCCATGGCTATGATTTGGACTGCCACCCTCTCAATAAGATTCAGTATATGCACTCCTTGCTCTATAATCTCTACGCCGAGGCCAATGAAGGTTTTATACAGGTATTAGAAGGCAAGGTCGGTGATTTTTCAGGTTGTCAGGAGTTCTTCTCGGACCAACTTTCTCAATTTTTGACCAAACAAGTATCGGTCATTGAGCGGGAACTGGGGAAAAAGATTAATCGATCTGAAATCGAGTTTATGTTGAAAATCTTGCCTTATATCTTGCTCAGCTATCGCAATATGGACTTGACGGCTGAGGATAAGGAGGCAATTGCCCGCGAATTTACCTTGGTCTATGAGCGGATTGAGTATACGGTCGCTCATCATTTTCAACAAGCCTTAGAAACTGCTTTTGATATTGAGCTAGATGATATTGAGGTTTCTTTGATAGCGGTCTTGCTCTTGTCTTATCGGAAGGACCGCGATGCCCATGTGACCAGTCAGGATTTTGTAGAACTTAAAAAAGTAGTTGATAAATTTATTCGTTATTTCGAGATTCATTCTTCCTTTGAGCTTGAGAATAAGGAGGAACTTTCTCATCATCTCTTGGCTCACTGTAAAGCTCTGCTATTTCGCAAAACCTACGGGATTTTATCGCGTAATCCCTTGGCAGAACAGATTCGCTACAAGTACGATACGCTTTTTCGGGTGACGAAAACGGCGGGACATATCTTGGAAGAGGTCTGGCAGATTGTGCTGACCGATGAAGATGTGGCCTACCTGACCATTCATTTGGGAGGTGCCCTCCGTCGAAGTGGTAGTCGGAAGGTCAGCAGTCCGACTGTTTATCTGATTTGTGATGAAGGGGTTTCGGTCCAGAGGCTCTTACTCAAGCAATGCCAGCATCATTTGCCGGATAAGACGATTTCTGCTGTCTTTACAACAGAGCAGTTTAAGAGCGTGGAAGACCTCTTGGATATTGATTTTCTGGTGTCGACCAATGAGGCTCTGGAAACTGACTTGCCCTTGATACAGGTGCATCCGATTCTAGATTTTGATGATGTTTTGAAATTGATTCATTTTGCCAAATACCGTACCTTGACGGACAGTCAGAAAGGCTTTGCAATGGAGCTAGACAAGCTTCTGGGAAATTATGTTTCCGACGAGAAACAGGCGATAGAACTAAAACAACGCTTGCAAGGCTTGATTGCCAATGAATTGCTGACCAGTCTGTCGGGGCAAGAAATCGAAACAGATTTATATTAAAGTCCAAATGTGAACACAAGCCTGTGTTTTATTTGGTCTTTTTTTTGTGACCTTTTGCGCATATACTAGAAACATAGAAATACAATCAGCCTTATAGGAGGAATGGAAAATGGCTAAAGTTCAAGATATTACAAGAGAATCCTGGATTCTTTCAACCTTCCCAGAGTGGGGAACTTGGCTCAATGAAGAAATTGAAGAAGAAGTAGTGCCAGAAGGCAACTTTGCTATGTGGTGGCTTGGAAACTGTGGTGTCTGGATTAAAACACCAGGTGGAGCTAACGTGGTCATGGACCTCTGGTCATCACGTGGAAAATCCACTAAAAAAGTGAAAGATATGGTTTGGGGACACCAAATGGCCAACATGGCCGGCGTCCGTAAATTGCAACCAAACTTGCGTGTGCAGCCTATGGTTATCGACCCATTTGCTATCAATGAATTGGACTACTACCTAGTATCGCACGTCCACAGTGACCACATGGACATCAGCACAGCCGCTGCCATCATCAACAATCCAAAGTTGGACCACGTCAAATTTGTCGGTCCAGTTGAAAGTGGCGATATCTGGGAAAAATGGGGCGTTCCAGCTGATCGTATCATCCGTATCGCACCAGGCGATAGCTTTGAGTTCAAAGACATCAAGGTCCACGCTGTAGAATCCTTCGACCGTACTTGTTTGGTAACTCTTCCAATCGAAGGCTACGAAGAAAACGGTGGCAAACTAGCAGGACTTCCTGTGACAGATGAACTCATGGCTCGCAAGGCAGTCAACTATGTCTTTGAAACACCAGGTGGAACCATCTACCACGGTGCAGACTCCCACTTCTCAAACTACTTTGCAAAACACGGTCGTGACTTTAACATCGACGTTGCTATCAACAACTACGGTGACAACCCAATCGGTATCCAAGACAAGATGACATCGATTGACCTTCTTCGTATGGCAGAAAACTTGCGTGCTAAGGTAATCATCCCTGTTCACTATGACATCTGGTCTAACTTCATGGCGTCAACAGATGAAATCTTGCAGCTCTGGAAAATGCGTAAGGAACGCTTGCAATACGATTTCCATCCATTCATTTGGGAAGTTGGTGGCAAGTATACTTATCCACTTGACAAAGACCGCATTGAGTACCATCATCCACGTGGCTTTGACGATTGCTTCTTGGAAGATTCGAACATTCAATTCAAGGCCTTGCTATAAGAAGACAAGAGGGGCGGGACGAAAGTCCTGCCTTTTGAAACAGACATAGAAAACGCTTTATGGTATAATGAAACCATGACTTTATTAAAGGAGAATAAGATGTCACAACTTTCAGTAAACGCAATTCGTTTCCTTGGTATCGACGCCATTGAAAAATCAAAATCAGGTCACCCAGGTGTTGTTATGGGTGCAGCTCCAATGGCTTACAGCCTCTTTACCAAAGAGCTCCGCATCAACCCAGATCAACCAAACTGGATTAACCGTGACCGCTTTATCTTGTCAGCAGGACACGGCTCTATGTTGCTTTACGGACTTCTTCACCTTTCAGGTTTTGAAGAAGTAAGCATGGACGAAATCAAGAACTTCCGTCAATGGGGTTCAAAAACACCAGGTCACCCAGAATTTGGTCATACAGCAGGTGTAGATGCAACAACAGGCCCTCTAGGACAAGGTATCTCAACTGCGACAGGTTTTGCACAAGCAGAGCGTTTCCTTGCAGCTAAGTACAACCGCGACGGCTTCCCAATCTTCGACCACTATACTTATGTCATCTGTGGCGATGGCGATTTGATGGAGGGTGTTTCTGCAGAAGCGGCTTCTTACGCAGGTCTTCAAAAATTAGAAAAACTCATCGTTCTTTACGATTCAAATGACATCAACTTGGATGGCGAAACAAAAGACTCCTTCACAGAAGATGTACGTGCCCGTTACAATGCTTATGGCTGGCATACAGACCTCGTAACAGACGGTACAGATGTAGATGCCATCTTTGCTGCTATTGAAAAGGCAAAAGCAGCTGGTAAGCCATCTCTTATCGAAATCAAGACTGTTATCGGTCATGGTTCACCAAACAAACAAGGTACAAACGCAGTCCATGGTGCGCCGCTTGGTGCGGAAGAAGCAGAAGCAACTCGTAAGGCACTTGACTGGAACCATGCTCCATTTGAAATCCCAGCAGAAGTTTATGCTGACTTCAAGGAAAATGTCGCAGACCGTGGTGTTGCAGCCTACGATGCTTGGGTCAAATTGGTAGAAGACTACAAGCAAGCTCATCCAGAATTAGCAGCTGAAGTAACAGCTATCTTGGAAGGTCGCGACGTAGTTGAAATCAAGCCAGAAGACTTCCCAGTTTACGAAAATGGCTTCTCACAAGCAACTCGTAACTCATCACAAGATGCCCTCAACGCAGCGGCTAAAGTTTTGCCAACCTTCTTAGGTGGTTCAGCTGACTTGGCTCACTCAAACATGACC
Organism: Streptococcus suis; assembly: GCF_046032115.1. Lineage (GTDB taxonomy): Bacteria > Bacillota > Bacilli > Lactobacillales > Streptococcaceae > Streptococcus > Streptococcus suis_AJ. The sequence continues at coordinate 66,421 of NZ_JARQOZ010000001.1, read as the reverse complement.
TATATCAAGGAAGATGGTTTGCAAGATTCAGTAAATCCACTCAACCGCAATATCCAGTTTGGTGTGCGTGAATTTGCTATGGGTACTATCTTGAACGGTATGGCAGCCCACGGTGGACTTCGTGTCTATGGTGGTACCTTCTTCGTCTTCTCAGACTATGTGAAAGCAGCAGTTCGTTTGTCAGCCCTTCAAGGACTTCCAGTGACCTATGTCTTCACACACGACTCTATCGCGGTTGGTGAAGATGGACCAACTCACGAGCCAATCGAGCACTTGGCAGGACTTCGTGCTATGCCAAACCTCAATGTCTTCCGTCCAGCAGATGCACGTGAAACACAGGCTGCATGGTACTTGTCATTGACCAGCAAGTCTACACCATCAGCTCTTGTCCTCACTCGTCAAAACTTGACAGTTGAAGAAGGAACCGACTTTAACAAGGTTGCCAAAGGTGCCTATGTGGTTTATGAAGCAGAAGGCTTTGATATCATCCTTCTTGCATCTGGTTCAGAGGTTAACTTGGCTGTTAAAGCTGCTAAAGAACTAGAAGCTGCTGGTACAAAAGTGCGTGTGGTTTCTGTACCATCAACTGAGCTATTTGATGCCCAAGATGCAGCTTATAAGGAAGAAATCCTTCCGAATGCTATCCGTCGTCGTTTGGCGATTGAAATGGGTGCGACTCAAGGTTGGTACAAGTATGTCGGTCTTGACGGTAAAGTTCTCGGTATCGACACATTTGGTGCATCAGCTCCAGCCCAAACCGTTATTGACAACTACGGCTTCACAGTAGAAAACGTAGTGAAATTGGTTGGCGAATTGCAATAATCAGTATAGAGACAGCCTTTCGGGGCTGTTTTCTGTTATAATAATTCTATGAACTATACCTTAGAAGAAAAAGAATATTTTATGAAACAAGCCTTGGCAGAGGCTGAAAAATCACTGGACAAGGAAGAAATTCCTATCGGCTGTGTCATTGTTAAGGATGGACAGATTATTGGTCGTGGGCATAATGCCCGTGAGGAACTCAATCAGGCAATCATGCACGCCGAAGTCATGGCCATCCAAGAAGCCAATCGAGTGGAAGGGAATTGGCGACTGCTGGATACGGCCCTTTTTGTCACCATTGAACCCTGTGTCATGTGTAGTGGTGCAATCGGCTTGGCCCGTATTCCCCAGGTGGTCTATGGGGCTGCCAATCAGAAGTTTGGGGCTGCAGGCAGTCTCTATGACATTTTGACTGACCAACGGCTCAATCACCGTGTGGAGGTTGAAACGGGGATCTTGGAAGAGGCTTGCGCTCAGATTATGCAAGATTTTTTCAGACAGAGAAGAGAAAAGCAAAAAGCTGAGAAAGAAGCTTTGAAGGCGCAAGAGGAAGCCGCTTCGGATAGTTAGTTTGTACTCCAAACTTGCACTTTCATCAATTTGTGTTATAATAATAAACGGAGCAACATTCGAGCGTGAAGCGGGTCAGGGGAGGAATCCAGCAGCCCTAAGCGAAGTCGGGTGTGTGCTCTTTTTGCGTACAGTCTAAAAAACCTTTGAAATCAAGCTTTCAGAGGGTTTTCCTTTTCTTATTTTTAGAAATAGGGGCAAAATAGGGGCAACTTCAAAAAAACTTTACTTCATCCAACTTATGAGATAGATCCAACGTCATCTGCATGGTAACATGGTTGTAGATTTCCAAGGTTGTTTTTGAGTCAGAATGACCGACACGTTCCATAATGGCTCGCAGTGGAATTCCCATTTCAGCCAGTAATGAGATATGCGAATGTCGAAATGTGTGTGTGGTAATATTTTTTTCGATGCCTGCTTTCTCGCCATGTCTTTTCATCGCTCCTATTACACGTTCTGGAGTAATCGGTCGTCCCTTTGTGTTAATAAACAAATAATCAGTACCAAATCCATTCTTCACATTTTCAGCTATTTGCTCTTTAATGATTTTTATAACCACCTTAGGTACATCAATAGTCCTATCAGAAGTCATTGTTTTAGGGATTGTACGCTCTCGACTTCTAAAGTCATAATTATAGCGAATATGTATTTTTCGATTTTTGAAGTCAATATCTGTTTCAGGGTCGATGCCCGAAAGTTCACCGTATCTCATACCAGTCATATAAAGTATTATTGCAATCCTTAGGTATTTCTTAACACGATAATCACAATATGTTTCTTCCCTCAAGTTTTGGATAAACAACTGAAATTCTTTCTTATCCAAGAATTTTGTTTTCTTTTTTTGGATCTTTTCGGGCGTTAAGATTTCCTTGGGAATCTCAACACTAATCATCTCGTTGGTGCTAACATAATCCATCCTAAGAGCATACTTGAAGATTTGATTTAATTTCCACTTTACTTTTTTTACATAGTTATGTGACCGTCCATCTGTCAGCAACTGGTTGAACAGTTTTTGCAAGAATCGCCTATCAATTTTTACAATTAGATAATCGGCTGGAATCTTCTCACAAATTAGTTTATCAATGTGAGAAGTCGAGTATGCAGTTGACTTTTTAACACCCAGCGTCCATTCGTCATAAAAATCTTTGTAAACTTCCCCAAAGGTGATTTTATCATTTACGGGCTTTGTATTGAGTATATCGTTGATTTGCATTTGCAATGCAACAGCTGCTTTCTTTCTGGCTTGCGGTGTATTTTTTTCTATCTGCTCATAGACTCTTCTTTTTTTGCCTGTATATGGATCTTTAATCCGTTCAACATATCTTAATCTTCCATTACTTTGTTCCTCTATCCACATTGAAATTTACCTCATTTTCTGATAAAATGGGTATAGTAAAGAGACCTACTGCAAAGCAGGTTTTTACTATACTTGATTCGCCTTACGCTCTCCTCGACCAAAATTTGAGCGTAGGGCTTTTTTTTATTCTACAATCAATTCACCAACTGGAATGATGTCTTGCGTTTTTGATGATTTTGCAATCAAGTCATACTGATCAGCAGAGACTTCATATCCAAAATTTATCACCGTTGTATCGTCTGGCAACTTTTTAGCCAGTTCGGAGATAGTCATACGGAGCAATGTGATAGCATTGCTTTGTTCTGTTGTTGCGGTATTTGAATAGACTGCATCCAGAGCTTCTTTAGCTGATTTTTGTGACTCACCTGTCAGTAAGACTTTGATAATGTTATGTCCGTCTGGATATTCAGAATCAATGACATTATTTTCAATTTCAACTGTGACTTCTCCAGTATTATTTGGATCCAAAGCTGTCTTGATTTCAGCTACAATGCTGTCATATTGGCTGTTATCAACCTTTTCTTGTGTGGTTGTCTCTGATTGTGTTGTTTGTGCTTTACTGGTTGATGTAGTAGTCTCTTTATTTGATTGAGAACACGCTATAAGTGTTACAACAGATAATAGAGTAATTGTTCCTGTCAGTAATTTTTTCATTAAGTGCTCCTTCATTATATGATTGGTATCAAATTTCCACCTAATTGATTATATATAAAATCTTTGTCTGTTGGGTAGAGTTTAAGATAGTTGTTGATAGCTTCTTGTATTTTAAAATTGAGTATCGTGACTACCTGGTAAACTTCTCCAGTTGTTGAAAACCAAGATAAGGCTGATACAAGGGTTGCTAGACCAAATTGTCCTTTTCCTTGCTTGTATTCAGATTCGGTAATTTTCATCCTATCATGGAATAATTTGTTGTAGTGAATCTTATTTTTGGTTGTTTCAAAATTAAAGACTCTTCCGAGGTGTGCACAACGATTTCGGTAAGCTAAAAGGAAGTACAGAATGTTAATAATAAGGGACTTGAAATCGTCAGAAACTAATTCAACTGGGATACCTGTTAATTCACTGACTATTTCTGATTTCACTTGGCTTTTTTGAAGCTTGTAGAATGCTATCAAGTTCCCAAATGTCATTCCTTTTACGAGAATCCATGGCGGAACGTTTCCGTGTTTTTCTCGGTAATGTTTATAGGGATGAGAATCATCGTTGATGATCTTATGACATTTCTTTAATAACTTGTCTCGTTGAGAAGTTTGAAATTTATCATCCCCTCTTTCGTAGTTTTCTCTGTTCAGATAGATATTCTGGTCTGCGGTGTAGTGTTTGGCTACAGTATAGGATAGGGCGGTTCTTAGATGAGCTTCTATTTCAAGTATGGCGGCATTGACTGCTGAGCGGATTTCTTTGTCCATATTAAAAACATGGAAAAGTTGTTCGAATGTAAATCCGTCTTTGAAAGTCTCACCCGTCTGAATACCAATATCCTTGTAACCGTTGATAAGTTCGTAGTAACCAACAGTAGCCAATATCCTTTTGGCTGAAGGCTCATGCAGGAAAGTGAGGTTTCTGGACTTTAGAATCTCAATCTGTTCATCAATAGTTTTGAATGGTTTAGTCAGCATATTTACCTCAAAATCAAAAAGAGCTACTGTGCGGACACAATAGCTCTTTAGGGCTCCCAGGGGGGAGCATTCACTTCGATTGTCTCTATTGTATCATGGTGTGTTTCAATTGTCAAGCTTATTGTTTCACATTATCCCCACCAACCCATTAAACTCCTCAATCACCATGGTCTCATTGACCGTGGTTTTTAAGTCGTATTTTTCCATAAAACGGACATAATTAAATTCGCTAATATCGTCCATCAGGGCTAGTTCTTCTTTGACCAGATAATGGATCATATTTCTGTCCGCTTGTAGTTCATACTGCTCACGCCTGCGGCCGTACTGTAAAGGGTCGTGGTCTTGATGTCCAATTTCGTGGTAGATTGTTTTCTTTTTTTCGATTTCATCAAGATATGTATCCACAGCAATTAGGTTGTGCTTTTTATTATAGATGCCCTTATTGCCTGTATCCCTACCGTCAAAATAGACCAAATCAATACCACGCTCTGCGCAGACCGATTCTGGTGTCATCATCATAAGCAAGACTCCTTACTTTCTGTTTTTTATGCGAGTTTCCAGGATTGATGCAATAAGGTCCAAATCTTCTTCGTTGAGCTCGTGTCCGTCGTAAAAGAAGCTTTCTGCTGCGTCCTTTTTTAAATCAATCTCTGACATATCGTTGTCAGAAGCAATCCGTGGGTTGTCGGTCCGTCCGAGCAGGTAGTCTGTCGATACGTTGAAGTAGTCGGCGATTTCTTGCAAACGTTCAGCAGATGGTTGGTTTCTTTTTAAACCATACAATGAGTTTTTTCCTAGTCCAAGTTTCTCTTCTAATTGATTTAGCGAAATTCCTTGTTTTTTACAAAGTTCTTTGACTATTTCAAATGTTGAAAACATTGATTTATCAACCTTTCTAAAGGATGACAAAAAATATTTTATAAAATACGCTAAAAATACTTGACATAAATTTGCGTATACGCTAAAATAGTTTTTGTAAAGTTAAAGAGTTAGTGAAAACGCAAGTTAAAACTAATTCAAAAAATAAAAGCTTTGGCGAGCAGAATGTATTGATTGAACTGGGTTTTATCAAGTATTTTCTTTATATCCTCATTTTAGCGTATATGCAAAATATTGTCAAGGTTTTTACTAACTTTTTAACTAATTTTATAGAAAGGAGGGGGGATATGAACCTTCAAAAACAAAAACCAGACACTATTGATTCTCTCTTGGAAAGCATCAATGCTGTAATCTATGGAATCGAACACATTGGCGGATACAATTCTCTCAATGATTATGGTCGTGGCCAGTATGACATGATGACCCGAATGAAGCGGAAGCTTGATAACATTCAAAAAGCGTCCGAAGACGCTCGTGACGATGACAATCTAGAAGCCTAGTTTTTCATCTGGTGAACCATCAGCGATGGTGGCAATTTGGTCAGGTGCGATATACATCTCTTCACCGTTTGCAAGAGTGTAGATGTTATCCACGACAGCTGTCACTTTCAAGGTTTTGTCATTTTTCAATGTGACAGCTGCCACCTTACCAGAGTCAGTAAGTTTTTTTAGAAACTTATCCATGACTTATCTCCTTTCCGTTATGATAAGTCAATTATACCAAAAATAGAAAGGGAAAATATGAGCCAACAACATCAAAAATGGATTGATTTGGTTAAAAAGCGACTACACGAACGTGGTTGGTCGCAGTCAGATTTTGCGATTGTGCTTGGTGTTTCACCAGCCATGGTCACTCGTTTGCTGAAAGAGGGGCATGGTAGCGATGACCTAAAACTGAAAGTAAACAAGAAACTTAGAATTTCTGAGAGTTGGACGAGGTTGGAGGAAGATTGATGAACTTTATCAGAGACATGACAGAAATTGAAATCAAGGTACTCAATGCTATCAAAAACGGAGCTAACTTTGACTTGCCGATTCAAGCAAGGGAGCTGAGACAGGATTTAGGATTAAGCAAGCGAAAACTTGAGGAAATAATCGAAAGCCTGAGAGTTACCTTTCGTCAGCCTATCGTGGCTAAAAAGTATAAGCCGAATGGATATTATATACCACGGAACAAGGAAGAACGTGATGCAGGTCTGGCACCGTACCGAGCACAAATCCGAACAGAACAGAAAAATCTGGCAGCAGTAATGTCCGTTAACTTGGACGAATACTGGAGCAACGCAAAAAAGCCTGACGGCAATCAGGCTCTTACTTAAATAAACAATTGAATTATATCATATTACGGAGGAATTTTCCATGAGTGCAACAGAAGTTATCAGAATCAAGGATGTCATCATTGAAAAAATCTCTGCGAATGATGCCGAATTGGCACACATTTTTGGATATACCGAAAGACAAGCTGCCGAACGTCGTAGAGAGATGCAAAAGTTACCCAGTCAACAGAACGCTCTGCGTGATGGAGGTATGTTGGTTACCATCACAGGATTTGACGAGTACTTGCAGTATCGCAACACACCAGCTTGGAAAAAAGAGATGGATAAGATGAAAAAGATAGGGTGAAAAAATGGATGAACTACTACTAACAACCGAACAAGCATTACTTGCTATTGCTATTTTGACCCCAATCTTAATCTGGCTGATCCGTAAGCCTGTTGAGATTGAAATAGAGGTCAAGAAGCCTGTGATTGAAGAAAAGCAACCAGAACGAAATCTGCGTTACTTGCAGATTCATAGATACTACGGAGGATGATATGAAATTTTGGAACATGATGAAGAAGTTTTTGAGTGTGGATGAAGAGGATTACATTCCTCAAAGCCAGTATGAACTTGAACGGGAGCTTGCATATGAAAGATACAGGGTCAAGGAATTTAAGAAGTTGGCTGATCTAAAAACACAGGAGTGTGTTGGTAAGGCTAGGCTAATCAAAGAACTAAATAGACGGATTGAACATTTAGAAAAAGTTAACAAGTGCCAGGCAGAATCACTGGCAAATCGTGAGGTCTAGCTATGGTCTGGGTTGTGGCAAAGAAAAACAAATGTGGTCGCAGGAAGTACCACTACAAGAAATACTTTGATAGCTGGCAGGTGGCTAGGGTTTATCAACAGGACCTATGGAATAAGGGTATCAATGCTGAGATGTGGGAGGAGAAATTTAATGGCTAAAGATTTTATGTTTCAATTGGCACTTGAAAGTCTGTCTAAGTGCCTGAGTGAAGAGTGGAGAGAGTCGGACGAAGTGATTCTTTTCAGCTTCGCAAATAAGGAACAGATAACACAAGATGAGCGGTACAGAGAAACCGAAAAATGTAACTACTTTGGTAAGCGTATTTGTATTTTCGCAAGCCAAATCAAGAAAAATAACTATATCACTCTACACAAAAGTATGCTGACAAAGATTGTTGAGAAAATGGAGGAAAACTCAAATAAGAAAGCAGAGGGAGACAATGAATGATCTACACAGTCCACCTCAAGATATTTTAGCTGAGCAAGCAGTCCTTGGGTCTATCTTTATTGATCCAGACAAAATTGTATTAGTCGCTGAACATCTAAAACCAGAAGATTTTTACAGACCTGGTCATCAGATCATCTTTCGGACTATGCAGACCTTGTCAGACAAGGGGCAGGCGATTGATGCCGTCACGATGAAGACCGCTCTGGAAGACCAGGGAGACTTGAGTGGCATTGGAGGATTGGCTTACATTGCTGAAATTGTCAACGCTGTGCCAACCAGTACCAATGCCGAATTTTACGCTAAGACAGTTGCTGAGAAGGCTCTGTTGAGGAAAGTCATTGCTAATCTTTCGGATACGGTTTCTGGTGCCTATACTGGCGAAATGTCTGCCAATGACCTGATTGCAAGAGCTGAACAAGCCTTGGTCAATGCAAGCAATTCTAATCACAACACAGGTTTCAGACCAATCTATGATGTGATTTTGGACAGTCATAGCAAGATTGAGCAACGCTCAAATGTGTCAAGCGATGTGACGGGAATTGCTACTGGATTTACTGATTTTGACAAGCTGACAACAGGATTGCACGAGGACCAGTTGATTATCTTAGCGGCTAGACCTGCAATGGGTAAGACGGCATTTGCCCTCAACATTGCCCAGAATGTCGCCTGCAAATCCAATAAGCCTGTGGCCATATTCTCTTTGGAAATGGGTGCAGAGAGCTTGGTGGAGCGTATGCTTGCAGCCGAAGGCACCATCAAGAGTTATCATATCAGGACAGGGAAGCTGACACCGATTGAATGGCAACGGTTGATTTATGCTCAAGGGCAACTAGCAGAAGCACCAATCTACATTGATGATACGGCTGGCATCAGAATAGCTGAAATCAGATCACGAGCTAGAAAGCTAGCTCAAGCAACAGGAGGGCTAGGCCTGATAGTCATTGACTATCTGCAATTGATACAAGGGTCACGGTCAGACAATAGACAACAGGAAGTGTCTGAGATTTCCCGTCAGTTGAAGATTATCGCCAAGGAATTGAAAGTGCCTGTCATTGCTCTGTCACAGCTTTCTCGTAGCGTTGAACAAAGGCAGGATAAACGACCAATCATGAGCGATTTGAGAGAGTCGGGCAGTATTGAGCAAGATGCTGATATTGTAGCCTTTCTCTATCGTGATGATTATTACCAGGACAAAAAGGACGATCAGCCAGAAAAGAACTTAACTGAGCTGATTATCAAGAAGAACAGGCATGGTGACCTTGGAACAGTCAAGATGTACTTCCACAAGGAATACACCAAATTTACAAATGCGGAGGAATGAGATGGCTGAGACGTATTATCAAAGTGAGGTTGAGAAGTATCAATTCTTTAAAATACCTAAATGGCTTTTTAAAGAGCCGTACAGAGCACTATCAAGCAACGCTAAGCTCATGTACGCTTTACTTTATGATCGCTTAGATTTATCTTTGGATAATTCGTGGCATGATAAAAATGGGAAAGTTTTTATGTACTTCACTAATAACGAATTTTGCGAGGAATTAGGGTGCTCAGAAAAAACTGTTACTAAGACTAAGAAAGAATTGAGAGAGGCTAAACTCTTACACGAAGAAAGACAAGGGTTGAATAAACCAAATCGTCTTTACATCATGGGTCCTGTTGTGGAACGGGGAAAAATACCGTCCAGAACAGTAGAAACTACTGTTCAAGAGGAGCAAGAAGTTCAGACAATCAAGACTGATAATATCAAGACTGATATAACAAATAATATAGATATTGTTTCAGAAGTGATTATCTACCTTAATCAAGTTGCTGGGACTAGATTTACTGCTGGCTCACAAGCTACACAGAAACATATCAATGCCAGGTTGAAAGAAGGCTACACGCTTGAAGACTTCAAACAAGTTATTGATACCAAGACGAGCGAATGGAAAGGAACGGAATTTGCCAAGTTCTTGAGACCTGTTACTTTGTTTGGGACGAAGTTTGAAAACTACATCAATCAGCAACCACCCAGAAGTAGAAATAACAATGCTACAGAAGTTGACGAAAGGTTGGGCTTTTAGATGAATCCATTCAATAATTTTCAGACAAGGCAAGTCTTGGACGAAACCTGTGAGGTCCACGGTTGTCAGCTTTGGTTGACTAAGGTACCAATTAAGGGACAGTTGGAAGAACTCAAGCAATGTCCAGAATGCACTAAGGCAGCAATCCAGACCTTTGAAAACAAACTGAACAGTCAGAGCAAGGTCAACAATAAGCTTGCTGATACCTACGCAGTCTTTGAGAGAGACAGCCTGGTATCTGACAAGCTGAAAAGCAAGAGCCTTGATAACTATGAGATTAAAGCTGACATTGACCAGAAAGCTATCAATTTTGCCAAGAGGATTGAGCAATTTTATCGGCATGAGGGCTTTGGCAATGCCATTGTGACAGGTCCTTCAGGAGTTGGCAAGAGTCATCTGACATACGGATTGGCCAAGTACATGAATGAGCAATTCAAGGCATACGGACATCCGAGGTCGGTGCTCTTTGTATCACTGGTCACTCTCTTTACCAAAATCAAGGAGAGCTTCCACACAGACAACGGCTACTCACAGGCTGAGATGATTGAGCTACTCAGCAAGGTTGACTTTCTCTTTTTGGACGACCTTGGAAAAGAGAGTCGGAAGGCTGACACTCGCAACAACGAGTGGACACATCAGATTCTCTACGAAATTTTGGACAAACGGAGCAACACGATCATCAACACGAATCTGACCAGCAAGGAAATCAAAACCTTGTATGCAGATGATTATGGCAACGGTGCTTTGTCTAGTCGGATTTTGGAAGGTGTGGTTGGAAACAGCTTTGTATATCCGAAGGATATGGATGATAGGAGGTATTGATGAAATTTAAAAATAATATCAAAAATGTCAGAAAACAACATGCAACTACTCAACAAGAGCTTGCTGACGAACTGGGAGTCAACAAAAGAACACTTCAAAAATGGGAGGCAGGCGAGCATGAAATAAAGCTTACAAAAGCAACTCAAATTGCTGACTATTTCGATGTACCGGTTTCTGAAATTGTTAACTATAACGTACCAGAGGATTCAGTAATAATCACTAAAGATACGTATGATCTTTTGGTAGATGGATTCAACAAATACGAAGCAATAAAATCATCCATAAGAAATCTACTGGATTTGTAGAGAGACCATGATTGTACTATATTTTATCTTCAATGGACATCGCAGATATTATCTTGGAAACTTTGTTCAGGTCCAGGATGCTATCGATGCACTTAAAGCACACCAAAAAACATCATCAGCTATTAACAATCCACGTTTTCGCAAAAGTATGAGCGGAAATGCTATCAGGATTGATTATGGAGCAGTTGATTGTTATTACTTGATTACAGTTTCAAAAGAAAAGGAGAAAGAATAATGACCAAAACACTTGATGAAAAAGTCCAGCAATGGTTTATTGACCGCAACTTACACGAGGCTAACCCAGTCAAGCAATTTGAAAAACTCATGGAAGAGGCTGGAGAACTCTTTGAAGGAGTTGCCAAGGGCAAGTCTGACTTGATTAAGGATGCCCTGGGTGACATGCAGGTTGTCTTGACAGGTCTTGAATTGCAGATTAAAAATGGTGCTGACATTCAAGCAACACCAGAGGAAATGGAACTGTTGCTGATGGTTGCCAGTCTTGGAAATATTGCTGACAGATTACACAAGCATATTTATCATAACGAAACCATGGCACCATTAATCAAGCCAGCTTTGATTATGCTACATAGCAACATCCACTCAATCGCAATCCATAATTGCACCACGGCCGACACATGCTTAAAAATCGCGTATGACGAAATTAAGGACCGTAAGGGCAAGATGATTGACGGAGTATTCGTGAAGGAGGCGGACTTGGTACAGCAACAAGATTCTAAGTTTAATTACACTGATGAATTACAAACGATATATTCAAACATTGAAGAATTAAGCAAAGAACATCAATTCAACCCACAAGAAGATGAGTTTACAATCGTTCAACCATACAATAATGGGCAAGCTATTCTAATCAAGGCTATAAACGAAGAAGAACGCAGGATAAAAGTTGAGATTTCAGATACTGTTTTTGTTCTTCAACAAAAACAAGGGACACTCGATATATACAGTGGGGATGAAGAATAATGAAAAAGACTTTGACAGGTATCGGTAACTTTTGCATTTTACTGTCAATCCTTGTGACACCTTTGCTGATCATCTACAAGATTGACAAGCTAGATGCCAAGATTGAGCAACCAAAAATCATTGTCTATCAAGTGGACAATGCGGGAGCTGAAATGGTTGGTACTGTGACGGACAAGGAGATTATCCAAAGCAGATACATTGTGACGGTTGGAGCCTATGGGAAATTTATGGTCACTAAAGAGCAATATGACCAAATCAACATAGGCGATCCAATACCAGAATTTTTGAAAGGACGTGGGAGTTGATGACACATTGTGATTTTACGACTAAGCGATTAAATATGCCGACTGATGCAGGTCAGTTTACTGGTTTCAGGGTTATTCATGACAACGTGAACAATCCAAGCCATTATCAAGGAAACTATGGTATGGAGTCAATTGATGTGCTTAGAAACTTCATGACACCAGAGCAGCTGAAAGGTTTTCATCTCGGTAATGCCTTGAAGTATCAGCTACGCTATCAAAAGAAAAATGGTCTGGAAGACCTGAAAAAAGCAAGAAAGAACCTTGATTGGTTGATTGAGGAAGAGGAAAAGAAATGCACAGAACAGTAGGTATCCTTGAATTTAAAGAATTTATGGCACTTGAAGATGGTCAAGCTGTGCCAGTATATCTGCACAGTGCAAATCCGAATGTGCCAACGACCAACAAAGACGATGCAATACGAGTGACCAAATGTCGCTACAAGAAAGAATTTGCTGATAAATATATTTTTAGGAAGGTTGAGGCGGAGTGATGGTCAAAACACTAGAGCAGACATTAAAAGATGATTCTAAGAGCTTCAAAGTACCAACTAGCATTAGACCATATGATATTGGTTATAGAGTTATCTCCGAAAACGGTAACATACTCAGTTTGAGAAATGGTGCCAGTGTATTCTCCTTGCCTTCAGAAGCTAGAAAATCAATCCAAAAAGAATTTGGAAAAGACGACCCGAATTTCGATATTGGAAGATATAGGGTCGTAGAAGTAGCTATTGTAAACTTTGAAAAATTAAAGGATTTTCTGCAGGAGGTGGATTGATGTTTATTGAACGACTATGGGGATTTCCATCCAAAAACACCTTTTCAATAAAACCCATTGCTGAATTACTGAACCAGGAAGTTGACGAAGGTTTATGGATTGATCCTTTTGCGAACAATTCAAAACTTGCAACAATCACAAATGACCTAAGCGAAGAATTTGATACAGATTATCATTTGGATGCTTTAGATTTTTTAAAAATGTTTGAAGATGAGTCTGTTGATGGCGTGCTATATGACCCGCCCTACTCCACCAGACAAATTTCCGAAGTTTATAAAGGCGTTGGTTTGCCTGTCAAAAAGGAAACTACTCAATCCACTTTTTGGACAAAACAAAAGGAAGAGATTGCCAGGATATTAAAACCAGGAGGAAAAGCTATTAGTTTTGGTTGGAATAGTTGCGGAGTAGGAAAAAAGCATAATTTTGAGATAGTGAGAATTTTGCTTGTCTCACATGGTGGTCATCACAACGATACAATAGTCACAGTCGAGGTTAAAAAGGAGGCAGAAAATGATACCGAAAATTGAGACCTGTGAAGAATGTGGGTGTAAGTACATAGATGGGACGACAGACCATAACAGTATCTTCCAGACAGGTTACTGTGGCGATTGTCTGGTCGAGCGTGTAGAAAGAGGAGAAGAATGGTAGTATTGGAGGAATTACATGATCAATAATGTTGTTTTGGTTGGTCGCTTGACCAGAGATGTTGAGCTACGCTACACACCTAACAATGTGGCAGTAGGTGCCTTCACTTTGGCAGTCAATCGTAATTTTAAGAATGCAGCTGGTGACCGTGAAGCTGATTTTGTCAATTGCGTCATTTGGAACAAGCAAGCTGAAAACTTGGCAAACTGGACTAAGAAAGGTCACTTGATTGGTATTACTGGTCGAATTCAGACCAGAAGCTATGAAAATCAGCAAGGGCAACGGGTTTATGTAACCGAAGTAGTTGCCGAAAGTTTCCAGGTGCTTGAGAAGCGTGACAATAGTGCTAATTATTCCAGTATGGAAGAGCAGATACCACCGAATTTCAGCGGTCAGCCGATGGATATTACAGATGACGACTTGCCGTTTTAGTAGGAGAACATTATGAATAAACCTAACCGCTATCCCTACTCTCAGGATCCATGGGTAATTGAAAAGACTAGGACTTTTTCAATTGTCAATGGAAAGTATGGTACACACACGAAAGTCACGATGTATCGAAACCTATTTACAGGCAAAATCAAACATGATTGGATTGAATGGAGGACAGGATTTAATGACTAAAATTATTGGATTTGGCCGATGTTTCGGCAAAACTACAATGGCTATTTTGGAAAGTCATGCGACAGGCAATCAGATTATCTGTGCAAACAACAAAATGGCAAAAGCCGTTTTTCAGCAAGCTGAGCAATTGGGCTACACGATACCTCATCCAATATCAATCAATAACCGTAACTCAAAAGAAGTCACCAGCAATCTCAATAGAGCAGGTCTTGGAGTTGTAGTCGATGATGTTGAAATGGTCTTGCGAGCATTTTTGGGTTGTCAGATTGACACTATTACATTTAACAGCTCGAATGTGATTAGCTCGGAAGACCGCTATGCTGAAGAAATAGCTGAGCTTAAGAAGGAGTTGGCGGCATGCTACCGAGAAAAGGATGAGGACCAAGTTGCCATTGAGACTCTTAAAGACAAATGTGTGGACCTCATGCTTGAAAATGCCGATTATGTCTGGGATGAAATAGCTAGAGAAACAGCTAAGCAACGGGCAAACAAAAGAAAATGGAGGGCGAAATGATTACAATTCAGCTTGATGAAGAGTTATTGACAGCACTTGTTTTTGCAGCAGCTCAAAGCTCATGCGGTTTCAATCGAAACTCTTTGCAGGAGAACCAGTTGTGGCATCTACATTGCTGTGATTATAACGAACCAGTATATGAAGTGGCAAAGCAAATCAACCTTGATGACATTCAAGACGAAAGTTACAGAGCCTATTTTCATGAAGTAAAGGCGAAAGGTGATAAATATTATTCGGAGGTAGAAGAGAATGAAAAACAAAATTAAATTAGTATTAATAACTATTGGAGTAATTGGAGTGTTAGCTGGATGTTCTGACCAAGCTGATGTTGTTCGACATAACTTATCGGAAGAGGCAGACAATTTCAACGTAGTACGAAAGGTTACAGTATTGAATGCTATCACAAATGATGTGATGTTTGAGATGAGTGGTCGAATGTCGATTGTAGCAGATACGACAGATAATCAACTGGAAATTTTGGTTGAGACAGCTGATGAAGAATATCAGAAGCACATCATTGGATTGTCTGATAATGTATCCTATGTGGTTCAGGATGTGAAGACAAAGGATGTGTCGAATTACGACTACACTATCAACTTCAATCCGAAGATGTGGTTACCACTGGAAGTCAAGGCTGTGGATTAGGAGGAACTATGATTTTACTTGAAATTATTAAATTTTTATCAGCAATGATTGTGATTGCGTTTCTGTTGGTTGTACTAATCGCTATCATCATGGGAGCTTGGGGGACTTATAAGAAACATGAACAAAAGAATCAAGAAAAAGAAAGCTAAGCAGGCACGTCAGCGGGAACTGGAGCAGTTGGAACAGGAACTGGCCAAACTAAGTCCAGAACAACTTGAGGATGTCATGGCAGTAATCAAACAGGCATTTTCGGAAATTGCTAAAGCCATAGGTTATGTCTTTAATGGCTTGGTTGAAGTAATTAAAAAAATGGAGGTGGAACTTGAAGGCATTGAACAACAGAGAGCTGTACAACTTAGACCAAGAACTGTTCAAGTTCAGAAATATCGAAAGGGCTATCTGGGCAAGAAGGGCAGAGCTGATGTCCAGCAATGGAGAGGACATTGTCGGAAGTCGGGCAGGCGGTATCAGCAAACCGACAGAAAGCACCGTCATCAAACTAAGCACAGATGTCCCATTAAGAAACCTTGAGCTTTTCAAAGAAACTGTTGAATCTTTTCTTGAAAGATTGACCGATGAACAGCGTGATATCTTTGATATGCGATGGGGGCAGGCTGAGTTAGACTGGGAAGACATCGCTGACAAGCTATACTTCAGCAATGCCAAAATATATCGAAAACGCAAAACCATTCTCGAAACATATGCTAGGACCAAAGGGATTTTGTAAAATGAGAATACAAAGCCTTGTATTCTCATAAAAATCTATTTATTATGATAGCATGAGCTTCTGAAAACAAAACACAATCAGTTTGTGGGAATTATCCTTAATATTTTACAAAAGAGTTGTTTCAACAGAAGTCATATAAAGTCAGTCTCGCACTGGCTTTTTTGCTTTGTAGAAAGGAGGAAAATATGGAAGAGGTCTCACCAATAAAAGACAATGACGATATCCAGGCCATGAAAGACTATCTTAGGGAATGGAATGAAATGTATTACATGCTATTCATTACAGGACTAAACACTGGATTGAGGGTTGGGGATATTCTCACACTCAAGGTCAAAGATGTCCAGGGTTGGCACATTAAACTAAGGGAAAGAAAGACTGGTAAGCAGATTACTAGACGGATGACAAAGGAACTAAAAAAAGAAATGAGGCGGTATGTCGAAGATAAACCATTTCACCACTTTCTATTCAAAAGCCGTCAAGGGAAGAACAAGCCTATCACTCGTGAGAGAGCTTATCAGATCATTCATGAAGCAGCTGAGGAACTTGGCATAGATAACGTAGGCACTCACACCATGAGAAAAACCTTTGGCTACAAATATTACAACAAGACAAAGGACGTAGGAACATTGCAAAAGATGTTCAACCATTCATCACCAGCAATCACTCTCAGATATATTGGGATTGAACAAGCTGAGTTAGATGATGCACTACGGAACTTTGTTATTTAATTTTTAGTTATCACTTTCACATATTGAGTTAATAATAAACTGGTAAAATCAAAAGTCTGAAAAGCCGTGTTTATCAATGGTTTCAGAAATCGTCTGAGTTTAACAAAATATAAGATATGTGAAACTGAGTGATGGAATTGGTCTATTTTTTACGAGGTTAAGGAAATAATTTCAAAGAGCCAAAGTGAGAAAATAAACTCTTGCTTTCTCACGAAAAAGGATTTATTATGATAGCATGATTTCTTTGTAAGAGTAGGGATAGGTTTCTGACCTGTCCCTTTTGTGTTGAGAAGGGAGAGTTATATGGCATATTACAAACCAGTTCGACAAACACTGAGAACAAAGAAGTGGGAAAAGTTCAGGGACAAAGTTATGAGGGAACACGATTACCTTTGTCAGGAAAGTTTGAGATATGGTTTGTCGGTACCAGCTGAAATGATTCATCATATCTTTCCTGTGTCTGAATATCCTGAGCTTGAATTCGTAGAATGGAATTGTTTAGCGTTAACCAATCGCAAGCATAATACTTTTCATGACAGGGTTAATGACAAAGTTGTCGGTCAGGGAATTTATTGGCAAAAGAAGAGAAAGAAGGATTTTCAGAAATTTTATGGATACCCCCCCACTTTTTGAAATATTCTTGAGCGTCCTGGGAACCGGTGAAGGGAACTTTTTCCAAGTCGGGAGCCGTCAGACAAAAAGGGGGTAAAAACTCAGCGATTTTGTAGAAAGGGGGTTAGTTTTTGGCTAAACCAATTACAGTGAAGTCAATCAAGTCAAAAGTGGTCAAGCAGATGAAAGACTTGGGCACCTATCGAAAAGAATTTGAAATGATCATTGATATATTTGCTGGGATGTTGTTTCAGTACCAGAAACTAGCTCAAGACTATGCTGACATGGGCTATCCTGTCACAGATGTCTATGTTAACAAGGCTGGTGCTGAGAATGAGCGTAAAGTTCCAATCTTGACAGCAATGGAAATACTCAGAAAAGACATCTTGAGCTATTCGAACCAGCTTATGCTTAACCCAAAATCACTGGGTGAGGTTGTCGAGCAGGACCAAGGTTCACCACTCAAAGAAGTTATGAAGTTCAAGGATGAACTGAAAAAGAAGCGGGTGAAAGATGGATAAAGACTTTGAAAAACGTTTTGCCGATTTTCGCCACGCTACAACCAATCTTGGAAAAGCTAAAGCCTATGTTGATTATGTCCTGAACTATCAAGAGGAACATAACGAAGAACGGATTTTGGCTGCTGAACGCTTTTTGAGGGATTTGGAAAATCCAGCCTATGAACTTGATGAGGATATAGTGGATTTTGCTGTTCACTTCATCGAGAACTCAATTGTTCATCAGCAAGGAGATGACATGTTTGCCATGTCTATCCGTAACAAGCCTTTGATTTTGCAACCGTGGCAACATTTCACAGTTGTTAATCTATTTGGGTTCTATCACGCTGGCACAAATGAGCGTAGATTTAAGGAAGCGTTGATAATGCTGGCACGGAAAAACGGTAAGACCAGTTTTACTGCTGCTATTGCTCTGCTTTATCAGATTTTGGATGCTGATAGTGGTTCGAAATGTTACATCGTAGCAAACTCAGTCAAGCAGGCATTGGAAGCTTTCAACTTCATCAAGTTCAATGTGGAACGGTGGAATGATAAGTCTATCCGTATCAAGGACAACAATCAGGAACACTCTATCACAGCAAATTTTGGAGATGATGGTTCGTTTTATATACAGGCATTGGCCAATGATGAGAGCCGTTTGGACTCTCTGAATGGTAATGTTACTGTTATTGACGAAGCTCACACCATGCGAAATTCCAAGAAGTATGGTCTCATGAAGAAAACAATGTCGGCATACCGTAACAGTATGCTTTTTGTTATCTCCACAGCTGGGGATATTCCGACAGGATTCCTAGCTAACAGGCTGAAATACTGTCAGAAGGTGCTCAAGCAGTTAATCACTGATGAATCGCTGTTCATTTTTATCTGCAAGGCTAACCAGACGACGGACGGCGATGTTGGAGACTATCTGGATGACAATGTTTTGAAGATGGCCAATCCGTCTTGGGGTGTCACGGTGTCCATGCCAGCCTTGAGAGCAGAAGCTGAGCAAGCTATGAACGATCCACAGACAAGGAATGAGTTCTTCAATAAGACTTTGAATGTCTTCACTAACTCTATGAATGCTTATTTCAATCCTGATGAGTTCATAGCTTCGGATGACTGTTATGATTGGAGCTTGGAAGAGCTGGCACGCTTGCCGATTAAGTGGTATGGTGGGGCGGACTTGTCACGCTTGCATGACTTGACAGCTGCTGCACTCTATGGCATCTACAATGACGGTGAAAAAGACATTGACATCTGTATCACCCACGCTTTCTTCCCTCGTGTCAACGCTCAGAAGAAAGCCAATGATGACGGCATCCCACTTTTCGGATGGCAGTCGGACGGTTGGTTGACAATGAGCAACACTCCAACGGTACTCTATGATGATATCGTCAAGTGGTTTATCGAGATGAGGCAGAAAGGCTTCAAGATTGCTGCTGTCGGTATGGATAGAAAGTTTGGTCGTGAGTTTTTGAGCAAGATGAAAAAGGCTAAGTTCAAGATGATTGACCAGCCACAGCTTTTTTACTTGAAATCAGAAGGTTTCAGGCGGATTGAGTTCAAGGTCAAGAATAGGGAGTTTTATTATCTGCATTCTGAGGCCTATGAATACTGTGTCAGCAATGTCAGAGCAATCGAAAAGGTGGACGATGCGGTGCAGTATGAAAAACTAGACGGTGACGGTGGTACGGCAAGGATTGACTTGTTTGATGCCAGCGTCTTTGCATGTATCCAGGCTCTTGCTAATCTTGGTAAGAACCAGAATGTGCTGCAATTCTTTGATTGATTTTTTTCAAAAACCTCTTGACTTTTTGGGTGAACAGTTATAAAATAATTGTACACCCAAAAAGGAGGTGATGAAATGGGTAAAACCATTGGAAGACCTAAAAGTGAAAATCCAAAAAACAAGCAAATCAAGATAAGGATGACAGAACAGCAGTTCCAAGACTTAGAAGACGTTGCAGAGCAAAAAAACATGACCAAAACAGAAGTGGTCATGCGTGGGATTGAACTTGTTAAGTCTGAGAAATCAAAATAGCCTAGAACCCACGTCGCCAAACAATTGGTTCTAAGCTATCACCCGAAAGAAACTCTTTCTGAAATCATTATATCAGAAACGAGCTTCTTTGTCATACCCAAAGGAGTTTTTATTATGGCAAAAATTGATGTTTTAAGTGAGTACGAAGAATTGTTGAATTTTACTGCTGAAATTCGTGAGAGTTTAAATATTATTCATAACTGGTTGTCACGAGAACCGAAATTCGACAAGCCAGAAACTTATTACGATATTATTGTGGCTCATGGCTCACATTTTGCTTTACTGAATTTAATTATGCACCGTTTAGACAGCTTAGAGGCTGAACATAGAACAATTATCGAAAATGCAATGAAAGGAAACTAATATGGAACTACAAATTATCAATCAACAGGAAGTACTGGGGAAGAACTTTACGATTTATGGGACGGCGGACGAGCCTTTGTTCCTGGCTAAGGATGTGGCTGAATGGATTGAGCATAGTCGAGCGTCTGAAATGCTAAAAACAATTGACGAAGATGAAAAGCTGATGCAAACAATCCTTGCATCAGGTCAGAAACGTGAAATGTGGTTTGTGACCGAGGACGGTTTGTATGAAGTTCTTATGCAGTCACGCAAGCCGATTGCCAAACAGTTCAAGAAGAAGGTCAAGGCGATTTTGAAGTCTATCCGTCGGACTGGTGGTTATACGGTATCGCCTGAAACTGTAAACGAGGACGCTCTTATCTATGTCTTGGAAACTCAGAAGAGTATGCGTCAGCGTCAAGATGTATTTGAGGCGGATTTGAACTACTTGAAGGCTGAACAGCCTATCAACCCTGATGTACGTTTGGACTTGGAAAAGACTAGAAAAAAGCGTGTGGTAGCTTGTATGGGTGGGATGGATAGCCCTGCCTATATGGACAAATCTTTAGCAAAACGTGTCTTCCAACAGGCGATGAATGATTTCAAGGAGCATTTCCGTGTTTCTCGCTATGACTTGCTACCGAAAAAGGCGATTGAGGCTGCCTATGCTTACTGGAAGAACTGGGAGCCGTCCACAAACTTGAAAATGGAAATCCAGGCTTGTAACAGCCAGATGAGTTTTGATTTTATGGAGTAGGAGGAAGTGATGACTGAAAAGCAAGCTACATTATTGGCAGATATTGTCAAGGCTAAACTTGATTTTGTCGAGGAAATGGATGACTTGATGAGCCTAAATCGTTCGGGAAAGTTGAGTAATAAGATTTTTCTATTCAATCTTAGAACGAAACGTGATTTGTTGTCTGAAAAAATTGAAGCTCTAAAAAAATCTTCTGGCCTGACGTACCTTGAACTAATAGAAATTGGTCATTAAGTCTAACGATAAGCATTCGAGAAATCGGGTGCTTTTCTTATGCCTAGAAAGGAGGTGAGAAAGAATGGGTTTCTTTGATAGGTTCCGTAAGAGGAGTAAGCCACAGTCAACTGTGAGTATGCTTAGTCATTCGGATTTTGGAATTATCTTTGAGGGTGATGGTTATGTGCCGCTTGCTAGGAATCCTGATGTGATATTGGCTGTCAATAAGATTGCTGATATGGTGTCGAATATGACCATACATCTGATGGAAAATACAGACAAGGGTGATATTCGTATCAAGGACGGATTGGCTCGGAAGATTGACATCAATCCTTGTGCACACATGACCAGGAAGACTTGGATTTTCAAGATTGTGCGTGATTTGTTGCTATACGGCGACGGTAATTCCGTCCTTCATGTCGAATATGATCCTGTGACAGACTATATTTTGAACTTGAGACCCTTCCCGATGGATGAGGTCTCTTTTAAGTCCAATGATTTAGACTATGTGATTTGCTACAAGGGTAGGGAATACGAGCCTGATGATGTTGTCCACTTTGCAATCAATCCTGATCCAGATAGTCCTTATGTCGGAACAGGGTATCGGCTGGCTTTGAAGGACATTGTCCGCAACCTAAACTTGGCTACTCAGACTAAAAAAGGCTTCATGAGTGGCAAGAATGTTCCGAGCTTAATTGTCAAGGTCGATTCATCCAGTGATGAGTTGGGAAGTCAAGAGGGCCGTGACAGGATTGCTAAGAAGTATCTATCCACAAGCCAGTCAGGAGAGCCGTGGATAATACCAGATGCCCTTATGGAAGTTGAGCAAGTTAAACCATTGAATCTGAATGACATTGCTTTGAATGAATCGGTTGAGATTGACAAGAAAACAGTGGCTGGGCTTTTGGGAGTGCCAGCTTTTATCTTGGGGGTTGGAGACTTCAACAAAGAAGAATACAACAACTTTGTCAATACAACGGTCATGAGCATTGCTACAACGATCACTCAGACATTGACAAGGGATTTGCTGGTATCTAGCAATCGTTATTTCAAGTTCAATCCACGTTCACTCTATTCTTACGACATCACAGAGCTGTCAACAGTTGCTCAACAAATGACAAACAGTGCTGCTATGCGTCGGAACGAGTGGAGAGATTGGGTTGGCATGACTCCTGATCCTGAAATGGATGACATCATTGTTCTTGAAAACTATCTGCCGCAGGGTGAGTTAGGCAATCAGAGCAAATTAAACAAGGAAGGAGGAAATACCGATGCAGAAACGTAAGGCTTACATGGCCACACAATTTCAAACTCGCGAGGAACAAGAGTCTGGCGATTTGATTTTGAGTGGCTACTTTATCAAGTTTGATGAAGAGACTGAACTTTGGTCTGGTTATTTTGAAGTGATTAAGCGTGAGGGTGTTGAGAAGGCTATTAAAGATGCCGACATCCGTGCCTTATTTAATCATGACCATAGTTTGGTGCTTGGTCGGACTGGAAATGACACAGTGCGGCTCGGTGTTGATGATGTTGGTCTGTTTGGCGATATTATCATCAACAAGGATGACCCACAAGCGGTCGGTGCTTATGCTCGTGTTCAGCGTGGGGATGTGATTGGTTGTAGTTTTGGCTTCTTCCCAATCAAAATCAGCACGGAAGAGCGTGATGACGGTTCTTACCTGGACACTATCTTGGAACTTGAAATCTTTGAAGTTAGTCCTTGTACTTTCCCAGCATATCCACAGACGGAAATTGCTGCACGTCAGAAGGACTTTGAATGTCAACTACGTGCAAATCGTGAAATGCTTGATAAGCGTAAAAAAGAAATTAAGGAGAAATTTAAGCTATGAATAAAGCTCTAATTTTTGGTGCTCGTATGCGAGCTAAAGCTACGAAAGTAGTTGAACTTGAAGAGTCCATCAAGGACTTGCAGAAACGTACTGCTCTTGAAGCAGATAAGTTGGAACGTGCTGAGACTGAGGAAGAAGTGTCAGCTGTTGAGAAAACTCTTGAAGAACTTCAAGCAGAACTGGAATCTAAAGAAGCTGAAAAAGCTGAATTGGAGAAGGAAATTGAGGACCTTCAAAAGCAAATCGATGAACAAAACCGCAAAGCCCCTACTTACGAAGGGGGCGAAGACCGTGGAGGTAAGAAGAAAATGGAAAAACGCGAAGCAGTTGTCGCTTATGTCCGCTCTATTGGGCAGAAGCGTGAGGGAGTTAAGACAACAGATGTAGGTGCTATCATCCCTAAAGAAGTCTTGCAACCACAAAAAGAACCTGAGCGTCAGAATCCATTGCTCAATCTCATCCATGTGGTGAAAGTATCAAGTGGATCTGGGTCATATCCGGTTATTAAGAAGTCTAATCGTAAAATGACTGAAGTTGGTGAGCTTGCAGAAAACCCAGAACTTGGTAAGTCTAAAATCACTGAAGTTGATTACAAAATCAAGACTTACCGTGGCGAACTACCAATCTCTCGTGAAGCTATCGACGATGCTCAATATGACCTTATCGGCATCATGCAGGATGATATCCAAGACCAGGACGAACAAACAAAATTGGCCCTTGTTGCAGACATCTTGAAAACTGCTACCGTTGTCAACGCTTCTGGATATGACGGCTTAAAAGACATTTTGAATGTCAAAATCAAATCAGTCTACAATAAAGTCCTTGTTGTTACAGACTCAATGTTCAATGCTTTGGATAAAGTCAAAGACAAAGAAGGTCGCTATATGTTGCAACCAGACATCACATCACCTACAGGCTACTCATTCTCAGGCAAGCCTATCTATCCTATCGCTGACGAGCTGTTCGGTTCAGAAGGCGATATGAAATACTTTATCGGGGATATTCATTACTTCTTGACCTTGTTTGATCGTATGGAACTCTCAGTTCAGTGGGAAGACAATCATCGCTTTGGTAAGAACCTTGCTTCATACCTACGTTTTGATGTTAAGAAGACTGATGCTGATGCAGGTGTATT
The DNA here is from genome assembly GCF_046032115.1 of Streptococcus suis. Lineage (GTDB taxonomy): Bacteria > Bacillota > Bacilli > Lactobacillales > Streptococcaceae > Streptococcus > Streptococcus suis_AJ. The sequence continues at coordinate 42,067 of NZ_JARQOZ010000001.1, read as the reverse complement.
TGGTACTTACACCGATGCCGTTCAGTAAGGAGATAGTCAATGGCATACAAAGTTATCCGTCCCTTCAAGGACTTGACAGACCCAAACAAACATGATTACGCTTTGGACGAAACCTACCCTCGTGCTGGTCACAAACCTTCGGATGATTTCATCCAAGGTTTGCTGACTGGCTCAAATTCAGCTGGGTCAATCTTTTTGACTACGGTTGATGAGGCTCCAGAACTTCCAGAAGATGACAAATCTACTGAAGAAGAGCCAGAGCTTCCAGAAGATGACAAATCTACTGAAGAAGAGCCAGAGCTTCTAGAAGGTGACAAGCCCGCTGATGAACCAGTAGAAAAACCAAAGCGGAAGCGTACCACTAAGAAAGCAGAGGAATAGTCATGGACACTGATCAGCTATTAGAACTGCTTAAACTGAAGCTAGGCATTTCAACCACTCTCAGGGATAAGCCGTTGAAGAAAATTCTTGATGCCGTCATTTCTGAATTGTCGCAGACTTTCGGTGTTGAATTGGATTCTGCTAGAGCTGATCATGAGATGTTTGTGGTTGATTTTGCTGCTTATCGTTATGAAGGTGGTGTGGATATGCCACGTCACCTTCAATGGCGATTACATAATCTGCAAGTTTCGTCAAAAGGAGTGACAAGCAATGTGGAATCATGAAATCACTCTGATAGCAAAGAACATCACTGGGAAAGACAAGTTGAAACAGAACATCACTGAGGAAGTCAAAACTGTCCTACTGTGTCGCAAGAAGTCAATTACCAGGTCAGAGTTTTACCAAGCCAATCAAGCAGGCATTCGTCCAAGTCTAGTAGTTGATATTCATAGTTTTGAATACGACAATCAAGAATTGGCCGAATTCGAAGGGAAAAGATACCGCATCCTCAAGACCTATCCTGTTGACCTTGAAACTCTTGAATTGACCATGACGGAGAAATTATCATGAGTAAAGACTTAGCCAATGAGATTGCTAAAGCTTTAGCTGAGTATTCGTCTGAGATAGAAGATGAAGTTGATCTTATTGCTGAAGATGTGGCCAGTGAAGCCGTGGACGAACTGAAAGTGACTAGTCCTAAAAGGTATGGAAAGTATGCTAGGAATTGGCGGTTTAAGAAGAACGCTAAGGGGTCGTATGTGGTCCATAATGCTGCACCAACTTACCGACTTACTCACTTACTAGAGAACAATCATTTGTTACGAAACGGTGGACGTAGTAAAGCACAACCTCATATCAAACCTGTTGAGGAAAAGGTCAAAGAAAACTTTGAAAAACGGATTAAGGAGCTTGGTCGATGAAGCTATCAGAATTTGCAGATATCTTAGAACAGGCTGGGTTGCCTGTAACCTATCGAGCATATCAAGAAGGGAACGTCCCTGATATGCCTTACCTTGTGTATTTCGAATCTAATCCTATTGTCAATTCTGCTGACAATACAAGGAACCATGAGATTAAGTCAGTGGTTGTTGAGTTGGCATTTGAGAGAAAGGATGAGGATTTGGAGGAGCGTTTGGAAGAGCTATGGTCTAACCATGAGCTCTTTTTTGAAGCTCAAGAAGAAACTTTTATTGAGACGGAAAGGCTTTATGTCAAGCCTTATACAGTCTATCTCTACTAGAGGAGGAATGACATGGAAAATAAAGTGACCTATGGTCTGAAAAATGTACACGTTGCACCCGTTACTAGCATCAGTGCTGAGACAGGGGTGCTAACTTACGGAGAGATTTTCCGTTTTCCTGGGGCAATGGAAATCACTCTTGAACCGAAAGGGGAATCAGGTGCTATTCAAGCAGATGATATTGATTATCACTTCATGAATGCCAATGAAGGTTATGAGGGCAAATGGAAAGTACCTCACATCATTGATCAATTTGCCACAAAAATTCTCGGTGAGATTAAAGATACCGAGACAGGTGTATTGACAGAAAAAGGCGATGCCGAGCCAACACCGTTTGCCTTAATGTTTGAATTTTCAGGGGACAAGAACAAGACCCGACATGTGTTCTACTACTGTTCTGCTAGCCGTCCAGCAACTGGCTCTAAGACAAAGAGCGGTACAAGTGTCAATGAGCGAGAATTGACTTTCAATGCTAGCCCACGTCCGCTTGATACTGTAGTGAAACGCTCGGTCACATCGGCAGACAAGAAGGAAGTCTATGACAATTGGTTCAAGAAAGTCTATGAGCCAGCCGCTGTTGGTGGATAAGGAGGTCTTAGATGCGTAAAATCATTCCGATTGGTGATCAGGAGTATGAATTGGCCACAAATGGCTACACTCCGATTGCTTACAAGGAAGAGTTTGGTAAGGACTATTTCCAGGATCTATTTTCAATGTTGAACAGTCAAGCCCTCTTGTCTAAACTTGATAAGTTGGAACCTGGTCAGGAATTACAAGCAAGTGACATTGATATGTCGGCCCTTGCTGACTTTGATATGACTTTCTTCAACCGTCTTTTCTGGACCTTTGCCAAGTCTGCCAACCCTCGTATCAAGCCTTATGCTCAATTCTTCATGGAAATGGAAGAATTTCCTGTCCAAGAAATCGGACAAGATTTGATGGAAATGTTGAGTGCGAGTATGCAGACAAAAAAGAAACAGACTCGTCAGAATCTGCAAGCGATGAAATCTTTACAGTAGAATCCTATCTCTCTTGTTGCAAGGAGACAGGTTTATCCATTGATGATTTGAAGCATATTTCAATCGGAATGGCTCTGGATTATCAGACGGATTATGTGAATTTACGCAGTAAAGATAAGGGTGGCGAAAGAAAAGCTACTCAAGAGGATTTTGACAATTTTTAAGAAATTAGCAGTGCTGAGAGAGTGATTCTAAGGCCAAGTTCCCTGTAATAAGTGGACTTTCGGTCATAGATGAGCTTGTAAGCTCTGCTATTTTTCGTTTGAGGTGGGTGGGTCGGCAATCTTCAAAAAGAAAGGAGGAAACAAATGGCAAGTAACATCAAAGGGATTAAGATTGAAATTGATGGCGACACGCAACCCTTGCAGAAGGCTCTGAAAGATGTCAACAAAAATGCTACTGAAGCAACCAAGGAACTGAGACAGATTGATAAGGCCTTGAAGTTTGATACTGGCAATGTAACCTTGCTGACCCAGAAACAGGAAGTCTTACAACAGCAGGTGTCCAATACCAAGGAGAAGCTTGAAACTCTGAGACAAGCTCAAGCACAGGTTGAGAAGCAATTTCAGAATGGAGATATCGGAGCTGATCAGTACCGTGCTTTCCAACGTGAACTGGAAACGACTCAAAATGTCCTCAAGGGTTATGAGAATAAGCTTGAAAATGTCAATAGAGCTCTGGCCAATAATGGTCAAGCTGTAGAAACTAATGTCAGCCAACTGAACAACCTACAGAGTGAGCAGAGTCAGTTAGCATCCGAAATGGACAAAGTGACTAGTGCTTTCAAACTACAAGAGAGTGAGCTCGGTCAGAACGCTTCTGAATCTGAAAAAGTCGCCCTGGCTCAGAAGAAGATTGCTGCTCAATCCGAGATTGTGGAAAAACAGATCTCGAATCTTGAGCGACAGTTGGAACTGACAAAGAGGGAGTACGGTGAGAACTCCACTGAAGCAAACAAACTAGAGAAATCCTTGAACGAAACCAAGGCAGCATTCAATGGGTTGCAGTCTGAAATGAATGGAATGACTGGTGCTAGTGCTAGTGTTAAGTCAGACTTATCAGAAACAAACCAACTACTCAAAGCTGACTTACTCATGGACTTCAGTGATAAGCTCAGTCAAGTCAGTGACAAGTTGATAGAGCTTGGGCAGAATGCACTGGAAGCTTTCAGAGAAGTCGATGCTGGTATGGACACTATCATCACTAAGACTGGCACAACAGGACAGGCTCTGGATGAGATGATTGGGATAGCTGAAAATATAGCGACCTCAATTCCTACGGATTTTGAAACTGCTGGCAGTGCTGTTGGTGAAGTCAATACTCAATTTCAGTTGATGGGTGAAGCTCTGCAATTAACGGCAGAGGATATGATTAAATTTGCTGAAATCAATGGTACTGATGTTGCAGCAAGCACGGTCAATTCTAAGCGAGCCTTAGAAGCCTACGGGCTTTCGGTTGATTGGTTGAGCGATGTCCTAGACTCTACAACGTATGTTGCTCAGTTGACGGGTGTATCAGTTGATGACTTGATGAAGAAAGCGACTGATGGAGCACCACAAATCAAAGCTCTTGGACTGGAATTTGATGAGGGTGTTGCTCTGATTGGGCAATTTGAGCAAGCTGGTGTGGATTCGTCCGCTGCATTAGGTACTCTATCGAAAGCAGCAGTCAATTATGCCAAAGACGGCAAGACCATGAAAGAGGGACTTGCTGAAACCATTGATAAAATCAAATCCAGTACATCTGAAACAGATGCTCTTACAATAGCTTCAGAAGTGTTTGGTACGAAAGCTGCACCTAGAATGGTTGATGCCATTAAACGTGGGGCTTTTTCTTTTGAAAACTTGGCAGGAACAGCTGATAATGCTGCTGGAGTTGTCAGTACAACGTACGAAGCAACATTGGATCCGATAGATAGATTCACCACAGCTCAAAATGAAGCGAAACTGGCCATGGCTGATATTGGGAACGCTATATCAGAAGTGTTAGCTCCAATCATGGAAGTGTTAGTTGATGTATTGAAGAGCGTGGTTGAATGGTTTAATGGGTTAGCAGAGCCGATTAAACAAGCTGTTGTAGTGTTTGGTTTAGTAATGACCGCAATTGGAATATTACTACCAATTTTTCTAGCACTACAAGCGGCGGCAATGGCAGCTCAAACAACGATACTTGGACTAATAGCATCATTCTTACCTATTGTCGCTGTGGTTGTTGGAGTAGCAGCCGCAATAGCAATATTTATCATTGCTATTAAAGAGCTATGGACACATAACGAAGGTTTCAGAACTGCTGTTACAGAGATATGGAATGCCATTATGTCTGTCATCAATACGATTGTTCAGCAAATATCTGATTTTGTGATGTCTATCTGGGGAACCTTATCTGCCTGGTGGACAGAGAATCAGGAATTGATTCGAGCCACCGCTGAGACAATTTGGAATGCTATTCAATCCGTCATTCAGACTGTCATGAGCATACTTGGTCCGCTTATTGAAGCTAGTTGGAACAACATTCAATTGGTCATCTCAACTGTTTGGGAAGTTATCAAGACTGTTGTTGAAACAGCCATTAACGTTGTCCTGGGCATTATCACAGCAGTCATGCAGATCATCAATGGGAACTGGTCAGGTGCTTGGGAAACGATAAAAGGTGTATTCTCAACCGTCTGGAATGGCATTCAGAGCATTGTCCAGACAATCCTATCCGCTATTCAATCTTATATCGGAAATGTGATGAGTGGTATATCTGGAACGATTTCAAACATTTGGAATGCTATTTCAGGCACTGTAAGTAATATCCTCAACGGGATATCAAGTACAGTTTCTAACATCTGGAACGGTATCAAGAATAGTATTTCCAATGCCATCAACGGTGCAAGAGATGCCGTCTCAAATGCTATCAATGCTATCAAGGGCTTGTTCAACTTTCAAATCCGTTGGCCACACATTCCTTTGCCACATTTTAGTATCTCTGGCTCAGCTAACCCTTTGGATTGGTTGAAAGGTGGGGTGCCAAAAATCGGTATTGAATGGTATGCAAAGGGTGGTATTTTAACCAAGCCGACAGCATTCGGCATGAACGGTAGTAATCTCATGGTTGGTGGTGAAGCAGGCAATGAAGCTATCTTACCGCTTAATGATAAGACGCTCGGAGCCATTGGTCGTGGTATCGCTCAGACAATGGGAGGTAGCACACCAACCATCAATATCACTATCACAGGCAATGTTGTCCGTGAAGAAGCTGATATCACGAAGATTGCCAATCAAGTCGCTCAGCGTATTGCAGATGAGCTACAACGTAAAACACAATTGAGAGGAGGGTAAACATGATTAGACATAATGAATTGGTGATTGACGGTGTGAAGACATCGTCTTTTCCTTTCAAAGTGATTGTGCATGAGCCCCCTTCTGTCACGTTGGGAGACAGCAAGACTAACCTGTTGGAGCATGATGGCATCAGCGGAGCGATTGTGCAGACCAACAAGCACCGTAGGTTGATTGAAAAATCCTACACAATCTATCTTGTTAAGCCAACAGAGGAGCAGTTAAATAAGTTCATGAGCTTATTTATCCGTGAAAAATTTTGGCTTGAGAATGAGCGTGTGAAGACTACTAAGTTTTGGTGCTACAAGGTCAGTGTCACGGATGTCGAACAAGAGAAACCTGGTCTTTATGTGACCAAGGCAACTTTCACTTGTCACCCTACTAAGTTTTTTAAGACCACAGACACCCAGACTGTGACTGGGAATGGGGTTTTGAGGGTGCAAGGGTCTGCTTTGGCATTTCCGAAGATAACAGTGGTCGGTCAGAGTGCTGCTGAGACATCGTTTACGATTGGCAGTCAAGTCATTAAGCTTGAAAAGCTCTCAGAATCGCTTGTGATGGTCAATGATCCTGACAATCCTAGCTTTAAGACGGTTACTGGAAAGCTCATTAAGTGGTCTGGCGATTTTATCACAATTGACACAGCTAAGGGACAGAATGTTGGTGTGGTTTTGGGACCAGGCATAACATCATTAAAATTTGAAACAGTTTGGGGGTGGGCATAGTTGCTTTATTTACTTGATAAGGATGTCAAGACAGTAAAATGGAATGGTATTCCATTGCATGAAGCGAGCTCTGCTATTGTCAAAGAAGAAATCAACGGTGATTTTACTTTGACTGTCCGCTATCCTATCACGGACACAGGTATCTATCAGCTTATCAAGGAAGATATGCTGATAAAGACTCCAACCCCTGTCCTCGGTCCACAGCTTTTTAGGATAAAAAAGCCTGTAGAAAATGATGATAGTCTGGACATCACTGCCTACCATATTACTGACGATGTCATGCAACGGTCAATCAAGCCTGTGAGTGTGGTTGGCCAAGGCTGTGCTATGGCTCTGTCTCAAATGGTCCAAAATGCCAAGACGGATCTTGGGGCTTTTTCGTTTACAAGCGACATCATGGATAGTCGGACCTTTAATACGACTGAAACAGAGACTCTTTACTCAGTCCTACTGGACGGCAAGCACAGCATTGTTGGTACATGGGAAGGCGAGCTTGTCCGTGATAACTTTGCCATGTCAATTAAGCGTAGCCGTGGGGCTGATCGTGGGGTAGTTATCACAACACATAAAAACCTCAAGTCTTATCAACGGACCAAGAACTCTCAAAGCGTGGTCACTAGGATACACGCTAAGTCAACTTTTAAGGCTGACGGTGCTGAGGAAGAAACAACCATCACCGTGACAGTTGATAGTCCACTTATTGGAAGTTATCCATATATCAACGAAAAAGATTATGAGAATAATAACGCTAAGACAGTGGATGAGCTGAGAAAATGGGCTGAAGCTAAGTTTAAGAATGAGGGTATTGATAAGATATCCGATGCCATTGAGATTGAAGCCTATGAGCTTGATGGTCAAGTTATCCATCTGGGCGACACGGTCAACATCAAGAGCAGGAAGCACAGCGTTGATATTAACAAGAAGGCCATTGCTTACGAATACAACGCTTTGACAGAAGAGTACATCTCTATCACATTTGATGACAAATCTAGTGTTGGTGGTTCTGGTGCATCTAGTGGCGTGTCTAATGCTGCTGATGTGATTTTGGGAGTAAATGCAAACGCTCAAGAAGTTGCCATTGAACGAGCTGTCAGAAATGCCAACCAAGCCTTTGACGCTGAGTTTGAAAGGCGAGTTGAGGAAATCAACGACGGTATCGAGCAGTCGAAGGCAGTGGCTGAACGCTATGCGGATCAGATAAAGACTGAGATTAGTCAGGAATTTGATACTTTTGAACACGAGTATCAGGCAACTAAACAAAGTCAGAGTCAGCAGATAGCTGATATCTTGGCCAAGGCTCAATCTGTCGAAGCCCTTGCCAACCAAGCCAAATCGGATGCAGCAAACGCAATTGCTAGAGCTAATCAAGTCAAGACTGAAGCTATTGCAGATGCACGGGCTCAGATTGCAACGGTTAGTCAAGCGTTAAATACTGCTAAGTCCGAGCTACAGACGGCAATAGCAAATGCTGACCAGAAAGCTAGAGATAGCCAAGCGAGTGCTACAGCATTGCGAAATGACCTCAACTTACAAGCAAGCAAGATTTTGGCACAAGCCCAAGCACAGACAGCATTGACTAGCCGTGTGACGACTGTAGAGACTCTGGCAGATGGTACGAGGTCGACAGTCACAGAACTATCTAAAACCGTCGACAAGGCAACTGGAGACATCGCTAGTGTTACCAGTCGGACCAAGACTGTTGAGGACACTCTAAGCCAAACGAGGACCCAATACGAGGCTCTAACCCAAACTGTCAATGCTCAGACTGGACAGATTGATAGTATCAATCGTAAGACCGCTGACTTGCAAAGCGGGATTGATGGTGTAACAGAGCGGTTTGAGAGTTTGCGGATAGAAGACAACCTTCTTCTCAATAGTTCATTCAATGAAAACTTGGACCAATGGCAAGGAAACGGAGTGACTATAGTTGATGGTAAAGCACGAATTATAGGAGAGTTTAATAAAGCTAAGCTTGTTTACCAAAGTATAAAATCTCAGACAGCTAATGACGACGTCAATCAAGTATATATCGCGTCCATTTCAGTTAAAGTTACCAATTTTGTAGCTGGTTCTAGAAATCCATATCTAGCAATTTATATAGATGGTAGAAAGAATGATAGTGCGAATACATGGTTTGGTTCAACATACTTGACAACCAGTCGTTTGGACACAGTAAATAATAGGGGAATTGTACAGTTTACCACTACTTTCAAAGTAAATGTGCCACGAAGCCAGATAGGTGCTCTTAACTTTCATGTCTATGCAAGAGATTTCACCGGGGAAGTGGAATTTGAAAAAGTGTCGCTCAGACGTGGAAATATCGATTTGGGTTGGCAGGCTTCTCCAGAAGACCTCCGCTCCGAAATCGCAACCTACAAGCGTACTGCTGAGGAATCTAGTGCAGAGCTATCTCGTCAAATCCAGCTAGCAGATAGCAAGGCTGTGGACGCTAAGTCATACGCCCAGCAGACGGCTGATGCAATCAAGACAAGGATGGAAAGTTTAGAAATCTATAAGAATGCGGAAGGGGATAGAGCTGAGCAGTATCTGACGGCTAGTCGGGAGGAGACAGCGAGACAGTTAACTGCCGAGCGTACCGCGATTGCTACTAACTACGTTGTCAAGTCTACCTATGACGAAAATGTCCGCGGAACAACGTTGAAACTCAATGATATTAAGACGACCGCTGACACTGCCAAGCAAAATCTAGCGACTTATCAAAATACAGTTGACCGCAAATTGACCGAGCTAACATCAACCACGCAGACGCTTGACGGGAAAATCAATACTGCAAGTGCAAAAATCACTCAAAATGCTAACGAAATAAGCAAACGTCTGACAAGTACACAAGTCGATAAAGCAATCACAGATAAAGGGTATCAAACGAAAACTCAGGTAGACAACAACATCACAGGTCGAGGCTACATTACTGATAGCGCCCTTCAGCCTTATGCATTATCAACGACTGTGCAGAATCTTGTGCAAGAGACAGCTGGTAGCTTTGAGCGTCAGATTACAGAAACAAGAGGTCTGATACCGACGGAAGTCAATCAAAATCTTTTTGATGTTGTTTTTAGTGATTTAATAGCAACTGGAGGTGCTAGCTTTGTACAATCTGATGATGGTTGGATTGAGGTTACAATTAAAAATAAGTGGTCTGGCTTCCATTGGCTTTATTCGGATAATATAAAACCGTCAGAAAAACAATATGTGTTGAGCTATGAGGCTTACCTAGTGGATACAGTCGCAAATACTGCCTATCTTGAGACGGACTTTGGCAGACCAGACCAGTCTTTACTTATCAACAAAACACCGAAGCGTTATACAGTTGTATTAAATAGACCTGCTAATATCCTTAATTACATCAATTTTGTGTGTAATTCCTCAGAAACTGGTAAAAAATTTAGAATTCGAAATATTAAGCTTGAGGAAGGGATTGTTGCGACTCCTTACATTGCGCCATTTCCAACAACAGTATTGTTTAATACAGTCAAAGACACCGTAGACGCTCATAAGCAGCTTATTGGCAATGGCGATAGCATATCGCAAGCAATCCAATCTGCAAGCAAATTTGAGCGGTATATTTCAAGCGGTGGTGACATTTATCAAGCGATTGAGACGGCTAAAGGACTAGTCACAGAAGTGTCTGGTACTAATGGTCTCAAGACACAGGTCAGTACGCTTGCTGGGTCTTATGCTGTTAAGAACCTGAACAGTTCTGGTGATATCTTATCTCAAGCCAACCTGTCATCTGATTTATTCTTGCTTGAAGCGGCTAAAATACGTTTGAAGGGCAAGACCTTGGCTGATGAAATTCGAGCGATTGACGGCAAATTTGGAACGCTCTTTGTTGCAGATGGTACCTTTGCTAAATTAAATGCAAACGTTATTGACTCTCAAGCAATCACAGCAGACAAGTTAAAGGTTGACCAAGCTTTCTTTACTAAGTTCATGGCCAATGACGCTTATCTAAAACAACTCTTTACCAAGTCAGCTTTCATCACCCAGGTTCAAGCAGTGACCATGTCTGCTAGTCAGATTTCAGGCGGAATCCTGACGGCAACAAACGGAGCAATGCAAGTCAACCTAAATGCTGGTCAAATTATGTACTACACAGACCAAGCAGCACTCAAGCGTGTTTTAACTGGCTATCCTACCCAGTTTGTTAAGTTTGCAACAGGTACGGTTTCTGGCAAAGGGAATGCAGGAGTGACCGTAATTGGATCCAACCGTTGGAATTCTGAATCGTCAAATGACGGTGGATTTGTCGGTATTCGTGCTTGGAATGGTGCAAATATAGATTCATTGGACTTAGTTGGAGATGAAATCAGATTGGCAAGCTCTGCTTTTGATAACCCTGATGGTTGGGATGTGAGAACTCTTGATTCTGGTCTGAGAATTGCACCTCACAATAGAGCAGCAGAGCGGAACAGTCGAATTGAGGTTGGAGATGTGTGGATTATGAAAGGAAATGGAACCTATTCATCATTACGTGACATTCTCAATGCTTTCAATGGAAACTTCTCAAAAGGTCCAAATGCTGATTCTTATACTTACTACCCTAATGGATTCTAAACTAGAAAGGAATACTATGACTCAAGAACAACAACTCATCCAAGCTCTACGCTTGACGATCGATGAATTAACAAGCAAGCTAGCAGAGGAGTCAACGACTAAGAATCTGCTAGCTGTCCAGTTGACAGCTGCTGAACAAGATAAACAGGTCTTGTCTCAGCAAAACAATCAATTGCAAGAACGAGTATCCGAATTGGAAGCTCTACTTGACGAACAAACTAAACCAGAAATCATTGAAGGAGAATAATCATGACTGAAACTACAAACAACACATTGCTTAACCTCGAAGAAACTACTCAACCATTTGACCTCGCTACTGCATTGCAGTACATGAAGGACAATGGGGAATTTATTCGCTGCAAGAATGCGACAAATGATTTTTATATGTACCGTGATGTCCAACGTCGACCAGGTATTGTCAATGGCCGTCGTCAATTTGTGGAAGTTGAAACTGTATGGGCCTTTAACCAATGGGGCGGGACTACAACAACAATCAACGTTGCTGATCTCTTCAATGAGGAGTTCTATATTATGCAGTTTGACGAAAACGGCAACCCAGACTGGACAGATCCAACATTGCCAAAAGAATAGGAGGAATTCTATTGCCTATTGAACACGCAGAACGAATAGCTCAAAGCCAAGTGGCTTGGGCTATTTTGTTTATTATCTTATTTTTCCTTGTTGTTAGTTATCTGATTAAGACATCCAACAGACGTGAAGCTAAACTAATGGAATTTTACGACCAATCCAAAGCTGACTCTAAAATGAGGGAAGAGCGATTGCTGGCTCACTTAGATGCAACTAACACACAATTTGGTAGAATTTCGGACACTTTGGTAGATGTGCAAAAAGAGTTGGTCCGAATGAACGATCGCATGGACAATTTTGAAAGAGGAGAATAACCATGACAAACATTTCAGAAATCATTATCAGTGCTGCCCTCGGAATTTTGACAATTTTGGGAGGTACGCTTATTAGTGCTATCAAGAGCTATATTGTGGCGAAGGGTGGCGAGAAGGCTATCAAAATCGTTGAAATTTTGGCTTATAATGCAGTCAATGCGGTCGAACAGGTTTCTACAGAAACTGGTTTTAAGGGCAAAGACAAACTTGCTGAAGCTAAAAAAGCTATTTTAAATGAACTAACCAAATACAACATCCACATGACGGATGAAGATTTGACCGTCTTTGTAGAGTCTGCTGTTAAGCAAATGAACAATGCCTGGAAGGAGTAACTATGGGAGTGAATATTGAAACTGCTCTACGTTGGATGAGTGATCGCAAAGGACGTGTGACCTACTCAATGGATTATCGGAACGGTCCGAACTCTTTTGACTGCTCTAGCTCTGTTTATTACGCTTTGATGTCCGCTGGAGCTATCTCAGCAGGTTGGGCGGTCAATACTGAATATGAGCATGATTGGCTAGTCAAAAATGGTTACAAACTAATTGCAGAAAATACTGACTGGGATGCCAAGCGTGGTGATATCTTCATCTGGGGCCGACGTGGTCAGTCTGCTGGTGCTGGCGGTCATACTGGTATCTTTATTGACCCTGACAACATTATCCACTGCAACTACGCTCGCAATGGCATTACGGTTGATAACTACAATCAGACGGCTGCTGCTAGTGGTTGGATGTATTGCTACGTGTACCGCTTGGCAAATCAAACCAGTACATCGGGTAAAAGCCTTGAAACCTTGGTGCAGGAAACATTGGCTGGAAAATACGGAAACGGAGATCAGCGGAAAGCAGCTCTTGGCAATCAATATGAGGCTGTCATGGCAGTCATCAATGGCAAAGCTACGACTAATCAAAAGAATGTTGATCAACTGGCTCAAGAGGTAATCGCTGGTAAACATGGCAACGGTGAAGCTCGTAAAAAGTCACTCGGTAGTCAATATGAGGCAGTTCAAAAACGAGTGACGGAATTGCTCAAAAAACAGCCTTCTGAGCCGTCTAAGGTTCAAGAGGTAAAACAGCCCACGACAACCAAAACAAGCCAAACTGAGCCAACTGGGAAAGCTACAGTAAGCAAAGAAGAGGGTGACCTCTCTTTCAATGGGGCTATCTTGAAAAAAGCGGTGCTGGACAAGATTTTGGACAACTGTAAAAAGCATGACATCTTGCCAAGCTATGCCCTGACTATTTTGCACTATGAGGGCCTTTGGGGAACTTCAGCAGTTGGTAAAGCTGACAACAACTGGGGCGGCATGACCTGGACAGGTCAAGGCAACCGTCCAAGCGGTGTTACAGTCACACAAGGCTCTGCCCGTCCATCAAATGAGGGCGGTCACTATATGCACTATGCCAGCGTAGATGACTTCCTGACAGACTGGTTCTATTTACTTAGAGCTGGTGGCTCTTACAAAGTATCAGGAGCCAAGACTTTCTCAGAAGCCGTCAAAGGAATGTTTAAAGTTGGTGGTGCAGTCTATGATTATGCTGCTAGCGGATTTGACAGCTACATTGTCGGAGCGTCAAGCCGATTGAAAGCCATTGAGTCGGAAAATGGATCACTGTCCAAGTATGATACTGCTATCGTCACAGATATCAATCAATCTGACGATATCGAAATCAATGTCGAAGGTATCGAAGTCATTATCAATGGCGAAACTTACAAACTGGAGAAGAAACCAATCTAATACGCAAACAAAGCCCTCAGCGATTGCTGGGGGCTATTTTCTATTGTGACGGACATTTTTTAAAATGTCTGTTGTAGCGGAATTTACTTATTTCAAACTCTGATAATATGCAGTAATCTTTATCACTTTATCAAAAGACATGCCGCCAATGTCAGTTCGACCTTTGACATAGTTTGCCAATGTCTGCTCTGATATGCCTGTGGCTTGTGCAATTTGATAGCGTGAATGTGTTTGGAAGAAGTTCATCATTTCTTCCTTGGATAATACCCTAATCATAAATACTCCTTATTTGAAAACCAACCAGAGTATCAATGCAATGAGCAATGACCACACTAGGAAGGCTTTCCAGTCAAAACTGTGTTTATTTACTTTGTATTTTACTTTCATAGCATTTTTTGATAACATTTAAGTACACCCCCGAAGGGGTGGATAGTGATTACTCACTATCCAATTCGAAGTGCCATTCAAGAGTTAGAATGATAAGATTGAGTTTGACGACTACTTTATTATTCTTTATCTTGATTGGCTTTTTTAAGTACCTAAACATTTATTACTCCTTTCTGTTAGTTTCCTTGTCTAAGGTAACCTCCCCTTACCTTATGTATCTATTATACTATTAATTATAATAGTAGTCAAGCGTTTTTACAAACTTTTTTAAAATAATTTGATAACAAGCCTATATAGGGGCAAAATAGGGGCAGAACACTTGTAGAATTATGCTTAATTCTGTATATTTTGGTAATGAAGCTACTTGAAAAACCTTTATTCAGTAATGTTTTGCTGAGTTTTGTAATTATATGTAATCAATAACGATTGTTGTGTGCTCTTTTTGTGTGCAGTCTAAAAACCCTTTGAAATCAAGCTTTCAGAGGGTTTTCCTTTTCTTATTTTTAGAAATAGGGGCAAAATAGGGGCAACTGCCTGAACAGGTACTTTTATCTCCGTCTAGGGACTGATTTTTGAAAGTTTCTATTGATATATTTGGAAAAAGGAGTAAAATAGATTTCCTCTTAAGAAAACTTTTTGTTAGCTCTGCTATTCTATAGAGGAAAAGGAGGAAAGCCTATGTTTGTATTTGCTTTTCCAGGTATGGGGAAAACGACACTTGCCAAACAATCTTCACAAATTGTAGATTTAGAAATGTCGGATATCAAATATGATAATTCTAGTGTTCGTCATTTGAATAAAGAAGAAAGAAAATCAACTCCACGACCGATTAAAGATAAGAATTATAAAAACATCTACGTGGACAAAGCCTATGCTTTACATGAGGAGGGGAAGACGGTCCTTGTCGCGATGAATTTTCTAGTAAGGATGCTGTTGGTTATGCTTGTACGTGGCGCTGTCCCGTTTCATATCTACATTCCGCACCCATCTTTAAAAGAAGAATACAGACAACGTTATATTCAACGAGGTAATAATAGTAAGTTTATTTTTGAAGTCATGACGATCTGGTATATTACCCTGGTGCCATTGTACTTATTATCAAAAATCTTGCCAAATCTGATGACAGTGACGGGTTCAGGTCAGTTTTTAGCAGACTATGAAACGCCTCAGAATTTCACTATTTTTGCAAAAAATAAACAAGTTACGCAAACCATTTCATGAAAATAAATGAAAATTCACAAATCCCTTGAAAAAAAACTGATAAAGCGTTATCATATTATGGTACATAAATGGAGGAAAAACATGACACATATTACATTTGATTATTCAAAAGTCTTGGGCCAATTCGTTGGAGCTCAAGAAGTAGACTACATGCAACCACAAGTTACCCTAGCTGACCAAATGCTTCGTCAAGGAACAGGTCCTGGTAACGACTTTATCGGCTGGTTGGATTTGCCAGAAAACTACGACAAAGAAGAGTTTGCTCGTATCAAGGAAGCTGCAGCTAAAATCCAAAAGGAAAGTGAAGTTTTGGTAGTTATCGGTATCGGTGGTTCTTACCTCGGTGCTAAGGCAGCTATTGATTTCTTGAGCAATGCCTTTGTAAACTTGCAAACACGTGAAGAGCGCAAAGCTCCACAAATCCTTTACGCTGGAAACTCAATCTCATCAAGCTACCTTGCTGACTTGGTAGACTACGTGGCAGACAAGGATTTCTCAGTTAACGTGATTTCTAAATCAGGTACAACAACGGAGCCTGCCATTGCTTTCCGCGTCTTCAAAGAATTGCTTGTGAAGAAATACGGTCAAGAAGAAGCTAATAAGCGTATCTATGCGACAACTGACAAGGCAAAAGGTGCTGTTAAGGTTGAAGCGGACGCAAATGGTTGGGAAACCTTTGTTGTTCCTGATGATGTCGGTGGCCGTTTCTCAGTCTTGACTGCAGTTGGTCTTTTGCCAATCGCGGCAGCTGGTGCGGACATTGATGCCCTTATGGAAGGTGCAAACGCAGCTCGTACGACATTTACATCTGATAAAATTGCTGAAAACCAAGCATACCAATATGCAGCTGTTCGTAACATCCTTTACAGAAAAGGCTATGTAACAGAAATCTTGGCTAACTACGAGCCATCACTGCAATACTTCAGCGAGTGGTGGAAACAATTGGCAGGTGAGTCAGAAGGTAAGGACCAAAAAGGTATCAACCCAACATCTGCTAACTTCTCAACAGACTTGCACTCTCTTGGACAATTCATCCAAGAAGGAAACCGCAACATCTTTGAGACAGTGGTTCGTGTTGACAAACCAAGAAAAAATATCTTGATTCCTGAAATGGCAGAAGACCTTGATGGCCTTGGTTACTTGCAAGGTAAGGATGTTGACTTTGTAAACAAAAAGGCAACGGACGGCGTACTTCTTGCCCACACAGACGGTGGCGTACCAAACATGTTTGTGACCCTTCCACAACAAGATGAGTTCACACTTGGTTATACCTTCTACTTCTTCGAGTTGGCGATTGCGATCTCTGGTTACCTCAATGCAATCAACCCATTTGACCAACCAGGTGTAGAAGCCTACAAGAAAAATATGTTCGCTCTTCTTGGCAAACCAGGATTTGAAGAACTCGGTGCTGAATTGAACGCACGTTTGTAATGTAATAGAATGAAACTGACCGGAAACGGCCAGTTTTTCTTTCCTTTAGAAATATGGTAGAATATTCTATATGAAAAAAGAATTTTTTGTAGTAGGAGATGTCCATGGTAAGTTTGAACTCCTGCTTGATATTTTAAAGAAATGGAACGAGAATCGACAACAGTTGATTTTTCTGGGTGATTTGATTGATCGCGGGGAAAATTCCAAAGCTTGTTTGGAGTTGGTTTGGCAATTGGTGCGGGAAAAGGGTGCGATTTGCTTAATGGGCAATCATGAACGGATGTTTCTGGCCTGGTTGCGTGATCCGGTTGACCGCTACGACCACTATCGGAGAAATGGTGGGGATACGACCATCAATTCCTTACTGGGGCGTCCCTTGGATGCACCGGTAGATGGCCTGGTGGATGCCAATGCAGTGATGGAACAATATGAGGACCTGATTGATTTTGTCAAATCTTGCCCCTATCATATGGAGACCGAATACTATATTTTTGTTCATGCGGGTGTGGATCTAACCTTACCAGATTGGCGTGAAACCAATAATCATGATAAGGTTTGGTTACGTACCCCTTTCCATGAGGCTGAAAATACCACAGGGAAAATGATTGTCTTTGGGCATACCCCTGTTTATAACCTCTACCAAACTAAGCTCCGTATCAGCCAAATCTGGACCAGTCCAGATGGGAAAATGGGGATTGACGGAGGAGCTGTTTACGGCGGAGTTTTACATGGGATTGTGCTGGATGATACAGGTTTAGTTCAAGATTACATCGTCGGAGCTGTTAATCCCAGAAAAGAAATTGAAGATTAAGATAATACATGAAAATTAGGAGGTAAAACTTCTAATTTTTTTATTTTTCTACTTGACAACCGATATATATATATATATAATGGAATTGTAAAATTTTTTGGAGGATTATATGAAAAAAATTACATTCCTAGCAGTAACTGCCTTATCGGTGCTAACCCTTGCTGCATGTTCAACTACAGAACCAAGTAAAAAAGAAACTACCGATACCTCTAGTAGTGTTGCACAGTCAAGCTCTGAACAAGCATCCGATACAAGCTATAAGGTGGGAGATACCATTGTCTTTAAAGATGTAGCGGAAATTACAATTACGAATATTGCATGGACTGACGAACGAAATACAGTAAGTGATATTGTTGCCAATAAGGTACTTTTAGTAACTTATAATGTGACAAACTTAACAGATAAAGATTATGTTGTCGGTGAAGATATGGATTTGTATGTAAACAATAAAGTGACTGAAAGCTACCCAGTTGGAACAATACTCGAAACAATCGCACCTGGTAGAAGTATAGAAGGTGCAACAACCGCCTTTGCAGTAAATGAAGAGGGAACTTCTGAGTTAGAGGTTAAACCAGGGTTCCAGTTTAGTACAGATATAAAACCAGCAATTGTAAAATTTGATTTACCACAATAAATTTAGGAGGCTAACTTAGCCTCTTTTTCAATTTTTTTATATTTCATCATCAAATTTTCAGAAAATTTTGATATAATAGAAAAAATATTATTTTATAGATTGGAAATATTATGACTGCACAAAAAATGACTGCCCAAGAAATCATTGCCTTTATCGGTAATGCTGTGAAAAAAACGAATGTTAAAGTGACTTTTGAAGGTGAATTGGCTGGCCCTGTGCCTGCTGAGGTGACAAAACTTGGCAATGTCCTCTTCGGTGACTGGAAGGATGTCGAGCCACTTTTGGCAAACTTGACTGAAAATGTAGACTTCGTGGTTGAGCAAGACGGCCGCAATTCGGCTGTGCCTTTGCTAGACAAACGTAACATCAATGCCCGTATCGAGCCAGGTGCCATTATCCGTGACCAAGTGACAATCGGTGATAATGCCGTTATCATGATGGGTGCGGTCATCAACATCGGTGCGGAAATCGGTCCAGGTACCATGATTGACATGGGTGCTATCCTTGGTGGTCGTGCGACGGTTGGTAAAAACAGCCACATCGGTGCAGGTGCGGTTCTTGCAGGTGTCATCGAGCCAGCTTCGGCTGAGCCAGTGCGTGTTGGCGACAATGTTTTGGTCGGTGCCAATGCCGTTGTTATCGAGGGCGTGCAAATCGGTAGTGGCTCTGTTGTCGCAGCGGGTGCTATTGTGACCCAAGACGTCCCTGAAAATGTCGTGGTGGCAGGTGTGCCAGCCCGCATCATCAAGGAAATCGACGCTCAAACCCAACAAAAAACAGCCTTGGAAGAGGCTTTGCGGACACTCTAAGAGGTAGCTATGCTAGATTTAATCGCGACACGCCGGGCCCTCCACCAGATTCCAGAGCTGGGCATGGAGGAATTCAAGACCCACGCCTTTCTTATGGAAACTATTGAGAACTTGCTGGAAGATTGCTCTTTTGCCCAAGTCCGTACCTGGAAGACAGGTATCCTGGTCTATCTGACAGGTTCTGCACCTGAAAAGACCATTGGCTGGCGGGCAGATATTGACGGCCTGCCTATCGTGGAAGAAACGGACCTGGACTTCAAGTCCCTCCACCCAGACAGGATGCACGCCTGTGGACATGATTTCCACATGACCATTGCCTTGGGGCTTTTGGAGAAAATGGCAGAGCAGCAACCGAAAAATAATCTTCTCTTCTTGTTTCAGCCTGCGGAGGAGAATCTAGCAGGTGGTATGCTTATGTATGAAGCGGGTGCCTTTGGGGATTGGTTGCCCGATGAATTTTATGGGCTCCATGTCCGACCAGACCTCAAAGTCGGTCAAATGGCCACCAACCGTGCGACCCTCTTTGCTGGGACCTGTGAAGTTAAGATACGGTTTACAGGAAAGGGTGGCCACGCAGCATTTCCCCATACTGCCAATGACGCCTTGGTGGCGGCCAGTTACTTTGTGACTCAGGTGCAGTCGGTGGTCAGCCGTAACGTCGACCCTATTGAGGGGGCTGTGGTGACCTTCGGGTCTATGCATGCTGGAACAACCAATAATGTTATCGCAGAAACTGCCTTCTTGCATGGGACTATTCGAGCTTTAACCCAGAGCATGAGTCTTTTGGTGCAAAAACGGGTGCGGGAAGTGGCAGAAGGGATTGCCCAGTCCTTTGGAGTGGACCTGGAGATTGAACTCAATCCGAGCGGCTATCTGCCTGTGGAGAACAATCCCCAGCTGGCTGATGAACTGATGACCTACTTTGATGGTATTGACGGAGTGGAGATGATTGACTGTCCACCTGCCATGACGGGTGAGGACTTCGGCTACCTGCTCAACAAGGTTCCAGGTGTTATGTTCTGGTTGGGTGTGGATACGCCTTATCCCCTTCACAATCCACGTCTCAGCCCCAAAGAGGAAGTGCTTCCCTTTGCTGTGGATAAGTTGAGCGATTTTTTGAAAACGAAAGCGAACTAGACTGGGTTTTCCAGTCTTTTTCTGAAAGAAAAGGAGTTTCTGTGGATAAAAAAGAAATTCGGCAAGAGGTCTTGCAGAGTTTGAAAGACCTGACTAGTAGCCAGCGAGCAAGATGGAGTCAGCAACTAACAGAAAGGCTCCTTGCTTCTGAGGTCTATCAAGGCACAAAGTCGCTGGGGACCTACCTTTCCATGCCCCATGAGTTTGACACTTCTTACCTGATTGAGCAGGCTCAAAAGGATGGCAAGCAGATTTTCATCCCTAAGACCTATTCACAAGGGCGTATGGATTTTGTAGAATATAATCCTGATGATTTGGTGAAATCCAGGTTTGGAGTTTGGGAACCTGGGACTTATTCACAACCTGTGGATAAGTCTGTGGTTAAGTTGATCCATGTTCCTGGTTTGGCTTGGAATCAAGCGGGTTTTCGAGTGGGCTATGGAGGCGGTTTTTATGATCGCTACCTAGCAGATTATCAGGGGAAAACGGTGTCGATCTTGGCAGACTTTCAAGTCTATGATTTCGAACCAGATGTATTTGATATTCCAGTAAAGGAGTTGTTGATTTTTGAAGAACTTTTTTGATAAGCGCTATCCTGTGACCAATGGCTTGTTGGCTGTCACGGCATTTGTGTTTCTATTGATACAAGTATTTCGCTTTGGGCAGACCACCACAGCCTATACGATTTTTGAATTTGGTGGCATGTACGGTGAAATGGTACGATACGATCCGAGTCAGTTGTGGCGCTTGATTTCCCCTATCTTTGTCCACATTGGTTGGGAGCATTTCTTGTTTAACAGTATTACCTTGCTTGGTTTGGGTTATCAATTAGAAGGCCTGTTTGGCTCAAGGCGCTTCTTTCTCCTCTATCTCTTGTCTGGGATCATGGGCAACCTTTTTGTTCTCTTTTTTACGCCAGATGTGGTTGGTGCAGGTGCATCGACCTCGCTCTTTGGTCTTTTTGCGGCTATGGCACTCTTGAGGAAATTTAGTCGCAGCCCTTATCTACAGGTTCTTGGTCAACGCTACATGGTCCTTTTGGGATTGAACTTGGTCTTAGGACTTTTCAATCCAACCATTAGTATGGCAGGACATATTGGAGGCGCTATTGGAGGTTGTTTGGTTGTGATTTTCCTTCCACCTCTTGTGGAAAAGGATCTCTTTACAGGAAAACAGATTTTTTTCAGTTTCATTGGATATTTGGGCTTGCTTACCTTGCTATTAGGAATATTTTATTTGATATAAGAAAAAAACTAGCGATTGCTAGTTTTTCTTTGTATCTAATTTTTTACCAAGATCGATTAAGTATTGTTTCAAATCATCTTTTACTTGAGGGTGTTGGAGGGCGTAGTCGATAGAAGTTTTCATGAAACCGAACTTATCCCCAACATCGTAACGGTTGCCTTTGAATTCACGAGCGAAAACACGTTGCGTTTTGTTCAGAGTATCAATGGCATCTGTCAATTGAATCTCGTTCCCGGCACCTGGTTTTTGATTTTCTAAAATCTCAAAGATTTCAGGAGTGAGTAAGTAGCGTCCGATAATAGCAAGGTCAGAAGGAGCATCTTCTGGTTTTGGTTTTTCCACAAAGGTTTCCACACTATAGAGACCGTTGACACCTTCACCTTGTGGAGCGATAACACCGTATGCAGAAACTTCTTCATGAGGAACTGGCATAACAGCAATGGTTGAAGCATGTGTTTTTTCATAGTCGTTCATGAGTTGCTTGGTCAATGGGACAGCTTTTGTATCTGTGATGTCCATGAGGTCATCGCCGAGCATGACAACAAAAGGCTCGTTCCCGACAAATGCTTTAGCTTGAAGAACGGCATCACCAAGTCCACGTGGATGGCTTTGACGAATGAAGTGTAGTCGAATGCCTGTTGTCTCATCAACCAGTTTCAACAAATCATTTTTGCCTTTTTCTTTGAGGTTGTATTCCAATTCAAAGTTTGAATCAAAGTGATCTTCGATAGAACGTTTTGACTTACCAGTGACCACCAAAATATCTTCAATACCTGAACGGAGGGCTTCTTCAACGATAAATTGGATGGTTGGCTTGTCAACGATTGGCAACATTTCTTTGGCAAGAGCCTTAGTAGCAGGCAAGAAACGTGTTCCCAAACCTGCAGCTGGGATAACGGCTTTTCTAACTTTTTTCATAAGTATGTAATCCTTTATAATTTATTTTTTGTGTTTAATAAGAATCAATGCCATTCATTTTCATGGCGGAATTCACCCGTCATGATTTCTTTGATGGCATCTTCAATACCTGCACCTTGGTAGATGACCTTGTAGATTGCTTGGGTAATAGGCATGTAAACATCTAATTCTTGAGCCAACTCATAGGCTGCCTTAGTTGTCGAAATACCTTCAATCACCATTCCCATATTGCGTTCTACATCTTCGAGTTTTTCACCGCGACCGAGCTGATCTCCAGCTCTCCAGTTGCGGGAGTGGACAGATGTACCGGTAACAATCAAATCACCAACACCAGAAAGACCGCTGTAAGTCAGAGGATTTGCGCCCATAGCAACGCCTAGACGTGTGATTTCTGTCAAACCGCGAGCGATAATAGCTGCCTTGGCATTATCACCATAACCAAGTCCGTGTAAAGCGCCAGCGCCGACAGCAATAATATTTTTAAGGGCACCTGCTGTTTCTACACCGATGACATCATTATTTGTATAAAGTCGGAAGTAGTGGTTGCTGAAAAGATTTTGGACGTAGCTGGCTGTTTCCAAGTCTTTTGAAGCTGCAGAAATCAAGGTCAAATCACGGACGATAGTCTCTTCTGCATGACTTGGCCCTGAAACCACGACGATTTCAGAACGGAGTTCAGCAGGAATTTCTTCCTCCAGTACCTCAGACAAGCGCTTGTGACTATCAGGCTCTAAGCCTTTTGAAGCGTGCATGACAACTACCTTGTGTTTGAGAGCTTGTGCGACTTGCTTGGCAACTAGGCGTGTTACCTTGGTTGGCACAACGAAAAGAACCGCGTCAACACCGTCCAAGGCTTCAGTCAAATCCTTATATCCTTTGATGTTTTCATCTAGGATAACATCCTTGAAATAGCGCTTATTTGTATGTTCTTTATTGATTTCGTCGATTTGTTCGGGGACATTGCCCCAAATACGGACAGTATGACCGTTATCGTTGAGAACTTGAGCCAATGCAGTTCCCCATGAACCGGGTCCCAAGATGGCAATGGTTTGTTTGGTCATAAAAAATCCTTTCTAGTTGGTGTAATTTAGATATATTATACCATAATTGATACATAAAATCTTATATAAGTTATACAGTATATATATTATAGTTTTTGAGTAAGTAATGGTGCTGAAACAACAAAATATTTTCAGAAAAGAGCAAACGAAATAATTGACAATAGTTCCTAAGAGAACTATAATAGTTCTCATGGTAATTATTTCGTAGAAAGGAGCTATCATGGGACATACTATTGCAGATTTTCGGAATCTATTAAATCAGATTGAACAAATCAGTGAAACGATTGCAAAGGAATACGATGTGGAGCACTTAGCTGGGCCACAGGGTTGGGTCTTGCTCTTTATGTCGGAGCGGGTAGACGGTGAGACCTTTGTCAAAGACATAGAAGCAGAGCTTTGTATTTGCAAATCAGTGGCCAGTAACCTGGTCAAGCGAATGGAGAAAAACGGCTTTATCCAGGTCATACCTTCACAAGTTGACAAACGCTATAAGCAGTTGGTTTTGACAGAGAAGGGGCGGAGCAAGATTGAGCCATTAAAAGATTTCCATGAGGAGATGGATCGTTCTCTATTTTTAGGTATTCAAAAGGAAGAATTTGATTTGATCAGACAGGTGGCCAATCAATTAAAAGAAAATATTAGAAATTATAAGGAGAAAAAACATGTTTAAAGAAGCCATTTTACGTTATAAATGGTATGCCTTGGCATCAGTCTTGCTGACTTCTATTGTTGTAGCGACGACTTTGATGCAGCCAAGTTATTTGCAGGATGTATTGACGGCTGTTTTGGCTAATGATAAGGATGAGATTGTCCGTGTCGGTAAGTTCCTCTTGCTGATTGCGGGAATTGGTCTCTTGGCTGGTCTGGCCAATACCATCATGGCGGCTAAGATTTCTCAGGGAGTATCTGCGGATATTCGTGAGAAGACCTTTCGGAAAATTCAGAGCTTTTCTTATGCCAATGTAGAGGAATTTAATGCAGGGAATTTGGTGGTTCGTATGACCAACGACGTCAATCAAATCCAAAACCTTGTTATGATGCTCTTTACGATCTTGATGCGGGTACCTCTGCTCTTTGTTGGTGCCTTTATCATGGCGGTGCGCACTTTGCCAGAACTTTGGTGGATTATCGTGCTCATGGTCATCATCATCATGGGAATCATGGCAGTCGTGATGGGCTTGATGGGACCGCGCTTTGGTAAATTCCAGTCCCTCATGGACAGGATGAACAGTATTGCCAAGGAGAACCTGCGTGGGATTCGTGTGGTTAAGTCCTTTGTACAGGAGAAGAATCAATACGCTAAATTTAAAGAAGTATCCAATGAGCTTTTGGATCTTAACCTCTTTATTGGTTATGGTTTTTCTATCTTGCAACCTTTGATGATGTTTATCTCCTACATGGCGATTTTTGTGTCGCTTTATCTCGTTTCAGGGATGTTAGACACTAATATCGAAGCAGTTGGGGGCTTTACTTCCTTTATGAGTTACCTCATGCAAATCATGTTTGCCATTATCATGACTAGCTTTATGGGGATGCAGGCTTCACGTGCTGCTATTTCCATTAAACGTTTGAGTGAGGTTTTAGATACAGAGCCAGCGATGTCCTTTAAAGATGGTGCAAAAGAGGACTTGGATGGTCGGATTGTTTTTGACAATGTCAGCTTTACCTATCCGCATGACACTGAGCCAACCTTGAAAAATATCTCCTTTGAGATTGAGTCTGGTCAGATGGTCGGTGTGGTCGGTGCAACGGGTGCGGGTAAATCAACACTAGCTCAGCTCATTCCGCGTTTGTTTGATCCACAGGAAGGGACTGTGTCAATTGGTGGACGTGATTTGAAAGACATCAGTCAGGAAACCTTGAGAGATACAGTGTCTATCGTTTTGCAAAAAGCTATTCTCTTCTCAGGGACCATTGCAGACAACCTGCGTCAAGGTGCACCTGGTGCTGATTTGCAACGTCTGGAGCGGGCCGCAGGTATTGCCCAAGCCAAAGAATTTATCGACCGCTTGGATGATACCTATGAGAGTCAAGTAGAAGAACGTGGAAATAACTTCTCAGGTGGTCAGAAACAGCGGATGTCCATTGCGCGTGGGGTGATTAGTGATCCTAAAGTCTTGGTGCTAGATGATTCGACCTCAGCCTTGGATGCCAAATCAGAGAAGTTGGTACAAGAAGCCCTCAACCATGATTTGAAGGGGACAACGACGGTCATCGTTGCTCAGAAGATTTCTTCTGTTGTCAAAGCTGATAAGATCTTGGTTCTTGATGAAGGTCGCTTGATTGGTCAAGGAACACACGCAGAATTGGTAGCGACAAATGACGTCTACCGAGAAATTTACGAAACACAGAAAGGGAAGGATGAATAAATGAAGACTTTACGTTTTTTCTGGTTTTATTTTAAACGCTATAAGCTGTCCTTTGCTGTGATTTTTCTAGCTATTGTGACGGCGACTTATTTGCAGGTTAAGACACCTGTTTTCCTTGGAGATGCGATTGCAGAGATGGGGAAAATTGGTCAGGCTTATTTTGCTTCGGTGCAAATGGGTCAGTCAGATTTCAAGCCCGACCTAGCTGATTTTAATGGGGTTATGCTCAATCTCTTGTTGGCCTATGTGGCGACTGTGGTATCAACCTTGATTTACACCCTCCTTTTCACGCGTATCGTGGCTCATTCGACCAACCGGATGCGAAAAGGTTTGTTTGGCAAGTTGGAACGCTTGACAGTTGCCTTCTTTGACAGCCACAAGGATGGGGATATTCTTTCTCGTTTTACCAGTGATTTGGACAATATCCAAAATGCTTTTAACCAGTCCTTGACTCAGGTAGTGACCAATATTGCTCTTTACATCGGTATGGTTATCATGATGTTCCGTCAGGATACTCGCTTGGCTTTGGTAACTATCGCATCTACGCCAGTTGCCTTGATTGCCCTAGTGATTATCATTCGCCTGTCACGGAAATATACTGATAAGCAACAGGCTGCGGTGTCTAAACTCAATGCCTACATGGATGAGAAGATTTCAGGGCAAAAAGCGATTATTGTACAGGGTGTGCAGGAAGAGACGATTGATGGTTTCTTGGAGCTCAATGAAGAAGTTCGTCGCACAACTTTCAAGGGACGTTTGTTTGGTGGGATTCTCTTTCCATTTATGAACGGAATGAGCTTGGTTAATACTGCCATTGTTATCTTTGCAGGCTCCAGCATTGTCCTAAATGATAGCTCGCTGGAAACAGCTGCCGCACTTGGTCTGGTCGTGACTTTTGTTCAATATTCGCAACAGTATTACCAGCCAATCATGCAGATTGCATCTAGCTGGGCAGAATTGCAGTTGGCTTTCACAGGTGCTCATCGTATCCAGGAAATGTTTGATGAGCCTGAGGAAGTCCGCCCGCAAAACGCTCCGCTATTTACCGAATTAAAAGAAGGTGTTGAAATTAAGGACATCGACTTTGGCTACCTGCCAGGTCAGAAGGTCTTGGACAAGGTATCCATTTCAGCTCCTAAGGGCAAAATGGTGGCGGTCGTTGGGCCGACGGGGTCTGGTAAGACTACCATTATGAACTTGATCAACCGCTTCTACGATGTCAATGGTGGTAGCGTGGCCTTTGACGGTCGCGATATTCGGGAATATGATTTGGATAGTTTGCGGGATAAGGTCGGTATTGTCTTGCAGGAGTCAGTCCTCTTCTCTGGTACCATTGCGGACAATATCCGCTTTGGCGATGAGAGCATTTCGCAGGAAATGGTGGAAACCGCAGCTCGTGCCACCCGTATTCACGACTTTATCATGAGCTTGCCAGAGGGTTATGAAACCTATGTGACCGATGATGAGAATGTCTTCTCCACAGGTCAGAAACAGCTGATTTCTATTGCTCGTACGCTCTTGACAGATCCACAGGTCTTGATTTTGGACGAAGCAACGTCAAACGTCGATACCGTAACGGAAGCCAAAATCCAAAAGGCCATGGAGGCTATTATCGCAGGACGGACCAGCTTCGTCATTGCCCACCGTCTCAAAACCATTCTCAATGCGGATGAAATCATCGTCCTCAAAGACGGAAAGGTCATCGAGCAGGGCAACCACAGCCAACTCCTTAAACAGGGCGGCTTCTACGCCGAACTCTACCACAACCAGTTTGTGTTTGAATAGTAAAAAATAACAGCCAAGATAAGCAGGCCACAATCCTTAAACTTTTAGGATGTGGTTTATCTTGGCTGTTTTTGTAGTATCATTACTGTTCAAGGTGGTTGGTTTTAGTCTGATTGAGCCAAGCATAAGCAATTCCAATAAAGAGTCCGGCTCCAAGCCAATTTCCAAAGAAAACAACAATCCACTGACGAAGAATATTCACGATGGTAAAGGTATCTACATTTGTACGAGCAGCGTTGAAGGCTAAGAGCATGAATGATGCGAAATTAGCAACTAAGTGTTCGTTGATAAGGAAAACAAACATAAAAATAGCAGATACAATAACAAAGAATTTGGCGGATTGTTCCTTGAGTAGCATATACCCAAGGATAGCCATATTCACAAACATATTGGCAGTAATTCCCTCAAAGAAGTTACTCCAGTCGGATTTTCCTAGTTTGATGGTGACAGCGTTGACAACAAAACTTTCGTTAGATAAGTTAAGGTAGGAGAAGGACTGATTGAAAAGCCAAGCCAGAATGGTAGCACCTACAAAGTTGAAGAAGGTGCAGTAAAGTAACATCAGCGTTACTTTTTTCCAAGTAATTTGCTTATAATAGGCACCAGTCGTTAGATACATCATATTAGATGTAGCCAATTCGCCACCAAAAATAAGAACAAAAATCAGTCCGATAGCAAAGATAAAGGTAAAAACAAAACGCGATAGACTTGGGAATTGACTGGAGATGACATCAGCTCCAATAATACCAACAGCTGTTGACATGGTCAAATAAGCTCCTGCATACATGGAGCGTAAGGCGTAACGGCTTAGACTTTCATCAAAAAGGGATTCTTTTTTTGAAACTGCAACCGAAATTTTTTCTTGAAATGGGGACATGGGGCCTCCTTGTGATATAATCATCAAAAATTTATTGAAAAAATATAGTGGAAAGGGAGCCCCTTCCCACTAGTTTTTATTTGTTAGTGAGCAGATGCACCAGAATTGGCATCTGTCGGTGTGGAAGCTGTAGGGGTACTACCTGTATCTGAAGCGCCAGAGGTTGCATCAACATGGGCAGGAGATGCGGTGTTTCCTGCACCCCCCACCAAGCGTTGTCCAGTGGTTTCAAGATACCAATCTAACCATGGCTTAAAATTAAAGATAATTTCATTGATGCCAGCGTAGGACCCGTCAGGATAGTACATAGCTTGGTAGTTATGAGTATTGATAATTTCAGGTGGTGTGCCTGGGACGATTGTTCGAACGTACTCTTGGTTACCATTACGTAAGGTTCCAACAACCCATTCGACATTTTTCATACGAGCAGGTGGTAAAGTGCCGTGAACGGTTGACAAACGGTTTCCTACTTGCTCTGGGACCCGCTTACCTAACATAGTATCAGGCTCTTGGTGGCTATTGTTGTAATAGAGGAACTGATTGTTATCATCTGCATAGGTCAACTCAAATGGCATGGCGTTGAGGAACATATTGAGTTGGTTAACTGTTAAAAGACCGTTATCTAATTTTACATACGTATCTCCCTCGACAGCGTTGACCAATTTAGAAGCCTTATCCAGCCAGTCTGGGTCATCTGGGTCCACACCTGTGATGGTCGTTGCGATTGGATGGGTACAGTCTAAATCTTCGGGTGCAATTGGCTTGGGTTGTTTCAATTTAGATACAACGCCGACATACTTGATAAAGTTGTCTAGACAGCTTTCCAAGAATTTCACAGTCCCTTCATTGATAATGTTCCCTTTATCATCAAAAGCTTCTTTCGCTTTACCAAGGAGGAATTCATTACCTGGTAACGTGTAAGCATTGACGCCTGGAGCGTCCAAAATTTTTCTCAAGTGGACTTGAGCACGAGACGTTCCTTGGTCGTAGTAAGAAGCCCCGATAATCATAACTGGTTTATTTTCAAATGGATGTAAATTGAAACTTAGCCACTCTAGAGTACTCTTAAGAGCAGGTGTGATGGTGTGGTTGTGCTCAGGTGTAGCAATGATGACACCATCAGCACGTGTGATTTTGTTGTAAAGGTATTGGATCGCAAAGCTATTAGACTGGTCTTCGTCCTGATTGAACATTGGGACATCTTTGATTTCCAAAAGCTCTAATTCAAATTTTACTTTAAAGTGGCGTTGAATAAATTGCAATAGCATGCGGTTATAAGATTGGTCTGCATTAGACCCGACAATTCCGACAAATTTCATGATTGTTATCCTCTCTTACAAGTTTTCCCAGTCAAAGTTTTCAGCTTCTTTTTGAAGTAACTCTTTGG
The DNA here is from genome assembly GCF_046032115.1 of Streptococcus suis. GTDB lineage: Bacteria > Bacillota > Bacilli > Lactobacillales > Streptococcaceae > Streptococcus > Streptococcus suis_AJ. Next base: position 12,089 of record NZ_JARQOZ010000001.1, on the reverse strand, counting down.
CGCTAGACAGTTTACTTGTCATCTTGACAAAGAGACGGAAGTCATCAAAGATGGCATCCAGTTTTTGACTGATTTCTAAATCAATGAGCTCACCGTTTGTATCAAAGGCTTTCATGGAATGAGATAGTAAGAACTCATCTGGTAAAACAGTAGCTTTGAGTTCAGGAGCATTGAGAATTTGGCGTAGTTGCAATTGAGCACGGGAAGAACCGAGTGTTCCGTATGAGGCACCTGTAATCATAACCGGCTTGTTAAGCATAGGGTAGACTCCATATGATACCCAAGCTAGTGCATTCATAAGAACAGCGGGGATCGAGTGGTCATACTCAGGTGTTCCGATGATGACACCATCAGCACTTTCAATCTTTGCAACTAATTCTTTAACACTTTCTGGCAGTTCACGATTAGCCGGTTTATTGAAGACTGGAAGGTCCTTGATTTCAACCAATTCAATATCTGCCTTGTCAGCAAAATGCTGTTTGATGTACTGCAAGAGTTTGCGGTTGGTTGAGCGAGCGGAGTTGGTTCCGACAAGTCCTAGAAGTTTCATAGCATCTTCTCTCTTTTCTAAATGTAATATCCTTATCATACCAATTTACAGGGTGAAAAGCAAGCGTTTTCCTAAACTATACAGAAAATATTCAAAAAATCACGAACTCTTTTGGTATAATAGTATTATGAAAAAAATCGTTTATCTAGTAGCTGGTTTTGTTAGTCTTGCTATTGGCATGATTGGGATTGTTCTACCTATCATTCCAACAACGCCTCTTTTACTTTTGGCTGGATTTTGTTTTGCTAGAAGCTCTAAAAATTTTGAAAAATGGCTACGCAATACAAAAATTTATCAATTTTACGTAGCGGATTATGCTGAAACCAAAGCCATTTCCCGTAAACGGAAAAAACAAATTATCTGGCAAATCTACATACTCATGGGGATTTCCATTTGGTTGGCTCCTGTACTATTTGTCAAAATTGGACTTGGCTTGCTGACAGTCTTTATTACTTACTATCTTTTTTGGGTTATACCAGAGAAATAGATCCAGACTTGCGGATGAAATCATCGTCCTCAAAGACGGAAAGGTCATCGAGCAAGGCAACCACAGCCAGCTTCTTAAACTCAACGGCTTCTACGCAGAACTCTACCAGAACCAGTTTGTGTTTGAGTAATATCCTTCGAAAATCAGAGCCAGACTTTGTTGATGGAACGGCTTCAATGCAGGTTTTCAGTCTGTTCTCTTGCGATATATAGGGAATAGAGCTTTACCTAACTCTGCGTCGATAGTCTGATTTTCATTGAGTAAGAACGTGAACAGCAAAAACCAGTCAATCTATATCTGTGATTGACTGGTTTTTAAGTATGTGTTCTACAAGACTTCAAGATTAAGATAGGTAACTTGATACATTCAGTCTTGTATAGATTTTCTTGGAATGTTTTCATGTTCATCTGATGTAGTTTATTAGTGATTTTTTTGTATGACTAGGTGTCATTTTTTGTTACTAAGAGATAAGCAACTGAAAAACCGACACTAATCCCTAGGGTAATCCACCATTTGAAGGGTTGGTGCAACATCCAAGAGCGAAGTCCACTAAGTAGGAAAACAACTAAGTGGAGGCCAATCAGAGTGAAAACGGTCGATTTTTTATGAAAGAGATTGGTTCGTTTCATAACTGTTCTTCTTTCCAAAATACTCTATATGGGATTAAAATAGAAAAGAAAGTGAACTTGCCAGAGCAACAAGTAGGAAAATCCCTTTCCAAATTGGGAAATCTTTCTGAATGAACTTGTCCCCGTACAATGCAAGGGCTAGAGAAAACCAGAGAATGATTATTTTAAAGTAAACCATGGTGAGCACCTCCTAAGAAAGGGGTTGGATTTATTGAGAAGCAATCCAGTGGGGTTTAGCGTCGCCCAAATAACCTATGAAAGCGATGATGATACCACGGCCAGCAGCGTTATTCCATCCCACTAATCCTGCGGCAGCTCCTAAAGCGATAGCTAGGGCTTTTGATAGCGTTGGGTCAGGTACTAGTGCGGCGGCGACTGCACCGAGACCTAAACCAGCAGCTAATCGATTAGCATTCGTGCTATCTAGATAAACATCAAACCCCTTCCAAGTATAAACTATTTTGTTAACACCTGTAAAGGCTCGTTCTTGGATATGTGGAACAATTGTGACAGAGTTTTCAGTGAATTCGACATGATATTGTGTTAAATCTACGGACGATAATACTTCTTGTTTGTATTTTTCTGTTAATTTAACATTTTTTGAAGAATCATCAATTTCTAAGTAACCTTTTTCTTCCAGAGTGTTTAACAAGCTTCTTGTTGAGGTAGTTGTGACTATCTCGTTAGCATAAACGGAATTAGATTGCATCAGAACTGAAGTACTAGGAATTAATGAAATAGATAGTAGACCGAGAGCTATATATTTTTGAACTTTCGTGATAATTCTCCTTTCTAAGTGTATTTTTATTTTTAAGATTAGCTTTCCTATCCTCTCCACCTAACATATAGTTTCCAGTTATTATCCTCCTTTCCAGAGTGGTGAGATGGTAGTAGCTTATTTATTTGTTGATAACTGGCCAAATGATAGCCCATCCACCCCCTAAAAGTTGAGGCGCTAGTAGGATGGCTGAGTAAGTTAAAAGCAAGAGATAGTTTTTCCAATTTTTCATAAGAGTGCCTCCTATTATTTTGTTTGTTTTTCTTTACTATTATGATATCATAGAATACATGCAAAAGATGAAAACGTAAACATTTCTCACATTTTTTGGAGGTCTTGTATGAAATGGGATTTTGGGACAGTCTTAAAAGAGATTCGCAAGTCAAAGGGACTTAGCCAGCAGGAAGTTTGTGGAGATGCCTTGTCACGGACGACCCTATCAAAAATTGAAAACAACAAAGAGTACCCGACCATTGCTCACTTTTCACATATCCTCCGTCAGTTGGATATGACTTTTGCAGAGTTTGACTATATCTGCCATGCCTATCAGCCTTCGGAGCGATCTTCTATCATCCATCGCTTTGAAAATCTGAGAGGACATTTTTTTTCTGAATTAGGTTGTCAAGATTTTTTGTACCAAATAGAGCAGTATTTGAAGAGGCAGGAAGATATACGGGTTCAGCGAATCGAACAACTGATACGGTTAGCTCTCTCTATCTATCAAACAGGAGATGGGGAGCGGACCAGACAGTTGGGGCAAGCACTCTGGAAGGAATTGGAGAAGTCAGATACTTGGTATTTAGCTGACTTTCGTAAGTTAGGGTTGGTGCTTCCGATTATTCCTGTATCCCATTTGAAAGGCTTTGTAGATAAAATCTTGCTTTCCTTGGACAAATATAAGGACTTCAGAGATGTACAGGTTAGCCAGTTTGCTTTTCTCTACAACCTATCAACCGTTTTGCTGAAAAATGGGGAGTATCAACTTTGTGTTTCAGTAATGGAAAGAGTTTATGCCATGGCTCAGGAAAGTATGCGGATTGATTATGTAGGTATGGCTAATGTCCGTATGGGTATCTTTCAGCAGGATAGAGGGATGGTGGACAAGGGGCTTGCTATTCTCCGAGCTGCAGACTTGCTAGAGATGGTTGAACAGTTGGAGCAAGAAGTCGAGGAGTATTGGGAGATTTTTGGCTCGGAAAAGGATTGAATTGCTTGAGCTAGTTTATATTAGTAGCACCTGTAGGTCAGGTGTTTTTTTGCTGAAAATCGCAGGCTTTGACGAATTAGTGTATAATAGACCTATGGTTGGGATATGAATTCACCTTCTCTCGCAGTGTCTATCTCCGTAAGGTTGACCAAGACTTGTGGCTACGTGCGGCTCGCTTTGATGACGAGTACGCCTTTCCCTTAACCACACTTTTTGCATTTGTGACGAAAAATGCGAATGAATTTGTAGTGGGGAGTGAGCTCTAAATAATTAAAGAGGCAAATATGAAGGAATTACAATTTTTAATTTACCGAGCAGAAAATGACCAAGAAAAGGCTAGTGTCATTGTCAGTGACGAGACGATTTGGGCTAGTCAGAAGGAAATGGCAAGATTGTTTGATGTTGGTGTACCAGCTATCAGCAAACATTTGAAAAATATTTTTGAAGAAGGTGAGTTGGATGAGGGAGCAACTATTTCCAAAATGGAAACAGTTCAAATAGAGGGGACTCGTGAGGTCATCAGGCAGGTTGATTATTACAATCTGGATGCTATCATCTCCGTCAGTTATCGTGTCAATTCTCAAAAGGCTACTAAGTTTAGACAGTGGGCAACGACTGTGCTTCGAGAATACATGATTAAAGGCTTTGCCATGGATGATGAGCGTTTGAAGCAAGGCGAGAACCTGTTGGAAAAAGATTATTTCCGTGAGCTCTTAGAACGAGTTCGTTCTATCCGTGCTAGTGAACGACGAATTTGGTTACAAATCACAGATATTTTTGCAGAGATTGCGATTGATTATGACGCTAATAGCTTGATGACTAAGCAATTCTATGCTCATGTGCAAAATAAATTTCATTATGCGATTACAGGTAAAACAGCTGCCGAAATTATTTATGAAAAGGCAGACCACACCAAAGCGAACATGGGGTTGGTAACCTGGAAGCACTCCCCTGACGGACGTATTTTGCAATCTGATGCTCTTATTGCTAAAAATTATCTGAACGAAAAGGAGATTCGTTCGCTGGAACGTAGTATTTCGGGCTACTTTGACTATCTGGAGCGACAAATTGAGCAAGGAAAAACTCAGACCATGCAAGATTTGGCAGATAGTATTGACCGATTTTTAGCCTTTCAAGATTATGAACTTTTAGAGGGGTATGGTCAAATTACAAGGCAGTCAGCCAAGGAGAAAGCTCGGTCAGAATATGCAATTTTTAATAAGACCCAAAAGATAAATTCTGATTTTGAAAAATTACTAGAAGATTTATCTTCAAAATAAGTACTCGAAAGGAAAAAACATGAAAATCCGTGGATTCGAACTGGTCAGCCAGTTTACAGATGAAAACTTATTGCCAAGACGTGAGACAGCCCACGCAGCAGGTTACGACCTGAAAGCTGCGGAGACGGTCAGCTTGGAGCCAGGCGAAATTAAGCTAGTGCCGACAGGAGTTAAGGCCTATATGCAGGCCAACGAGGTCCTCTATCTTTACGACCGTTCGTCCAATCCTCGCAAGAAGGGGCTGGTCCTGATTAACTCGGTTGGAGTTATTGACGGCGACTACTATGGCAATCCAGCCAACGAAGGCCACATCTTTGCCCAGATGCGAAACATCACCGAGGAAACTGTCGTGGTGGAAGCTGGCGAGCGAATTGTGCAGGCTGTTTTTGCCCCCTTCCTCTTGGCTGACGGTGACCAGGCCGACGGCGTTCGGACAGGTGGATTTGGCTCAACAGGGAAATAGACTATTATGCAGATTTTCTTTGTGCGGCATTCCGAGCCCGACTACAGCATGTTTGACCAGCATGATAACCCTCGGCTGTACGCAGGTTTTGGACGGGATCTGGCTCCCCTGACTGAAAAGGGAAGGGCTTTGGCCCAGAAAGTTGCCAGCAGTTCTGTTTTTGCTCATGCTCAGGTGGTTATCGCTTCAAGCGTCACGCGGGCCTTGGAGACTGCAACTTACATTGCTCATGTCCACCAACTGCCTCTTCTGGTTGAGCCCTTTTTTCATGAGTGGCGACCAGACCTGACGGGACAAAATGCCAGTCAAGATGAGGCTATCTTAGCTCATCGATTATTTTTGGAAAATGGCGGAGCGGTGCCTGAGTCTTCTCCTGTTCGTTATGAGACTGCTGCGGAGATGAAAGAGCGATTTTTACAGGCCCTTGAAAAATACAAAGCCTATGACCGAATCGTTATCGTCTGTCACGGTATGCTGATACGCCAGTTTGTCCCAAAAGAAACCATAGCCTACTGCGAAATCCTAGAATACAATCTATAGGAGGAAATCATCATCGCTAAGAAAAAAACAACCTTTGTCTGTCAATCCTGCGAGTACCACTCGCCCAAGTATCTGGGCCGTTGCCCCAACTGCGGCTCCTGGTCTAGCTTTGTCGAGGAAGTGGAAGTCGCCGAAGTCAAGAACGAGCGGGTTAGCCTGACAGGTGAGAAGACCCGACCAATGAAGCTCAATGAAGTTTCCTCCATTCAAGTGGCCCGCACCAAGACCAACATGGAAGAGTTCAACCGCGTCCTCGGTGGCGGCGTGGTGCCGGGTAGTCTGGTCCTGATCGGAGGCGATCCAGGGATTGGCAAATCCACCCTGCTCTTGCAGGTTTCTACCCAGCTGTCCACCATTGGCACCGTCCTCTATGTGTCGGGGGAAGAGTCTGCCCAGCAGATTAAGTTGCGGGCGGAGCGTTTGGGCGACATCGACAGCGAGTTCTATCTCTATGCGGAGACCAATATGCAGAGCATTCGGACTGAGATTGAGAAGATAAAACCAGATTTCCTGATTATCGACTCTATCCAGACCATTATGAGCCCTGACATCTCCAGCGTACAAGGCTCTGTCAGTCAGGTCCGTGAAGTGACCAATGAACTCATGCAGATTGCCAAAACCAACAACATCGCAACCTTTATCGTCGGCCACATGACCAAGGAGGGAACCCTGGCTGGACCGCGGACCTTGGAGCACATGGTGGATACAGTCCTCTATTTTGAGGGCGAGCGGCAACATACCTTCCGTATCTTGCGGGCGGTCAAAAACCGTTTTGGCTCCACCAACGAAATCGGTATTTTTGAAATGCAGTCGCAGGGCCTGGTCGAAGTCCTCAATCCTAGTGAAGTCTTTCTGGAAGAGCGTTTGGACGGGGCGACAGGCTCTGCGATTGTCGTGACCATGGAGGGCACCCGCCCGATCCTTGCCGAAGTGCAGGCTCTGGTGACCCCGACCATGTTTGGCAATGCCAAGCGGACCACGACAGGATTGGACTTCAACCGTGCCAGCTTGATTATGGCGGTTTTGGAAAAACGGGCAGGCCTGCTCCTCCAAAACCAAGATGCCTACCTCAAGTCAGCAGGCGGTGTCAAACTGGATGAGCCAGCTATTGACTTGGCGGTCGCAGTTGCCCTTGCCTCCAGTTACAAGGATAAGCCAACCAACCCACAAGAGTGCTTTATAGGCGAAATCGGTCTGACAGGTGAAATCCGCCGCGTCAATCGGATTGAGCAACGGATTAACGAAGCCGCTAAATTAGGTTTTACCAAGGTCTATGCCCCCAAAAATTCTCTGACAGGTATCAAGGTGCCCAAGGAAATCACCGTTATCGGCGTGACAACCATTGGCGAAGTCTTGCAGAAAGTATTCAACTGATGAAATCATTCGGGAGTGACAGCTAGTCGCTCCTCTTTTTGCGACAAATGGTCGGGAATATGATAAGCTAGGACTAACCTATTTCTGAAACTTTCAGAAATTCTCATCAGACAAGGAGGTCCTATGTCTTATTTTCAAAACTTTATGAAGGCCAACAAGGCCTATGTTGACCTGCATGGTGATTACCATTTGCCCCTTCGTCCAAAGACCAAGGTGGCTATCGTGACCTGTATGGACTCACGACTTCACGTGGCGCAGGCCTTGGGCTTGGCTCTGGGTGATGCCCACATTTTGCGGAATGCGGGTGGGCGCGTGACGGAGGACATGATTCGCTCGCTGGTCATTTCCCAGCAGCAGCTTGGCACAAGGGAAATCGTTGTCCTCCACCATACAGACTGCGGTGCACAGACCTTTACCAATGAGGACTTTGCGGCCCAACTCAAGCGGGACTTGCAGGTCGATGTCAGCGGTCAGGATTTCCTACCTTTTACCGATGTTGAGGAAAGTGTGCGGGAGGATATAGCTCTCTTGAAACAATCTCCGCTCATACCTGACGACGTTGAAATTTTCGGTGCGGTTTATGATGTGGATACGGGTCGTATGACAGAAGTTATATAGGAATGCTCAGGAAGTTCGGTTTTTCCTGTAAATTTTATCTGAATAGCCGAGAAATCCTTGACAAGTTTTTTTGAATAGGATAAAATTGTATTATCACAACAGAACAAACAAAGAGATAAATGATACTTGGTTTATTTTAGCTTGTTCTAAGTTTATTATGGCTATCCTGTGGTTAACAGGACCTTTCGTAAAAAATAGGAGTCAACTATGTCAGACAATCGGATGAAATATACTATCGATAGTAATATGCAGTTTCCTTTGGTGGAAATCGCTTTGGAAGCTGGGGAAACGGCTTATATTCAACAAGGGAGCATGGTCTACCATACACCGAGTGTGACCTTGAATACCAAGCTCAATGCCCGTGGTGGCTCTGGTCTTGGAAAACTGGTCGGAGCGATTGGTCGTTCTATGGTTTCAGGCGAATCCATGTTTATCACGCAAGCTATTTCCAATAACGACGACGGGAAAATCGCCCTTGCGCCTTCAACGCCAGGTCAGGTTATTGCCTTGGAACTTGGTGCAGAGCAATATCGACTAAATGATGGTGCCTTCCTTGCCCTCGATGGTTCTGCCCAGTATAAAATGGAACGCCAGAGTGTTGGGAAAGCTTTCTTTGGTGGTCAGGGTGGTCTCTTTGTGATGACTACGGAGGGACATGGCACACTTTTGGCGAATGCGTTTGGTTCTATTAAGAAGCTAACTTTGGATGGTGGAAGTATCACCATTGACAATGCTCATGTGGTTGCTTGGAGTCGTGATTTGGACTACAATATCCATATGGAAAATGGTTTCCTCCAATCTATCGGTACAGGTGAAGGAATCGTTAATACCTTTACAGGTTATGGAGAAATCTATGTACAGAGCTTGAACATTGAGACCTTTGCTCAGGTCATTGGCAATCATATTGTCGGTGCAGGTGGTGACGGTGGTGGTGGAAGCACATCATTGCTGGATGCGATTTTTTAAGAAAAAAACTCTGCAATTTTCAAAATCATATAATAAAAATTAGGTCCCTCGCGTAATTGCAAGGGACTTTTCTTAGTTTATTTCTACCACTTACCTGTCTAATTTTGCCACTTACTGAAATGCCCTTGTAATTGGATGTCGAACTGGTATAATAGAGCTATCAAAAAGGAGGGAGCTATGAAAGTTAGGATTGAATTTGATGACAGCTTAGATCAGGTTGAAGTTGTTATCCGAACCAGTCAGCTGGGACCAGAGATTGAACAGATTCAGCAAGCTTTGCAACAAGTTAGTCGTCCCTCGCTTGTTTTTTACAAGGGGAGCAGCGAGTATTTTCTTTCATTGGGTGACATACTTTTCTTTGAAACGGACGGAACCAAGATTTTTGCTCATACAGGCGATGATGCCTACGAGGTTAAGATGAAACTCTATGAACTTGAGGAGTATTTGCCTATCTACTTTTGTCGGGTAGCTAAGTCAACCATTGTCAATAGCAAGGTAGTTTATTCGCTAGATAAGTCCTTCTCAGGCACCAGTCGGATTTCCTTCTATAAGACTCACAAGGAAGTTCACGTGTCGCGACATTATTACCATTTATTAAAAGAAAAGTTACAGGAAATGAGGTAGGAAGATGAAACGTTTTATGATAGGTTGTTTAGTGATTGGATTAGCGGTCTTGGTATTGCTAAGGGATTCCTTAGGCTTACATCTGGCCATGCCGTTTTGGACAACTGTTTGGTTTGTTTTAACCTTTGTGACGGGTTTTCACCGTTTGGTGAAGCTGGATTGGCTTGCCAGTATCTTTTGTTTCGGTCTGGCTTTTATAGCGGTGAACTCAGTTTATGATTGGGTGAAGTTTGGGACTTGGAATATGGTTCTATCGCTTGTTCTTCTTTGCCTTGGCTTGAAACTGATGCTTAAGCCGAAGAAGCGTAGACTGGCTCATGGAGTTGTCACAGGGGTGATTGGCGATAAGAGACGCGATACAGCTTTTGGCTCTTCAACCCGCTACATTCATGACGATAATTTTCTCCATGATAGTGTGGAAGTAGCCTTCGGATCTAGTACAGTTTACTTTGATCAGGCGGTTATTTTAGGCAATAAGGCTGAATTCCATATCGATGCTGCCTTCTCAAATGTTACACTCTATCTGCCGGCCAACTGGCGAGCAGTGGTGGAACTTGACAGTGCTATGTCAACAACCAATAACTATGCGACTGAGCAGGGAGAAAAGGCCCTCCTTGTTACAGGTGACCTAGCCTTCTCAAACCTAACGATTTATTCTGCATAAAGTGGCAAGAGGAAAGTCTATTCAGGCTCCTCTGCAGACTAAATAGTCTGAATATTCTGAAAACTATATAAAAGAAAGGGATTATCATGAAAAAGATTTTGAAAAATGCGACTTACCTATGGGTACTGACGGCGGATATGCTGTCCAATTTTGGCGATGTTGTCTATTATCTGGCCTTGATGAACTATGTCTTGCTGGTACCCAACAGCCGTCTGGCGCTGGCGATTGTGACCTTCTCAGAAATCTTTCCTAGCTTTATGGGCCTCTTTACAGGCTATCTGGCAGATAAGACGGTCAACAAAATCAGCACTATCAAGCTGACTCTCCTCTTCCGTGTGGCCCTCTACCTCATCCTCGGATTCTGCATGGGCTTTGAGCCAGCCCTCTGGATTGTCGTGGTGGCTGCAAGTTTCAATGTCTTTGCAGACTTCGCTGGCTTCTATGAAAACGGCCTCTATGCACCTCTGGGATTACGCATAGCGCCCAAAGAAGAGCGGGAGCAGTACTCGGCCTTTCGCCAGACCGTGACCAGCCTCCTCAACATCGCCTCTCAGGCCCTCTCTGCCTTCTTGGTCGGCCTCCTCTCCTACCAAAACCTGGCCTTTCTCAACGCCGGCACCTTTTTGGCCGCACTCCTCATCATGCAGCTGCTGACGCCAGCCTTTCGCAAACTCCTGACGGAGCAGCCTTTGAAAATAGCAGAGCAACCGAGCCAGTCCGAGCTAGAAACCAAGGGTCCAGGCATTCTAGCTTCTTTCAAGCAAGCCATCGTGGAGCTTCGCAAGATTCCCGAGTTCCGCCTGGTCCTGATTACCAGCCCCATTATCAATGCCTGCGGAGCGATTCTCTATCCTATTCTGGTCCTGCTGATTAGCGAAGACCCAGACCTCGTCTTCCTCAATGTTGAAACAACCCTTGCCCTGACCATTCTGATTTTCTTTGTCGGAAATATCTTGGGCTCGACCTTGGTCTTTACCCTTTTCAAAAAGACCAGCATGGTGACGCTTGAAGTGGCCGCCACTTTCTCTCTACTTGGCGTGTTTGTCGGAATGTTGCTGCATCAACTGCCAATTATTTTCTTCTTCCTTACAACTATGGGGATTAGCTTTGGTGCCAGCGGTCCGAAGTTTAATGCCAAGTTTGTCAATTCTATGCCAGAGGAGCAGCTGGCAACTATCGGTGGAGCAGTATCTACCTACTTCATGCTGGGTCAAGCCTTTGTCCGACTACTTGTTTCAGGTCTGGTCTTGGTACTGACTGTCAATCAGATTAGCGGACTTTTCCTAGCGGCAACTGGATTGTTGGTCCTCTATGTCCTCTACTGGCTGGCACGTAATCAAAAAACACCTCAAAATCAGTCTCTCTAGGCAAATCATTCCCGTAGTTCGTATTTTATCCAATTTGTTATCATCCAAAAGAAGATTCTAACGACTTTCCTTATCTCACAATTGGTCTACAATATTCGCTGGTGCCCTTTTTTCCAATAAAAGGCAAAAAAAGGGCGCAATAACCCCTTGTTTGTGTGGTGATTTTTTTGAACCAATTAAACTACCCAGCTCGCAAGCTGAATCCTTGTCCCAGACTTGGCTTTCCTTAAAGCAAAGCCGATCATGACTAAAAAGCTCATGGCAACAGCTAAACTCATCTTCTTTAACCCTCGAATAGTATGGGTCTCAAACCTAAAGTCTCTGTCTAAGCGTCCATTCACCCGCTCCACAGCGGTTCGCTTCTTGTATAGTCTCTTGAATTTCTTACTATCTCGCGCTACTTGGTTAAAGATAATCGGTTCAACACATCGTTTTAAACGGAAGATACGGTTGTCCTGATAATGAGGATGAAAGCCATACCGCAAACTGTCACAAGACTTATCGTATCCCTTATAGATAAGCTGGATCGCTTTACCCTTGTC